>CAYQSQ010000043.1:0-3899 GCA_964420215.1 uncultured Flavobacterium sp. | reverse complement strand
AATGATACTATAATTATAAAACCCTAACAAATAATAGGGTTAACAATTATTTAACGCGTTATATCTAACAGAATTCTTTGATTTAAATCGAATCCAACAAGTTTGGATCAAAATAAGCATTACCCTGAATAATTGGTATGATAAATTTATTGTACAATGTATTTTTTGTTGAAACAGGTATTTTATTGATGATCTCAAATGCTTTTTTATATTGTTTTTGATTAAAATAAACAACAGCTAACTGAACAAGTGCATCTTCAAAATTTGGAGACAAGACAAGTGCTTTTTGCAGCAATAGTATGGCTCGTTGTGGATTACCCATTTTTTCATATCCGACTGCTAAACTGTGTAAGTTTTTTATATTGTAGGGCGAAATCGCGTGTGCTTTTTCAAAATAAGAAATACTTAACGGGATATTGCCTTGCTGGAAATGAAGTGTACCGATATACCAATCAATCGGTACAGAATGGTAATCCATTTCATAAAAATGACTTGATGCTTGTTTGGCATGAAGCATCGATGTGGTTACATCACCCGATTCTTTCGCATTTTTTAATAAAGCTACATGTTGTTCACTATTGACACGTACAATTGTTATAAAAAATGAAAATAGGAGTATAGCAAGTGTGCTAAAAACAAGTGTAATTTTGGGCAAATAAAATGGCACTTTGTTGGTTTCTGTGGTTTCTGATCCATAAACATAAGCAAGTGCTAATAGTGTCATAAACACCAATTGATGTGGGATTCTTTCCGAAGGAAAATCAAAAAACGACACTACAAAATAACCTATAATTCCTGCATAAATTATAATTAGGTTATTTTTAGTTTGAACCTTTTTTTCGGCTTTTATTTTTTTATGAAGTTGGTATATAATGATTCCAAAAAAAGTATATAACGCAACAAATCCCAAAGGACCAGTTTCGGATAATACACACAAAAAATCATTATGCGGTTGTTGAATAATTGTAACCCCGTTTAATGTATTCCAGTCAGGAAAACCCGTTAATCCATATTTAGAATGATGCAACGTCCAATTACCTAAACCTACTCCCAAAAAAGGATGCTCTAAAAACATCGTAATTGATTCTTTCCATAAAATCAAGCGGATTTTAAAAGTACCCGAATCAAACAGGCGATAAAAATATTCTACCGAAATATCTGTCGAAAACTTACCTGTTCCAAAATATTTACTGTTATAAATAGAATAGGTACAAAATACAACCAAACCAACAAATGCACTTCCAAACCAGATAAAATGTTTTTTAATACGTTCTTTAAAAATATAATACACGACTACCAAGGTAAAAACCCCTGTTGCCAAGATTACGGCACGCGTATTAACTATAGAAATAACAAACAACGCTAACCCAACTGCGATTATTTTTAATAGGTACGTAATCTTATTATTGCTTAATCGAATGAGCAAAAAAGGAATACAAAAAAATAAAATAGCTGCTAAAATATTTTTATTACCAAAGCCGCCTGTAACCATACCCCAATGTTTGTAGAGCTGGTGATAGGTTAATGTGGTTTTGGTAATATCATATAGTCCTGTACTTATAGAAACAATTGCAAATAACACCACTGCAGTAACCACTTGTTTGATGGTTATCAATTCATTCTTTAAAAGATAAACGGTACTAAAAAAATATAAAAACAGCAACAGTTGTTTTGATAACACATAATAACTTATTGAAAGTGTTAAAGCTTGTGTTACGGAAGCAATACTTGCAATAATAACGTAAACGATAACAGCAATGTGTAACGATGTAAGTGAATACGTTGTCCTTTTTAGATTTAAAAGAATAAAACCAATTATAATTGAAACAAAAATCGTCACAAATAATTGACGCGGTAACGTAATATTATCCATCAATTTAGGGTAACAAACCAATGGTAATACCGACATAAATAAATAATAAACGTTAGCGATATAACTTTTAGGATTCATGTTTTTTTTTGCAAAAATACAAAATCGAAAATTGCATTTGTGATTTGAATTCAAATCACTTTGACTTAAAATTGTCAAATTATTCTTTTGTGTATTAAAATCTATATCGTAATATTGCGATATGGGAATAACAAAAACAACAGGGTTTTCAGAAGAAATCAACGAAATGTCAGAAATACTAAAAGCCTTAGGGCATCCTGCTCGTTTGGCAATTATACATTATTTGACTCAATCTCCATCGTGTGTTTGCGGCGACATTGTTGATGTGCTACCGCTTGCGCAATCCACTGTATCGAAGCATTTATCAGAATTAAAAAAGGTACAATTAATTAAAGGAAATATCTCTGGAAACAACATCTGTTATTGCCTAAATCAAGAGACCTGGAAAAAAGCACAAGACTTTTTGCAGTCTATTATTAATCCAATCGACAACGATATTACTTTTTGTAAACCTGATTCAGGATGTTGCTAAATTTGAAATATTAAAACCACAAAAATGTCTACAACTGCATTATTTTCAGAAATTAAAACGATAATTGAAACGCTGGATCTCACAACAATTACTGAGGAACGCAAGCAAAAACTACACCCATTAATAGAATTTATTCAAGAAAAAAAGAATCAAAAAGAAATCATCAGCTTAAATTTTATCTGTACGCATAATTCACGACGCAGTCACTTATCCCAAATCTGGGCACAAGTGATGAGTGTATACTATGGGATTCAAAATGTATATACCTATTCAGGCGGAACAGAAGCTACGGCTTTATTTCCTGTAGTAGCCAAAACATTAACCAATCAAGGTTTTTCAATTCAAAAATTATCCGACTCATCTAATCCTGTTTACAGCATTAAGTTTGCTAACAATACACATCCAGTAATTGGATTTTCAAAAACCTTTGATGATCCGTTTAATCCTTTGGGCGAATTTGCCGCAATATTAACATGCTCGAGTGCTGACAAAGGCTGTCCATTTATCGCTGGGACAGAAAAACGTATCCCAATAACTTTTGAGGATCCTAAAGCATTTGATAATACCCCGCAACAAGTTGAAAAATATGCAGAACGAAGCATCCAAATTGCTACAGAATTAAAATATGTTTTTTCGTTGATACAATAAAATGGTACATTTCAAAGAATACGTAGGAGAAGCACTTGGAACCTTTATTTTGGTGCTTTTTGGCTGTAGTTCAGTGGCTGTGGCTGTTTTATTTAAAAGTTTTGGAAGCTTGTTAGAAATCGCCTTAGTCTGGGGAATAGGGGTTGCTTTAGCCATATTTTCGGTACGTGCAATTTGTCCTGCCCATTTAAACCCCGCAGTAAGCATAGCCATGGGATTTGCCAAAAAATTAAAGTTTTCTAAATTACCTTTTTATATTATGAGCCAATTAGTAGGCGCGTTTATTGCCACCACGATTTTGTTTTTAATTTTTGAAGACGCTATCCTTTTGTATGAAAAAACAAATGGTATCATAAGAGGAAGTAAAGCATCAATACAATCGGCTCAGTTTTTTGGAGAATATTATCCCAATCCAGGATTTGCGGATAAACTTACTGTTTCCACTAGTTTGGCTTGTTTTATGGAAGGTTTCGGAACGTTTATATTAGTATTTGTAATCTTTCGGTTAACCGAAAAAAAAGAACAAATAGACAATTTAACCCCTTTATTAATAGGCTTAACCGTTACCTGTATCATCTGTTTAGTAGCACCATTTACACAAGCAGGTTTAAATCCTGCTCGTGATTTTGCTCCTCGTATTGTTGCGTATTTATTCGGCTGGAAAAACGCCGCATTCCCACCTGTCGAATGGAGTTTTCTGACCGTTTACATCCTATCTCCTATTTTCGGTGGAATTTTAGCTCATTTCATCAATAAAATCCTCGAATCAAAACTCCCCTAATTTTTACCTTTTAAGAGTAAAATGAGATTTAAATTCGACTAGGTTAC
>CAYQSQ010000042.1:0-4814 GCA_964420215.1 uncultured Flavobacterium sp. | reverse complement strand
AAATCCTCTTTTAAACTCCTCTCTTACCTCTGATCCTGGCGACTTAGGTGCCACCATAATTACGGTAATATCTTTACGAATTTGCATTCCTTCTTCAACGATGTTGAAACCGTGAGAGTAAGATAATGTTGATCCTTTTTTCATTAATGGCATAACTGCAGTTACAACAGCTGTATGTTGTTTATCTGGTGTTAAGTTGATTAACAAATCTGCTGTAGGAATCATTTCTTCATAAGTTCCTACTTTAAAACCATTTTCAGTTGCGTTTAAATATGATTGTCTTTTTTGCGCAATCGCTTCAGCTCTTAAAGTATAAGAAACATCCAAACCTGAATCTTTCATGTTTAGACCTTGGTTTAGACCTTGCGCTCCACAACCAATAATAACTATTTTTTTACCTTTCAATGCTGCTACACCTCCATCAAATTCTGAACTGTCCATGAATTCGCATTGTCCCAATTGTTCTAATTGTTGACGTAAAGAAAGTGTGTTAAAATAATTTGCCATTTGTATTGTTTTAAATTTATTTTTGATTAGTTATTAAACTCTTTTAATATACTTGAAATTTGCATTGCTGTTTTAGAAACTGAAATTCGACCTGAACGAACAAATTGTAAAATCCCAAAGGATTTAAACTCCTCATAAAGTGCATCAATTTCTGGTTTTCGACCTGATTTTTCCAAAACAAAAAATTCTCTTGAAACGGTCACAATATTTGCATTACTTTTTTTGATGATGTTTTGTATTTGACGCTCATCGAACAATAAAGAGGAACTGATTTTAAACAAAGCGGACTCTTGATAAATAGTTTCTTCATCCGTATGATAATAAGCTCTAATGACTTCAATTTGTTTTTCAATTTGACCTACCAATTTAATTACGGCAGTTTCTGTTGATTCGATTACAATTACAAAACGGTGTACATTTTCGATTTCAGATCCCGAAACAGTCAAACTTTCGATATTAATATGTCTTTTGAGAAAAATTGCCGAAATACGGTTCAATAATCCTACGTTGTTTTCTGTGTAAACAGAAATGGTATATGTTTTATTTTCCATAATTTAAACTATTTAACTCAAACGAATATCTGAAACGGACGCTCCTGTAGGAATCATCGGAAACACATTATCTTCTTTCTCTACCACTACTTCTAAAAAATAAGCCTCTTTAGAAGCTAGCATTTCAGCAACGGCTCCGTCCAATTCTTCTCGTTTGGTAACTTTTTTTGCCTTAATGTAATATCCTTCGGCAATTGCAACAAAATTTGGATTTATTAATTCTGTTTGTGCATATCGTTTGTCAAAAAATAACTGTTGCCATTGACGTACCATTCCTAAAAAGTTATTGTTTAAAACAACAATTTTTACGGGTATTTTAGTTTGGAAAATAGTCCCTAATTCTTGTATTGTCATTTGATAGCCTCCATCCCCAATTACTGCTACTACCTCTCGATTTGGAACTCCCATTTTAGCCCCCATCGCAGCGGGTAATGCAAATCCCATAGTACCTAATCCACCAGATGTTACGTTACTTTTGGATTGATTAAACTTAGCATATCTACAAGTTATCATTTGATGTTGTCCGACATCAGTTACAATTACGGCGTCTCCTTTTGAGTGTTCGTTAATTTTTTCAATAACCTCACCCATAGTCAATTGCTCTTTAGTAGGCGTAATATCCTTTTTGATAACCGTTTCTACTTCAATAGCCATGTGTCTTTCAAATTCGGTAATCCATTTGGGATGCGTATTTTCTTGTACTAAAGGTAAGATTGCTTGTAACGATTCTTTTACATTTCCTAAAACGGCAACATCTGTTTTAACATTTTTATCTACCTCGGCTGGATCAATTTCAAAATGGATAATTTTAGCTTGTTTAGCATATGTGGCTAAGTTACCTGTTACTCGATCGTCAAAACGCATCCCTAAAGCAATTAACAAATCGCATTGGTTAGTCAAAACATTAGGACCATAATTACCGTGCATCCCTACCATACCTACGTTTAAGGGATGACTGGTTGGTAAAGCCGATAAACCTAAAATAGTCCACGCAGCTGGTATTCCTGTTTTTTCAACAAATTGTTTTAATTCTTGTTCAGCTTCTCCTAAAATAACACCTTGACCAAAAACAATCATTGGTTTTTTTGCTTCGTTAATTAATTTGGCTGCTTCGGCAACTTTAGAAGAATCAATAACAGGTACTGGCTTATAGCTTCTTACTCCTGTGCATTTTTTATACGAAAAATCTAACTCTGCTATTTGTGCATTTTTAGTGATATCAATCAATACTGGACCTGGTCTGCCCGAACGAGCAATATAGAATGCTTTTGCTAATACTTCCGGAATTTCTTCAGCACGAGTAATTTGATAATTCCATTTCGTAACTGGAGTAGAAATCCCTATAATATCTGTTTCTTGAAAGGCATCTGAACCCAATAAATGTTCTGCTACTTGACCGGTAATGCATAACATAGGTGTAGAGTCAATTTGAGCATCAGCAATACCTGTAATTAAATTAGTTGCACCTGGACCTGATGTAGCTAATGCCACACCTATTTTTCCTGTCACTCGTGCATAACCTTGCGCTGCATGTGTCGCTCCTTGTTCATGACGAGTCAATACATGATGGAATTGATCTCGAAAATCATGCATTGCATCATAAATCGGCATAATCGCTCCGCCTGGGTAACCGTATACTAAATCCACTCCTTCCTCTAACAAACATCGAATTACTGCTTCCGATCCTGAAATTCTGATCGTTTCTGTAGAGGTTAGGGTTTCAAATTTATCTGTTGTATTCTGTTTCATAATTATTTTTTAAAATTCGTCTGTCACACATCCTTTAGATGCTGAAGATACGATATTCGCATACTTGTACAGACTTCCTTGTTTTACTTTCAATTCAGGTTGTTTCCAATCTTTTCTTCTTTTATCCAGTTCCTCCTGAGAAAGTACTACGTTTATAGTGTTTTTTTCCGCATCAATAGTTATGATATCGCCATTTTGCACAAGAGCCAAAGCGCCTCCAACCTGAGCCTCAGGAGAAACGTGACCGACGACAAAACCATGTGATCCCCCAGAAAATCTACCATCTGTAATCAAGGCTACGTCTTTACCTAAACCTGCTCCCATAATCGCTGCAGTAGGTTTTAACATTTCTGGCATTCCAGGACCTCCTTTTGGCCCTACGTATCTAATAACCACTACATCTCCTTTTTCTACTTTTCCTGCTCCAATACCTTCGTTCGCTTCTGCTTCGCTATTAAAAACAATTGCTTTTCCTGAAAAATAAACTCCTTCTTTACCTGTAATTTTAGCCACTGCTCCTTCTTCTGCTAAATTACCATACAATATTCGTAAATGACCTGTAGCTTTTATAGGATTATCAACTGTGCGAACCACATCTTGATTCGTTGCTAAATCAGGTACATCTTGTAAATTTTCAGCAATTGTTTTTCCTGTAACGGTCATACAGTCTCCATGTAACATGCCGTTTTGCAACATGTATTTCATTACTGCTGGAACTCCTCCAACTTCATGCAAATCTTCCATAACGTATTTACCGCTTGGTTTTAAATCTGCCAAAAATGGAGTAGTATCGCTTATTTTTTGAAAATCATCTAAGGTAAACTCGATGTTAGCTGCTTTAGCAATCGCTAAAAAATGCAATACCGCATTGGTTGACCCTCCTAAAACAGTCACCAAACGAATCGCATTTTCTAAAGATTTACGAGATACAATATCTAACGGTTTTAAATCTTTTTGAATCAAATAATTGATTGCCTTACCTACTTCATGACATTCTTTATGTTTTATATCACTAACCGCTGGGTTAGATGATGTATAAGGCAATGACATCCCTAACGCTTCTATGGCAGATGACATCGTATTTGCAGTATACATCCCGCCACAAGCTCCTGCACCAGGACACGCTTTATGTATCACGTTTTGATATTCCTCCTCATTCATCGTCCCTGCAACTTTTTCTCCCCACGCCTCAAATGCTGAAACTACATCTAATTTTTTACCATTATGGCATCCAGCAGCAATAGTACCCCCATAAACCAATATAGATGGTCTATTTAAGCGTAGCATCGCCATCAATGCACCAGGCATATTTTTATCACAACCTACAACAGTTACTACCGCATCATAATTCATGGCTTGAATCACGGTTTCTACAGAATCCGCTATAATATCTCGAGAAGGCAAAGAATATCTCATTCCTGGTGTACCCATGGATATACCATCAGAAACCCCTATAGAGTTAAAAATCAAGCCTACCAAATTCTCTTCCTGAATACCAATTTTAATCTCTTTAGACAAATCATTCAAATGCATATTGCATGGATTTCCTTCATATCCAGTACTTGCAATACCTACAAATGGTTTTTTTAAATCTTCATCGGTTAAACCAATAGCATGTAACATTGCTTTTGCAGCTGGCTGTGTAGAATCTTGAGTAACTAATCGACTATATTTATTTAACATCTCTATTATGTTTATTAATTTTTAAGTAAAAGTAAGTACGAGTTCAACTGATTACCAATTCAAAAAAAAGAATTAATAATAAACTCAAATCACAAAAAACAAGCTAAAATACTATTTATCAACAAGTTAAACTTAAAAAAAGAACTATATTCAATCTCCTTTTTTCATGAAGTTACAAAAGTATAAATAAAGGCGTAATTATCATATAATTACGCCTTTAAAAAACAAGTCATTTTTTGATTTTATTCAAGGATTCTTTCAAAAAAAATCAGATTCACCTCTAATCCATTTCCACCACAATAAATGCACTACGTCTGTTTTCTT
>CAYQSQ010000041.1:0-6102 GCA_964420215.1 uncultured Flavobacterium sp. | reverse complement strand
GGGGAGGTATGATTAACGGACTATTAACCTTAAGAGGTGTTTGGGATAAAGTTAGAGAAAGTGCCGTTTTAAAGTTTTTTGTAGTAGCGATAACAGGTTACGGTATGGCAACTTTTGAAGGGCCAATGTTATCACTTAAAAATGTAAATGCGATAGCGCATTTTACCGATTGGATCGTAGCACACGTACACGTAGGCGCATTAGCTTGGAATGGGTTTATGACCTTTGGTCTAATCTATTGGTTGATACCTCGTATGGCAAAAACTAAATTATATTCAGAAAAATTAGCCAATTTCCATTTTTGGATAGGTACTTTAGGGATTGTATTGTATGCACTACCAATGTATGTTGCTGGGTTTATGCAGGCATCTATGTGGAAGCAATTTAACCCAGACGGATCATTGGTATACGGTAACTTTTTAGAAACCGTAACTGCCATCATGCCTTTGTATTTAATGCGTGCCATTGGCGGGACTTTATTTGTAATCGGTTTATTGGTATTGGTTTATAATATTATTAAAACATTAGCAAATGGATCAGCCATTGAAGATGAATTAGCCGAAGCACCAGCTTTACAAAAAATTAAAAGCGGTAGATTAAAAGGAGAAGATTTTCACCCTTGGTTAGAGCGTAAACCTATTCAGTTAACCATATTGGCTACGGTAGCCGTATTAATCGGAGGTGTTATTCAAATCGTACCAACATTATTGGTTAAATCCAATATTCCAACGATCACAAGCGTAAAACCATATACGCCGTTAGAACTAGAAGGACGTGATTTATATATCAGAGAAGGTTGCGTAGGCTGTCACTCACAAATGATACGACCGTTCCGTTCTGAGGTTGAGCGTTATGGCGAATATTCAAAAGCAGGAGAGTTTGTATACGATCATCCATTTTTATGGGGATCAAAAAGAACAGGACCAGATTTAGCACGGATTGGTCATAAATACAGTGATAACTGGCATTTTAATCACATGTACAACCCACAAAGCACCTCGCCAGGATCGATTATGCCATCATATAAATGGTTAGCTAAAGACAAGTTAGTTATTGATAATATAACCACTAAAATGAAAGTAATGCAAACGTTGGGTGTGCCATATACAGATACCGAAATTGCGCAAGCAACTCAATCTATTCGTACACAAGCGTTAGCTATCGAGAAAAATTTAACTCAAGATCCTGATTTTGTAAAAAGCTATGAATCTAGCAAGCAAAAAGCACAAGCTCAAGGCGAAACTTTTGTACCAATGAACGAAAGAGAGATTATTGCGATGATAGCCTATTTACAACGTATGGGGACAGATATCAAGGTTAAAGATCTAAATAACGTAAAATAAAAAGCCATGCTGAAATTTGTAAAACATCATATGGAAACGATTGCAGGGATTGAGATTTATCCTGTTATATCATTAGTTATTTTCTTTTTATTTTTTGTTGGATTAGGGCTTTGGGTGTTTACCTACAAAAAAGACACCATCAATGAGTTGAGTAATTTACCTTTAAACGATAAGTAATTATGAAAAAGTATTGTCCAACATATGTAAGAGTTCCGGTTGTATTTTTTACCGTTTTTTCAGGTATGGAATATGTAATCGACTCAGGAGATAAGCCTGCATTTATCGAATTTCCGATGGTAGGATTGTTTTTAATCGTGTTTCTGTTTATATTAATTGCAATAGAAATAACGTTGAGTGCCGTAGACAAAGTCACACAAGCATTGTTAACAGAAGAACAACGCAAACAATTAGCTTTAGAAGAGGAGAAAAGTTGGTTTGAAAGTACATTCTTTCAAAAAATGACGGATTTACCTCCTTTAGAAAATGAAACAGATATTTTGTTAGACCATGATTACGATGGGATAAAAGAATTAGACAATAATTTACCACCGTGGTGGAAATGGATGTTTTATATCTCAATGGTTTTTGCAGTAGTTTATATGGTGCGTTTTCACGTAATGGGAGATGATAATCAAATAACGGAATTTAATAAAGATATGGAAGCTGCACGTATTGCCGTAGAAGAATATAAAAAGACAGCTAAGGATTTGATCGATGCCAGTACTGTTACCGTATTAACAGATGCAGCAGATTTAGCCTCAGGAAAAAGCGTTTTTGAATCCAATTGTGTGGCTTGTCACCGAGCCGATGGAGGAGGAGGAATCGGACCTAATTTAACCGATGACAATTGGATTTTAGGCGGCGGAATTAAAAATGTATTTACAACAATTACCGAAGGCGGACGTGACGGAAAAGGAATGGTATCTTGGAAAGGCACACTAAAACCGTCCGAAATACAACAAGTAGCCAGTTATGTTTTGTCTTTAAAAGGAACAAATCCAAAAGATGCCAAAGCACCCGAAGGTGATGTTTGGGCAGAAAAATAGTTTGTAATTTGAAAATGAGATAATTTGAAAATTTGGAAATGAAGTTTTACACGTAATACTAATTCGTAAAGCATTTTCAAATTTTCAAATTTCCAAATTAATACATTTAAAAATGTCTCCAAAATTAAATGATTCATTTCGAGATACCATCGGAACCCTTGACGAAAAAGGAAAAAGAGCCTATGTTTTTCCTAAAAAACCAAGCGGAAAATGGTATAACTATCGCAAATATGTTAGTTATGTTTTGTTAGCATTTTTGTTTTCTGCACCATTTATAAAAATAAACGGCAATCAATTTTTGATGTTTAATGTATTAGAACGTCGTTTTAATATTTTTGGATTTCCGTTTTGGCCACAAGATTTTTACTTATTTGTGGTATCGATGATTATCGGTGTGGTAGGATTGGCATTGTTTACTGTGGCTTTTGGTAGGATTTTTTGCGGATGGATTTGCCCACAAACCATTTTTATGGAATTGGTTTTCAGACGTATCGAATATTGGATAGAAGGAGATAGGGGAGCCCAATTACGCTTATCCAAACAAGCATGGAATGCCGAAAAAATAAGAAAGAAAACATTTAAAACTATAATCTTTTTTTTCATTTCATTTTTAATTGCGAATGTTTTTTTAGCCTATTTAGTAGGTGGTGACGATTTGATCCGAATGGTTGAAGAAGGACCATCTAATCATATCAGTAATTTAATTGCCTTATTGATTTTTACAGGTGTATTTTATTTTGTTTTTGCATGGTTTAGAGAGCAAGTATGTATCATCGCTTGTCCGTACGGCAGGTTGCAAGGTGCATTATTAGATAACAAATCCATAGTTGTAGCTTACGATCATGTACGTGGCGAAAAAGAAAAAGGACGTGCTAGATTTGATAAACGAGAAGATCGAGCAAGTACAGGAAAAGGAGATTGCATCGACTGTTTTCAATGTGTAAACGTATGCCCGACCAATATAGATATCCGCAACGGTACACAATTAGAATGTGTAAATTGTACCGCTTGTATTGATGAGTGTAATACGATTATGGACGGAGTCGGTTTACCACAAGGACTTATCCGATATGCTTCCGAAGATGAAATCACAAAAAAAGCACCTTTTGTATTTACCTTACGGATGAAAGGATATACAGCCGTTTTAGCCATTTTAACAGGGCTGTTAGTCGGTATGTTGTTTTTAAGAAGCTCAATAGACGCTACTATTTTACGATTACCAGGGCAATTATTTCAACATAAAGGCACTAATATTAGTAATGTATATACCTATAAAATTTTAAATAAAACCAATTTAGATTATCAAGACATTTCATTTAGATTGATTGATACGCAGGGTAAAATTAAAATGGTACGAAACTCGTCGATAGATTTAAAAGCACAATCGATGGAACAAGGTACTTTTTTTATAGAAATAGATGAGTCCTTATTAAAAGGAGATAAAACACCCATTAAAATTGGCGTTTATGCAGGAGAAGAATTAATAGAAACCAATAAGTCCAATTTTTTAGGGCCACGTACATTTTAAAAACAAAACAAATGAAGATTAATTGGGGTTGGTCAATCGTAATAGCGATTGTTAGTTTTATGGGGTTTATACTCTACTTTGTAATTAAAGTACAAACCAATTCGGAGTATGATAATGAATTAGTAGTTGAAGATTATTACAAACAAGAAGTTGCTTTTCAGCAAACGATAGACAAAAAACAAAACGCAGCCAATTTAACCGAAAAAATAAACATAACTTCTGATAAAGAAGGGATTCATATTCATTTTCCGACAACAATGGATTATGAAAAAATAAAAGGAAAAGTGTCCTTATATCGACCGTCTAACCAAAAGCTGGATTCTGAAAAAATATTTTCATTATCTTCTTCTCATTTGCTCATACCTAAAAGTGAACTGGTTAGCGGTCGTTGGGACATTTCTATAGATTGGAATTATAACGATCAAGAATATCTGAATAAAGAAACCATCTATTTTTAATGCTCTATACCGCTTTTATTTTTGGATTATTAAGCAGTTTTCATTGCGTAGGGATGTGTGGTCCCATAGCCATGATGTTACCCACAGATGCAAATAAGCCAATTAAAAAAGCATTTCAATTAAGTATTTATCATTTAGGAAAAACCCTAGCGTATGCCAGTTTAGGATTATTTTTTGGGGTAGTAGGTAAAGGTTTTTTTATTGCGGGTTACCAACAACAATTATCAATCATTGTAGGAGTTTTAATGATTGTATTTATTTTAACTCCCGAAAAAGTTTTAGCATCCTACAACTTTTCACAACCTGTATATCGGCTTATCGGATCTATCAAATCTAGTTTGGGTAAACAGTTTAAAAAAAAATCAAACCTTTCACTTTTTACCATCGGATTGCTTAATGGATATTTACCATGCGGGATGGTTTATGTCGCTTTATTTGGTGCAATAGCTATGGATTCTCAAATAAATCGTGCGTTATATATGGTTATGTTTGGATTAGGAACAGTTCCTTTATTAACATTTGTAGCCTATATCCCGCAATTTATATCCCATTCGGCACGTATGTTTTTTCAAAAAAGCATTGTGTTTATAGGGGTTTTTATAGGGATGCTTTTTATTGTTAGAGGGATAGGAGTAGGGATACCTTACGTATCGCCATCTATTAATAATTTGTTAATTACAGCCAGTCCTGACTGTATAGTTCCGTAATTATAAATTAAGTTGTTATATTTGTTAACCTTTTTATAAATCAATCATAAATAAAAACATAAAATTAAATGAAAAAAATAGCTTTACTTTTTATAGTCATTACATCAAGTTTAGTATACACAGGATGTACAAAAGATGAAAACGAGCCTTTAAACTTACCAGATCCAATTATTGGTAAATGGGAGTTTCAATCTAAATATAGTAGAGAAGGAGCCAATACAACCACAAATCCTAACGAGTTTGTATTACAAACACCAACCTCAACCACGCCATTAACAGATTGTGAGTTAAATAAAGTAGCAACATTTGAATCAACTGGCACGTATGCATATAGTTATACAGCTGGCACAAATTGTACACCATCAAACGGAACTTATTCACGTGAATTTTCAAATAAATACAATGTAACTTCATCAACAGGGGCATCTGTATTATACACTAACTTTGGATATGAAGGCACGCAATTAACAACATATCAAGAAGTGAAAGACGCTAATCAAGTCGTAACACATACCATTAAAACGGTTTATAAAAAAGCAACGAAATAACAGCGTTCTTTTCAAGTATAAAAAGCTTCCCTAGGTCTTTCTTAGGGGAGTTTTTTGTTTTTACCCCATCATTCCCACTTCAAACACTTCAATAAAATGATGCATTTTTTCGAGGATGCGTTCGCCGATTAGTTTGGCTTTAAAGATGCTTGGGCGGTTGTCGAGGCATTTAAAAACTTCGTCTTTTATGGGTTCGCGTCCGCTGTAGATGTAGGCATCGATTAAGGCTTTAAATTGGGCTTTGTCAAGGTTTTCTTCTTCGCAGATTTTGGCTAAAGCTAAAACCTTTTGCTCTTGCCAATAGTTAGTCACTCCTTAAAAAACCACTATTTTAAATTTCGATTAAAATAGTGGTTTTGTTCTTAGTTAAAAAGCTGAATAATATTTGTAGCCAAAAAATAATTTGCTCTTTGATTTGATTAAACCCAAATTCCGCAATAGAAAAAAAAGTGCTACTTTAGATTTTTAAATC
>CAYQSQ010000040.1:0-11759 GCA_964420215.1 uncultured Flavobacterium sp. | reverse complement strand
CCTTCTTTATTTTCGCCTTCAAACAAAGCAGTTCGGGTAGTTCCGATTTGGCTTTCGTAAAAAGCACGGCGTTTTTTAACTGACAATCCACGTAACATTTTGCTGCGTTTGTTGCGCACATTCATAGGTACTACATTTTCCATTTCAGCAGCTTCGGTATTGTCACGTTCCGAATAAGTAAACACGTGTAAGTACGAAATATCTAAATCATTTAAAAAATGATAGGTTTCTAAAAAATGTTCGTCTGTTTCTCCTGGAAAACCTACAATCACATCTACGCCAATACACGCATGTGGCATTACTTTTCGGATGTTTTCAACTCGATCAGTATATACTTCACGCAAATAACGGCGCTTCATCAACTTTAAAATATCATTACTACCCGATTGCAACGGAATATGAAAATGAGGTACAAACGTTCGACTCTGCGCTACAAAATCAATGGTTTCGTTTTTTAATAAATTAGGTTCAATGGAAGAAATTCGCAAACGTTCAATACCTTCTACTTTATCTAAAGCTTGTACTAAATCTAAAAAGGTATGTTCATGTTTTTTATTACCGAATTCGCCTTTGCCGTAATCGCCAATATTTACGCCCGTAAGTACTATTTCTTTAATACCTTGTTTAGAAATTTCGGCTGCATTGTGTAACACATTTTCCAAAGCATCACTACGCGAAATCCCTCGAGCCAACGGAATCGTGCAATACGTACATTTATAATCGCAACCGTCTTGCACCTTTAAAAAAGCACGAGTACGATCACCTATCGAATAACTACCAACATAAAAATCAGCATCGGCAATCTCACACGAGTGTACTTCGCCTTGCTCGTTTTTAGTCAAATCGTTTAAGTAATCGGTAATCTTAAATTTTTCAGTAGCTCCCAGAACCAAATCCACGCCATCTACAGACGCCAATTCTTCGGGCTTTAATTGGGCATAACAACCCACTGCCGCCACGAAAGCTTTATCGTTAATTTTTAGTGCTTTTTTTACAATCTGTTTAAATTGTTTATCAGCATTATCGGTCACCGAACACGTATTAATCACATACACATCCGCCACTTCCTCAAAATCTACACGAGCAAAACCTTCGCCCTCAAAACTGCGGGCAATGGTAGAAGTTTCCGAAAAATTCAATTTACAACCTAAGGTATAAAAAGCGACTTTCTTTTTGTTTTTTAAACTCATCGTTAATTAATATTCTGTAAATAGCGTGCTCTAAAAGTTGCTTATTATCCAAAAAAAACAGCCTTTAGTTCTGTTTTACTAATTCATATATACCTGGTAAACGATGCTCAAAATAATCGGGTATTTTTTCTGTCATAACAATTATCTCTCCCTTCTCAATTTGTAATATGTTCGTATAAACATCATTTTGCGTTGAATTATCAACGAATAAAACGTTATCAAAAAACTGAAAATTTAAATTCAGATTTTTGTAACCCGCTTTCCATTTTAAATCTATTGTGTTATTATCTACAAAATGACCCTTAAATTCTGTTCGTACTTGAATTCTATGTCTTGCAATTTCTTGGTTTTCTATACAAAAGAAAATTAGATTGATCACATATCCTTCTTCTTTAAACTTTTGGGACCAATATAAAGGAATTGAATCAAAATTTGTTTCATAGCAAAAATCCATTTTATTTGACAATGCTTTATGAATCGCTGATTCAAAATCTTTTGTCGTTTGATTTTTCGCTATCTCTTCTCTCAATTCACTATCAGGTAAGCTATTGTAGTTTTCTATTTGCAGTTTATCATAATCAAAGGAAGTCAATCCCTCGGGCAAAAAAGAGGAGGCAAAAGTAGATTTTCCAGCCCCATTGCAACCTGCAATAATAATTAAACTAGGCATTCTTTTTTAATAATCGAATAAGATCCAGGCTTAATTTCCCTTCTTTTTTTCGGATTTGAAACAATTCTTCCTTAGGAAGAACCTGATTATTCAGAATATTTCTTGCTTTGCTCATTTGCTGAGCAACTTTTATCCCTGTTATTATTTTTTCTTTACACATAACGCAAAATTACAAATTATTATGATTGAAGGAACCTGTTTTAAATGAGTTATTTAAATCCTAATTCTTTTCTTAAAATTAAACCTCAAATAATAAAACAGCGGACAAACTTAAAAACCGAATAATGGTTTGGGATTTTATTTATTGATTTTATTCGATTAAAATGCAAAGATAATTTTATAAACTTCATTCCTTCAAAACTATTTCGTATTTAACATTACATTTGCATTTATATTAATCACTTAGATAGCTATTTTGAAAAAGTCTTTCTCTATACTTATTTTATCATTGGCAATTTTCTCTTGTCAAAACAAGGAAACTTCCAAAAACGACCATTTGGTTTTTCGATACAACGAAATTGCGAACATTACCTCGTTAGACCCTGCATTTTCCAAAACACAATCTAATATTTGGGCTTGTAATCATATTTTTAATGGCTTGATTCAGCTTGATGATAGTTTACGCGTACAACCTGATATCGCTAAATCCTGGCAAATCTCCGAAGACGGCAAGACATATACCTTTACCTTACGTTCAGATGTTCAGTTTCACACCAGTAGTTTATTTGGAACCAAAAAAACCAGAGCCGTTAAAGCGTCCGACTTTAAATTTAGTTTTGATCGGTTGACGGACGAAAAAGTAGCCTCGCCGGGAGGTTGGATTTTACAAAACGTAGCGAATTATAACGCCGTTAATGATTCTATTTTTGAGATAAAATTAAAACAACCGTTTCCGCCTTTTTTAGGATTATTAAGTATGGAATATGCCGCAGTTGTTCCGAAAGAATTGGGTTCAAATCCCAACTATGATTTTAGATCGCAACCAATCGGCACAGGACCCTTTCAATATAAAATTTGGGAAGAAAACATCAAATTGGTATTGCGAAAAAACCCGTTGTATTTTGAAAAAGACAAAAACGGTATACAACTCCCCTATTTGGAAGCTGTTGCTATTACCTTTTTACCTGATAAACAAAGTAGTTTTTTAGAATTTATTCAAGGGAAAATCGACTTTATAACAGGGCTTGATCCTTCGTACAAAGATGAAATATTAACATCAAAAGGCAAACTTCAACCCAAATACGAATCGGATGTAAACTTAGTTACAGGAGCTTACTTAAACACCGAATATTTAGGTTTTCAGATGGACGATCCTAAATCTTGTTTACACGATAAACGCATCCGACAGGCTTTAAACTTTGGTTTTGATCGCGAAAAATTAATTATGTATTTGCGTAACGGAATCGGAAAACCCGCCGTTAATGGGATGATTCCGATGGGACTTCCGAGTTTTAACAACCAAAAAGGGTATGATTACCAACCTGAAAAAGCAAAATCATTAATTACTGTATATCTAAAAATGAATCAATTAAAAGTTGTTCCTAAAATAATACTCAGCACCAATGCATCTTATGTTGATATTGCGGAATATTTACAACGCGAATGGCAAAAAATCGGATTACAAATTACGGTAGATGTTAGCCCTCCTTCGACTTTAAGACAAGCTATTTCATCAGGTAAGGTTTCTTTTTTTAGAGCCAGTTGGATTGCAGATTACCCTGATGCAGAAAATTACCTTTCGTTATTTTATAGTAAAAATTTCGCCCCTAATGGTCCAAACTACACGCATTTTAAAAACACCCAATTCGATCAATTGTATGAAAAGTCACTTACAGTTGTAAATGATACCGAACGCCACCAATTATACCAAAAAATGGATGCCTTAATTATTGAAGAAGCTCCTGTTATCCCTCTTTTTTATGATGAAGTAACACGCTTTTCTCGCAAAAACATTCAGGGATTAGGGAACAACCCATTAAATCTTTTGAATTTAAAAACAGTTAGAAAAACGAAGTAAACAATCCATTTATTTCATTTTTACACATAAAAAAATCCCGTCTAAAATTAAACGGGATTTTTTATATTTAATGTAAGCTAAGATTATTTCACAATCTTAAATTCAGAACGTCTGTTTAATTGGTGTTCTTCCTCTGTACATTTTGTATTACAATCAACTTTAGGCTTAATTTCTCCATAACCAACACCTGTGATTCTTGCATCGCTAATACCTTTAGAAACAATATACTGTACCGTTGATTTAGCACGCTTATCTGATAATCTTTCATTATATCCTTGGCTACCTCTATTATCCGTGTGAGATCCAACTTCTATTTTCATTTCTGGATAGTCAGTCATAATCTTAACCAAGTTATCCAAAATAAATGCAGCATCTTGTGTGATATTACTCATATTATAATCAAACACAATAGGTTTTAAGATAACCTCTGTATCCGTAATAATTGCTTTCATTGGTGTTAACTCCGCATTTACGTTTAACTTTCCACCGTTTGTTGGTTTGATAGAAAATTTTCCATTTTCATATCCTTCTTTTGCAACTCGTACGCTGTATCCTTTGTTACATTCTACATAATATTTAACAAATCCATTTTCATCTGTAATTTCTTTAGAGATAAAATTGTTTGATTTATCAAATATAGATACTTCCGCACTTGCTAAGACTTCACCAGTTTCCGAATCTGTAACTTTTGTAATTGCCTCCACACCACAAACTGGCGTTGCCATATATAAATTATCTTGTCCCGCTCTGTTACTTGATAAAATCGCTATTTTCTTTTCTTTATTGTATGAAAACGAGAAATCATCCTGTTCACTATTGATTGGCTTTCCTAAATTCACTGCTTCGCTATCTTTAGCCTCATTATATGTAAAAACATCTAATCCTCCTAAACCAACTTTTCCGTTTGATGCAAAATACAAGTTATTATCTTCGTCTATAAAAGGAAAACTTTCGTTTGCCGCTGTATTTACCTTATCGCCTAAATTCTCAGGAGTTCCGTATTTACCTTCGCCTAAAACCGCTACTTTCCAAATATCAAGACCTCCCATACCTCCAGGCATATTTGATGCAAAATACAATGTTTTACCGTCTGCGCTAATTGATGGATTACTTGTTGAATAATCCCCACTATTAAAAGGCAACTCTACTGCTTCTCCCCAAGTTGAACCATTCTTTTTAGAAACAAATAAATTTACTTGCCCCATTTTATTTTTTCGCTCTTCGTCTTTTTGATATTTTTTAGAAATAAAGCTTTCTCCTGAAAAATACAAGGTATTTCCATCTTTAGAAATCGAAGATGGTCCGTCATGATATTTAGTATTTAAACTTTCTAAAGGCACAACATCAACAAAAGCAGTATCCACAAATGTTGCGGTGTACATATCTAAATACGGTTGCATTAACCAACCATAAATACGTCCTTTTGTATTACGCGCACTTGTAAAGTACAATGTTTTATCGTGTAAAACACCTCCAAAATCAGAATTTTCACTATTAATAGATAAAAATTTCAATTCATAAGCCTTACGAATATCTAATAAACTTGGCAAATAATTAGGGTCAGTATTAAACTCTTTGGCTCTATTATCGTCTGGAGCTAAACGCGCAAACTGAACCATTTGTTTGTTTGCTTCTTCGTACTTCCCTTTACTTTTTAACATTTGAGCATAACGGAAAAACACTTCTGGATCTTTTTGATCAGCCGTAGCTACACGCTCATACCATTTAATAGCACTATCGGCGTTATACATATTGTAATACGTATCTGCTAATTGCTTGTATACGTAATTACCTCCTTTACCTTTTTCAATTAATTCGGTATACTCTTCTGATGCTTTAACAAACTCGTATCTGTGAAAATATTTATCTGCTTTTTTGGTATCATTGTTTTGTGCGGTTAGACTGGCAGACAACGCCATCAAACCCATAAATACTACTAACTTTTTCATTCTTTTCATTTTTTATTTTAGAAATAACGTGCTGAACGCGAAACTTTTTTGGTTGAACTTAAATCAAATAATAAAATTATCTCGTGTGAAGAAGGTGTTGCCACATTTAAACCCGAAACAATATGATCGTAAGCATAGCCTATTTTTAAAGTCGGCAAGATAGCAAAACTTACCATAGCTCCAAAGGAATCTTGTAGTCGATATGTGCCTCCGATTTCAAATTTTTGATTAAACAAAAAGTTGGCAGATGCATCAACAGACACAGGAGCTCCGACGGCTGTTTTTACCATTGCGAAAGGCTTAAATTTAACCGATGAACTTACATCAAAAACATAACCTCCCGTGATGAAATAGTGCGCTACTTCGTTACCTAAATTTAACCCTAAATCATTTACGTGTTTTGATTTCATGAAATTTGGCATCGAAATAGCCAAATAATATTTGTCGGTATAATAAAATGCCCCAGCACCTACGTTAAAAAAAGTAGAATTATACCCTGCAAATGCGGGATCTGACGAGTTTTGCAAGGTCGATAAATCCGAGGCAGAAAAACCAAATTTATACATCGTCACCCCACCTTTTAATCCAAAAGCCAAACGGTGTTCGCCACCTAAATTAAGTGTGTACGAGACATCACCATAAATATTGTTTTCATTAACTGGACCGTGTTGATCTGAAATAATCGACAAACCAGCCCCTACATTATTACCAATCGGACTATGTCCTGACAAAGTAAAGGTTGATGGAGCTCCGTCGATATTTATCCACTGTTTTCTATACAAAAAGCCCAATGATATATCCTCCTTTGATCCTGCATAAGCAGGATTAATGACGTTCATATTATACATATATTGTGTATAATGTGGGTCTTGCTGTGCATTTGAATTGATTACTACGAGTAGCAAAATAAATGCTGTTATTACTATTTTTTTCATCTAAATAATATTTTTATGTATTCAATACGTTTTCAACAATGATTATCGAGCAATATATACCCATCCTACTTTTGTTTCCCCTGTTCTTAACTCTACAACATAATAGTAGGTTGATGCAGGTAATTCATTACCATCATTTGACTTACCGTCCCATTGATTGGTGTAATTGGTTTTAGAATATACCTCGACACCATACCTATTGAATATTTGTATTTTTTTAGGATTTAAAGCCGTTAAATTAAACGTCTCGTTTTCACCGTCTCCATTTGGTGAAATTCCTTTAGGTATCCGACAGTAATCTGATAAAACGTTAAATGTTTCGGTATTAGAACATCCGTTTGCATTAGTTACTCGTACTGTATATACTTCTGGAAACGTTGTTGAATTCAGCGCTGTAACATCCAACCATGATTGATTACCTCCCACAGTCGTATTCGAACTATTTGTCCAAATATATGATACCGTAGCTGGATCATAAGAATTATTTACAGGTGCTGATCGTAATATAAAATTAGAATCCTCACACTCACCTGTTATTTTGATTTGCCCAGGTGTTGGATTTATAGTAACATCAAAACTATTACCTGTAACGCAAATGCCAGATGTAGCTACTGGCGGTACAGAATAGGTGTAAGTTACGGTTTGTCCAACCTTAGTCATATCAATTGATGATGGACTCCAAGCCCCTTTTATAGTTGTTACAGGAAAAGATGGAACTGGATCATTTGAGCATATCGTTACATTTGTGAAGCCTAAATCTGTTATTGGAGTAAAACTCAATACTTGAGTCAAAACATTGTAATTAGATAAATCATTTGGCGTAAATACAAACTCATCCACATTAACACCTACCGTCCATACACCTGCGATATTGGGTGTCGGTGTTAATCCTTGCAATAAAGCTAATCTATCACCTCCAGTACAAATTGCAGGAACTGTAAAACTTGGTGTTACTTTATTAATTGTTATAGATCTACTAAATGAGTTATTACAACCTCCATTATTAGCTACAAATCTATAATTAAATACTCCTGCTGCGCTTTTATTGATTTCTGTAACTGATGTAAAAACACCTGCTGGTTTTTCTATTTCCCATGCTCCTGTTATATTATTTGTAGTTGATGGCAACGCCGTTACAGTTGTATCTCCAAAATTATAAGTTGTTGTGAAATCAAATGTAAATGCTGGATCTGCATTTGGTGTAAATACTAACGTATGATTCAAGTTATTATAATTTACTTGATCTGTTGGTGTAAATACAAATTCGCCTTGTTGAACACCTACTGACCAAACACCCGCTACATTTGGTGTTGGTGTCAATCCTTGTAAATAAGTTAATCCATCTGAGCCAGCACAAACTTGACCAAAAGTAAAGCTTGGTGTAACTTTATTTATTGTAACTGATCTGTTAGCTACATTAGCACATTGACCTGCTGTTGGGGTAAATCTGTAGTTAAATGTACCTGCTACACTTTTGTTGATTTCTGTTACTGCAGTAAAAACACCTGCTGGATTTTCTATTTCCCATGCTCCTGTTATATTATTTGTAGTTGATGGCAAAGCCGTTACGGCTACGTCTCCTAAATCATAAGTCGTTGTAAAATCAAATGTGAATGTTGGATCTGCATTTTGAGTAAAAACCAAAGTATGATTCAAATTATTATAATTTACTTGATCTGCTGGTGTAAATATAAAATCACCTTGTTGAACACCTGCTGACCAAACACCTGCAACATTTGGGGTTGGTGTCAATCCTTGTAAATAAGTTAATCCATCTGAGCCAGCACAAACTTGACCAAAAGTAAAGCTTGGTGTAACTTTATTTATTGTAACTGATCTGTTAGCTACATTAGCACATTGACCTGCTGTTGGGGTAAATCTGTAGTTAAATGTACCTGCTGCGCTTTTATTGATTTCTGTAACTGATGTAAAAACACCTGCTGGTTTTTCTATTTCCCAAACTCCTGTTATATTATTTGTAGTTGATGGCAAAGCCGTTACGGTTGCGTCTCCAAAATCATAAGTTGCTGTGAAATCAAATGTGAATGCTGGATCTTCTTTTTGGGTAACTACTAAATCATATTGAAATGTATTATTTAAAACCACATCATTAGGTGTAAACAAATACGTATCCGATTTTGTATTATCAACAACAGCCGGAGTCCAAACACCCACTATACCATTTTCCGATGGCGACGATAATCCTGGAGCGACATCTCCTAAACAAATTGTTGCTGGTAATGTAAATGTAGGATCTACTTTGGATGGATCTCTCACCAAAACAGTCACATCTACCGAACCGCTACCACACTGTCCTGCTTCAGGCGTAAAAGTATAGGTTTTAGTTCCTAAAACACTTGAATCGATCGTCTTAGGATCCCAAATCCCTTTCAAACCATTACTTGATGAAGGAGGTAAATCCGGAGCAACATCACCCTGATCAATCGTAGTTGGAAAAGTAAAAGTCGCCGTCACAGGCTGATTTACTGTCACTTTCACCTCTTTTTCAATGGTACATTGTACTGCCAAAGCAAAAGCGATATCATCAATAGCAAAATCGTTTCCTGCTAATGCCGTATTTCTGTCAATTAATGAAATTGTAGCTGTATTACTTGTTCCTGCATTCCATTTATAAAAATGTCTTACCCAACCACAAGCTTGTGCTGGTGCCAACGCAGAACCCACTACAACTCCATTGATTTGGGTTTCAATTGTAGGGGGTGTAATACTCACTACGTTTTGTAACCAATAACTAAAGATATAATCTTTACCTGGCTCAACAGGGATTACTTGGCTCCAAATTCGTTGATTGTTATTTGCATCTATTGAACCGTCCACAACCAACATCAAATCATTTGTTGTTGAGCGATCCGGACACGCTGTAAAATCTTCTTCCCACGCTTTTGGGTTAGACACCACTCCATATGCTTTTTGTTCTTTTGCGGTATTTGGATCTTTAAAATTGTAATCCGTTAAAAACCCTGTGTTACCTGCGCCAAAATCTCCATTCACTACTAAATTTGTAATTCCTAAAGCATCCGACGAAATCACAGAACTTACTTTATAAGTTGTTGTTTGTGTAGGCGAGACCGTTTGAGATGACAAAGTCGGATCTACAATTGATGCATCTGCAGGATTTGCAACCCATGTATACGACGTACTTCCATTAACTGTTAAATTAGTAGACTCTCCACGACATATTATAGCATCATTACTTGTTGTAATATCTACAGGAGAAGATAATGTAATCGGAGCCGTAGTTGCGGTATCATTATTTCCATCACGTACCTGAACGGTATAATTACCTGGAGCTAAACCAATGAAAACTCCTGTATTATTGGTTTGGTTTGCACCGCCACTCAATGTAAAAGTGTAAGGTGCTACTCCACCAAACTGAGAAGCCTCAATAGAGGCATCACTATTATTAGGACAACTGGCAGGGTTACTAAAAGTCTGAATGGCTAACGGCGCTGGTGGTGCTGTTAACGTAATATCATCAATGGCAAAATCACGTCCGAAACCATCGGGTAAATCATTTGTGTTTGTATGTCTAAAAGTTATATTAACACAATTATTAGTAGGTGTAAATGTATACACAACTTGTTGCCAACCCGCGCTTACATCTGGTGCTATTTTATTACCTGAAATCAGTTGTACGTTTGACGCATTATTAAACAATACGTCTACTTCTGCTTTTTCTCCTGCAGAAACCGAGCGAATCCAATAGCTAAAGGTATGTGTTACCGCTGTACTTAGCGCACAAACACCCGAACCATTAGTTCCTACACCCCAAAAATGCTGTTGCCCTCCCTTTAATTGAGAGTCAAAAATCAACATATTTCCAGATCCTGAATGATCCGTTGTTGAAACATAACTACTATTGAATTGCTGTGCGTTGGTTACTACGGCATAATCTCCCGAATTACTACTCCCATTTGGGGTAACTTTGTTGTAATTCCAAACGGCAAATCCTCCCGTTCCTTCGATATTCCCATTGGATAATAAATTAACTTGGGAATACGATGCAACCATCGTCAGTAATGTAAATAAAAACAAGAACTTAAACCTTGCATTTACACGTACTAAATTGTAAGTATTTTTGTACATATATTATATTTTATAATTAAAACCTTGCCAATTTAACAAAATTTTACAACTCCATCGTTTTATAAAACAAAAAACCACTCAAATGAGTGGTTTTTTGTTAATTTATGTTAAAGTGCACTAATTAGACCTTAAATCTTTTTCTGTCTGTTTCTGTCAAATAGATTTTTCTTAAACGAATAGATTTTGGTGTAACTTCTACATATTCATCTTTTTGAATATATTCCAAAGCTTCCTCTAAAGAGAAAATAATTGGAGGAATAATTCTTGCTTTATCATCATTTCCAGAAGAACGAACGTTAGATAGTTTTTTCTCTTTAGTCACGTTAATACACATGTCATCGCTACGAGAGTTTTCTCCAATTACTTGTCCTTCATAAATTTCAGCATTTGGCTCTACGAAAAACTTACCACGATCTTGTAATTTATCGATAGAATAAGGAATAGCTTTTCCTTTTTCCATAGAAATTAACGACCCTTTGTTACGTCCTGCAATTTCTCCTTTGTAAGGTTCATATCCTATAAAACGGTGTGCCATAATTGCCTCACCAGCAGTAGCTGTTAACAATTGATTACGCAATCCAATAATTCCACGTGATGGAATATTAAATTTTACAATCATACGCTCACCTTTGGTTTCCATTGAAAGCATTTCACCCTTACGCAAAGTAACAAACTCTACTGCTCTACCTGATAAATTTTCTGGTAAATCAATGGTTAATTCTTCTATTGGCTCACATTTTTGACCATCAATTTCTTTAATGATAACTTGTGGTTGACCAATTTGTAATTCATACCCCTCTCTTCTCATCGTTTCGATAAGAACTGATAAATGAAGTACTCCACGACCAAAAACCATAAACTTATCTGCAGAATCAGTTTCACCTAATTTCA
>CAYQSQ010000039.1:0-12251 GCA_964420215.1 uncultured Flavobacterium sp. | reverse complement strand
GAAACCATGATAACGCCCGAATATTTTGGCGTTCGTAAGTTAAAACAAGAAGAAATTGCTGGTGGAGATTCCATTGAGTCGTCCTCAAAAATATTTATGAATGTGATTTCTGGCCACGGAACCGAAGCTCAAAACAACGTTGTCTGCGCTAACGCCGCCATGGCGATTGCCACAGTAAAACAAATTGAACCTTCGGAGGCTTTTGTATTAGCAAAAGAAAGTTTGGAAAGCGGGAAAGCGTTGGCAAAGCTAAAGGCTTTGCAGGCTATCAGCAATGAGCTGTGAGCAACCAGCTAAAAAACAATAATTAAAAAACGCCCAAAGCCCAAAGCTGAAGGCTAAAAGCTATAAACAATGAACATCCTAGATAAAATAGTTTTTGACAAACGCAGAGAAGTTGAATTAAAAGCGTCGATTATTCCTGTTTCACAATTGGAAAAATCAGTTTTGTTTGATCGCCAACCATATTCTGTAGTGGCGAATATGAACGCTAATTCTTTTGGAATTATAGCCGAACACAAACGCCGTTCACCTTCTAAATCCGAAATCAATTATGGATTTACGGTAGAAGAAGTGGTTACAGGATATGAAAAAGCAGGTGCTGTAGGTATTTCTGTTTTAACCGATGGAAAATATTTTGGTGGTTCATTAGACGATTTATTATTGGCAAGAGCATCGGTAAAAACGCCTTTGTTGCGTAAAGAATTTGTCATCAACGAATATCAAATCATTGAAGCCAAAGCGTACGGAGCCGATTTCATCTTATTAATTGCGGCGATTTTAACAAGAGAAGAAATCAAACAATTATCAGAATTCGCCCAAAGTTTAGGATTAGAAGTTTTGTTGGAAGTGCACGATTTAGAAGAATTACAAAAATCCATCATGCCGAGTTTAAACCTCATTGGCGTGAACAACCGAAACCTAAAAACTTTTGAAGTCAGTTTGGATTTCAGCAAACAATTAGCCGACCACATTCCCAACGAGTTTATTAAAGTTTCCGAAAGCGGCATCAGTTCCGTTGAAGCTATTAAAGAATTACAGCCTTACGGTTACAAAGGCTTTTTAATTGGGGAGAATTTTATGAGAACAGAAAATGCGGGAGAAAGTTGCATTGAATTTATTACAAAATTAAAATCCTAAGTAATGAATCTCGAATCTCAAATCTCAAATCTAAAGTCTAATCGCTGTAAATTAAAAATCTGCGGTATGAAACACCCTCAAAACATACTTGAGGTAGCGGGTTTATTGCCTGATTATATGGGATTTATTTTTTACGAAAAGTCGGCGCGGTTTTTTAAGGGGGAGGAGATTCCTGAATTACCTAAATCCATCAAAAAAACAGGTGTTTTTGTAAACGCTTCTTTATCAGAAATCAAAGAAAAAATTAAAACACACGATTTACAAGCCGTGCAATTACACGGAGAAGAAACCCCTGAATTGTGCCAAGCCTTACAACAAGAAAACGTAGAAGTAATTAAAGTATTTTCTGTACAAGACGATTTTGACTTTAACCTTTTACAACCTTTTGATAATAAAGTAGATTATTTTTTATTCGACACCAAAGGGAAATTACCCGGAGGCAACGGATATACCTTTGATTGGAATGTATTAAAAAATTACCCTTCCACTACCCCATTTTTTTTAAGTGGCGGGATTGGAATAAACGAAGTTGATGCCGTCAAACAAATATTAAAAACCAATTTACCTATTTATGCCATAGATATAAATAGTAAATTTGAAACCGAACCAGGAGTGAAAAACCTCAAATTGCTAGCACAATTTGAGGTTTTGTTGAACCATTGATTCGTTAATTCGTTTAACCGAAACAAAAAGCGATTAAACAATTGACGATTAAACAACAAAAAATCGATTAAACAGTTAAACACTAAACGATTAAACGTTAAAACATGAATTACCACGTAAACGAAAAAGGATATTATGGCGAATTTGGAGGGGCTTACATTCCTGAAATGTTATACCCTAATGTGGAAGAATTGCGTCAACAATACTTAAAAATAACGGCTGAACCTGAATTTCAAAAAGAATTCAATCAGTTGCTGAAAGATTATGTAGGACGCCCTACTCCATTGTATTTTGCCAAAAGATTATCAGAAAAATACAACACTAAAATCTACTTTAAAAGAGAAGATTTGTGTCATACTGGGGCACATAAAGTCAACAATACCATTGGACAAATTTTATTAGCCAAGCGATTGGGTAAAAACCGCATCATTGCAGAAACAGGAGCAGGTCAACATGGTGTTGCTACAGCAACCGTTTGTGCTTTAATGGGCATCCAATGTGTGGTATATATGGGCGAAGTGGATATCAAAAGACAAGCGCCCAATGTAGCCCGTATGAAAATGTTAGGCGCAGAAGTTCGCCCTGCTAAATCGGGTTCAAAAACCTTGAAAGATGCAACCAACGAAGCCATCAGAGATTGGATTAACAACCCCGTAGACACCCATTATATTATTGGATCGGCTATCGGACCACATCCATATCCAGACATGGTGGCGCGTTTTCAGAGTGTAATTTCTGCAGAAATAAAAAGTCAACTATTAGAAAAAGAAGGTCGTGAAAACCCTGATCACGTTATTGCTTGCGTAGGTGGCGGTAGTAATGCTGCGGGTGCTTTTTATCACTTTTTAAACACACCCGAAGTGAATATTATTGCCGTAGAAGCCGCTGGAAAAGGAGTACATTCCGGAGAAAGCGCTGCCACTACCGTTTTAGGAAAAGAAGGCATTATTCACGGATGTAAAACCCTTTTGATGCAATCACCAGACGGACAAATCACCGAACCACATTCTATCTCTGCAGGATTAGATTACCCAGGCATTGGCCCTATGCACGCGCATTTATGCAAAAGCGGACGAGGTGAATTCTTTTCGATTACCGATGACGAAGCCATGCAATGGGGATTACAAATTTCAAAAACCGAAGGTATCATTCCTGCTATTGAAAGTTCACACGCTTTTGCGGTGTTAGACCACAAAAAATTCAAACCCGAAGAAATTGTAATCATCAATTTATCAGGACGTGGAGACAAAGATTTAAACACATACATCAGTTATTTTAATCTATAAAAAAGTAACCATGAATCGCATTCATCAAAAATTACAAGAAAATAAAAAACTACTTTCTATATACTTTACGGCAGGTTATCCAGAGTTGAACGACACCGTAAACATCATTCAAAGTTTACAAGATAACGGCGTAGACATGATTGAAATTGGATTGCCATTTAGCGACCCGTTAGCCGATGGCCCTACCATTCAAGAGAGTTCTACCCAAGCCCTACACAATGGAATGACCACGCAATTGTTGTTTGAACAAATTAAAGACATTCGTAAAATCATTCATATTCCACTAGTAATTATGGGCTATTTTAACCCGATGATGCAATACGGTGTAGATGCTTTTTGCGCCAAGTGTGCCGAAATTGGAATCGACGGATTAATCATCCCCGATTTACCGGTTGATGTGTACGCTGAGCAATACAAAAGTACCTTTGAGAAGTATAATTTGTCAAATATCTTTTTAATCACTCCGCAAACTTCAGACGAACGTATTCGTTTTATTGACAGCGTTTCCGATGCCTTTATTTATATGGTAAGTAGTGCGGCAGTTACTGGTTCGACTAGTGGTTTTGGCGATATTCAACAAGATTATTTTAAACGTATCAACAATCTGAATTTAAAAAATCCACAAATTGTCGGTTTCGGAATCAATAATAAAACCACTTTTGATCAAGCCACAACCTTTGCTAAAGGCGCCATTATTGGTAGTGCTTTCATCAAAAATCTAACGGAAAATGGTGTGCAAAGTATTCCTCAGTTTGTTAATAAAATCTTAAATCATTAATTTTCTTTTATTATAATGAAAAATGGCATTTTCTTTGCCTTAAATTTCTAAAATTAATATGCGTAAAACAATTTCATACTTATCACTTCTTTTTGCTTTGGTTGTATTCGGACAGCCACAAAAGGAATTATTGTTAGATGATTTTGACGGGAAAAGTGATTTAGACTGGACAGAAGGTATTACTCCAGATCACTATAAATCTATAAAAAAAGGTTTTTTTCACATTATTAACAGAAGTACTTCTAAAATAACGTGGAACTCCGTAAAAGTTCCTTTAGATACCTCTAAAAACTTCTCTATCGAAACAAGCGTAGCTCTATTTCAAAATAATGAAGGAGAAGCTATTTTGATTTATGGAGAAAATAAAGAAACACTGGAGTTTCATTTTGTACGAATTCGAAGTGTTGATAACAAATACCCGGTTCAATTTGGTACGTTTAAAAATGGTGAATGGAGAGGTGATTGGAGAAATGCAGTTATTAGTCCTATCAAAAAATTCAATCGTTTAACTGTAAAAAAGCAAGGAAACGAAATGTTATTTCTTATCAACGGTATTATTATTCATACAGAAAAGTTTAAACCGTTTTTTGGTAACAAAATAGGACTTGGATCTGGAGGTCCTCAGCACGCCGTATTTGACTACATATTGGTTTTGCAAAACTAATATTGGAGTAAATTATCCTCCTACTCGCTTGACCTGATATCCTTCCTCTTTTAAGAGCTGCATGATTTTATCTCTGAAATTACCTTGGATGATGATTTCATTATCTTTTGTAGAACCTCCAACACCACATTTTGTTTTTAAAATTTTACCCAAGGTTTTTAAATCATCATCAGTACCTACAAAACCTTTAATTATTGTGGCTACTTTTCCACCTCTATTTTTTTTATCTAAATGCGCTTCGAGGCGTTGTTGATTAGGTGGTAACGTTTCTTGATTATCTTCAGAGGTATTAAATTCAAAATTTTCGTTAGTCGAAAAAACAAAACCTCCTAAACTGGATAAATCATTGATTTTTTTTGCCATAACTTAATTCATTTTACTTTTTCTTGTATTTTTTTAATGATGGTATCAATCGGTGTTTGGTAATCAAACCAATGTGTTTGATCGTTTCTTTTAAACCAAGTCAATTGTCTTTTTGCAAATCTTCGGGTATTTTTTTTGATTTCTTCAACGGCTTCGTCACGTGTAGTTTCTTGTTCAATAAACGCAATTAACTCCTTATATCCAACAGTTTGTAGCGCATTTAATGTCTTATATTGATGTAGATTTTTAACTTCTTGTAATAATCCTTGTTCCATCATAATCTCAACACGTTGATTTATCCGATCATACATTTTTTGTCGTTCTGCTTCTAATCCAATTAATATTGGTACAAAATTTCGCGTGTTTTTTTTCTGATTTAAAAAAGACGAATATGGCAGTTGTGTACCTATACTCACTTCTACAAATCGCATCATCCGTTGTGGATTTTGAAGGGTTTGTGGATTTTCTTTCTGTAATGTTTGATAATAAGCTGGATCTACTATCTGAAGTTGGTCTTGCAAATACGCCAATCCTTTTTCGGAATAATTTTGTTGCACTGTTTTTCGGACGGAGGCGTCTATTTCTGGAAAATCATCAAATCCATTCAAAACTGCATTAACGTATAGCCCAGATCCTCCAACCATAATTTGAATGTTATTCTTCTCAAATAAATCATTTAGTTTGTGTATCGCTTCTCTTTCAAAATCACCCACCGTAAATGTGTCGTGAATCGATTTGTTGTGTATAAAATGGTGAGGAGCTGCCACTAATTCAGCTGTTGTTGGTGCTGCTGTACCGATTTGCATTTCTTTATAAAATTGTCGACTATCGCATGAAATAATTTCACATCCAAAATAATTTGCCAACTGAATACTCAAAGTGGTTTTACCTATCGCTGTTGGTCCTACAATCGTAATTAAGTAATTCATTTTGGACATGACTTAAAAACGAATAAGCTTTATATTTTTGGCTTTTCGTACATAGCCTTTAATGATATTGGTGGTATCTCGGTTGTTTTCCATCGGAATAATAATGTTTTTTAACACATCAAGATTTGTTACTTGGTAGTTTAAATCGAAAAAAGCGTATCCTTTATATATACCATTTTCTACCAACACCGCAGTTCTTTCTTGTATTTTTCGTCCTTTATCTATGATTACAAAATTTTGACTTTGGTGATAATAGGTATCTATTAATTGATTTACTTTTTGGTTGTAATTTTCAACGGACTCTTGTGATACGCATGCTCCTGCACATTGGTTTAATTCATATTGAAAACAGGATGTTTTCGATTCGTATAAACCACATAATTTTTGACATAATTGATATTCTTCTATCATTTTAAAAAGGAAACGTTGCCCTTCTTGTAAACTTGTAAAAGCTGTTATTTCTTTTTTGCGTCCGTCGGTTTTAGTGATTTTTAAATTGATATATCCGTTACTGTCTTTTTCTTGGTATAAGGCATACAAAAACAAACTGCGACGTTGTGCTCGGTTATGAATGGGTTTGTGTATTTTAATTTCCTGAGATTCTTTCAGCAAAGCGATCAATTCACTTCCTGTTTCTTCAAATGTTACTGAAAAAACTTCTTTTTGGATGCGTAGTGCTTTTTTATTGCTTCCTGTGAAATGTTGATTTAATCGTTTACGGATATTGGTACTTTTTCCGATATAAATTAAATCCCCATTTTCTTTATGCATATAATATACTCCTGTAGTAGTCGGCAAACTTTCTAAAATATCTGATAATTTTTCTTTGATGTCGGGTTTAGATGCTGATTTGAGTAAACTTTTTACAATAGTTTTGTCTGTATCTTTTGACAAAATCATTTGAAATAATTTCACCGTCGCTAACGCATCTCCACTTGCGCGATGGCGATCTGCAATCGGAATTCCTAAACTCCTTACTAATTTCCCTAAACTATAAGAAGGTAAATCCGGGATTAACTTTTTGGCTAACTCAACTGTGCAAAGCGTGTTTTTTACAAAATGATATCCCAATCGTTTGAATTCTATACATAATATTCTGTAATCAAATTGGGCATTATGAGCAACTATTATACAGCCATCTGTAATTTCAACGATACGTTTAGCTACTTCGTGGAACTTTGGTGCACGCTCTAACATAGCATTATTGATACCTGTTAATTGTACTACAAAAGGTTGTATGGGTTTTTCTGGATTAACCAAGCTAATAAATTGATCCACAACTTGAACGCCATTATACCTATAGATAGCAATCTCGGTGATGCCTTCTTCATTAAACTTACCTCCAGTTGTTTCGATATCGAGTATTGCGTACAAATGTTTCTATTTTTTTAATTGTAATTTCTATTTCCAAAAATACTACTTCCTATTCTTACCATCGTACTTCCGCATGTTATCGCCTCCTGATAATCTCCGCTCATACCCATTGACAAAACGGTTAAGTCTAAATTGTAAATTGATAAACCGTCAAAAATTCTTTTTAAAGCAGTGAATTCTTTCTGAATTTGATTTTTGTTTGTTGTAAATGTAGCCATCCCCATTAATCCCACAACTCGTATGTTTTTTAGCACTTTAAACGTATCGGATGCTAATAATTGATATAATTCCATTTCACTTAAGCCAAATTTGGTTTCTTCTTCCGCAATGTAAACTTGTAACAAACAAGCTATAACTCTATTATTTTTTTGTGCCTGTTTATCAATTTCTTGTAATAATTTAAAACTGTCAACCCCATGAATCAAATCAACAAATGAAGCCATATATTTTACTTTATTTGTTTGCACATGTCCAATCATGTGCCATTGAATATCTTTAGGCATTTGCTCATACTTCTCTACCATTTCTTGAATTTTATTCTCTCCAAAAACGCGTTGCCCTGCATCGTAAGCTTCCTTTATATCTGCTATGGGTTTGGTTTTAGAAACAGCTACTAAAATAACATTACTTGGTAACGATTTCTTTATTATTTCTAAATTTGAAGCTATTTGACTCATTCCAAAAATTGATTTTTAAAATTCTAAAGGTAGAAAGTATAATTAAATACTAAAAATATTGTTTGAACTTAATATGCTAAAAACTTTTGTGATTAGAAAAAAAATGTAATTTTGTTTCTGTTATAATTTTTTTACCTAAAAAACTATGTTAATCGTAATTTATATCATTGGAATTGCTCTATTTGTTTTTGGAGCCGTTAAATTAGTCGACAAATTTGCAACTCCTAGTACTCGAATCTTTTTCTCAGGTGCGTTTTGGTTGTTGTCTTTCTTTTTTGTTTATCTAATATACAACTCCGTTAACGGACCTATTAAATTTGAAAAAACAAAAAGAAGTCGTTACCAAATAGCCGTTAACAAACTTCAAGACATCAGAAATGCACAATTAGCCCATAAAGTTATAACAGGTAAATTTGCTGCCACTTTTGACGAATTAGTAACTTTCATTGAAAACGAACGTTTTGCCATTGTAGAACGAAAAGATACATCTGTAATCGATGTGGAACGTAACGCTAGTTTCAGAATTACAGTTGACGCAAGCGGTACTGGAGGATATTTTAAAGATGTAGTCGTTATGGATACATTAGGTTTTGTACCTGTTAAAGATTCTTTATTTAAAAAATCAACGCGTTATAAAGAGTTAAACAAATTAAAAATCAACGGAAACACAATCAATGTTGATATGAAAACAAGTTCGATAGAACGCAATAAATTAGTCATACCTACATTTCAAGTTAAAATTGATAAGAAAAAAATACTTTCTGGTTTAGATCCGGACTACATTCAAAAAGAATTAAATATCATCGGTGTAGATGAAATCAACGGAAAAGAAATCATTTTAGGTTCACTCGAAGAAATCAACACAAATGGTAACTGGCCAAAAAGTTACGGAGATAATGAATAAAAACATTGCTCATAAAGAATACAAAACATTGTCCATTCAAATTTCTTTGAATGGACTTTCTTTTTATTCTTTAGACACACTTGATTTACAAACAACACCTTTAACAACCAAAGAATTTGTTAAAGACACTAATTTTACTTTAGAATCTCAATTAGAGAAAATATTTTTTGATGATCCAATTTTTGAAATCGACTTTGATCATGTTAAAATATTAATCGACTCTAATCTATACACACCTGTACCTTCTACGCTATTTGATAAAAATAACATCAATGAGTACTTAAAATTTAGCACAAAATCACTACCAATCGACAATTACGATTTTGATATTATTGAAAATCATACAATTCATAATGTTTATATTACAAATGATACTATAGTTAGTGTTTGTAACGCATTTTTTGAAAACATCACTTACCAGCACGCCACAAGCGTATTGATTAAAAGACTTCTTGATTTATCAAAAAACAGCTATGAAGTACAATTTTTTGTGCACGTTCAAAAAACTCATTTTGAAATTGTAGTTATCAATCGCGGAAAGCTACTTCTAATCAACAGCTTTGAATACACTACACAAGAAGATTTTTTGTATTATATCTTATTTGTTGCCGAACAGCTCGAATTAAACCCTGAAAAATTTCAATTATTTTTCTTAGGCATCATCAAACCAAATGATGATTTATACACCATCACGTACAAATATGTGCGTCACGTTTATCTTTTAGATGAAGGCAGTTGCAATCCTAAAAACTATAATTTTAGCTATAGTTCTTGCCTTAAAAATTTTATCCTTGTAAATTCATGAGAATTATTTCTGGATTTTTAAAAAGTAGACGGATTTCTGCTCCCAAAAATTTACCTGTTAGACCCACAACAGATTTATCCAAAGAATCTCTGTTTAACATTTTAAACAATCATTTTGAATTTACATCGATTGCAGTACTAGATTTATTTTCAGGTACAGGTAATATAAGTTATGAATTCGGTTCAAGAGGGGTGACTAATATTACTTCTGTTGACGGCGATTTCAAATGTTACAAGTTCATTGCTGAAACGGCAAAAAATCTAGAACTTCCAATACAAGCAATAAAAAGTGATGTGTTTAAATTTTTAGAAACCTCCAAAAATCAATCCTACGATATCATTTTTGCTGATCCTCCCTACGACATGAGTGCTGAATTATTCAATAAAATCGTAACGCTTGTTTTTGAAAAAAAAATGTTAACTAAAGACGGTTATTTGGTTATTGAACATTCTAAATACACGAAATTTAACCAAACAGAACTTTTAGATTTCGAAAAAAAATACGGTGCATCTGTATTTAGTTTTTTTAAGTAAAACTAAAAAAAGCAGGTCTATAAGCCGGGTTCTGTTATTTAATAAATTAAATACTTTGTCATTTATCTAGATACATAATTACTTATGTATTCCATCTGCCTACCCCTCGACATCAAGCGAGAAACTTTTAACAATCGATATACATGGCATTTCACCGCATAGAGTTTACATGGTTTCACTACAGCATTATCTGTACATACTTTCTGTTGCACTTGTCCTACTTATAACTAAGTGGTGGGAGTTACCCACTATGCTTCTCTATGGTGCCCGGACTTTCCTCTTTTTATTTCATCATAAAAAGCGACAAAGCGACCTGCTGGTCAAAATTAGCATAAATAATATGTATTTTGTATTTTAGTGGAAACTAAAATGTAAATCCCATGAAAAAAACAATATCAATTAGTATAACACTACTATTTCTTTGCTCTTTTATTACTTACGCCCAAAAAGGCAAATTAACCCCCGAAAAACAACCTATTTCTTCTCGGAAGATCCTCAAAGACAATTTAATCGCTATAAAGTCGGCTATATATGCGATTAAGACTAACAAAAAGAAAGAAGATTCAGATACCCCTTATCTTGCTTATGCTGTTGATTATCAATTAAAGGCATTAGAACTTTACGAAAAAAATAACCACGAAGCAGCGATATATCATGCTTTAAAATCAAGAAAATATGCATTACTCGAAATCAAACAGAATAAAGGTAAAATAGAAGAAACACATCGAGTAATGTTTGGTCAACTTTTTAAATATTTTGAAAAAGATGAAACCTTTTACGAAGATTTAAAAGACGAATTATATGATTACGACAAACCTGATATGCCGTCTATAGATTCGTATTTAATATCTAATATAGCTGTTACAAAATCAAATCCTGATGTAAATAACCCTACAGAAATTAAAGATTTAGAAATTAAATGCCGTTTAAATTAAAAAGCGTATTTTTTATCTAAAACTACTTGTTATCAATTAATATAATTTTATATTTGCACTCGATAAAAAACCAATGGCGAGGTAGCTCAGTTGGTTAGAGCGCAGGATTCATAACCCTGAGGTCACGGGTTCAACTCCCGTCTTCGCTACAATAAAAAAGCTCCGATTTGTTAATCGGAGCTTTTTTTTATTATAATCTCTTGAAAAAATTATTTTCTACCAATCACTTTTAAAGCTTTCTCCACAATAGCCTCGTTATTTAATTTGTATTTAGCCATTAATTGTTCCGGAGTTCCAGATTCACCAAAACTATCTTGTACCGCTACAAACTCTTGAGGAATTGGATTGTTAAGCGCTAATGTTCTAGCAACACTTTCACCTAAACCACCTAATATATTATGTTCTTCAGCTGTAACTACGCATTTAGTTTTTGCTACTGATTTTAAAATAGCTTCTTCGTCTAAAGGTTTAATGGTGTGAATGTTTATTACCTCTGCTGATATGCCTTGTGCTTCTAATTTTTCAGCGGCAATTAGCGACTCCCAAACTAAATGACCAGTCGCTACGATTGTTACATCTGCACCTTCATTTAATAAGATTGCTTTACCTATCACAAAATCACTTCCGTCTTCCGCTGTAAAATTTGGTACCACTGGACGTCCAAATCGTAAATACGCCGGACCATGATATTTTGATAGTGCAATTGTCGCCGCTTTGGTTTGGTTAAAATCACAGGTATTTATTACAACCATACCTGGCAACATTTTCATTAATCCAATATCTTCTAAGATTTGGTGTGTTGCTCCATCTTCGCCTAAAGTTAATCCAGCGTGTGAAGCACATATTTTTACGTTTTTGTCAGAATAAGCTACCGATTGACGAATTTGATCATATACACGACCTGTTGAAAATCCAGCAAACGTACCAGTAAATGGAATTTTACCTCCAATGGTTAAACCTGCTGCAATTCCAATCATATTTGCTTCTGCAATTCCGATTTGGAAAAAACGCTCTGGATGATTTTTTTTGAAATTATCAAATTTAAGTGAGCCTATTAAATCCGCACATAATCCCACTACATTTTCATTTGTCTTTCCTAATTCTTCCATACCCGCCCCAAAACCTTAACGAGTATCTTTACTTCCGGTAGTTGTATATTTTTTCATTTGTAGAATTGTCTTTTTTAGTAATCTTCTAAAG
>CAYQSQ010000038.1:0-12433 GCA_964420215.1 uncultured Flavobacterium sp. | reverse complement strand
GCTCCAAAACCTGAACGAGTATCTTTACTTCCTGTATTTGTATATTTTTTCATTTGTAGAATTGTCTTTTTTAGTAATCTCCTAAAGTTTCAGGATTTTGTCGTAAGGCCTCTGCTAATTGTTCATCATTTGGGGCTTTACCATGCCAAGCATGTGTATGCATCATAAAATCAACCCCGTTACCCATTTCCGTGTACAACAATATACAAACAGGTTTTCCTTTTCCTGTTTTACTTTTGGCACTGTTCAATCCTGCAACTATTGCAGGGATAGAGTTGCCTTCATTTACTTCTAACACATCCCATCCAAAAGCTTCAAATTTAGCTCTGAAACTTCCCATTGCCAATACTTCATCGGTTGTTCCGTCGATTTGTTTTCCGTTAACATCTATTGTTGCAATGTAATTGTCTACTTTTTTTGCAGAAGCATACATTATAGCTTCCCAGTTTTGACCTTCTTGCAATTCGCCATCGCCATGTAAACTGAATACTAAACTTTTATCTCCGTTTAATTTTTTGGCTTGCGCCGCACCTAAAGCTACTGACATTCCTTGTCCTAATGAACCTGAAGCAATCCTTACACCTGGTAAACCTTCATGTGTTGTTGGGTGCCCTTGTAATCGCGAATTAATTAATCTAAATGTGGCTAATTCTTCTACAGGAAAATAACCCGTACGAGCTAATACACTATAAAATACTGGCGAAATGTGACCGTTAGATAAGAAGAACACATCTTCATTTATTCCGTCCATATCGAAACCTTCTTTCCGATTCATTACTTCATTATACAAAGCAACCAAAAACTCCGTGCAACCTAAAGATCCACCAGGATGTCCTGAATTAACTGCGTGAACCATTCTTAAGATATCTCTACGGGTTTGAATCGCAATATCTTCTAATTTTTGTGTATTTGACATTATTAACTACAAAATAGGATTAAACTGTTGCAAAAGTAAATTTTATTTAAACGTTTGACAAAAAAAACTACAATTTAATCCAACTAGTAATCAGGGTATTTATATGATTTTAATTCAGAAACTTAAATAATTGATGCTGTGTTGATTTTTAACCAGTTAATCTTTTTGAAAATCAAAAATATAGCGTAAATTTGCAAACCTTTATTTTGAGGCGATTTGTAGTTCTGTCAAATTAAAGTATTTTTATTTTTTATTAAAACTTCTGTTTTCTTTTCGCAAAAGAACTAAAAGATACAGAATACAAATTATAACAGCATTATGGCTGAAATTTCACAAGCCGAATATTTGGCAAATTTTAACTGGGCAAGCTTTGAAGAAGGTATTGACCCTGTAGACGAAAACAACTTACAAGAGTTTGAAGCATTAGTTATTAAAACGTTCATTTCAACAAATGACGAAGATGTAGTAACAGGAAAAGTGGTACGTATCACCGACAGAGAAGCCATAATTGATATTAATGCAAAATCCGAAGGTGTAATTTCATTAAATGAATTTCGTTACAACCCTGATTTAAAAGTAGGAGATCTTGTAGATGTTTTAATTGACATCAGAGAAGACAAAACAGGTCAATTGGTTTTATCTCACCGTAAAGCAAGAACCATTAAAGCTTGGGATAGAGTTATTGCTGCTCAAGAAACAGGGGAAATTGTAAATGGTTTTGTAAAATGCAGAACTAAAGGAGGTATGATTGTAGATGTTTTCGGTATCGAAGCTTTCTTACCAGGTTCACAAATTGACGTAAAACCAATCCGTGATTACGATCAGTACGTAAATAAAAATATGGAGTTTAAAGTGGTTAAAATCAACCACGAATTCAAAAATATCGTTGTATCTCACAAAGCTTTAATTGAAGCTGATATTGAGATTCAGAAAAAAGAAATCATTGGTCAATTAGAAAAAGGACAAGTCTTAGAAGGTGTGGTTAAAAACATTACTTCTTACGGTGTGTTTATTGACTTAGGTGGTGTTGATGGATTGATACATATCACAGATTTGTCTTGGAGCAGAATCAATCATCCAAATGAAGTTTTAGAGTTAGATCAAAAATTAAACGTAGTAATTCTTGATTTTGACGATGAAAAAACAAGAATACAATTAGGTTTAAAACAATTAAGTGCTCACCCATGGGATGCTTTAGGTGCTGATCTAAAAGTAGGCGACAAAGTAAAAGGTAAAATCGTTGTAATCGCTGATTACGGTGCATTTATCGAAGTAACAGAAGGTGTTGAAGGTTTAATTCACGTTTCTGAAATGTCTTGGTCAACACACTTACGTTCAGCTCAAGATTTCGTAAAAGTGGGCGATGAAGTGGAAGCTGTTGTTCTGACTTTAGATAGAGACGATCGTAAAATGTCGTTAGGTATCAAACAATTAACACCAGACCCTTGGACAAATATTGGATCTAAATATCCTGTAGGATCAACACACAAAGGTATTGTTAGAAACTTTACAAATTTTGGTGTTTTTGTAGAATTGGAAATGGGAATTGATGGTTTAATCTATATTTCTGATTTATCTTGGACTAAAAAGATTAAACATCCTTCAGATTTCATAAATGTAGGAGAAACTTTAGAAGTTGTAGTGTTAGAATTAGATGTTGACGGACGTAAATTATCTTTAGGTCATAAACAAACTACAACTAATCCTTGGGATAAATATGAAGCTGATTTTGCTGTAGGAACTATCCATAAAGGTGAAATCAACGAAATAGTTGATAAAGGTGCTACAATTGAATTCGGAGAAGATATCGTTGCATTTATTCCTTCTCGTCATTTAGAAAAAGAAGACGGATCTAAATTGAAAAAAGGAGATACTGCTGAGTTTATCGTAATTGAGTTCAATAAAGAATTCAAAAGAGTTGTAGCTTCTCATACATCTACTTTTAAAGCAGAGGAAGCTAAGAATATAAAAGCTGCCGCTGAAGCTGCTGCAAATTCTGTAAACGAAAAATCAACATTAGGCGATTTTGATGTTTTAGCAGAGCTAAAAGAGAAAATGGAAAAGGGTAAATAACCAACCTTTTTTATAAATACTCTATACCAAAAAAGCCGTCTCAAATTTGAGACGGCTTTTTTAATGCTATTATTTTAAAGAAATTTTAATTTGTTTATAACTTCATGTTAATAAAACTTAATTTTTTATTTTAGAGTTCTTTTATTTAAACTTACATTTGCAGTCCCAATTAGACCTATCAGTATGGAACTATTTCTTTATTTATTTGCAGCATTATTCTCGGTTATGAATCCTTTGGCGACACTGCCTATTTTTGTAGGTTTAACCAGCGAAGACACGCCAAGTATCCGAAAGAAAACTGCTCTAAAAACCGCCATAAATACTTTTTTTATATTAATCACGGCTTATTTTGTAGGTCAATTTGTAATTGATTTTTTTGGCGTAAGCATCAATTCATTAAAAATTGCAGGAGGATTAATTATCACAACTTCTGGATTTGCGTTGTTAACCGGTAAATTTGCCGAACACAAAGGATTAAATAAAAGAACACGTACATCTGTAAGAGAGCGAAATGACATTTCTTTTACACCATTGGCCATGCCCATTTTGGCAGGACCAGGATCGATGTCTTTATTGATTAGCTTTAATCAAAAGTATTACGAAATCGAACAAATTGGTATTGCAATCACAGCGATACTTGCTATTTGTATTGTTATATTAATTATGTTCAGAAGTTCGCAATACATCATTGTAGCTTTAGGAAATTCTGGTATTAATGCGATCTCTCGAATTATTGGTTTTATCGTTATTGCCATTGGTATCGAATATATTTCAAATGCTGTCGTTAATCTACTAAACGGTATTACAGCTTAAAGTTTTCTTTTTCTCTTTTCATTATTCAATATGAAGTATCTTTTAGGTTCTCTTCTATTATTGGTCAGTATTTGTAATGCCCAAATAATTTTTAACGAAACTATTTTTCCTGATACAGGTGGTGTTTCGGGTGATTTAATTTCAACACATCAAACCAACAATCGATTTGACACCACTAACCTTGTATTTTCGGGATCAGGCATTATACGAAGTACTTTGCCCAATATCGCGGCGGATTATGTTCAGGCTTCAAACGGATTCAATATCGAGTTGGATAATACAGCTACATTTATCATTGACGGAATTACAGCAACCGGTTTAGACAATCTTTATTTATCTTTCGGATTACGAAAAGATATTATTTTGGAAAACGGAAATAGTCTTAACATATCTTACAGCACTACAGGAATAAATGGAGATTTCACGTCCATTTTATGGGATAAATTGCCTACCGGCACAGGAACCGTTGGTTGGTATTACCGAACTTCTCTTCAAAAAATCCCCAATACGGTAACTACAATAAAATTTAAAAGTCATGCAAATGATTGGCGCATCGATGATTTTATTCTTCAAACAGGAATACCACTATTAGTAGTAAAAAGTAATCTTCTGCGAATTATTCCTGATTCCGAAGCTTCTGTTGAGAATCGTACGGATTTTGAATCAAACACATCTAATTATGGGTTTAAAACGCATACGTTCACACTTGAAAACAAAGGAAATTCGGATTTAATTATATCTTCCATCACGGTTGATAATACCATTGATTTTAGTATTGAAAACAATACACCTTTGATTGTCTCTAAGAACGCGTCGACATCGTTTACTATTACGTTTAAACCACAATCTTTGGGAGACAAAACAAGTCTGGTAAAAATCTCGTCTAACGATCATTCTAATCCTGATTTTGTATTTAAAATTAAAGGAAAAAGTGTTTCAGAAACGCAGTGTAATACGATAAATACTACTCTTAAAACTCAAAATTTCGAAACCAATTCCGATCAAAATTGGAATTATTCAATAATTCCTAATACAGGAATCAGTCTCGCTGGTAATTTTGCCTATGGTACAAGTGGCGAACGAGCAAACAGCCCTTTATCATTCCAAAATAAAAGTCTTCAAGTAAATAACAGTAGTACAACCTTGTTGTTTGATTCGGTTGATACATCTGACTATGCTAACCTTTCGTTTCAATTTAATTTAGGATCTTATTCGACCACGGCTGGTAATGGTAGTGATGTCGAAGATTTTGTATCGGTTTATATTAGTACAAATGGCGGTGAGACGTGGAAACACCAATTGCAAGTTACGGGTTACAACAATGCCCGATGGTCTTTAACCTCAGGAATTGCTACTGCTAAAGAAACTTTTGGGAATAATCTGATTTTATTCAGACCAACATCTGGTGGCTATAAAACTACCGATGGGTTTGGAAATGTAACGATTACCAACCTTCCTTCGGTTACCAATTTGAAGATTCAAGTTGTTATCACAAACGATAAAGAAAATGAGATTTGGGCATTGGATAATTTTACGTTAACAGGCACAAAACCGGATATTCGGTATTGGGAAAACAATTCGTGGAGCAACTCCGATAGCTCGATAGCCAATGCTCATTTGGTGATAAATGATTCGTATAACACAAAAACAAATGGCGCTATTAGTGCTTGTTCTTGTGTTATTAATGAAGGAAAAAAATTAGTGATTGAAGAAGGTGATTTCCTTTCATTACATGGTGGACTTACAATTAACGGTGATTTTCTCGTGCAAAATAACGGCAGTTTTATCCAAAAAAATGATTTTGCAATAAATAGTGGTAAAGGTCATTTTAGACGTTTTTCGACTCCAATGAAAAAATTTGATTACACCTATTGGTCATCACCTGTTGTAAATCAAATATTAGAATCTTTTTCTTACGGAAGTATTTTTTACGAATATAGTCCTCAAAATAATAATTGGATTAAAGCATCAGGCATTATGAATCCTGGAAAAGGATATATTATCCGAGCGTCTGACAATATCGATTACACCAACGGTAACGTCAGTTTTAATGGTGATTTTTACGGTATACCCAATAACGGAAAAATAACAACCACTATCGACAAGACCAACAGCAAATGGAATCTGGTTGGAAATCCGTACCCATCAGCCATTGATGCTGATTTGTTCTTAAACCACACATCCAACACTTCTTTAATTAACGGCACGATATATTTATGGACACACGCAACGGGACTAAGTAATGTAACTTCGGGTGAGTTTTCAAAAGATGATTACGCCTCATATAACCAAACAGGAGGTGTCGCAGCAGTTAACGGCAGTGCTGTGCCAAATGGATTTATCGCTTCGGGGCAAGGATTTTTTGTTGAAGGTTTGGAAAATGGTACGCTTGAGTTCAATAACAGTATGCGAATTGCAGCTAAAAACACCCAATTTTTCAGGCAAAAAAATAATTCTCACAAAAGTCGTTTATGGCTCGAAATGAGTAATACCAAAGGTGCTTACAAACAAATCTTGGTTGGATATATTAATGGAGCTACAAATGCTTTAGATCGAAATTTTGACGGAAAAGCAAAAAAATCCGCTACCTCCATTCGTTTTTATTCGATTGCCGAAAACCAAGAATTAAGCATTCAAGGGCGGCAATATCCTTTTGATCTTAACGACGAAATTGTATTGGGATTTACGTCTGAAATTGAAGGTGATTTTGAATTAAAAATTGCCAACTCCGATGGTGATTTGTCTGATACGCCCGTTTTTATAACAGATCATTTAGCAGAAATCACACACGATTTAACAAAAAACGGATACTTGTTTTCAACCAAAAAAGGAAGTTTTAACAATCGTTTTACATTGAGATACACCAATAATGAAACACTTGATTTAGATTCTGAAGTAGAAGGGAATCATACAGAAAATTCGATTATAGCAATAAGCAAAGAGGCTTTAATTGAAATTTCTTCTATCAATAAAATTAGTTTATCCGAAATCCGATTGTTTAATACGTTTGGTCAGTTGTTATATTCCAACACAAATACATCCGACGAATATCGGATTGCTATACCAAAAAGTAACACGGTCGTATTTATTCAAACAAAAATAAACGGTCAAAAAACAATTACAACCAAACTAATTCACTAACGATTACATTCGATCAGGAACGCCAATACCTAATAATCCGAATGCAGATTTGATTATAGTTCCTACATTTTCTGAAAGTTGTACTCTAAACGCTTTTTTGGTTAAATCTTCTTCTCCTAAAATAGAAACACTTTGATAGAATGAATTGTATGTTTTTACCAAATCATAGGTGTAATTCGCGATAATCGCTGGACTGTACTGACTTGCTGCTAATTGAATCGTTTCGGGATATAACAATACTTGTTTGATTAACTCTTTCTCTTTATCGTGTAACTCAAACTGATTTGGGTCAATCACTGCTGAATAATCAAAGGTTGCTTTACGCAGAATAGACTGAATTCGAGCGTAGGTATATTGAATAAAAGGTCCTGTGTTTCCTGCAAAATCAACGGACTCTTCGGGGTTAAATAAAATTCGTTTTTTAGGATCTACTTTTAATATGTAATATTTAAGCGCGCCTAAACCGATCATTTCGTACAAATTTTCTTTTTCCGCATCGTTTAGGACGTCTAACTTCCCTAATTCTTGGGCTATTTTAGCGGAAGTATCTCGCATTTCTTGCATCAAATCATCTGCATCAACAACAGTTCCTTCACGTGATTTCATTTTCCCTGAAGGTAAATCTACCATTCCGTACGACAAGTGAAACAAATGTTTTGCCCAATCAAATCCTAACTTTTCAAGAATTAAAAACAAAACTTTAAAGTGGTAATCTTGTTCGTTTCCTACCGTATAAACCATTCCTCCAACATCGACATAATCCTTAACACGTTGTATAGCGGTTCCGATATCTTGTGTCATATAGACTGATGTTCCGTCTGAGCGTAACACTATTTTCTCGTCTAACCCATCCGCTATCAAATCAATCCAAACGGATCCGTCTTCTTTTTTGTAAAAAATACCTTTTAATAAACCATCGGCTACAACATCTTTACCTAACAAATACGTATCACTTTCGTAATACACACTGTCAAAATCAACACCTAAACGTGCGTAGGTTTGTGCAAATCCGTCGTACACCCATTGATTCATTTCTTTCCAAAGAGCGATTACTTGTTCGTCACCAGCTTCCCAAGCTAACAACATTTGTTGCACTTCTTTAAATAAAGGAGCTTCTTTTTTAGCTTCTTCTTCTGAAAGTCCTTGAGTTACAAGTGTATTTATTTCTTCTTTATACGCTTTATCAAAAGAGACATAATAATTACCAACTAATTTATCGCCTTTAAGTCCTGTGGATGCAGGTGTTTGACCTTGACCAAACTTTTGCCACGCCAACATCGATTTACAAATATGAATCCCACGATCGTTAATGATTTGTGTTTTATTGACTTTTTTACCCGAAGCTTTTATAATTTCTGCGACAGCGTATCCCAATAAATTATTACGAACATGACCTAAATGTAAAGGTTTGTTGGTGTTGGGTGAAGAATATTCAACCATAACCGACTTTGCTCCTTGATTTGGTTTTACAAAACCAAATTGAGTGTCTTTTTTAATTTCATTGAAAAAATTCAGATAATAATAATCCGAAACTACAATATTTAAAAAACCTGAAACGACATTAAATCGAACCACTTCTTTTACATTTTCGACTAAATAGGTTCCTATTTTATTTCCTAACTCAACGGGGTTTGATTTGATGATTTTTAACAATGGAAAAATAACCATCGTTATATCTCCCTCAAAATCTTTACGCGTTGCCTGAAATTCAATTTTATCAGCTGAAACTTGAAATAATTGGTGTATAGCTTGTTTTATAGAAGCCGTTAAAGTGTCTTGTATGGTCATTATTCCGAATTCTTCTTTAAATTATAAACTAAACCGATTAATGAAATGCCGCTAAATATCGCTCTGCATCTAATGCTGCCATACAACCTGTACCTGCTGCTGTTACGGCTTGTCTGTATTCTTTATCCTGAACATCACCTGCAGCAAAAACACCTGGTAAATTTGTTTTAGTAGAATCTGGTTTTGTAATTAAATAACCTGTTTCGTCCATTTCTAATTGTCCTTTAAAAATATCCGTATTCGGTTTATGTCCAATCGCAACAAACAAGCCTGTTATTGCTATTTGAGAAGTAACACCTGTTTTATTATTTATCATTTTTAATCCTTCAACAACTTGTTCACCCAATACTTCCTCAACTTCCGTATTATACAATACTGTTAAGTTTTTAGTATTATTTACGCGATGTTGCATCGCTTTTGAAGCGCGCATCTCCTCTTTACGAACCAACATGGTTACACTTTTGCAAATATTGGATAAATAGGTTGCTTCCTCTGCAGCAGTATCACCTGCGCCAACAATAGCTACATCTTGATTTTTGTAAAAAAAGCCGTCACAAACAGCACATGCAGAAACGCCACCACCACGTAAACGTTGCTCACTTGGCAATCCCAAATATTTTGCAGTTGCACCAGTAGTAATAATTACGGTTTGCGCCTCTATTTGTTTATTGCCATCAACAATTATTTTATGCCATCCACCTTCTTCTTTACTAAACTCAACTTGTGTTACCATACCGATTCGTACTTCAGTGCCAAAACGTTCTGCTTGGGCTTGTAATTGCATCATCATTGTCGGACCGTCAATCCCTTCTGGATACCCCGGGAAATTATCCACTTCAGTTGTTGTGGTTAATTGCCCTCCAGGCTCCATTCCTGTATACATAATAGGGTTTAAATCAGCTCTTGATGCATAAATTGCAGCTGTATATCCTGCAGGTCCCGAACCAATAATTAGACATTTTATCTTTTCTATAACTTGACTCATTTTTATAAATTTTAAGAAGTGCAAATTTAGTTTATATTTATTAAAATTATCGCTTGTTTTTGTGTTTAAAACAGCTATATTTGCACCCAAGTTTTTCGGGGTGTAGCGTAGCCCGGTTATCGCGCCGCGTTTGGGACGCGGAGGTCGCAGGTTCGAATCCTGCCACCCCGACAAAATTTAACATATCCTTCACAGAATTTAACATATTTATTTATTATTGAAATAAATATTGTTATCGCTTGGTTTTTATAATTTATCCTTTATATTTGTTACTATTAACAAAGTATTAACCATAAAAACAATAAGATTATGAACAAATCAGATTTAATTGATGTTATTGCTGCTGACGCTGGAATTACAAAGGCTGCTGCAAAACTAGCTTTAGAATCATTTTTAGGCAACGTAGAAAAGTCATTAAAAGGTGGTAACAAAGTATCTTTAGTAGGTTTCGGAACTTGGTCTGTGTCTAAAAGAGACGCAAGAACTGGTAGAAATCCAAAAACAGGAGCTCCTATCCAAATCGATGCTAAAAATGTAGTAAAGTTTAAAGCAGGTTCTGATTTTGAAAAAGCTGTAAACTAATAAGAATACATTACTTTCGTTTGTCTAGTCTTAAAATAATAAATACCGATTAATAAAAGACTAGAATACAAATAAAAAAGGCTGTCTAGAAAATTTTAGTCAGCCTCTTTTGTTTGTTTTTTTTTAGATAAATATTGTCTTGTAGTATAAAAAAAATAAGTTTCCTTTTGAAAGAATAACTAAACCAATTAAGAATTTTTTACCCAGTCCTAGTCATCGATATAATCATTGTTTAATTTAGGTGTCTGTTTCTCAAGGAAAAGTTACAAAGGTTGAGCAGTACATCGAGTTATCATCCAAGAAAAATAAGAAAGGCTATAGTTTATTTCTATCTATGTAATTCATACTCTTCACGTAAGATAGAACAAGTCTCCAACAAGAAAATATTCACTTAACTTTAAATATTTACCTTAGACAAAACCGAACTGATAAAGCAAACTAATTTCAATAAAATTTTCTAAACCTTAATTAAAAGTCGAAAACCTATATTTTTAGAGCCTTGTAAACCTTATACCTATACCTTTCTTTGGAGGTAGTACTTACAAAATCAGCTTATAGCAAAACACCCATCTCCTGCTGAATTTTCAAAGCTTCTGCCCTAGCCTTTTTATCAAAATCAGTACCGTTTGAGGCGTATATAATACCCCGAGAAGAATTAATCAGCAAACCAACATTATCGTTTAAACCATATTTACACACTTCTTGTAAGTTTCCGCCTTGAGCACCCACACCAGGAACTAATAAAAAACGGTCTGGTACAATTTTTCTGATTTCAGTAAAATATTCTGCTTTGGTAGCACCTACCACATACATTAGGTTTTGGCTATTTTTCCAAGATTTAGAAGTTTCTAATACTTGTTTGTATAATTCAATTTCGCCCATATTTTTGGTCTGAAAATCAAAAGCTCCTTCGTTAGAAGTTAACGCCAATAAAATGGTAAACTTATTTTCGATAGCTAAAAAAGGCTCAACCGAATCTTTACCCATATAGGGTGCAACGGTTATGCTGTCAAAATTTAAATCTTCTAAAAAAGCTTTCGCATACATGCTAGATGTATTGCCAATATCACCTCGTTTGGCATCGGCTATGGTAAAAATTTCAGGATAATTTTGATTGAGGTATTGGATTGTCTTTTGTAGTGAAATCCAACCTTTAACCCCGTACGCTTCATAAAAAGCGGTATTGGGTTTGTACGATACACAAACATCGTGAGTAGCATCTATAATGGCTTTGTTAAACTCAAAAATAGGATCTTCCGTGTTTAATAAATGTTTAGGTATTTTATCTAAATCAACATCTAAACCAATACATAAAAAGGATTTTTTCTTTTTGATTTGATCGACTAAATGTTGTATTTGCATTTTTTTTATAATTGTAGTTCTTATATTCGGTTCCGATTTCTAAAATCTCAGCGCCAGTTTATTTAGTCTTTAAAAAATATCGGTTTCTTTCAATTTCTCGGTATTGTTGACCAATTGCAATTCGTCCACAATCTTTTGGATATCTCCATTCATTATATTTCCTAAATCATATAACGTTAATCCGATACGGTGATCAGTGACACGACCTTGTGCGTAGTTGTAGGTGCGGATTTTAGCTGAACGGTCTCCACTACTTACTTGAGAAGTCCGTTTGGTTGCATCTTCCGCTTCTTTTTTCGCTAATTCTTGCTCATACAAACGAGAACGTAACACACCTAATGCTTTATCTTTATTTTTGTGTTGAGATTTTTGATCTTGACATTGTGCTACCAATCCTGTTGGTATGTGTGTTAAACGAACAGCTGATTTGGTGGTATTTACCGATTGCCCACCAGGCCCTGACGAACAAAAATAATCTACCCGTACATCATTCATATCTATTTGTACATCAAACTCTTCTGCTTCTGGTAAAACCATAACGGTTGCTGCTGATGTATGCACGCGACCTTGTGTTTCGGTTTGGGGTACACGTTGTACACGGTGCACACCTGCTTCAAATTTTAAAGTTCCGTAAACATCTTCGCCTGTTACTTCAAAAATTACCTCTTTAAAACCGCCCGAAGTTCCTTCGTTCATATCTACCACACTGGTTCTCCAACCTTTGTTCTCGCAATATTTAGTGTACATTCTAAACAAATCTCCAGCAAAAATAC
>CAYQSQ010000037.1:0-13600 GCA_964420215.1 uncultured Flavobacterium sp. | reverse complement strand
CCTTCGGGTTATGAGCCCGACGAGCTACCTACTGCTCTATCCCGCGCTGTTTCGGGGGCAAATATACAACCTTTATTATTAAATACAACAAACACGACTAAAATATTTTTCTATCTTTTGTTTTCCGTACATTTGCCTAAAAATTAAAGCATGTCTCATAAAGCTGGATTTGTCAATATCATAGGTAATCCCAATGTTGGGAAGTCGACATTAATGAATGCGTTTGTAGGTGAACGCTTATCGATCATAACATCTAAGGCACAAACAACCCGTCACCGTATTTTGGGTATTGTGAATGGAGACGATTTTCAGGTAGTATTATCCGATACGCCGGGGATTATAAAACCTGCTTATGAGTTGCAAACTTCGATGATGAATTTCGTAAAATCAGCATTCGAGGATGCAGATGTTTTGATTTATATGGTCGAAATTGGCGAAAAAGAATTAAAAGACGATTCGTTTTTTAATAAAATCATCCACGCAAAAATCCCGGTATTATTATTACTAAATAAAATAGATACAACCGATCAGGCAAATTTAGAAACACAAGTTGCTTTTTGGAAAGAAAAAGTACCCAATGCCGAAATATACGCCATATCAGCAATCGAAAAATTTAATGTACGCGAAGTTTTTGATCGTATTGTAGAGTTAATACCCGAATCCCCTGCCTATTATCCTAAAGACACATTAACCGATAAACCCGAACGTTTTTTTGTGAATGAAATTATCCGTGAAAAGATTTTATTGCATTACAAAAAAGAAATTCCATATTCGGTAGAAGTGAATACCGAAGAATTTTTTGAAGATGAAGAAATAATTCGAATACGTGCGATAATCATGGTCGAAAGAGATTCTCAAAAAGGAATTATTATCGGTAATAAAGGTTTGGCTTTAAAAAGAGTAGGAGTTGAAGCTAGAAAAGATTTAGAAAAGTTTTTTGGTAAGCAAATTCACCTCGAAACCTATGTTAAAGTCAATAAAGATTGGCGTAAAAACAACAATATGTTAAGACGTTTTGGGTATAACGAATAATAGTTTCGTTCAATAAAATATATAATAAAAGAAAAAGTATGAGTAATATAGTTGCTATTGTAGGAAGACCCAATGTTGGTAAATCAACCTTGTTTAATCGAATGGTACAGCGCAGAGAAGCTATTGTAGATTCTGTAAGTGGTGTAACACGAGATAGAAATTACGGTAGAAGTGATTGGAACGGAAAAGCTTTTTCGGTAATTGATACAGGAGGATACATCAAAGGGTCTGACGATGTATTTGAAGAGGAAATTAGAAATCAAGTTGTTTTAGCAATAGAAGAGGCGGATGTAATTATTTTTGTAGTAGATGTTGAAGAAGGAATTACACCGATGGATAACGAAGTTTCTCGACTGTTAAGAAAGGTTCAAAAACCAGTTATTTTAGCGGTTAATAAAGTAGATAACGGACAACGTCATGAAGATGCCATTGAATTTTATGGTTTAGGATTAGGAGAATACATCACTTTTTCGAGCATCAACGGTAGCGGAACAGGGGAGTTGTTAGATCGTTTGATCGAGTCTTTTCCTGAAAAAGAAGAAGAGGAAGAACCCTCTGAATTACCTAGATTTGCAGTAGTCGGACGCCCAAATGCGGGTAAATCTAGTTTTATCAATGCGCTTATCGGAAAGGATCGTTATATTGTAACTGATATTGCAGGAACCACACGTGATGCGATAGATACAAAATTTAACCGTTTTGGTTTTGAATTTAATTTGGTGGATACAGCAGGTATCCGTAGAAAAGCAAAAGTAAAAGAAGATTTAGAGTTTTATTCGGTAATGCGTTCTGTTCGAGCAATTGAACATAGCGATGTTTGTTTGTTGGTGATTGATGCCACAAGAGGATTTGAAGGACAAGATCAAAGTATTTTTTGGTTAGCTCAAAAAAACAGAAAAGGTATTGTAATCTTAGTTAATAAATGGGATTTGGTTGAAAAAGACACCAATTCGACCCGTGATTACGAAGAACAAATCAGAAAAGAATTACAGCCTTTTACAGATGTGCCTATTTTATTTGTATCAGCATTAACCAAACAACGTTTGTTAAAAGCCTTAGAAGCAAGTGTTGCTGTTTTTGAGAGTAGAAAACAGCGTATTGCAACTTCAAAATTAAACGATTTGATGTTGCCTATTATCGAGCATAATCCACCTCCAGCAACCAAAGGAAAATATATCAAGATTAAATACTGTATGCAGTTACCGACAGAAACGCCACAGTTTGTGTTTTTTGCTAATTTGCCACAATATATTGACGATTCATACAAAAGATACATCGAAAATAAATTAAGAGAACATGTGGATTTAAGCGGTGTGCCTATTGAAATTTATTTCCGAAAAAAATAGATTAAATGGCTTTGTTTGATTTAAAAAACAAAAACGTTAAAGTTAAAAACAATACGGGTTTTGGAACGAACGCCGATAATTACGGCGGTCGTTTTATAACCAAAGAAGGTGAGGCAAATGTTATCAAAAAAGGAATTGGTTTAATCGAGGGCACGAGCATTTTTCATTCGATGTTAACCATGTCTCGGATACAGTTTTTAGTTGTTATACTGTCGTATTATGTTGTAGTTAATTTGTTTTTTGCGTTTTTATATTGTTGGATCGGCACTGAATATTTAAACGGAATTCATTCCGACAATATACCAATCCAATTTATTGAAGCGTTCTTTTTTAGTATTCAAACGTTTACAACGGTCGGTTATGGGCATGTACATCCGAGTGGTTTTATAACCAATACCATTGCCGCATTAGAAGCCTTGTTTGGGCTATTATCCATTGCGTTAGCTACAGGTTTATTTTACGGAAGGTTTAGCAAACCAAAAGCCCATATTTTGTTTTCAAACAATGCATTAATCGCTCCTTATAAAGAAGGGAAGGCATTGATGATTCGTTTAACGCCTTATAAAAATGCCAACTTAACAGATGCGGAAGCTCGAGTAACTTTAGGGATGCACGTTAGCGAAAACGGAATATTTGTAAATAAATTTTTTGATTTAGATTTAGAATTAAAACGACTTCATTTGTTGTCATTAAGTTGGACTCTAGTTCATCCAATAACCGAAACAAGTCCTTTGCATGGATTAACAGCTTCAGATTTTAAATCAATTAATGGCGAATTGATTGTTTATCTGAGCGTATTTGATGATATGTTTAGTAATCAAGTGGTCAAGCGAACATCGTATGTTTTTGATGAAATTGTATATGGTGCAAAATTTATTACAATGTTTGAGCGCAACAATACCAATACACAAACTATTTTACACATCGATAAATTAAATGCGTATCAAAAAGTGGAACTGGATTAAAATGGAATAAATATTACCAATCACCAGAAGCACCGCCACCACCAAATCCTCCGCCGCCACCAAATCCTCCAAAACCACCACCAAAGCTTCCACCTGAACTTCCACCGAAACCACCACTATTTCTACCTAAGCTGCTTAAAATAATAATATCAGTTAAATCTATACCACCACTATGATTACCCGAATTACCGCCTTTGCGTTTACTGATTAAAAAAAGTAAAATAATAACAATCAAAATAATAAAAAAGGTCGCAAAGGAATTTTTATCTGATTTGAGGTCGTCATTTTTATATTCGCCACTTAATATTTCAAAAATAATAGAGGTTGCTTTATCGATACCTTCGTAGTATTTCTTTTCTTTAAAATTAGGTGTTAGTACATTTTCGATAATTCGTTTGGATAACGCATCAGTCAATAAATGCTCGATACCTTGCCCTGTTTGGATGGTTACTTTACGATCGTTTATGGCGATTAAAATTACGATACCATTATCTTTTTCTTTATTCCCGATTTTCCATTTATGACCGATATCGGTTGCGTATCGGTTGATGTATTCGCCGTGTGTGGTTCCGACAATCATAACGACTATTTCAGTAGAAGTAGAGTCGTGATAGGTTTTTAGTTTTTGAAATAGTGCTCTGTTTTGCTCGGCGGATAAAACAGAAATACTATCAATTACAGGCGGAATAAAGGAAGGTTTATCGGGTATTCGATTGGATTGAGATAATCCTACAAAACCTATCAATAAAACGACAGTAATAATAAAAGTCCGATAAAATGGTTGGATTTGTTTCATTTTAGTTTTTAGAAATGTCGTTTGAAAGTTCATTTACATCATCTTTTTGATACGGAAAATGTTTTTTTAACCGTTCTCCAGCTTCTAAAATACCCTGAATTAAACCAATTTTGAATTCTTTATTTTTAAAATGAGAGACAACAATATCTTTGGTTGATTCCCAAAAGGAATTGCCTACAAGCTCATTAATACCGTGATCTCCTAAAATAACAAATGATTTATCGTGTACGCCTACGTAAAATAAAACGCCATTTCTGGCCTGGGTATGCTGCATGCCTAAAGATAAAAAAACCTCCTGTGCTCTTTCGAAAGGAGGTTTTTTAGATTTGGTTTCGATATGGATTTTAATTTCGCCTGACGTTTGTTTTTCTGCAGCAGCGATTGCTGCTATAATTTCTTTTTCGTCATCTTTTGATAAAAAATCCATAGTCAAAATATGTAGATTATTTGAAATCAAAGTTTACTTCAGGTGCTTTTTCTGCTCCGGCTTCTGCTTTAAAACGTTCCATTTCTTTAAAATTAAACCAACCTGCAAATACAGAATTAGGGAATGTTTTAATTTTTACGTTAAAAGTATTAACCGCTTCGTTGTAACGATCACGTGCAACGTTAATTCGGTTTTCGGTACCTTCTAACTGAGATTGTAATTCCAAAAAGTTTTGATTGGCTTTTAATTCAGGATAACGCTCTACTGAAACTAATAATTTAGATAAAGCACCAGACAATCCCGATTGTACTTGTTGAAATTGCGCCATTTGTTCAGGTGTAATATTTGTAGGGTCAATAGTCGTTTTTGTTGCGGTAGCACGAGCTTCAATTACAGCCGTTAGTGTTGATTTTTCAAAATCGGCAGCACCTTGTACGGTTTTAACTAAACTACCGATAAGGTCGTTACGGCGTTGGTAACTGCTCTCGACATTGGACCAAGTTGTTTTGGCACTTTCTTGTAGTACTACTGCTGAGTTGTTAAATCCTACAATCCATGCGTATAAAGCGATGCCTATCGCCAGAATAACACCTAAAGGAATCCATTTTTTCATGTTGTTTTATTTTTAAAGTTGATTTTTAATTTCTATTAATGTTGATTTGATTCGTTCTAATTTTCGGATAACATCAAATTTATCCAAGGTTTGTTTTTTATTTTCTTTAAGATGTGTTTTTGCACCTTCTAAGGTAAAACCTCTTTCTTTTACCAAATGATAAATTAATTGTAGGTTTTTTACATCTTCGGGCGTAAACATTCGATTGCCCTTTGCATTTTTTTTGGGTTGTATGATGTCAAATTCTTTATCCCAAAAACGAATTAATGACGCGTTTACGTCAAATGCCTTGGCTACTTCTCCAATAGCGTAATATCGTTTGTAAGGTAGGTTTACTATCATTAATCCAAAGATTGATTTTCTTGACTTGCCAAGTTGGACAAAATTACAAATTCTTTAGCTGAAATATTACCGTAGTAAAAGTTAATCGGGTTAATAACTTGATTGTCTTTTTTTACTTCATAATGTAAATGTGGTGCTTCGGATCTACCTGTACTTCCTACAAATCCGATTACATCGCCACGTTTAACAGCACTCCCTTTACGGACATTATATTTGCTTAAATGGGCATATAAGGTTTCGTAACCGTAACCGTGTTTGATTACAATATGATTACCATAACCTGTTGCGCCAGCATCAGCACGCACAACAACTCCATCGCCTGTAGCAAAAATGGGCGTGCCTGACTTGGCAGAAAAATCCATGCCTGCATGAAATTTTCGGATTTTAGTAAACGGATCACTTCTGTAGCCAAAGCCGGAAGCCATTCGTTTTAAATCTTCATTTTTAACAGGTTGAATGGCTGGGATAGCTGCCAATAGCTTTTGTTTTTCGTTGGATAATTTAATGATTTCATCCAAAGATTTTGATTGTACCGCAAGCTGTTTTACAATCGTATTCAATCTTTTATTTGTGTTAACAATTAAGTCCGAGTTATTAAAACCTTCTAATGATTTGTATCTGTTAACGCCACCAAGTCCTGATTTGCGTTGTTCGTTTGAAAGTGGCGAAATATTGAAATAAACTCTGTAAATGGTGTTGTCACGTTCTTCGATAGCAGATAAAACAGCTTCAATCTGTTCCATCTTTTTATTTAAAATAGCGTAATTGATTTTAAAATTTTCGATTTCGCGAGTTTGTATTTTATCTTTTGGTGTCTCAAAATACGAGGTGTTTAATAAAATCACAAAGCATAAAAAACCAAACAAAGCAGCTGCCACCAAAAAAAGTATCATGTAACTGAACGTTACCGCCTTTTTAGGTTTAACCAATTGGTATGCTAACTTTTCGGTATCGTAGTAGTATTTTGCCTTCGGCATGTCTTAAAAAATTCTATTTTTGCAACTCGTTGTTCCTAATTATCAAAAATCAGGTTGCAACAAATTTAGTAAATGTTTTAATTGAATCGATATACTCGGATGAAATCGTACGAAATTCGCTCACAGTTCCTTAATTTTTTCAAAGAAAAAGGACATACCATAGTTCCATCAGCACCAATAGTTCTTAAAGACGACCCTACTTTGATGTTTAATAACTCAGGGATGGCACAGTTTAAAGAATATTTTTTAGGAAATGGCACACCCAAAAGTAACCGACTGACGGATACACAAAAATGTTTGCGGGTTTCGGGTAAACACAACGATTTAGATGATGTTGGATTTGATACGTACCATCATACGATGTTCGAGATGTTAGGAAACTGGTCTTTTGGAGATTATTTTAAAAAAGAAGCCATTCATTGGGCGTGGGAATTATTGACCGAAGTATACAAAATAGACAAAGACATTTTATATGTTTCGGTTTTTGAAGGAAATGAAGAAGAAGGAGTTCCTTTTGATCAAGAAGCCTACGATATTTGGAAAACTTTAATCGCCGAAGACCGTATCATTTTAGGAAACAAAAAAGATAATTTTTGGGAAATGGGAGAACAAGGGCCGTGTGGTCCATGCTCAGAAATTCACGTTGATATCCGATCAAAAGAAGAAAAACTAAAACAATCAGGTAAAGAATTGGTAAACGCCGACCATCCTCACGTTGTAGAGATTTGGAACAATGTGTTTATGGAATTTAATAGAAAAGCAGACGGCTCTTTAGAAAAATTAAAAGCACAACACATTGATACAGGAATGGGGTTTGAACGTTTGTGTATGGTTTTACAAGGTGTTCAATCCAACTATGATACCGATGTTTTTACTCCATTAATTAAAAAAGTAGAAGAAATAACAGGGCTACGTTACGTGTCTGAAAAAACAACCGAAGAACAAGAAAAAATAAATATCGCCATTCGTGTGGTGGTAGATCACGTTAGAGCAGTCGCATTTGCAATTGCAGACGGACAATTACCATCAAACACAGGTGCAGGTTATGTGATACGACGTATTTTGAGAAGAGCAATCCGTTACGGATTTACATTTTTGAACACTAAAGAACCTTTTATCTATCAATTGGTTGAAACATTAAGCAACCAGTTACAAGATTTCTTCCCAGAAATTAAAACACAAAAATCATTGGTTGTTAATGTGATTAGAGAAGAAGAGAGTTCTTTTTTAAGAACTTTAGAACAAGGGTTATTATTATTAGATGTCGAAATCAAAAATAACTCAAGTACTATTTTTTCAGGAGAAAAAGCATTTGAGTTGTATGATACATTTGGTTTTCCGATTGATTTAACCGCTTTGATTTTAAGAGAAAGAGGTTTTGATTTAGACGAAGCTGGATTTAATACCGAGCTTCAAATACAAAAAGAACGTTCACGAACAGCTTCAAAAGTAAAAACAGGCGATTGGCAAATTTTATTTGACGATGAGGTTGAAGAGTTTGTTGGGTATGACTTAACGGAAACAAGTGTAAAAATAGCTAAATATAGAAAAGTTGAGAATCAAAAATTGGGAGAAATGTACCAATTGGTTTTTAATTTAACCCCATTTTATCCAGAAGGCGGCGGGCAAGTAGGCGATAAAGGAATCCTTGTTAGTCAAAAGTCAAAAGTCGAAGGTCAAAAGCCTGAGATAATCGAAATCATCGATACTAAAAAAGAAAACAACCTGATTTTACATTTTACCAAACAACTTCCAGAAAATTTGGACGCGAGTTTTGTAGCTAAAGTAAATACGGATTTAAGAAACGCATCATCTAAAAACCATTCGGCTACGCATTTAATGCATTTGGCTTTGAGAACGATTTTAGGAACACATGTAGAACAAAAAGGATCGTTAGTAAATTCAAATTATTTACGTTTTGATTTTTCGCATTTTGCTAAAGTTTCAGAAGAAGAAATACGCCAAGTAGAAGCGCTTGTGAATAAACAAATCGAAGCGCAATTACAATTGCAAGAACACCGAAACTTACCCATAAAAGAAGCGTTGGATAAAGGAGCAATGGCTTTGTTTGGCGAAAAATATGGCGACACCGTTAGAATGATTGAATTCGGCGAAAGCAAAGAGCTTTGCGGAGGAATTCACGTATCAAATACAGCGAATATTTGGTCATTTAAAATTACATCTGAAGGGGCGGTTGCCGCAGGAATCCGCAGAATTGAAGCCATTACGGGCGATGCTGTAAAAGATTTTCATGCTTCACAAGAAAATACTTTAGCTGAAATCAAAGACGTATTGAAAAATCCTCAGGATGTATTAAAATCAGTGGCTTCATTGCAAGAAGATAATGCCAAACTGAAAAAGCAACTAGAACAATTAACAAAAGAAAAAATCGAAGGGTTAAAAAATACGATTGCTTCTGATTTTAAAGAAATTAACGGCATTCAGTTTTTAGCCAAACAAGTGGATTTATCCATGAGTTCGACAAAAGATTTAACACAAGCCATTGGAACTTCTAAACCAAATGCTTTTGTTTTCTTAGCTTCGATTGAAGATAATGCGCCAAACATCCATTGTTATATTTCTAAAGAATTAGTAGCTGAAAAAGGTTTAAACGCTGGAAGCATCATCAGAGAATTAGGAAAATTAATCGACGGAAATGGTGGTGGACAACCGTTCTTCGCCTCTGGAAAAGGGAAAAATGTAAGCGGTATTAAAGAAGCGGTGGAGAAAGTGGTGGAGTTTGTGAAGTAGGACATGAACTTAACCACACAAATAAACATCCCCCATCACCCCCATCCCATTACTTACGATTCGTACGTAATGAGTTGGGGTTCTTGTTTTGCGGAAAGTATGGGTGAAAAGTTTTCGTATTATAAAATACCTTCAACAGTAAATCCGTTTGGAATTTTGTTTCATCCTTTAGCGATTGAAAGGATTATCAAAAGAGTAGTAGAGGAATTGCCGTTTACAGAAAAAGATATTTTTTACCACAACGAACAATGGCATTCTTTTGAAGTACATTCCTGCGTAAGTCATTCCGATAAAGATGTTTTTTTGAATCGGTTAAATGAAATTTTAGCAGAAACTAAAAGTCAGTTGTTAAAAACCACACACTTTATCATTACTTACGGAACGGCTTGGGTGTATCGTTTAAAAGAAACGCAACAATATGTAGCAAATTGTCATAAAGTACCTCAAAATCAATTTGATAAAGAAATATTGTCGATTGGTATTCTTGAAAAATGTATTCACGACACAACTGAGTTAATTCAATCCATCAATCCTGATATTCAAATTATATTTACCATTTCGCCAGTTCGACATTTAAAAGACGGATTTGTAGAAAACCAACGTAGTAAAGCACATTTGATTTCCGTAATTCATAAAATAGTATTATTAAAAAAAGTTACGTATTTTCCGAGTTATGAAATTATGATGGATGAGTTACGTGATTATAGATTTTATGCCGAAGATATGATTCATCCCAGTGGAGTTGCGATAGCTTATATATGGGAACGGTTTCAAGATTACGCATTTAATCTTGTGATGAAGGATCAAATTAAAAAAGTGAATGAACTTCAAAAAATGATAGCACACAAACCATTTAATATAACTTCTGAATCGTACCAACAATTACTTCTTAAAATTGAAAGTAAAAAAAATGATTTAGAAAAAAACATACCTGGAATTGTTTTTTAGCATTGTTTTTGTGTTTCACATTTAAAAACAGACTCTTATGAAAAATCAGATACTATTATTGCTTTTTTTAGTCAGCTTTAAATCATTCTCTCAAAAAGTTGAATGGCCATTTATACAATGGTCTTGTTCGGTAGAAAGTTGTTCGCACGAATATTTTTCAGCGGATTATTCGCCTAATATGGCGTTGGGATTGCCCGATGCGTTTTTACAACGTGCCGATGCATTGCCAAATTCGTATGTGTTGGGTTTAAATCAAAAAGCACAAAAAGAAGAAGATGCTTTTGTAAAAGTGCAATTTTGTTCTCCACAAAAAGCAAATACAGTAGTTATTGCCGAAAATCATGCACCAGGTGTGATTACCGAAGTTTTTATTTATGACGAAAACAACAAAGAATATAGTATTTATAAAGGAGTAGCTGCGCCTACGAAACAATTACAACGAATGTTTCAAATTAAATTTCCTACTACAACGTATAAGGTTTCTGCCGTTAAAATTGTAGCAAAACCAACAGTTGATGGATTGTTTAATGCGATTGATGCAGTTGGGATCGGTGATATAATGGGAAAATTAGATGTGCCTGAACATAATAAAAACTTGAGTTATAATGTTAATACAGAATATGAAGAGTCTAATCCGGTATTGTCTCAAGACGAAAAAACAATTTTCTTTTCTATAAAAGGACATCCAAGTAATTTGGGTCACAAAGAAAATAAGGAGGATATTGATGTTTGGAAAAGTGAACTAAATGAAGATGGTGTTTGGAGTAAAGCGACGCAAGTTAAACGTCCGTTAAACAGTAATTTAGATAATAAAATCATACGCTATTCTAAAGATGGTACAAAATTATATGTAACAGGGCGTTATGATCGGTATGGTGTATATCAAGGAGACGGAATTTCTTATTTTACATTAGAAGAAGGCGATCTTTGGGGGAAGCCAACAAATATATTTATACATGATTTCAAAAATAAAAATGAAATAACATCGTATGATATTTCCGAAGATGAACAGGTGTTGATAATAGCTATGAATGACAAAATCAACGGGCAGTTGGATTTGTATGTTTCTGTTCAAATCAATCCGAATGAATATTCAAAACCCAAATTAATGGGTATTGCGATTAATTCTTCTAAAAATGAAATTTCACCTCGCATTTCTGCCGATAAAAAAACGTTGTATTTCTCCTCTGAAGGTTTTGGAGGTTTAGGAAGTTACGATATTTTTAAATCAACGCGTTTAGATGATAGTTGGGAAAAATGGTCGGCACCCTATAATTTAGGTAACGCTGTAAATACACCAAATTCTGATACTGACTATTACATTGCATCCGATCAAAAACACATTTATATTATTACCACCAATGACTCGTACGGAAAAGGAGATTTAATGAAAATGAAGTTGAATTAAAATCTCTCGAAAAAGTTACATTTGCATAAAATTGTAAAATAGTGTCAAGATTTATAATCATTTGTGTGTTTTTAGGATGCGGGATTGTTTTTTCTCAAAATAAAAATTCGCAACCCAATAAAACAAAAAACGATTCACTGCTTGGTAAAGCAACAATAGATATGTATAAAGTAATTTCTTTATCAAAAGATACTACTTATGTGGATACTTCTTTAACTATCAAAAGTGATTATCGCTTTAATTATTTACGGAAAGATAATTTTGGGTTGATGCCTTTTGCCAACGTAGGGCAAACCTACAATCGATTGTATTACAGTTTAAAAGAAGTGACCTATTTACCCGAGTTTGGGTTTAATGCCAAACATTTCAATTATCTCGAGAGTAAAGACGTTCAATATTATCACGTACCAACCGCATATTCGCAATTGTATTACAGGTCGGTGATGGAACAAGGGCAAAATGTAGATGCGTTTTTTACGATTAATCCTTCTGAAAATTTTAATTTTTCAATTGCTTATAAAGGTTTACGGTCTATCGGGAAGTATATAAATGTATTATCCAGTACGGGTAATTTCAGATTCACGACCAGTTATCATACAACCAATAAAAAATACAACGCGAATGCGCATGTCGTTTATCAAGATATCTATAATGCGGAAAATGCAGGTATAAAAAATATTTCCGAGTTTGAAGGAGGAGAAAGTACTTATAAGGAAAGAGGGACGATAGATGTAAATATAAGAGATGCGAATACCATGTTAAAAGGGAATCGCTTTTTTTTAGATCATTCGTATTTGCTTAATTCGTACGGAGCATCAAATAATTTTAAAATTCACCACCAAATCATGGCGGATAAGCGATTTTTTAGATTTACACAAACTTCGCAAAATAACTATTTCGGCACGGCTTATATCAAAAACCAAATAAGCGACAGAACAGATTTTAGGCAAATTAGTAATCAGGTGGCATTGTCTTACTCCAATCGAACATTAGGAGAGATCAAAGGTTGGGTAGAAAACATTAAAAATAATTATTACTACACCACAACTATTAATACAACAACTCAAGTAATACCAAATATAAAGGCGGATGATTTTAATTTTATAGGAGGGCAATATGTTTTCGATAAACGAGGGTTTAAAACGTTGATAAAATATACCAATGGTTTAGATGATTCGTCAATAAATCATTTTATAGCCTCAACAAAAGTTAATATATGGAGGGATGTCGTTTTGAGTGCCTCTTATCAAAAAATCAATAAAATACCAGATTATCAAAATTCACTTTATCAAAGTAGGTATGTATCCTATAATTGGAGTAATTCTTTGGTGACCGAAAAATACAATCAAATCAATTTTCAACTTCAATCCAAAATAATTAATCTTAGCGGAGATTTAAAAGTGATACAGGATATGATGTATTTTTCCAACGATTCAAATACAGCTGTACAGGTAAGTCCAAAACAATACGCAGGACAAATTGGCTATGCATCTCTAAAAGTTGATAAAGAATTTAAATTAGGGAAGTTTGCTTTAGATAACAGTTTATTATACCAACACGTAACGCAATCTAACTTAATACTTAATTTACCTGATTTTGTAGTTCGGAGTACTTTGTATTTTTCTGATAAGTTTTTTAAAAAAGCACTATATCTGCAAATGGGTGTAGGACTTAATTATTTTAGTAGTTATTATTCTGATATTTATAATCCTTTAATCGGTTCGTTTTATATTCAAGACCAACAAAAAATAGGTGATTCACCCATTTTTGATTTGTTTGTAAACGCAAAAGTAAAAACAGCGCGATTGTATTTGAAGGTAGAACACGTTAATTCGAGCTTTTCAAAAGACAATTACTATAGTGCACCCAATAATCCCTACCGAGATTTTGTGATTCGATTTGGTATAGAATGGGCGTTTTTTAATTAAGAAGTCCAAAATCGACAAAACATAACTGTTAAAAAAAGTATAATGTTAGCATAGTTAAAGTTGGAAA
>CAYQSQ010000036.1:0-15646 GCA_964420215.1 uncultured Flavobacterium sp. | reverse complement strand
TATGATATGTTAGGAAACTTTGTGTACTCACAAACCGAAAATGTAACCGATGGAAATTTCTTTAAAACCATAGATACTTATAATTTTAGATCAGGTATTTATATTGTTTCTATCAATGATGGAACGCAAGTGTTGAATCAAAAATTGATAATTAGATAGTTTTTTTTAATCATCCCCCCGTTTAAAAAATGTTTTTAACAGGGGGGGATGATTTTGTTTGTTACACCTTATATGCAACTCCCATATCTTCGATAGAAAACTCATCAGTCAATAGATGTAATAATTTATCTCGGAGAGCGATATATTTTTCAGTTTTTACAATTTCAATTTTATTTCTTGGTCTTTTGAGATCGACTTCTACAATTTCTCTTATCGTTGAAGCGGGTCCATTGTTAAGTACTACAATTCTATCAGACAAAAACAAAGCTTCTTCAATATCGTGGGTAATCATGATGATGGTTTTATCGCGATTATCTAAATTCCATAATTTTAAAACTTCTAATTGCATCGTGCCTTTAGTTAATGCGTCTAAAGCTCCGAATGGTTCATCAAGTAACAAAACACCTGGGTTTATCGCAAATGCTCGGGCAATAGCTACACGTTGTTTCATCCCGCCAGATAATTGCCCTGGTAATTTATTTTTATGTTCTAGTAAATTTACCATCTTTAGGTTTTTCTCTACAATTTCTCTTTTTTCTTTTTGAGAACAATCCATTACAGAATCAACGGCTTCAAAAATATTTTGGTACACTGATAACCAAGGTAATAACGAATAATTTTGAAAGACAATTCCTCGATCAGGCCCTGGACCTTTGATCACTTTATTATCTAACATTACAGTCCCTCCTGTTGGAGTAAGCATACCACCGATCGCATTCATAATCGTTGATTTACCACATCCAGAATGTCCTATAATGGATATAATTTCCCCTTTTGCTATAGATAAATTGATATCTGTTACCGCGACATATTTACCTTTGGGTGTTGGAAATGAAATTTCTAAATCTTTTATTTTTAAATAACTCATGATGATTTCCTTTTAAATTATGACTTATAAGCAACTTTACTTTCGATTAAACTAAACAGTTTATCAAATAGCAACCCTACAATTCCGATGATAATTATGGCAGATATTACACGTTCTAAACTCAAAGCATTCCAACTATCCCAAACAAAAAACCCGATTCCTGTTCCGCCTGATAACATCTCTCCTGCAACAATAACCAACCAAGCAACACTGATACTTAATCGCAAACCTGTAATAATATGAGGTAAACTATACGGTATCAGTATTTTAAAAAGGTATCTCTTACGAGAAAATCCAAACGCTTTAGCTACATTTTTATGATCTTGGGGAATAGTACTTACTCCAAACGAAGTGTTTATTAAAGTTGACCATAACGAGGTTATAAATACAATAAATATCGTCGCTAAACCAGTATCTTTAAATACTACTAATCCAATCGGAAACCAAGCTAACGGGGATACAGGTTTTAATAATTGAACAATTGGATAGAATAATTGGTTACAAATTTTATTGGCTCCCATCAAAATTCCGATCGGAATTGCAATGACGGATCCCATAGCAAAACCCATTAATACGGTTTTTATTGAATTAAATAATTGTAACCCAATACCTTTGTCATTTGGACCATAATCGTAAAATGGATCGCTTATCATTTCTAACAATACGGTAAAAGTTGCTTCTGGACCGGGTAACTCATTATTAGTTGTAGAACTTACAAAGCTCCAAAAACCAGCAAATAACACCAATCCTAAACCTGCAAATCCTAACGATTTCCCTTTTTCTTTTATAACTTGTATCATAGGCTTTAATTTATCATGAATTTCTTTATCTATATATAATACTTTATTAACGGTAGCCCCTTTTTTTTGTTACTTGAAAAAAAAGGGGGCTACTATAAATTACCTTTTTACTACTTTTAAATAAGCCGAAGGATTGTTAGGATCAAAAGGTGTTTTGTCCATTGTTAATGAAAAGGGTTTCATATCATCCGTTGGCATTTTTACCTTCATAGCCGTAGCTACTTCTTTATATAAATCTTGTAAGATTAGTTTGTCCGCAATTGCCTTATAGTCAGGTTCTTCTGTTAAATATCCAAATCGAACATATTGTGCCATTGCCCAAATAGCGTGTGATTTTTTAGGGAAATTTACCATTCCTCCTTTGTGAAACAACATAAAGTCATCTGTGTACACTTCTGTTCCTAAGTTACATCCCAAATTATAATCACCCATTAATCGTCCTTCAATTACATCTGCAGGAGCATTTACGTAAGGAGCTTTACCAATTATTGCTGCTGCTTGTTTACGATTTGCTGGTATATCCAATAATCGACAAGCTTCCATTACTGCCATCATAACTTTTTTAAGATCCTCTTTACGTTTTACACTAAAGTCTTTATTGACAACCAACGCTTTTTCCGGATGATCTTTCCACATATCCTGTGTGGCGATTTGCGTAAATCCAATACCTTGTTTTACCGCTACACCTCCCCAAGGCTCTCCAACGTTAAAACCATCCATGTTGCCTACTTTCATGTTCGCAACCATTTGCGGGGGTGGTATTGTGATGATTTTTACTGATTTTTGATTAACACCTGCTAATGACAACCAATTTCGCAACCATAAATCGTGAGTTCCTCCCGGGAAGGTCATCGCAAAGGTTACTTCTTTCTCTGCTTTTAATTTGGCAGCAACTACAGGAGCTACATTTTTCATTTGTTTGAAACCTACTTTACCACAAAAATCTTTTGAAAGTGAAATTGCTTGACCGTTTACATTCAGCATCATAGCAATTTTCATCTCTGACCCAGCTTTCCCTCCTACTCCTGTGTAAACTGAGAATGGCATAGCATACAAACAATGAGCCCCATCTAACTCGCCCGTTAATATTTTATCTCGAACATTTGCCCAAGATGATTCTTTGGAAACTTCAACATTTACTCCATACTTTTTAAATAATCCCCATTCTTTAGCCATAACAATTGGCGAACAATCGGTAAGCGGTATGAATCCTAATTTTATAGTTTCTTGTGCAATTGTGGTTGTACTTATCACTAATGCTAACAGTGTTGTTCTTTGAACCAACTTTGATACTGTTTGAAATATGTTTTTCATAATTAAAAAGTTTAAATTAAAGTGCTTTATTTCTTATTCAAAAAGTTAGGCGTAATATTTAGCATTACATAAGCCCATTGTGACGTTGGTTTGGCATTGGCTACCGATTTAACCTGTGCAGAAGTCATGGTATTGGTAGATTGCATAACCGAGTATCCTGCCTCGATGTTGATCATTTTAGTCATACCATAACGCACTACTAAGTCTAACTCTGTACCTAAGTAAGGGGTTCTAGTTCCAAGATTACCATTTGCATCTTTTATACCATTTGATACTTTGTTTGCCGATTGAAATCCGTGTAAATCAGCCGTAAAAGTCAAATTATCTTTCGCATTGTATTTTATTTTAAAGAAGTAATTCATTAAGCCATTAGCCCCGAACGGACTGGCCACATAAAAATAATCCATGTATCCCCAAAACTTGTGTGGAGTTCCGTATAAGGGATCAAATCTATTGTTTTCGGTAACGGCTTTTGTACCATCATTACCCGATAAATAATCTACTCCAGGTCCAATAAATAATTTTCTACCCAATTGATATGTCGCTGTTAAAGAGGCTAAATTTGCATTGACTGCCATACCTGTTTTATCGTGACCACCTTGATGATAGTAACTACCTGTTAGATTTAATTTTCGTTTAATTGTTGTATTCCAATAAACACCTATAGTGTTACGACTCCAAACGCCACGCTCGTAAGTTGTTACCACAGGAGTACCTGCTTTAGTGTTTTTACTGAAATTATCATTGAAATAAAGCAAAGAGGCATCCCCAAAAAAGAATTTCTTACCTACATATACATACTGAAATGACTTATACAAAGTACCAATACCGTTTGTACCTGCTCCGACATTATCACCATTATAAATCGTATTAATAGCTTGTTCTTTATTTTGATTAAATGCCCAACCTCCATCAATTGTCCAACCTTTATTCGAAAATTTTAAAATGGCTGCATCATGACGACGTCCTTGTTGTAACCAATCTAACCCTCCTAATACTTTTTGATCGTCATAAGAAATGGATTGGCGACCTAATTTCAAAGAAAAATTCTGAATTTTACTAACTGTATCATTTAAAATTACCTCTCCCCAAGCTTCGTGAAATAAGACCCCATCGTTTGCATCAATTGTTGTTCTATTGATAGTTGACGCATCTTGACCCCAAACACGAACATCTTGAATAGCTGTAAAAAATTTAAAGCGATACCCTGTGTAGCCAATATTTAATCGTGATCTTTGTGATGTAAATAATGCAGGAACAGCTCCTTCAGGACTTGGTGTTCCTTGCCCAGATCTTAATTCGGTACGAGTCCTGACTTGACCGGTAGCTGTTAACTGTGCATTTACTTCATTAATCCCAATTAAAGAAATACCTAAGCTACAAAAAAGAGCTTTTGAAACAGGTAATTTTTGAATTCCTACCTTTCCTAAGGAAGAAATCTGTACTAGTGATGTTTTTAAGTTTCTCATACTTTTTTAAAGTTTTATAACACTACAAACATACGTAAGTACTTATACGTAATTTATTATCATTAAACAGTAAAAAAGAATCTTTTACTACATTAAATAAAAGGGTTTTGAAATAAAAAAAACTGCGAAAAAACAGGAAAAATTAAAATGTATACCATTTTACTGGAATCAAGCAAGGTGGTGTTAGATAACGTAAAAGATTAATAATTAAAAAACTTATGTTCTTTAATTTCTTTCAGAAGTAAATCAGACTCTAGTACACCTATTTTCTTGCCTGAAGTTTGAATTAGTTTTTCTTTTTTTAAGCTAGATAATACCCGAATTACTTGTTCTTCAGTAGTACCTGCAAAATCTGCAATTTCTTTTCGAGATAATTCAATAGCCAAGAGCTCTTCAATTTGACCAAACTTTCGGTGCATATACAATAAGGTATCTATAACCCGTTCTCTAACACTCATATGTGCTAACTTGCGTACATTATTCTCGCTTTTATTAAGTTCTTCGGCATAAAAAAGCATTAAATCAAAAGTTACTTCGGGTACATTTTTTAGTAAATCCATCATATCATTATTATTAAAATGACATAAAATCGTATCCTCTAATGCGTAAGCGCCAATCAAATAACGTTTAGCCGTACCAAAACCTCGAAAACCGATGATATCTCCATTTTTAGTCAAACGTACTATTTGTTCACGACCGTTGATTCCTGTTTTTACTGTTTTGGCTTTTCCTTCATAAATAAAATAAAGTCCTTGTATAGGTGCGCCTTCTATTATAAAAGGCGTCGATTTTTTACAAATAAAACTATTTTTTAATACTATGTAAGTTTGAATCTTAGGTAAATGCATGTTTTTTTTGATTAAGCAATTCAAATTTCGGCAAGATTCGCATGTGGGAAGTACTTTTTTCATAGCTTAATTTTTAATTAATCAAAACTAAGTAAAAATACGTATTAAAAATAAAATTTATTAAAAATAAAACATTTAGTACTTTGTATTGCATAATACTAAAATTATAACATATCTTTGCCATGTAAACTAATAGGTAAAAAATTATGAATACAGAAAACATCAAATCCCAAATGCGTAAAGGGGTGTTGGAGTACTGTATTTTAAGTGTCATTAAAAAAGGAGATGCTTACGTGTCGGACTTGATTGACGAACTTAAAAAAGGGGAACTCATTGTAGTGGAAGGTACTTTATACCCGCTACTCACTCGCTTAAAAAACGCTGAATTTTTAACGTATCGATGGGAAGAATCGGTATCTGGCCCACCGCGCAAATATTATGCGTTGACTCCGAAAGGTGAATCTTTTTTAGTAGAACTTTCCCAATGTTGGGATGAATTAATCAAATCTGTAACTATTATTATAAAACCTGAAAGCCATGAATAAGTCAATATCTATAAGCCTTGGAGGTCTTGCTTTTTTTATTGAAGAAGACGCTTATGCAAAACTGCAACAATATATTGAAGCGGTTAAAAAATCATTGAGACATGATGACGATAAAGAAGAAATCATTAAAGATGTGGAAACCCGTATTGCTGAATTATTTAAACAATACTTAGGCGGTAATCGTGAGGTAATCAACAGCCTTGATGTTTCTGAAGTGATTAATGTTTTAGGTACACCTGAACAAATTAATGAAGGGGAGGCTGATATTCCTGCCACAGAAAGTACTAGTGAAAAAACACGTAAAAAATTGTACCGCGATATTGATGATAAATTTATTGGCGGTGTATGTAGCGGTTTATCTCATTATATTGGCGTTGAAGTATTTTGGTTAAGAATTATCGGGCTGATTCTTTTATTTTCAGGCTTTGGTTCTGCTTTAGTAGTTATTCCATACTTAGTATTTTTAATTTTGGTTCCTGAAGCTAAAACTGTTTCTGAAAAATTAGAAATGCGCGGTAAGCCGGTTACTTTCGACACTATTAAAAACTGGTCTGAAATTGAAAAAGCAGGTTCTAAAATAGGTAAATCATTGGAAACAGTTTTTGAAGCTTTAGGAACTATTTTTAGTAAATTATTTGGGATTGCATTTATTATTATTGCGATTGGTTTGATTAGCGCTACTATTACATTTACATTTTTTAAAGAATTTATTGGAGAATTACCTTTTGAATTTTATGACACCGATTGGAAAAGAACTTTAGCCATTGTATTATGTTACTTTATTATTGTGGTTCCTGCTTTGTCTTTCTTCTTTTCGGGTATCAGACTTTTATATAAAAGAAGTGCGCTAAAATTCTCCCCGTATTTAACTACAACTATTTTAGTGAGCTGGATTATTGCCATTATTGTTTTGATTAATCTTTCGGTATTCAACTATTCGATTTTCACCAAAGAAAGTGTTGAACGTAAAACAAGTATTGAATTACCATCTATAACAAGTGATACCCTTACGGTAGCTTCTGTTGATTATCAAAACTTAATTAAGTTTGGTGGAAAACCTTTCTTTTTTGGCAATGATGAGAGAGAAAGAAATATTGAAGGCGACACGATGATTGTGAAGATCAAAAACGAAATGGAAATAATTGAAAGTAAAGACAATGCTTATCGTATGGATGTTGTTTTTGCTACCCATATTACCAAACGTGAAAATGCTGATGAAGTTCTAAAAGCCATTCAATATCAGTTTAAAGTTGAAAACGGAAAATTAATTATGAATACTTTTTTAAAGGTGCATAAATCTAACGAATACAGAAACCAAGATGTACGCATTACTTTACATGTACCTAATGGAAAATTTGTAAAAAACGACAATATTGAACATTTTTATTTTAATCACGGACAAGGATGGGAAGATTTTTGGCACAACCCTAACACGGCATTTTTAATGACCAACAATAAATTAGTCAATACCAAAAACAAAACTAACGAAACCATTCATGTTAAAATCAATTAAAGCCATGGACACAAAAAACAATCACAGACTAAAAGCATTAATCATCCATTTTAAAATATACCTGATTATTAATATAGGTTTGATACTACTTAACCTATTTACTTTACCGCAACACATTTGGTTTTATTGGCCACTATTAGGTTGGGGGGGTGGGGTAATAATGCATAGTATTTTTGGAGTACTTATTCCGTTAAAAAAAAGCGTTGATATTCAAAGCATATTAAATAAATCCAAAGTAATAACTGAATTTATGTTCTAAAAAATTAAAAAACACAAGATTGATGATTATAACTCAAAAAATTATAGTATATAATGCCGAATTAAAATAACCTACATTAAAATTTATAGTCCTAAAAAATTTGAAAATGAGAAAACACGAATATCAAATGATGTAAAATAGATTTTTTCTTTCATTGGATAAATTTCGTAATCGTTAATAATAGCACTAGGTTAGACTATTAAATCAGAATACCATATACTATATATTGTGTATGGCATTCTGTTGTTGTAAACTATTTCCACATACCTCCGAGGGCATTAGTAATTCCGCCTAGAGCATCTGTAGATTTTGAACCTTCTCCCAAATACGATTCCAGTTGACTCCCTACTCCTGTGGGTAATTTGTCTTTTAATTGAGAAATTACAGTTTCAACTGCAATTTTAGCTATTGATTCTGAAATTCCTGTTTTTTCCGCAACCATTTTCACGATATCTTCCATATCTTGTTTATTTTAATATGTTAATAATTTGTGATGCTAATTCAGTTCCTATACGATCTTGTGCTTCGTCTGTTGCCGCACCAATATGAGGAGTTAATGATACTTTAGGATTCATCAATACTTGCATTGCCGGTTTCGGTTCATTTTCAAAAACATCTAAACCTGCAAATGCAATTTCTTTGTTGTTCAAAGCATCCACTAAAGCCACTTCATCAATAACTCCACCACGTGCGGCATTGATTAAACCAGCTGTTTTTTTCATTTTTTCCAATTCTTTTTTACCAATTACATATCCATCTTGTGCAGGTACGTGTAAGGTAATAAAATCAGATTGGCTAATGATTTCGTCAAAAGAAACTAATTCTAAAGGAAAATCTATCGATTTACCTCCGTAAAAATCAACAGATACTGTAACTTCTTTGATGAATTTATCTGTAGCAATAACACGCATACCTAAACCTAATGCCATTTTAGCTACAGCTTGTCCGATCCTTCCAATTCCTACAATTCCTAAAGTTTTACCTCTTAGTTCAATACCTCCAGCGTAGGCTTTTTTCAAAGCATTAAATTTAGTATCTCCTTCTAATGGCATGTTTCTGTTTGAATCGTACAAGAAACGAACTCCTGAAAATAAATGAGCAAATACCAATTCAGCAACTGATTCTGATGATGCTGCAGGTGTATTGATAACACTTAATCCTTTTTCTTTAGCGTAAGCGACATCTATATTATCCATACCAACACCACCACGTCCGATTATTTTAATTGAAGGACAATTGTCAATGATGTCTTTTCTAACTTGTGTTGCACTTCTTACTAAAATAACAGTGATTTTATTTTCGTTGATATAATTTACCAATTGCTCTTGAGCAACATTGGTTGTAATTACTTCAAAACCACCTTTCTGTAAGGCATCAATACCACTTTGAGAAATCCCGTCGTTAGCTAATACTTTCATTATATCTATTTTTAATTAAATTTTGTTTTCTAATTCTTTCATGCAATCAACTAAAGCTTGTACGCTTTCGATTGCTAAAGCATTGTACATTGATGCTCTGTATCCTCCTACGGAACGGTGTCCGTTAATACCGCTAATGTTAGCGTCTTTCCACAATTTATCAAACATATCTTTGTGGGCTTCGTCATTTAATAAAAAGGTTACATTCATTAATGAACGATCTTCTACAGAACAAGTTGTTTTGAACAATGGATTTCTTTCGATTTCATTATACAACAACGCTGCTTTCTCTTCGTTTATTTTTTCGATGGCGGCAATTCCACCTAAATTTTTCAACCATCTCAAATTTAACAACGAAACATACACTGGGAATACCGCTGGTGTATTAAACATACTTTCGTTATCGATGTGAATTTTATAATCCAACATCGCAGGGATTTTTCTTCCATTTTTAGCTAAAATATCTTCTTTAACAACTACTAAAGTTGTTCCTGCAGGCCCCATATTTTTTTGAGCTCCAGCATAAATTAAATCAAACTTAGAAAAATCCATTGTTCTAGAAAAAATATCCGAACTCATATCTGCTACTAGTGGTACTGATACATTCGGAATTTCTTTTACTTGTGTTCCGAAAATGGTGTTATTTGTCGTGATGTGTAAATAATCTACATCAGAAGGAACTGTATAATTTTTAGGAATATAATTAAAGTTTTTATCTTTTGACGATGCTACTTCAATAACTTCACCAAATGCTTTTGCTTCTTTTATTGCTTTTCCAGACCACGCTCCTGTGTTAAGATATGCGGTTTTCCCACCTTCTTTAGATAAGTTATAAGGCACCATCAAAAATTCTAAACTTGCACCTCCTTGTAAAAATAAGGCTTGATATCCTTTACCTGTTAACCCTAATAAGTCTAACGCCAGAGCTCGAGCTTCTTCCATTATAGCAATGAATTCTTTGCTTCTGTGTGACATTTCAAGAATTGACAATCCTGAATTTTCATATTCTAAAACGGCTTTAGACGCTTCTTGAAACACTTGTTGAGGCAGTACGCAAGGACCTGCGCTATAATTATGTTTTTTCATATAAATGATTTTCTTAAAAATAAGCTACAAATTTGATAAATTTAATTCAGAAAATAAGGTTTAAAAAGGCTTTTTTTTTAACTAAGATTGGTTAAAAACTTTAAAGTATCGATTCCGTCGGCATAATCAGTTAAAGTTGGTTTTTGTGTTGATCCAAAAGGAATACTTCCTGCAATAGCACCTGAACTTACAATACATTGTATTTGATCAGCATCCGCGGATAATTTTATGGTAACGGCATCAAAATCGGTGTAATATTCATAAATCAAACTTGAAATTGGAGAAGCGTAGTTTGTTTCATCTTCTCGTAAAACAACAAACCCATTGTCTAATAATTTGTAATTACTCATCAGATAAACTGCCTTGTTGTAATCGTAATTGTTGCTGTATTTTTCATAATAAATAATATTCTTATGGCTAAAAATACCCGTAAAAAAAACATCAAAATCATATCCTTTTGGCACGAATAATTTCGAAACATTTCGGCACCCTAAACCAAAATATCTAAAAATATCTTCACCTAATCGGTTTAGTTCTTCTGGTGTTTCTTTTCCAGTAAGTATTGCTACAGAATTTCGGTTTTTACGTATAATCGAGGGTTTTTCTTTAAAATAATATTCGAAATAACGTGCCGTGTTATTGCTTCCCGTAGCAATTACCGCATCAAAATTTTCTAATTTACCCTCCACAAAATGCACCCATTTTGAAAAATCCGAATTTAAACTTATTAAATATTTTACCATAAAAGGTAATAACTTTTGATCGTTTGAAGATGTTTTTATTATAGCGTGATTATTTGACAAAATAACACTCAAAAAATCATGAAACCCAACAAGAGGGATATTACCTGCTAAAATTAAACCTATATTTTTGGGTTCATTTACCGAAATCTGATACGGCTTTAACCAATTGTCTAAATTGTTTTTGGTTAATATCTCTGACCAAGATTGAATAGCGAAACACACATTTTCGGGAGTGTACCAGCCATTATGAAATTGTGACAAATTAATCAATGCTGCGAAATCCTCAAAAAATACTTCATTGTTTTTTACTCGTGAATTTTTAATGTTTCCTGAAACGGAAAATTGGCTCAAAAAAAAGCCTAATTCAACGAAGCTATTTTTTTTGTCTTCTAATGTCATAATGATTTGTATATAAATACTTTTGATTGTAATTTTGCAAAAATAAAAGTATTAAATTAAATATCTAAAGGTATGGCTATTATAATTACAGATGAATGTATCAATTGTGGCGCATGTGAGCCAGAATGTCCAAATACAGCAATTTATGAAGGAGCTGCAGAATGGCGCTATAAAGATGGAACCGCTTTAACAGGATCTGTAATTTTACCTTCTGGTGAAGCTGTAAATGCAGACGATGCACAAGAGCCAATATCCGATGATTTATATTACATCGTACCTGGTAAATGCACTGAATGTAAGGGATTTCATGATGAGCCACAATGTGCTGCGGTATGCCCTGTTGATTGTTGTGTGCCTGATGATAATCACGTAGAAGACGAAACAACTTTACTAAGTCGTCAATCGTTTTTACACAAAGCATAAATAAAAAACCTTTCCTTGTAAAATAACTTATTTACAGGAAAAGTTTTTTATTAATCTATAAATTGTAGCATCAAAAATATTATGAAAGCAGGAATTGTTGGATTACCCAATGTAGGAAAATCAACCTTATTTAATTGTTTATCAAACGCAAAAGCACAAAGTGCCAACTTTCCGTTTTGTACTATTGAACCCAATATTGGAGTAGTAAGTGTACCTGATGCACGATTACAAAAATTAGAAGAATTAGTTAAACCCGAGCGCGTATTACCTGCTACAGTAGAAATTGTTGATATTGCAGGTTTGGTTAAAGGAGCCAGTAAAGGTGAAGGATTAGGAAATCAATTTTTAGGAAACATCCGAGAAACTGATGCAATCTTACACGTATTACGTTGTTTTGATAACGATAATATTGTACATGTTGATGGTTCTGTTAATCCTATACGGGATAAAGAAACAATTGATATGGAACTACAACTAAAAGATCTTGAAACCGTAGATAAAAAACTTGAAAAAGTAAAACGGGCCGCAAAAACGGGCAACAAGGAAGCTCAAAAGGAAGAAGCAATTCTATTAAAAATTAAAACTTCTTTAGAGGCGGGTATTTCTGTAAGAGCTGTTGAAATCAGTAAAGATGACCGAGCAGATTTTGTATCACCGCTACAATTTATTACCGATAAACCCGTAATGTACGTTTGTAACGTCGATGAAGATGCCGCTGTGAACGGAAATAAATATGTTGACCGAGTACGGGAAGCCGTAGCCAACGAAAATGCTGAAGTAATTTATTTAGCAGTTGGTACAGAAGCCGATATCACAGAATTGGAAACATACGACGAAAGAAAGTTGTTTTTAGAAGATTTAGGTTTGGAAGAACCAGGTTCAGCAAAATTGATACGAGGAGCTTATAAATTATTAAATTTAGAAACCTATTTTACAGCAGGTGTAAAAGAAGTACGTGCTTGGACCATTCCTGTAGGTGCAACAGCACCACAAGCTGCAGGAGTCATTCATACCGACTTTGAAAAAGGATTTATACGCGCCGAAGTCATAGCTTATAACGACTACGTACAATATGGATCCGAAGCAAAGGCAAAAGAAGCAGGAAAGGCAAAAGTAGAAGGAAAAGAATACGTTGTTAAAGATGGCGATGTTATGCATTTCCGATTTAACGTATAATTAAACATACATCACACTATGAAAATACTGCATTTTAATTTTTGTATAGTTGTTGCTTTATTACTTTTTTCTTGCGAAAAAAAAATAGAAACAGTTACTATAGCTAATAAAGTATGGATGCAACAAAATTTAGATGTTGATACATTTGCCGATGGAGATGAAATCCCCGAAGTAAAATCCGACGAAGATTGGGAAGCATACGGAGACAAAGGATTACCTGCTTGGTGTTATTACGACAATGACCCAACAAACGGTAAGGTATTAGGCAAATTATACAATTGGCATGCCGTCAGTAGTACTAAGGGACTTTGTCCCAAAGGATGGCATATCCCTTCAGATGATGAATGGTCTGCATTATCTAATGTATTAGGAGGAGAAAGCCACGCAGGAGAAGTTCTTAAAAGTGAAATCGGATGGAAATTAGGTGGCGTACCAGGAACCAATCAAGTCAAATTTACAATCTTACCTGGAGGTACACGTAATAAAGACGGATTTTTTAATAGTGCAGGTAGATCCGCTTATTTTTGGTCATCAACATCTGTTGGTGAAAAAGAAGCTCGAGATCGGGGATTTGAGTACAATTCGGCTGAAATGGTACGCGATTTTAGTGAAAGAGGAATTGGATTCTCATGTAGATGTGTTAAGGATTAGTGAGTTAAATAAAAATTAAAAAAAAACAGAATTCAATTTTATAATTAGATAAAAAACCTATTTTTACATTTCTTGAAATAACATTAAAAATACTATGATGAAGAGTTTTAAAAACATTTTACCCGTTTTAATATTATTAATTGCTTGTAGCGCATACGGACAGAAAAAAGGGAAAAAAAGCACCATATCTGAAGGAACAGTCGTTACAGGAAACATAACAGCGTTATCCGATTTTGATATATATGGAGAGTTAAGAGGCAACTTCGATTCAGAAGCTAAATTACTAGTTGGAGAAACGGCTCAAATCAAAGGAAATATCAAAGCCGCGAGTGTGGAAGTTCAAGGAAATTACGAAGGCGAATTAACCGTTTCTGGATTATTATCTGTAGATGACAAAGCTTCTGTAAAAGGAAAGGCTGATATCGGATTATTATCCGTTAAAGAAGGTGCAGTATTTATTGTTACTACAAAAATGCCTGAAAGAGGATCTGTCACAGAGTCTAAGAATTAAAAATCAGATTTAATACTCAAAAATAGTTGTTGAAAAATCTGTGAGGCATTAAAAGGCATATTCGTAAATTAATATACACTTGTATATCAACAAAATAAGTGTTATTTTTAAAAGAAACAAACCCCGAAATTGCTCAAAACGAGTTAAAAACGGGGTTTACTTTTAAATACCGATGCCAAAAATAGTACGTTTAAGCGAATTTCAACACCAAATTCCCTTTTTTACATTTAACGAAATTTTTTGATGCTTTTTACGCGCAATTTTTAAAAACTGATTTAGGGAAAATTTACCTTTCTACGCCTTTTTCCGAGCTGGCAAAGTCTTTTAAAATAAAAGAGTTTAAGAAGGGGCCAAAAAGTATTTTTAGTCCACAGGGTAAGATAGCCCTGATGATGCTCAAGAATTATTATGGTTGTTCCGATGAGATGCTCATTGAGATGCTCAACGGTAATGTGTACATGCAATTCTTTTGTGACATTATAATTCCTATTGAAAAACCGCTGATTAACTCCAAAATAGTGAGCCAAATCCGCATAGAATTATCTGAAAAATTACCGCTTAGTCAAGCGCAAAAAGTATTAGCAGCCAATTGGCTACCTTACATGGGAAATCTTGACAAAGTACTTACTGATGCTACTTGCTATGAAAGCGACTTGCGTTATCCGACCAATCAAAAACTACTTTGGGAGTGTGTGAAGTGGTGCTATAGTCAAATGGTTGATTTATGCAGAATCTTTAAAATCAAATTACCTAGAACCAAGAAGAGCGAAATCCTGTGGATATTCTTCGGAATCCATACGGCAAATGCCCTAGAAATCGGACGAAGAATTTACATTGCGCAATCTGAAAATTTAGCTGCCTAAAAACCGATAACTAGCTTCGTTGGGATAAGTGTGTCTTATTGTCACTCAAAACGACATTTTCTAACAAAAAATAGTAACAACAAAACAAAAAACGACTTTGAAAAATCAAAATCGGTTTTTTGCTTGTGTATTTTAAAAAAAGTGGGCGTACTTCTGAATGTGCCTATTGATAGCATCTTCACTCATCATTGTGATTTTTGTTTTGATATGCTATTGTGAAAAATGAACACTAATACCATTTTAGTCTTTAAAAACACTGCTATAAGCATTTAGATAAAAAGAATAACCAGTAATAGATTTTATGATTTCATTTTCGCTCATTCCGATAACTTCATCAATTTTATTTTCAAGAATTTCTAAAGTATCATATATTTTCATTGCGATTTTATCTTTCATCCATTGCCACATTTTTTCTACAGGATTAAGTTCTGGGCAATAAGCAGGTGTGGGTAGTAAAACTATATTTTGAGGTAAACACAACATTTGAAAGGGCTTTTTAAAAACAAGTCATTTTTTGATTTTATTCAAGGATTCTTTCAAAAAAAACAGATTCACCTCTAATCCATTTCCACCACAATAAATGCACTACGTCTGTTTTCTT
>CAYQSQ010000035.1:0-19069 GCA_964420215.1 uncultured Flavobacterium sp. | reverse complement strand
TAGACGTGCCAGACTTAGGATCTGGTGCCGCAAGGCGTGTAGGTTCGAGTCCTATTATCCGCACAAATAAAATGCAACTTTCTTATTTTTAGGCAGTTGCATTTTTTGGTTTATAAAAATGCCCAACATTTGACAACTTTTTATTGTCGGACTAAAATTCTATTTTTCGATAGAACGCAAAAAAAAGGATTCCTTTTTGGGAATCCTTAATTGATTAATTAAATGCGTATTACCATTTAATGTTAGTGAAAACACCTTCGGTAAAAACATGTTTAGTTCCTGCTCCTGAATTTGTCACGGTAAGACTAAAAGTACCTGAAGCCGTTTTGTTTGCAGCGTCATATTTAGTAATCGTAACATTGTCGGTAGTTGTTAGTTGGAAACTCCTAAAAGAAATAATCAAAAACAGTATAAGCCACAGTCGTATATCTTTAGAAAATCAAGAAAGAGAATTGAAACTTTATTTTCACAGCTGTGCGACCAATTTAAAATCAGAAACAATTATGCTAAATCTTTTGAGGGTTTTAAAACCAGAATTCTAGCTAAAATTACAGCGTTGACTTTAGTTCAATATATCAATAAATTTATTTTTGACAGACCCATTAACCATATCAAAAATCAAATCATTTAATTACACCCAACGGGTTATTATATTAAATAAATGTTAAATCTTTATCTTTTTAAGATTTTTATTGGAATTACAGTTTTTAGCACATTTAACGTGGTAGCTCTATTTCTAAAAAAAAGGCTGTCCGAAAATACTTTTCGGACAGCCTTTTAAATTGATATAAAAACTTTTAAATAAAACTTACGATGCTTGTTGTAGTTTTTTGAGTAGGTTTTTGTCTAAAGATTTTTGTGCAAATTCTTTATCCACTACAAATTCGGTAGTGTCACTACTTGGTAATTCATACATAGGTTCGGTTAAAATGGCTTCGCATAAAGAGCGTAATCCACGAGCTCCTAATTTGTATTCTAAAGCTTTGTCAACGATAAAATTAAGCGCGTCTTCCGTAATTTCTAAAGCGATTTTGTCCATCGCAAATAGTTTTTTATATTGTTTAATCAATGCGTTTTTAGGTTCTGTTAAAATAGATCGTAACGTATCTCGATCCAATGGATCCATGTGTGTTAAAACAGGTAATCGCCCAATGATTTCGGGGATTAAACCGAAATCTTTAATATCTCGAGGTATGATGTATTGCAATAAATTAGTTTTGTCAACTAATTCGCCATCAATTGAGGAGCTATATCCTACGGCTTGTTGGTTTAATCTTTTGGATATGTTTCTTTGAATTCCATCAAAAGCACCACCAGCGATAAACAAAATATTTTGGGTGTTGACCTCAATAAATTTTTGGTCGGGATGTTTACGTCCTCCTTTTGGGGGTACGTTTACGACAGTTCCCTCTAATAATTTAAGTAAACCTTGTTGTACGCCTTCTCCCGAAACATCTCGAGTGATCGAGGGATTATCTCCTTTCCGGGCGATTTTGTCAATCTCATCAATAAAAACAATTCCTTTTTCGGCTTTTTCTACATCGTAGTCTGCTGCTTGCAAAAGACGTGTTAATAAACTTTCGACATCTTCACCTACATAACCTGCTTCGGTTAATACAGTGGCATCAACAATTGCTAATGGTACATTAAGCATTCGAGCAATGGTTTTAGCAACGAGGGTTTTACCTGTTCCTGTTTCTCCAACCATTAAGATGTTACTTTTTTCGATTTCGATTCCGTCTTTAGAATCTTCTTGTAACAATCGTTTGTAATGGTTGTAAACCGCAACAGATAATACTTTTTTAGTTTGTTCTTGACCGATTACGTAAGTATCTAAAAATGCGCGAATATCTTTCGGTTTTTGTAAGCCTACCTCTAAGTTGGTTGTAGTCTTTTTTTGCTTTAGTTCTTCAAGTACGATTCCGTGTCCTTGTATGATGCAATCATCACAGATGTGAGCATTAATTCCTGCAATTAATAAATTTGTGCTGGATTTTGGGCTTCCACAAAAAGAACATTCTAAATTTTTCTTAGCCATTTTGTTTTTTAGACGTTAGATTTTAGACGTTAGATTTTAGACGTTAGATATTAGATTTTAGATAAATTAATTATCTAGTATCTCATATCTAATTTCTCATATCTAGTATCTCATATCCCTAATTATTACCCTCTTCGTAAAACTTCATCAATCATTCCGTAGGCTTTTGCCTCATCAGCAATCATCCAATAATCTCTGTCACTATCGTGGTGTACTTTTTCCATAGATTGTTTGCTGTGTTTGGCAATGATTTCGTACAATTCGGTTTTTAATTTTAAAATTTCACGAGTTGTGATTTCGATATCAGACGCTTGTCCTTGTGCGCCGCCTAAAGGTTGGTGTATCATCACACGTGAGTGAGGTAAGGCAGATCGCTTACCATCAGCGCCAGCGCATAACAATACGGCTCCCATTGATGCTGCAATTCCGGTACATATTGTTGCTACATCAGGTTTGATAAATTGCATGGTGTCATAGATACCCAATCCAGCGTAAACTCCTCCTCCTGGAGAGTTGATGTAGATTTGAATGTCTTTAGTAGAATCTACACTTTCTAAAAACAACAACTGTGCTTGTATAATATTAGCGACATGATCGTCAATCCCTGTGCCTAAAAAGATGATGCGATCCATCATCAATCGAGAAAAAACATCCATTTGAGCCACATTTAGTTGGCGTTCTTCTACGATGTAAGGCGTCATGCTACTTACGATTTTATCGTAATACATACTGTTGATGCCTTGTTGTTTTGTGGCGAATTTTTTGAATTCTTTTCCGTAATCCATATTGATGGTTTTATGATTTTTATAAAAAAAGCGTCATACACGATTTATGGGTATGACGCTTTAAATATACTTATTTTTTGAAGTAATTACGACTTAATTGATTTTTTGATAAATTCTTCATACGTAACTTCTTGAGTATCAAAAGATGCTGTTTCCGAATAAAAACGAATAATTTTTTCACTCATTACTTGATCCGAAAGTCTTTTGATTTCTTCTTGATTTGAAAGTACACGTGCAACTATGTCGTTGATTTCACTTTCAGACGGATCTAATTGACCAAATTGTGCCATTTGACCTTTGATTAATTGTCCTGTGTACACTTTTAATTCGTCAAAAGTGATTTGAAGGTTATTGTCTTTCATGATTTTACCTTCAATCAATTGGTAGCGCAATCCTTTTTCTGATTTGTTGTATTCAGTTGCAGCTTCTTCAGCAGTAAGTTGTTTTTCTCCTGCAGTTTGCAACCATTTTTTAAGAAAATCAGCAGGTAATTCAAACGAGGTGTTTTCGATTAAAAAATCTGAAACATCATTTAAAAATTGTTGGTCTGCTTGTGATGCAAATTGTTTTTCTGCATCTTCTTTGATGGTGTTTTTTAATTCTTCAACTGAATTTATTTTGCCTTCTCCGAATAATTTATCAAACAATTCTTGATTTAATTCGGCAGGTTCTGTAGTGTTAGCAAAGTTTATGGTTACATCTACGATAATATCTAATCCGTGCGCGTCGTCGTGTGATACTTTTAGGTATTTCATTAAATCGTGATCGTCGCCAAATAATCCTTTAGTACTTAATTGAATGGTGTCGCCTACTTTTTGTCCAATGATTTTATCACTTGTTTTTACAAGGTCTAATGGTAGTTGGGTGGTTGATTCAATTCCTTTTTCTTCGTTTTTAAAAGTAACATTAATTTCATCTCCTGCCTCCACAACATCTTTAGGCGTTACTTTGCCGTATTGTTTTTGGATACGCTCGATTTGTTGATCAATCATGGCGTCGTCCGCTACAATTTTATATTTCGTAATTGCTTTTTTGGTGTCTAAATTGATTTCAAAAGTAGGTGCTAAACCTAATTCAAATTGAAATTTGTAGTTATCATCATCCCAATTAAAATCTTCGGTGATTTTAGGTAAAGGATTTCCTAAAATATCTAATTTTTCTTCCGTTAAAAATTTATTTAAAGATTCTTGCAATAACTTATTAACTTCATCGGTAAGCACAGCTAATCCGTATTGTTTTTGGATCAAACTCATTGGTACACTACCTTTTCTAAATCCTGGAATGTTGGCGTTTTTACGGTAGTTAGAAAGTGTTTTTTCTACTTTTGGGTTGTAATCCTCTTTGGCTACTTCTATAGTAACAATTGCGTTTAGTTGATCAACTTGTTCTTTCGATATGTTCATTTTTCTGAGCTATAAATTTGTGCAAAAATAATTTTTTTTTTCAAGCGCACCAACTTTTTAAAATAGAGACTTATTCTTCCTTCTTTTTAGAAAGTCCTACTAACGAAAATACGATGGATTGCGTGATGGATAAAATAATACTAAATAACAGCGCCGTCCATAATGATTTTACGTTAAACCCGTCTACGATATAGGCACAAAGCTCGATCATTAGTGCGTTTATAACCAATAAAAATAAGCCTAAAGTAACGATTGTTATAGGGAGTGTAAATAAAATCAGCAGAGGTTTAACAAATAGATTTAACAAACTTAATACTACTGCAATAACAATAGAGGTTAAGAAACCGTCGATGTAAATACCTGTAACTAGTTTAGGAATTAATAATACGATGGAGGCTGTAGTTAAAATGCGAAGTATGGATTCCATATTTTTTTATTGAAGAAAAGAAATAACAGTAGTGTAAAAATCTGTTGGGTTTTCGGCATGAAGCCAATGTCCTGCATTTGTAATCGTTTTAAATTGTGCCTTTGGAAATTGTTTTTGAATATCCCCAAGATCATCGTCTAATACATAAGCGGATAATGCGCCTCTTACAAATAATGTTTCGCCAGTGTAATGGAGGTCTTGTGGTAATTCTTTTCCAATTTCGTGTATGTTTTTAATCAAAACATCTCGATTAAATCGGAAAGCAAATTCGTTTGGGGTAATTCGATACAGATTTTTTAATAAAAATTGTCGTGTACCAATTTCTGCGATTGATTCTGCTAAAATGACGTCAACTTCATTGCGGTCTGTGATGGTATTAAAATCAACGGATGCAATACCTTTTAAAATGGATTGGTGGTGGGGCGGGTAATATTTTGGGCCAATATCGGCAATTATTAATTTACGGATTAAATGCGGGTGTAAACAACCGAATAACATGGCGGTTTTACCACCCATCGAATGTCCGATTATGTCGATTGATTTGAGGTTGTTTTCTAAACAATAGTTTTTGATGTCCTCTGCCATCAATTGGTAATTGAACAGATCCGAATGAAAACTTCTGCCGTGATTGCGTAAATCCACGGAGTGTACCTCATAATTATCTTTAACCAATTGGATTGCAATTGATTTCCAATTGTCTGACATGCCCAAAAAACCATGTATGATTACGATTTTATTCGGGTTGCCAAGACCTTCTATTTTTGAATATAATGTCATAATTTAAGAAGATAGTTTGCGTAGGTACATTTGAATTACATTTTCGAGACCTAAATAAAGTGACTCTGTAATTAGTGCATGTCCGATTGAAACCTCTAGTAGATTAGGAATGTTTTGATGGAAGTATGCACTATTCTCTAAACTTAAATCATGTCCAGCATTTAGCCCTAATTGCAGTTGATCGGCTAATTGCGCTGCTTTTAGAAAAGGAGTTATCGCGGTTAGGTTATCAAGCGGAAATTGTTTTGCGTAGGATTCGGTATATAATTCGATTCGATCGGTTCCTGTTTTTTTGGCAAATTCGACCATTTTTAAATCAGGATCTACAAATATAGACGTACGGATATTGTTACGTTGAAATTCGGTAATGATTTCTGTTAAAAAAGATTGGTTTTTTACCGTATCCCAACCGCAGTTAGAGGTAATGGCATCATCTGCATCGGGTACCAACGTAACCTGAGTAGGCTGGATTTTCAGGACTAAATCGATAAATTTTTTGATTGGATTACCTTCAATATTATACTCTGTAGTAACAATTGGTTTTAAGTCAATCGCGTCACGGTATTTAATATGTCTTTCGTCAGGACGCGGATGAATGGTTATGCCTTGACCTCCAAAACGTTCAATATCTTGTGCTACTTTAAGTAAATCAGGAACATTGCCGCCTCTTGAATTTCGTAGCGTGGCGATTTTATTGATGTTTACACTTAATTTTGTCATTAATTTTCATAGTTTGAAAGCAAAAATACAAAGTAAAAACACTTTGTTGTTCTTATTTTTAATTAATTTGCAAGAGAAGTTAATCGTCTAAAAGATGAATGAGATTAAAGATGTTTTAATGACCGAACACCAAGCCTTGTCTAAAAATCAGACAGTAGCAGAGGTGTTGTCTTTTATGGAAGACTTTGAATTTTCTCACTTTCCTGTGGTGGAAAGTGGCGTTTATTTAGGAAGTGTCGTTTATGATGAGTTTTTGTTTTTAGAAAAAAATAAATTAGTAAACGATTATTTGTACACCACCAAAGGATTTTTTGGATACAAAAAAGACGATGTACTCACGTTGTTGGATTTGTTTTCTAAAAATAAAACCAACGTACTACCTATAATTAATGATAAAAAAAAGTATGTAGGTTATTGCTTGATCGAAGATTTAGTAGAATTGTTTTGCAATTTTCCGTTTTTAAATGAATACGGAAGCGTATTAGTGGTTTCAAAAGAGACTGATAACTATTCGATGAGTCAAGTTGCCCAGATTATTGAAAGTAACAATTTTAATTTGTTTGGGATGGTAGTTTCAAAAATGGACGTTAATAAAGTCGAAATTACGATTAAATTAAATCAAGATATTGGTGATAGTTTGATACAAGCTTTCAGGAGGTATGGATATGATATTGTAAATATACATGATGAAGATAGTTATTTACTAAAGCTAAAAGAAAGGTCGGATTATCTGTCAAAATACTTGGATATTTAAATTGAGTAAAAATGAAAGTCGTAATCTATAGTCAATACGTTCAGGAAGCAACAAGTTCGGCTTTGCAAGAAGTGGTCACATTTTTTTCTGAGATAAAAGCAGCAATTTTTGTACAGACTTCTATTTATGGGGAGTTATTGCCGTTGTTAAAAAAAGATGTTTTTATTCAAGAATTAAAAGAAAATCAGCAGTTAGATGCATCTTTCGATTGTTTGATTAGTATTGGGGGCGACGGTACTGTGCTGCGATCCGTAACCCTTGTCAAAGATTCGGGCGTACCTATTTTAGCTATAAACACTGGAAGATTGGGGTTTTTAGCCAATGTTTCTGCGGATGCTATTCGATTTTCGTTAGAGCAATTAGTAGCAAAACAATATACATTATCACCACGCACCCTTTTGGCGTTAAAAACAATTCCAGAAAACGACGCAATTTTAAAATGTAATTATGCTTTAAACGAAGTGGCTGTTAGTCGAAAAGATACCACATCGATGATACGGATTGAAACGCTTTTAGATGGGGAGTATTTAAACTCCTATTGGGCAGACGGTCTGATTGTATCAACGCCCACGGGATCGACAGGATATTCGTTAAGTTGCGGAGGACCTGTATTAACACCTACTGTTTCTAGTTTGGTTATCAATCCAATATCACCACATAATTTAAATGCGCGACCATTAGTAATATCCGATACTACAGAGGTTCAGTTACAAGTTTCAGGACGCGAAAATCAATTTTTAGTATCATTAGATTCTAGAATTTCTACTATAGATCAAGATACGGTATTGATTATCAAAAAGAACCCTTTTCATATCAATCTTATCCAATTGTACGACGAGAGTTTTCTTAAAACCCTACGTAAAAAATTATTGTGGGGAGAAGATCGACGTAATTAAACATAACTATTGTTTGAAATCATTATTTCTCCTCTGTCATAATTGTTATATTTGCACACTTTTAAAATTTAAATGAAAGCAAAAGCAACTATAATTATTGCGCTATTTACCGTTTTTATGAGTTACTCTCAATCTCATGAGTTGGGAATTGTAGCTGGCGGAACTAATTATATTGGAGACATCGGCTCAACAACATATATTGCACCCCACGATTTAGCAATAGGTGGTGTTTATAAATTAAATAGAAGCACACGACACAGTTACCGATTATCGTATGTACATCATAAAATTACAGGTGATGATAAAACAAGCGAATCCACTTACCGACAACGGAGGGGTTTGGTCTTTAAAAATACCATAAATGAATTGGCTTTAGGCTTAGAGTTTAGTTTTTGGGAATTTAATTTGCACGAATCCGGTCCTGCATCTACACCCTATATCCATACAGGTATTGCTGTGATGCAGTATAAAGACATTTATTATAATGGTTTTGGATATAGAGAGTTGGGTACAAGCACAAGTGTGGCGTTACCTATCTCGTTAGGTTATAAAATGCGTTTAATTGATAAATTAATACTAACAGCTGAGGTAAGTGCCAAATATACGTTTACCGATAATTTAGATGGTAGTAATCCTGGTAACTTAACAGGAGTTCCTATTTTAATAGGTAATGCAACAAATAACGATTGGTATGTTTTTACGGGGGTAATGTTAACCTATACGTTCGGAAAACGACCTTGTTTATGTAATTTTTAGAATGGATTATACAGATAAAATAGACCTTACTAATTTACCCAATCATATTGCTATCATCATGGATGGTAACGGGCGATGGGCAAAAAACAAAGGCAAATTACGTGCTATTGGGCACGAAAACGGCGCAAAAAGTTTAAAAAAAGTAGTAGAATGTTGTTCCCGAATAGGGATTAAACATTTAACTGCTTATTCCTTTTCTACAGAAAATTGGAATCGTCCACAATACGAAGTTGATTTTTTGATGAAAATAATGTTAAGAACTCTTAAAAATGAGTTTAAAACATTTATGGACAATAATGTAAGATTATTTGCAATTGGGGATTTATCAAAATTACCAGACGGTTTCAGAAACGAGCTATACCGAGTAATGGAAGCTACCAAAGGAAACGAACGCATGACTTTTACTTTAGCACTCAATTATGGATCACGAGATGAGATTACCAGAGCAGTAAAAGAAATCAGTACAAAAGTTAAAAATAATATAATTTCAATTGATGCTATTGATGAATCTGTAATAAATAACCATCTTTACACCTGCGAAATACCAGATGTAGATTTATTAATACGAACCAGTGGAGAATGTCGGGTAAGTAATTACCTATTATGGCAGATTGCTTATGCAGAATTATATTTTACAGAAGTATTATGGCCGGATTTTAAAGAAAATCAATTAATTGAAGCCATAGCAAGTTATCAAAAACGAGAAAGAAGATTTGGAAAAACAAGTGAGCAAATTAAATAAAACACCAATTTTGGTTCAGAATATAAAGAGTGTTTTATTTCTATTACTATTTTCGGTTAGTGTAGTTTTTGCACAAGAAAGTGCTTATTCGCCAGAGTCGGGCAAAATTTATTTTTTAGGAGATGTTAATGTTGTCGGAGATGTGAGTTACAACCCTCAAACGGTTATAACTTTTTCGGGCTTACAAAAAGGACAAAAAATTTGGATACCGGGTGAAGAAGTGAGTTCAGCCATTAAAAAATTATGGAAGCTGGGGTTGTTTGATGATGTAAATGTGTATATAAATAGGATAGAGGGAGATAGCGTTTATCTGGATTTAAAAATAAATGAATTACCCAAATTATCTGATGCTAAAATTAATGGTCTTAAAAAAGGGAAACGCGAAAGTTTACTTAAAGATTTAGATCTTAAAAAGGGAAAAATAGTTAATGAAAATCTTGTTCGTACTACTAAAAACTACATCGAAAATAAATATAAAAAAGACGGATATTATAATACAAAAGTAGTTATCAATACCGTAAAGGATACCGCAAACGACCGTGCGGTTAATATGGTAATCAATGTAGATCGTGGTAAAAAAGTAAAAGTAAAAGAGATTGTTTTTGAGGGTAACTCCAAAATAAAAGACAGAAAATTACACAAAGCGATGAAGGATACCAAAGAGAAAAATTTCTTTCGGGTATTCAAAGCTTCCAAATACATCCAGTCAGCATACAAGTCGGATTTAAACAAATTAACAGATAAGTATAAAGAAAATGGATTTCGTGATGCACGTATTTTATCCGATAGCGTGGTGCGTAATCCAGATAAAACAGTTTCGATAAAAATAAAATTAGAAGAAGGAGAAAAATATTACATCCGTAATATTAAATTTTTAGGAAACACCATTTACACCGATCAGTATTTACAAAACCAATTAGGACTAAAAAAAGGAGACGTTTATAACGGTGTACTTTTACAAAAAAGAATCAAAGACGAAACCAAACCTGACGGGATTGATTTAACCAATTTATATCAAAACAACGGGTATTTATTTTCGAATATTAATTTGGTAGAAACCGCTACGGTAAACGATTCGATTGATTTTGAAATTAGAGTTACCGAAGGGCCAATCGCGTATTTTAATAAAATCACGGTAGTCGGTAACGATCGTACAAACGATCATGTTATCTATCGCGAAATCCGAACCAAACCAGGAGATAAATACAGTCAAGAAAAATTAGTACGTACCATACGGGAGTTAGGGCAATTGGGGTATTTTGATCCAGAGTCGATCAAACCCGAATTTAAAAATGTTGACGCAGCAGCAGGTACAGTGGATATTGAATACAATTTAACAGAAAAAGGAGCCAGTCAAATTGAGTTACAAGGTGGTTATGGTGGGGGAGGTTTTATAGGTACTTTGGGATTAAGTTTCAATAATTTTTCGATACAAAATATTTTTGATAAAAAATCATACCGTCCATTACCGATGGGAGATGGGCAATCTTTTTCGTTACGATTACAGGGTAGTACCTATTTTCAAACTTACAGTGCCTCTTTTTCAGAACCTTGGATGGGAGGTAAAAAGCCGGTTCGATTTTCAACCAGTATATCTCAAACCAAACAAAATGGGTATAATTTTAGCACACGACAAGTGGATCGAAAAAGCGGTTTAAATATCACAACATTATCCGTCGGTTTGGCAAAACGATTAACCGTGCCAGATGATTATTTTGTATTATCCCAAGCGCTAAGTTTTCAATATTTTGATTTAAATAATTACCGACAACAAGGTATTCCGTTAACGTTTACCAATGGAATTTCTCGAAATTTAGCTTACACGATTGGTTTATCGAGAGATAACAAAGGAGTAAATCCTGTCTTTCCGACCTACGGGTCAGAGTTTAGTGTAACGGGTAAGTTTACCTTGCCGTATTCGTTATTTAACGGAATTGATTATGCCAATCTTGAAAATAATCCCAAATATCAAGTGAACGGTGTTGCGGATCAAACCTTAATGAATAGAGAAAGATATAAATGGTTGGAGTACTATAAAGTCAAGTTTAAAGCAGATTGGTACACCAAAGTGTACGATAAATTAGTATTACGTACCTTAGGAGAGTTTGGTTTTTTAGGGAAATATAACAAAGATAGAGAGATTATACCGTTTGAGCGATTTTATTTAGGAGGTAGCGGTATGCAAAATTTTAATATGGATGGTCGTGAGATTATTCAATTAAGAGGATATCAAGATCAAACCTTATCGCCGTTATCAGGGGGTAGTATTTATAACAAGTTTTCGATGGAGTTGCGTTATCCAATAACTTTAAAACCGTCGGCATCGATATTTATGTTAACGTTCATGGAGGCGGGCTCTTCTTATACAGGATTTAAAGAATACAATCCGTTTGCACTTTATCGTTCGTCAGGTGCTGGACTCCGTGTTTTTATGCCTGCTTTTGGGATGCTAGGAGTTGATTTTGGATATGGTTTTGATACTTTGCCAGGTCATGCTAAGCCAAGTGGATGGCAAACCCATTTTATTATAGGTCAACAATTTTAGTATTTTGGCATGATTTTTATATTACTTTTGTGGAGATGAAAAAAATAATACAAATAACATTCTTTTTATTTATAATAACATCAACTGTTGTGGCTCAAAAAGGGCCTAAAATTGGCTACATTAATATGGAGTATATTTTAGGAAAAATACCCGAATATGCTACGGCAAAAAAACAATTAGACGACAATATAGTAGCTTGGAAAAAAGAGGTTGTTAAGAAAAAAAATGAAATAGAAAACTTAAGAAAAGAGTTAGAAGCCGAGAAACCGTTACTAACCAAAGAGTTAATAGAAGATACAGAAGAAGAAATCAAACAATTAGAAAACGAATTGTTTGAGTACCAACAAAATGTTTTTGGGGTTAATGGCGTGATGTCAAACCAAAAAAGCAATTTAATAAAACCGATACAAGATCAAGTGTTTAATGCCATACAAGATATTGCAAAAGCCAAAAGATTTGATTTTATTTTTGATAAAACAGCAGATGTAGTCATGTTATATGCTTCACAGCGGTACGATGTGAGTAATAATGTCGTTAGGGCAATAGAAAGAGCCAACCGAAAAGATAAAATGTCTAAAAAAGAATTAAAAGAAATTGAAAAGCTTGAAGAGAAAGAAGATATGATGCGCGACAATCCTGAAATGATCGAGAAATTAGAAAAGCAAGAAGAAGTAAAAGAAGAAAAATTGAGTTTATTAGAAGAACGCAATCAAAAAAGAGCAGCTTTATTAGAAGAAAGAAAAAAAGAACTCGAGCAACGTAAATTAGAAAAAGAAGAACAGCGTAAAAAACTGATAGAAGATCGTAAAAAGGCAATAGAAGAAAGAGCGGTTAAAAAAGCAGAAACAAAATCAGAAACAACAACAGAACCAGAACTGCCAACAGTTAAATAAACAAGTAACTAATTAATACAAACACAATAAATATTATAAATTATGAAAAGATTAAAAACGACACTTATTGTTGCATTATTTATTTTAGGAGCAAGTATGACAGCTAAAGCTCAAGACAAGATAGCTCATATTAATGTAAGTGAGTTAATGACCAAAATGCCAGATATGCAATCAGCTAAAGCAGAATTAGAAAAATTAAGTAAATCGTATGATAACGATTACAAGGTAATGGTAGAAGAGTTTCAGGCTAAAGTTAAAAAATACGAAGCTGAAGTAGCTACTGTATCTGCTGTGATGAACGAAGAACGCTCAAAAGAAGTACAAGATATGCAAAACAGAATTGTACAATTCAGAGACAATGCAGGAAAAAAATTACAAGAAAAAGAAATGGAATTGGTAAAACCAATCATGGATAAAGCCAAAGCAGCAATCGAAAAAGTTTCAAAAGCCAAAGGATATAAATATGTTTTAGATTCAACAGAAGGAGGATCTGTAATCATTGCTGATGGAACAAACATCTATAACGACGTTAAAACAGAATTGAAGTTTTAATTTACCTTTTAATTGAAATTAAAAAGAGTTTTACTTTAATAAGTAAGACTCTTTTTTTATTACGGCTAATTTGTAGCTTTGTAGCTCATTAATTATTTAAAAATAAAACAAGATGATTACAGTAAATGAATATTTTGACGGTAACGTTAAATCTTTAGGATATACTTCAGCAACAGGTAAATCAACATTAGGTGTTATGGAAGCAGGGGAATACGAGTTTGGAACTTCGTTACACGAAACCATGAATGTGGTAGAAGGAGAAATGACAGTATTGTTACCAGGTGCAACAGAGTGGGTAACTTACAAATCAGGCGAGGCGTACCAAATCGATGCGAATCAAAAATTTAAAGTTAAAGTTTCGGTTCAGACATCTTATTTGTGTCAATATAAATAAGAGTTAAATTTATCCTGATAAAAGATGTTTGTTTTTTATCAGGATAAATATATTTTTAATCAATTTCGGAAGTAAAAAGCAATTTAACACTAGGGTATTTTTGTTGCGTCATTTGGATACTAAAATCCGAGTCTGCTAAAAACACCAATTGACCGTATTTATCAGAAGCGATAAATTTTTGTTTGATACGTCTGAATTCCAGAAATTCTTCATTTTTTGGGTCTTGTGGTTTAACCCAACAAGCTTTAAAAGCAGGGAAATTTTCATACGAACATTTGGCGCCATATTCATGCTCTAATCGGTACTGGATTACTTCATATTGTAGCGCACCGACGGTTCCGATTACTTTACGACCGTTCATCTCTAATGTGAATAATTGAGCAACACCTTCGTCCATCAATTGGTCAATACCTTTTTCTAACTGTTTTGATTTCATCGGATCAGCATTATTGATATATCTAAAATGTTCGGGCGAAAAACTCGGAATTCCTTTAAATTGTAAAATTTCACCTTCGGTTAAGGTATCTCCAATTTTAAAATTACCTGTATCATGTAATCCAACAATATCACCGGGATAAGAGATGTCTACAATCTCTTTTTTCTCCGCAAAAAAAGCATTCGGACTCGAAAATTTGAATTTTTTACCATGTCGAACGTGTAAGTACGGTTTGTTTCTTTCAAAAGTACCCGATACTATTTTGATAAATGCCAAACGATCACGGTGTTTGGGATCCATATTGGCGTGTATTTTAAATACAAATCCCGTTAATTGATCTTCGGTAGCGATAACCTTTCGGATATCCGCATCTTTAGCGTTCGGCTGTGGTGCAATATTGATAAAACAATCCAATAACTCGCGTACACCAAAATTATTTAAAGCAGAACCAAAAAACACAGGTTGTATTTCGCAGTTAAGATATTCTTGTTGATTAAACTCGGGATAAATTTCGCGTACTAATTCAAGCTCTTCACGTAATGTGTTGGCGTGCTTATTGCCAATTAAACCATCAATTTCGTTGGTTTCTATATCGCTTATCGAAATAACTTCGTCAATATCTTTTCGGCTATCACCCGTAAACAGGTTAATGTTTTTCTCCCAAATATTATAAATACCTTTAAAATCTTGTCCCATACCAATTGGGAAACTCAACGGAGTTACATGTAATCCTAATTTTTGTTCTACTTCATCCAAAAGGTCAAAGGCGTCTTTACCTTCACGATCCATTTTATTGATAAAAACAATAATCGGAATTTTACGCATTCGGCAAACGGCAACTAATTTTTCGGTTTGTTCTTCAACACCTTTGGCAACATCAATCACTACAATTACGCTATCAACCGCAGTAAGGGTTCTGAAAGTGTCTTCAGCAAAATCTTTGTGTCCAGGCGTATCTAAAATGTTTATTTTTTTGTTTTTATAATTAAATGCTAAAACCGAAGTCGCGACAGAGATTCCTCTTTGTCGTTCGATCTCCATAAAATCACTGGTTGCCCCTTTTTTAATTTTGTTGTTTTTTACCGCACCAGCTTCTTGTATTGCCCCACCAAAAAGTAATAATTTTTCGGTTAAGGTTGTTTTTCCTGCATCGGGATGCGAAATAATCCCAAATGTTCTTCTTCGTTTTATTTCTTCAAGAAAGCTCATGGTATTGATATAATAAAAAATTAAAGTACAAAAGTAATAGATTGATTGGATTGATGTATTAGTTTTTCTAATTAAGTCGAGTTTTTAATCACATTTGCTTTTATGTATCTTTGGGTTTTAAAAAGCAAGTCATGAAAGAGGAATTGGTAATATTAGTCGATGAGTTTAATAATGAAGTAGGTTTGATGCCTAAAATGGAAGCTCATGAAAAAGCCTTGCTGCATCGTGCATTTTCGGTATTCATTTTTAATGATAAAAAAGAAATGATGATCCAGCAACGTGCGGCGCATAAATACCACTCGCCATTGCTTTGGACCAATACCTGTTGCAGCCACCAACGAAAAGGCGAAACCAATATCGCTGCAGGTAAGCGTCGCCTTTTGGAAGAAATGGGATTTAGTACCGAGTTAAAAGAATTGTTTTCCTTCATATACAAAGCGCCATTTGATAACGGATTAACCGAACATGAATACGATTTTGTGTTGTTGGGATATTATAATGATGATCCTAAAATCAATCCAGACGAAGTAGCTTCATGGCAATGGATGTCGCCCGAAAATGTGGCAAAAGCCATCGCTAATAATCCCGACGAATATACAGAATGGTTTAAAATCATTTTCGAAAAATTTTACGATCACCTTAAATCACATCAGATATGAAAGTAACGGTAAGCCGAACCGCACATTTTAATGCTGCCCACCGATTGTATCGTAAAGATTGGGACGATCAAAAAAACGATGCTATTTTTGGCAAATGTAATAACCCCAATTACCACGGTCACAATTATGAAATGATTGTACACGTGACAGGGCAAATCGATCCCGAAACAGGCTATGTAATCGATATGAAAGTTTTAAAAGACATCATCAAAGAAGAAATTGAAGATGCCTTTGACCACAAAAATCTAAATTTAGACGTGCCTGATTTTAAAGACCTCAATCCAACAGCCGAAAATATAGTAGTGGTAATTTGGAATAAAATCCGAAAACGACTAAATCAATCTTTAACATTAGAAGTCGATTTGTACGAAACCCCCCGAAACTTTGTGCGTTATCGTGGTGATTAACACATTAGTTTAATTAACTTTGCAAAAAAATAAACAAGTATATCATGTCAAGTAAAAAAGATTTAAAAAAAGATATCAATTTTGTGTTTGAAGAATTGATCGGAGCAGTGTATATTAAAGAATTAGTAAATGCTTCAGAAACAAGTAAAAATTCAGAAGTATTAGTAGATAAAATAATTATTGCCTTTGATGATTTAATCACAAAAGTAAACGACAGAAAGGTCGAAAACGCTAAAAGCCATTTCAAATCAATCCGTGCAGAATTAAATTCACACGCGACGAATTTATTAAGTGAAATAAATAAATAAATTTATTTGCAAATTAAAAAAACCCATTTATATTTGCACCGAAATAAATAAGCCGATGTAGCTCAGTTGGCTAGAGCAGCTGATTTGTAATCAGCAGGTCGTGGGTTCGAATCCCTCTATCGGCTCTTCTTTATTAAGCGCAACAGTTCATGACTGTTGCGCTTTTTTTGTGGAAAAATTTCTTTTGTAATCTTTTATTTAAGTACTTAAGCTGGTCTAATTTAACTGACAATTACAATCATGAAAAACGTAAAAGAATCCGCTAATTTTATATGGTCCATTGCCGATTTGTTAAGAGGCGATTATAAACAAAGCGACTATGGATTAAGAAAAATATTTTGTATCACTCTAAATACGATAAATATTCAGTGGTAATATTGATTGTATAACCCGATGGGTGAAATTAAATCATCTAATTTCACCCATCGGGTTATAATATACTATTTTTATAATGTGAACAACTTTTTTTATAATACAGTACGGTTTAATTAAATTGAAAAAAAACAACTTAGAATAGAAACATTAATTTCCAAATCCCAACAAGAAATCGAGCTATTAAAAGAATACAAAACCGCTTTGATTAGTGAAGTGGTTACGGGTAAAGTTGATGTGAGAGAAGAAGTTTTAAACTAAATAATAATGAGTTTATTAATCAACATAGAAGATTTACTTTCAGGCGAAATTGTCGAAGGCAGTCGTATGGAGTTAAAGATGTGATCCTTCTGCTATTCTCCGTACCATTTGCGCTTTTGCCAATGATTTTGAAAATGAAGGTAGTGGTTACATTATTATAGGTGTAGCCGAAGAAAATGGCAAACCCATTCGACCCGTTAAAGGTTTTAATCCAGATACTTTTGAAACAGTTCAAAAAGAGATGATAGGCTATTGTAACCTTATCCAACCTACTTATTTTCCCAGTCTTTCCTTGGAGGAAATAGATGGAAAACATGTTTTAGCAATATGGGTTTCGGCAGGAACGAACAGGCCGTACAAGGTCCCTGATGATGTTTTAGCTAAACATAAAACTTATAATTATCGCATTCGTCAATATTCCAGTACAATCATTCCAAATCAAGAACAGGAAATAGAACTGATACAACTGACAGCAAAAATTCCTTTTGACGATAGAGTAAATCAGCAGGCTAAAATCAGCGATTTAAGCTTTGCATTGATGCGCGAACATTTGGAAAAAACGAAAAGCAAACTTTTTGACGAAAGTGCCAGAATGAGTGTGGAAGCATTGGCGCAGCAAATGAATTTAATTCAAGGTGCCAATGAACATTTGTTTCCTAAAAATGTAGGCTTGCTTATGTTCAATACCGACCCTCAAAAATACTTTAAAGGAGCGCAAATCGATTTGGTAGAATTTCCAGAAGGAGTTGGAGCTAAAAACTTTACAGAGAAGATTTTTAGAGGAACCATCCAGCAACAATTGGTTGATGTGTTGTCTTATTTCAAGTCAAATATCATCAAAGAAAAAATCACAAAATTTAGTGATAGAGAGGAATCGGATAGAGTTTATAATTATCCGTATGAAGCTATTGAGGAAGCATTGTCAAATGCGGTTTATCATAGGAATTACGAACTATTAGAACCTATTGAAGTACGGATATTACCCAATGCGATTGAAATTATTAGTTATAGTGGTACAGACCCATCTTTAAAACAAACCGATTTTGAAAAAGGAACGGTACGAGCCAGAAGATACCGTAACAGACGTATTGGTGAATTTCTTAAAGAACTACGCCTTACTGAGGGAAGAGGAACAGGTATTCCAACCATTAAAAGAGAATTATCTAAAAATGGTTCTCCTGAAGCACAATTCGATACCGATGAACCAGACAGAAGACATTTTGTTATTATAATACCAATTCATGAAGCTTTTAGAGTAGAAAAAAAGGATAGGTTGCTTTTAAATTCAGAAGAACTTAGAAAAGTTCTTGATGAACTTGCAAGCTCATTAAATCTCACTATAAATGATACTCAAGTATTACCACCTGAGAAGACAATAGAAAAGTACTTGCCAATTGCCAAAGAAATTACAAAAGAGCAAATGAATGTACTGAACTTTGTAAGTTCACCTAAAAAGAAAAAAGAGATTTTAGAAAATTGTTTAAGACTTTCTAACCAAACGAAAAACTTTGTTACTCATATTGAACCACTATTAGAAAAAGGACTTATACAAATGACGATTAAAGATAAGCCCAATAGCCAGTTTCAAAAATATTTAATAACTAATGCTGGAAAAGTTGTTTTTTACATTTTAGAACATAACATTGAAGATAAACAAAGAGAAGAATAACTAAGTGAATAACTAAGTGAGTAACTAAGTGAGTAACTAAGTGAGTAACTAAGTGAGTAACTAAGT
>CAYQSQ010000034.1:0-21059 GCA_964420215.1 uncultured Flavobacterium sp. | reverse complement strand
AAAACCATAAAGTTATCAGCAGAATCAGTTTCACCTAATTTCATGGCCAAGTTTTTCTCTAATTCTTTTGTCAAACGCTCACGAATGTGTCTAGAAGTCACAAATTTTCCTTCTTTACCAAAGAAAGGCGAATCGTTAATGGTGAACAACATACTCATGGTTGGTTCATCAATAGCGATAGTTTGTAATGCTTCTGGATTTTCGAAATCAGCAATAGTATCTCCAATTTCAAAACCTTCCACACCTATAATTGCGCAAATATCTCCTGCGATAACTTCTTCAACTTTTTTACGGCCTAAACCTTCAAAAGTGTGTAATTCTTTAATTCTTGATTTGATTACTTTGCCATCTCTTTTTACTAATGAAATCGGCATATTTTCTTTTAAAACACCTCTCTCTAAACGACCAATAGCGATACGACCTGTAAATGAAGAGAAATCCAATGAAGTAATTAACATTTGTGGTGTTCCTTCCGATACTTTTGGAGCCGGTACATTTTCAATTACCATATCTAATAATGGTTCAATATTATCTGTTTGATTGGTCCAGTGGTCAGACATCCAATTGTTTTTTGCAGAACCGTAAACGGTTGGAAAATCTAATTGCCACTCTTGCGCACCTAATTCAAACATCAAGTCAAAAACTTTTTCGTGAACTTCTTCAGGTGTACAATTTTCTTTGTCAACTTTATTAATAACCACGCAGGGTTGTAATCCTAAATCAATTGCTTTTTGTAATACAAAACGGGTTTGAGGCATCGGTCCTTCAAAAGCATCTACAAGCAAACATACGCCATCAGCCATATTCAATACACGTTCTACTTCTCCTCCAAAATCAGCGTGACCTGGTGTGTCGATAATATTGATTTTTGTTCCTTTATAAGAAACAGAAACGTTTTTAGAAGTAATCGTAATACCTCTTTCACGCTCTAAATCATTATTATCTAAGATTAAGTCTCCTGTGTTTTCGTTATCACGAAATAACTGACAGTGATACATAATTTTATCAACCAAAGTAGTTTTACCGTGATCGACGTGTGCAATAATTGCAATATTTCTAATAGATGCCATTGTATGTTTTTTGAAGTCGCAAAGGTACATTTTATTTCTTGTGGTGCAACTTCTATTTTAAGGCGAAATCGAGTTTGTTTTTCTTAACTATTTCAACTACAAGGTAAACGATTACCAATCCGTATTCTAGTGCTACTAAACCCAAATGCTCTTCAAAATCAAAATTTGAATACGCATAATAGCTCAAAATAACCACGATACTCCACAAAAAAGCAAAATTATAATGTGTAAACACACTCAAAACCACTAACGAAATTAAATACCACGGATGTACAGTGGTTGATAAAAATAAATACATTGTTAATGTCAGTAACATAGTCGTTATTAATTGTTGGTCTGTTTTATTTTTTCTAAGAAAAGTAAAAGCCAACACCATTCCCAACACGACCAGCGGCGTAAACTTGCCTACGGTTTGTATGATATTATAACCTGTTACTTGATAACCTAGATACCTGACTACATAATAAATACTGGCATTAAACTCAAAATTAGTAAACCACAGCCCAATAGTTTGACTGTATTTTTGGATTAAATCAGAAGTTAAAAAAGGAGCAAAAAACAATATATTAACACCAATCGCCATCGCTCCAAACCAAATCGTTTTACGGAGTCCCAATCGTTGATATACTAATGGCAACAACAACAACGGAAGTAATTTTATAGCAATCGAACATCCTATTAATACAGACGATAACACCCAGCGGGTTTGACTTAATAAATATAATCCCCACACTAAAAAAAAGAGCATCACACCTTCAAAATGAAGATTACCCGTTAACTCCAATACAACCAACGGGTTTAAGAGATAATAAAATATGCGGTTAGTATCTTTTTTAAAATGACGAAGTAATTTTGTACCAAAATGATAAATCCCAAAATCAGCACAGATAATGAGGATCCTAAAAATAGTGACAGCTCCTATGATTGACGTCGGACTACCTGTCCCCGCGATATAAAAACACAATTGATTAAGTGGTGGATAATTAGAGAAATGTTGTGCACTCAAACCGCCCATCCCTTCAAATAAAATTTGACTTTGCGAAAGTTTAAAACTGGATAACGTAATCAAATCCTTGGGCAGATACAAATACGGACTAATGCCCTGTGCTAACATGCGCCCATCCCAAATAAACCGATAAAAATCTTGTGATAAAGTAGGCAAACCCCATAACAAAACAACCCGAAATACTAGTGTAATACCAAGTAAAAATGATTTGTTTTCTGAATTTTTCTGAAAAAGCCAATACGTTAAAACCGCAATACATATATAACTAATTAACAACCACTCAAACTGAGAGCGATCAATCCCATAAGCTATAAAGCTGTACAATACGGCAATCAGTAGTGCTACAACATAAGTGATTGGTGTAATTTGTTTCATCAATTTAACCTTTTGAAGCGGCTATCGATTGTACAAAAACATACCCATAACCGATCAACAACATCAAATGAAAAGGGTATAAAGCAAAATCATTTAACAGATATCCACTATACATGGCATATCCAAAATAGAGCACAAAAAAAGCTTCGGCAATGATATTTTTTGGCATTTTTTTAGAAAGATATATATTAGATTTCCATTGATTGGATTTTTTTTGTGCTGACAAGTTGAGTTTAGGAGTACGGACAAACTCACTTTTTTTACCAAATAGACCTTCTAACACCGCAATGGTGTTGTGAAACGTAAATCCCAATGCTATGGTATAAAACGTGAAAAACAAACCAATGTATGCGATGAAGTTTTTAAATCCTACGCCGTGAATATTTTTGTACATCACCCAATAACATCCAAAAAAAATGATTGTAGTTATTACAAAAAACATCATAACATCAAATACAAAAGCCAAATGCGAATACGTATTTTTGATGAACAAAACAGGCACGCTAAGTACCGACATCACAAATACAAATAAAAACATTGAACTATTTAATAAATGTAAAATCCCGTGCATTTTAGTTTTTAATGATATAGTTTTAGAAGAGATTACTCTGGATTTCATTTTTATTAAATTCTCGGCTCCGCCCTTGTTCCATCTGAACTGTTGCGAACGTGTTGCACTAATGATTGCTGGTAATTCAGCAGGAGTAACTACATGTTCTAAATACGTAAATCTCCATTTTTTAAGTTGCGCACGGTAGCTTAAATCTAAATCTTCGGTTAAGGTGTCACTTTCCCAATTCCCTGCATCGATGATACATTGTTTACGCCAAACGCCTGCCGTTCCGTTAAAATTGATAAAATGCTGTTGCGAATTTCGACCGACTTGTTCAATCGTAAAATGAGCGTCTAAGGCAAAGGCTTGAATTTTAGTTAAAACAGAATACTCTCTGTTTAAATGTCCCCAGCGGGTTTGTACTACACCTGTAGAAGCCTCTTTAAAATATGGCATCGTTTGCAACAACCAATCGGATTGAGGTAAAAAATCTGCATCAAAAACAGCTATAAAATCACCTTTAGCCACTTCCATCCCAGCTTTGAGCGCTCCTGCTTTAAATCCGATACGGTTGGTGCGTCGGATATGAGAAATATCAATACCTTTGTCTGCTATGGTTTTTATAATTTGCTGGGTAATCGCAACAGAATCGTCTGTGCTATCATCAAGCACCTGAATTTCGAATTTGTCTTTTGGATATTCTAATTTTGAAATACAATGTAACAACCTCTCGGTTACATATTTTTCGTTGTATAACGGAAGTTGAATAGTTACATAGGGCACCTCATCGGTTTGTAAATTTAAATTTGGAAGTTGACGTTGTTTTTTGTGTGCTTTGATATAATTAAACAACAAATTCAATTGTGCTAAACTGTATAAAAAGATAAACAGAATCGCAATACTATATAAAAACAGAATCAGTAACGAAATAAAAATCATCATTATGTAAAAGCATATTTAAGAATCCACCCTATAATTTTGACCCCTGCCATAATAGTTCCTTTAACGGTGCCTGAAACTTTAGAAGTTCCTATGCGGTTTTTGTACCGTACAGGAACTTCGAGGTATGTGAATTTTTGTTTTATAATTTTCAATTGCATCTCAACCGTCCAACCGTAGGTTTTATCTTGCATTTGCAATTTTTTAAGCACCTCGTACTTGATCGCTCTAAACGGACCTAAATCGGTAAATCGAGCGCCAAAAAAAAGCCGCATTAATAAAGTAGCTAACCCATTCCCGAACACTTGTTGAGGCGTCATCGATCCTTTTTCACGTAAATGATCCACTCGTGCGCCAACTACAAAATCAATATCTCTATCAATGATTGGAGCGACTATCGCATGTAAATCTTCGGGATAATCGGAATAATCTCCATCCAAAAAAACAACAATATCAGGCTTTTTGGTTTGCAAAGCTATGTAGTCCAATCCTTTTAAACAAGCATATCCATACCCTTTTCGGTTTTCGGTTAGTACCGTAGCTCCATGATTTTGAGCTACTTGTACGGTTTGATCGGTCGAATTATTATTCACAACAATAACCTCAGATACCACTTTTGGAATTTCTGACAAAACTTTACCTATCGATTTTTCTTCGTTATACGCCGGAATGATAACGGTTATTGAAACGGTTTTTTTTACCACAAAGAATGATCTTTTTTAAATGAAGAGAGACTCTTCCATTGGTTTTCTTTTTGATTATTTAGATACTTTTCAACCCTAACCAGTTGATTATTTTCATACTTCAATGTATAACCGTTACGTTGATTATTTTTGTATTCACTTTTTTCGAGTACATCTCCCTTTTGATTGTACGAAATCCACCAGTTGGTTTTGAGGTTATTTTTAAAATGTCCTTCTTCTTTTTTGTTCCCGTTGGGGTAATAATAAAACCAATAATCGGTTTTAACACTATTGACAACCCAACCTTCGTGTGCTAAAGTTCCGTCATTAAAATACGTTTTTACATATTTTTTGTCGGTCACAAGGCTAAGACTACTTATAATCCACACTAAAAGTATTGGCTTAATCACCTGATTAATTTTATTTTTTGTTCAATAATTGCATCAAATCTACGTCATTCCCTAACAATACAGATGTTGGATTGATTCGACCATCTTCTGGTCCATTTTCTAATTTAAGCACACCTCTTGGGCACACTGCACTGCAAACACCACAACCTACACAACTGGCTCTCACAATGTTTTCGCCTTTTTGAGCATACGCACGCACGTCAATCCCTTGTTCACAATAGGTTGAACAGTTTCCGCAAGAAATACACTGCCCACCGTTAGTTGTTATTCGGAAACGAGATTTAAACCGCTGAATCAATCCCATATACGCTGCCAACGGACACCCAAATCGGCACCAAACGCGATTGCCTAAAATGGGATAAAACCCTGTACCAATAACGCCTGAAAATATCGACCCTATAAAAAAACCGTAACTTGATTGTATGTCATACACTGAAATCCCGAAAGCAAATTCTTTCCAAGTTTCTAATTGAGCAAAAAAAGTATACAATGTAATGGCTGTCATACCTATTGCCAAAACCAATACGCCGTGTATGAGCCAACGCTCTACCTTCCAAGAAAATAAAGACTTACTGGATAATTGTCGGTACGGATCTCCTAAGGTTTCAGCCAAACCACCGCATCCGCACACCCAAGAACAATACCATCTTTTTCCGTAAAAATAAACCATTACAGGTACAATAAATACCGTTAAAACAATTCCCCAAACAAGCATAAATAAACCTAAACCTCCGCTATTCATTAAATTATTGATATTCCAATCAAAAAAGAAAGTATAGTTTAACGGCCACGCATTTTTAAAATCAAACCATGGTTTATTAAAGGCTACTAATATTTCGGGAATCAAAAACGCAAAAGCGATCTGGAAAAATAACACAACCGCCGTTCGGATCATTTGATACCGATTGTGTCGGTATTTGATAAACATACGCACCGCAAACACACTCATTACCGCACAATACATAAATCCGTATAAAAACCATTGACTCGCAGGACTACCACTTAACGATTTACTGATTGGATTTACAGCTAATATAGGATTGACTAAATAATTCGGAAAAAAATATAATAACACATAAAATCCGACAAAAAAGAAAAAAGCAGTTAAACCCAAAATACCCCTGTTGGTAGCCGAATGCTGAAAAATCCCGTTGTTTTTAATTCCTTCAGGTCCTAGTAATTTATAATCGGGTATAAACAGCATTAAACCGCCTAAAATAGCTAACCCAAAAGTCAAAAAGAAAAACAACCCTTGATGCTCCGAAAACCAACCTGTTGCGGATTCTCTAACCAAAGGATATACGAGATCTTTATAAGTTGAGTTCCATTTGATCCAAATAATTTTATCCCATTGTATCTCTGTTTCGGCTTGATAATGCGCATTGGAGGCTTCAGCAATTTCAATGATTTTAGAAGAAAGTGCATACGCTGACATCTCTTTGCCAACAATCTCTTGCGTTGCTTTTTCTACAAAAAATTCACTTTTGATATGTTGTGATGCCCAAACGTTAAAAGTTTGTTGCGACACGTTGTTAGAACCCGTAAATATACTGGCTGTAAAAAGAGCGAAACCAACTATAGCTATAAGTAATCCAATATTTTTAATACTTTTCATCTGAATTTTAGTTTTTATTATTACGAAAAAATACGTGCCCAACTTTTCTTTTTCAAAATCAAGTTGGTTCCATTTTCGAGATTAAACTGGGTGATGATTTCGGGTTCATGTAATTTGTAAAACTCAGGGTCAAAATTAGCATCGGCTAAATGAGTTAACACATGTTCGATAGATTGTTTTTTTGTAAGTACGGCATCAAAAAACTCATGACGCATTCGGATTCCAAATGTATTAATACCAATAAAATCTCGTGTATTTTTGTCGTAACTGAAGTGTATACATTTTTTACCACTTGCATGTTCCCAATAAAAACGAGCTTCATTTTCTTTTGGTTTAGCCCAAACCCAACCGTAGGTTTGATACTCGATATCTAAAAACTTGGCAGAATTAAACCAATGTCCTGGCTTATACTCGGTTGGATTCCCACAAATGGTTTGCGCTAAGGTTTCTCCCATCATACGACCTGTATACCAAACGGCTTCAATCGCACGACGATCACCAATCGCTTCGTGTTGCTCGGCACAATCCCCGATCGCATACACGTCTTTGATATTTGTCTGTAACAAACGGTTAACTTTTACACCCCGACCCAATTCAATCCCCGATTTTTTTAAGAAATCAATATTGGGTGAAACACCCGCAGTTAAACCGACTACGTTACATAGGATTTCTTCTTCTGTTCCCTCCAAAATAACGGACTTAACCCTACCGTTTTCATCCGATTTTATTTCTTTTAAACTCGCTCCTAATCGCAAGTCTATATGATGTTCCTTAATATGATTATTTATCATTTCGCTTTCCCCAGCAGGTAAAACACCGTTCCAAAAGCTGCTTTCTCTGACCAAAAAAGTAACGGCTATATCACGACTTCGTAACATCTCAGCCATCTCTATACCAATTAATCCACCGCCTACAATTACAGCTCGTTTGCATACTTGATTATTGGGGGCGTATTGCTCTAAAGTATCTAAATCTTGTTTGTGATACATGCCCATCACTCCTTTTAGGTCTTGACCTGGCCAACCGTATTTATTTGGTTTAGAACCTGTGGCTAAAACTAAGATATCGTATGATATGGCACTCCCCTCTTTCAATTGTAATTGCTTATTGGTTGTATCCACATGCTCGACAAATCCCTTAACTAGATTAATCTTGTTTTTTTTCCAAAAACCTGTTTCGTAAGGTTGGGTGTTTTCAAACGTCATATGCCCCATATACACATACATTAAAGCGGTACGCGAAAAAAAATACTCACTCTCTGAGGAGATTATGGTAATCTTCTTCTCTGAATTTTTTCGAATATGTCGGGCTAAAGTGACGCCCGAAATTCCGTTGCCGATGATGACGATATGAGACATGTGCTTATTTTTTTATTAGACGTTAAAAAATGTATTTCCTGACGGATATATTAGTCGTTATTATTTTACACGCTGCCTAATTTTAGCTAAACTTTGCTCTATTAGTAGTTTACCATCTCTAAAAACCTCTTTTAATTCTCCTTGTTTTTCTTGTTCCCAAGTTGCTTGATCAGTTAGTTTATATGATCCGTTTTCGAGTTCAATTTTCATTAATCCCTTTGCTGATTTTTTTGTTCCATCATCTGTTATTGGGTCTTTAAAAATTTCTCTACCTTGTCCATTTACTTCGCCATAGGTTGCTTTCATCGCAAATCCAAAAGTATCTCTTGTGTTATATTGATAAGTATATGAACCGATTCCAAAAACTACATTTGTTGAAGCAAATCCTTTTTGTTTCAGTCTTTCACAGATTTGCGTTGCTCTTGCAACTGTTATACTATCGCCATAAATAGCTCCTATATGTGAATCTAATTCTTTGAAACCTTTTGTATTGGTAGTTCCGCTAAAAGTTTCCCAAAGTAATTCAATAACTCCTTTTTTCTCATTGTCGTTTTTTCCGTTTGGATTACCGCAAATAATATCAACTGGATCACCACTATCCGGTCTAATTACTACTTTTCCATCTCTATTCAATACTTCATTTTTTAATTTTGGAAGATATTCGGTTAATACTTTCCACAAATCCCAAGTATCTGAAACGATCGACACTATGCCTTTTGGATATACTTCACAAATCAGTCTTTTAAAAGTTCCTATTTCATCTTCAATTGTTCCCATACACATTACACTATGCTCTGTGGCTGCAACAGAACCACCAATCAATTCATCATCTGAATTTGCATTGTAATAATTTTCTAATAATGAAATTGCAGGAATAGTGTCAGTTCCGCTAAAATTTAGTAAATGCCCACAAGCAGAAATCAAACTGGCTTCGATACCTGCCATTCCTCGCATGGAGAAGTCGTGCCCTTGCCAATCTACAAATTCAGGTATTGAAGAAGTTTCCAATGCGAATTTATCTAAAACCTTTCTGTATTGTTTTGCAATAGTTGCAGAAGTACAAGGCATCCATACGACTGCTGAAACCAAAGTTTCAAAGTAGTTAGTTAGCCAAAAAAATTCTGGTAAAGTATTGTACATTGTAAACATTGGCACTCTCATCGGTACACTTGCGCCTTCTGGCAATGCTTTAATTACCATTGGAATATAGCCCAAATCGTGTAAGTCTTCAATATGTTTTGTCCCAACTTGATTTTCACCTAAATAATTATTGATTCGTCGGCTGTATTCTGCCACAACTTTTTCTTTTGGTTGTTTGAAAAAATAAGTTTCAAAATCTTCTAATATGTATTTTTTGATAAAATATTGTAGTCCGAAAAGTACAACTTCTTCAACACCATCAATTCTACTTTTTCGAGGTGTCCAATTAGAATATACTAGTGTGGTTCCATCAGGGTATTGTCTTCTATGATCAACTTTGTAACCGTCTGTTAATAATAAGGGATTCATTTTTTTATTTGTTTAAGGTGTTAATTAATTCATCTCTAGTTTCCATTAAAGCAAATCCTAATAGATTTAGTCCATTCCATTTTTTTGGATTGTAAATATCATTGTTTTCAATTGCCATTCCGATTCCCCAAATTGTATCAACAGGACTAGCTTCAACAAGAATTCTGTTTTGTGTTTTTAAAAGAAATTGTTTTAAATTTTCATTCTGACTAAACTTATATAAATTTCCCTCTTTTACTATTTGAAATCTGTTAGCTAACCAAATTTCATCTTTATAATTTCGAACTTCTCTACCAAGTTTTTTGGCTTCTGCTGGTGATTTGCAAACTAAAATCTTTTCTAATACGTCTTTGTCTCCAAACAACTCCGCTTTTTTTGCCATCATCCAATGTTCAGCCGTTTTGTATTCAATATCATTAACAGTAAAACTACTTTTCCACCATTGACTGAAGCAGGTCTTTGTTATCGTGCCGTCTTTTGAAGGTTGGTGACTCCAAAAGAATAGAAATTTATTTTCAGTGTTTATATTTTCAATGGTATATTTCATAAAATGTCTTTTAATTTTATTTGGCTCACATATTCATTTTTAATATTTTTAAAAGAATCTGTCGTAAAAATTCTTTCAAAACATTTTAATTCTTCAAAACCTTTACTAAAAATCCCGTGGCTTACCGCTAAATATAATTTACCTGCATTCTTGTTTTTTAGCTCATCCGCTAAACCAATAAAAGTTCCGCCACCATCACAAATATCATCAACTATCAAACAGTCTTTTCCTTGCAAATCGTCTGCATAAACTTTGAAGCCTGTTAGTTTTCCAGTTTTCACATCTCTACTTTTACTACATTCGATTACATCTACCCCTCCTAAAAATTCGGAAACTTTATAAATCTTCTTTAAAGAGCCGCCATCTGGCGAAATTAATAGTACCTCGTTTCCAATTTCTTTTATTATTTTTTGAATGAATTTGTGATTGGAAATTACCTCACAATTATTTAAAACGGCTGGAGTTACCTCTGAATGTGCATCAAAAATGATAACTTTTTTGAAATTTAAATTGTTAATAATATTGGCATATACTTTTACAGATAGTGGTTCACCTTTAATCATTACCCTGTCTTGCCTTGCGGCAGGGAAATAAGGAATAACTAAATTATCCAATTTTACTTCCATTCTTTGTAATGCATCAACGGCTAAACAAAGTAAACCTAAATCATTAAAAGAGTTTAATCGGTGCGTAATAGTTACTTCTTTTGATTTATCAAAATTTGGGATTATTTTGATATGAGGCTCACCACCTGAAAAAATAAAACTTTCAAATTGGATCTCTTCTCCATCTAAGGGTTTAAAATTTTGGTCTAAATTTAATATCATAATTTCTTTTTTGTGTAATTATTACGCAAAGTTATATTAATATATTTAGCAACAAAATATTTTGCGTTATTTTTACGCAAAATTAATTTCGAATAAAAATCCTTTTTTGGCTAACTTATTATATTCTTGTTTTTTGAACTGATATAGTTTTGCGGGTCTTCCCTTAGTTCTCTTTCCGAATTTTTCAGTTTCTTCTATAATTCCGAAACTTAATATCTTTTTTCTAAAATTTCTGCGATCAATTTCTTTTTCTAAAATTGTACAATACAGATTTTCTAATTCCGAAAAAAGAAACTCTTTAGGAAGTAAATCAAACCCAATTGGTTGATATGTTAATTTGTCTTGAAGTCGTTTTTGCGCAGTTTGTATAATCAACAAATGATCAAAAGCCAATTGTGGCAATTTATTTATAGGAAACCATTGAGCTTCTTCGGCGTCGCTATCTGCGCTTAAAACTAATTTTGTAGAATTTACCAATGCAAAATAAGCCACAGATATTACTTGAAATCTTGGGTCACGATTTACATTATCACCAAAGGTATATAGCTGTTCTAAATAACTTACTTTTATTCCTGTCTCTTCTTGAAGTTCTCTATTTACAGCATCATTTAACGTTTCATTGTCTTTAACAAACCCCCCGACCAATGCCCATTGATTTTTCATTAGTCCAAACTTTTGTTTTATCAGTAATACATTTAGAGTATTATCTTCGTATCCAAAAACAATAGCGTCAACTGCTACTTTAATATTTTGAGTTAGTTCCATTTTATATATGCGTATGATTTACGCAAATATAAAATATTATTAAAGAGGTATACATATTTATCAGTTCTAAAATATAGCTCTTAACCCAAAATTAAAGGATTGTCCTAATCCGGTATCGTCTCCTCTTACAAAATTACTGTATAACACTTCCGCGTTAAGGGTTTTGGTTAATTGATATTTAGCACCACCACCTAACGCGGTGTAATTGCGCTCATAATTATTAGAAACACTCAATAATTGAGCGTGTTGTGCAAAAGTTAACACCGTAAATTTAGGCGTTGGAAAATAACTAAAAAATACCCCTGGAGCAATGTCGATGCTATTGTTTGCGTAGCCCTCTGCGGTATCTCCCATAAACCAACGCGCGCCAATTTCGGTAAAAACCTGAAATTTATCACCTAACTTTTGATCGTAAAAAATTCGATTTTGCCAGATAAAGCTCTTTTCAGCTAAATATCCATTAGCATCCGACTCTTTATCATGGGTTGGTATGTAAAAAGAACTTTGTAACGACAAATTGCTTATTTTTTTGAAAGGTGCAATTTTGACCGATGGTGCTATATGACCTAAACCTGAACGGGCCACACCTTGTTTATTTTCAAATTTAAAAACACTCAACGCATCACTCCCTGCAAAGGTATTGGATCTAAACTCTGCAATTACCCCAACATTCAGCCATTTAGAGTCTGTGATTCCTGTAAAAACCTCAATGGAAGAATTGAAAAAATTTTGTCTCGGAATTGTTGCTTCAATACTATTAAATTCATTTTTGCTTTCGGTATACAAATTATTAAACCATTTGATGTCCCACTTGCCAATTTCTAACAATTTAGATGGCGTATAATTTTGGATATTGGAGGTTGTGTTTTCTTCTTCGTTTTCTTGCGCTGATAGACTTGAAAATGAAATCAATAGAATAATTGCGAAAAGATGTTTTACTTTGCTCATGATTTTTTTATTTTAAATACATTAAGATAGTCGAATTGCGATTGCATTCCTGACATTTTTTCTAAAATAGAAATAAAAAAGGTCTTGAATTTTAACATCCAAGACCTTTTTTATTTATTGTTGCAAATTTTAGTTATATCACAAAATCCGCTAACAGTTTTGCTATTTTTTCTGTTTCTTCTTGTGCTAAAACTTCATCAACTAAGATACGTCCGCTGTGCTCGTCCGTCATTATTTTTTTACGTGCCGCAATCTCTGATTGAATCTGAGGAGGAATTGTAAAGTATGATCCTGCAGAGGCACCTCTTTCTATAGAAACAACTGCCAATCCATTTTTCATACTGCTACGAATACGTCTGTATGCGGCTAATAAACGCTCTTCTATATTTTCTTGAATAAGTTTGGAGTGCTCCAATAAAAATCGCTCTTCTTTTTCTGTTTCAGATAAAATACCTTTAAGCTCCAATTTTTTATGTTCTAAATGTGTCTTTTTTTCATTTAGTTGCTCTTTTGTTTGCTCAATAATTGATTTTTTGTGCTCGGTACTTGCCTTTAATTCTTTAATTTGTTTTTCTGCTAATTGAATCTCTAATTCCTGAAATTCAATTTCTTTGGTAATAGAGTTATATTCTCTGTTATTACGCACATTATTTTGTTGTTCTGTATATCTTGCGATAGCTTCTTTGTGCTCGTCAATTGAATTCTTTTTCAATTTGATATTATCGTCAATTAATTTCGACTCTTCTACCAATTTAGCTACACGATTTGATAAACCTAAAACTTCATCTTCTAAATCTTGTACTTCGAGAGGTAATTCGCCACGTACACTGATGATTTCATCAATTTTAGAATCAATTAACTGTAAGTCGTAAAGAGTTCTTAATTTCTCTTCAACACTTGTAGTAACTTGTTTAGTATTTGCCATAGTTATAGTACTTAATAGGATTCGTGTTTACATTAGATGAAACGACTGCAAAATTAGTCATTTTTTTGATAAGAAATTCACTTATATATTTTTTTGTGTAACTTTCGCTTTCGTAGTGACCGATATCCGCGACTATTATCTTATTTTCAGCCTCATAAAACTGATGGTATTTTAAATCCGCCGTTAAAAAAACATCGGCTTTTTGTTGGATCGCTTGACCGATCGCAAAACTTCCTGAACCTCCTAAAACCGCTACTTTTTGTATTTTTTTATTTAAGAATGGACTATGTCGAATCCCTTTTGCATCCATACTTTTTTGAACATGTTTAAAAAAATCCATTTCGCTCATTGGCGCGGGCAATTCACCAATCATCCCTAAACCTATATTTTGATTTGTATTAAGTAGTTCATACACTTCATAAGCAATCTCTTCATAGATATGATTTTCTCGCATCGCTGCCAAAATACGCCCCTCTAAATAATTTTCAAAAAGAACACTTATCTTAATTTCTGTTGCGGTTTTAAACTCTCCCCGCTTGCCTATTTTAGGATTACTATTTTCATTTCCTTGATAGGTTCCGACTCCGGTAAGGGTAAAGCTACAGTTTTCGTAATTACCGATTTGACCTGCTCCTGCACTAAATAATGCTTGACGCAATTGTGCTTCATTTTCTGGAACGGTATATACTTCTAACTTTTTAATCGTCTTTTCTTTTGGAATTAAAATCCGTGTATTGATTAAACCCAAAGCATCGCAAAACACTTTATTTACACCGTTTTTATGATTATCTAACGCGGTGTGTAATGCGTAAATGGAGATGTCATTTTTGATTGCTTTTATCACCGCTCTTTCAACATAGTTTTTTCCTGTTATTTTTTTTATAGACGAAAATAAAATAGGGTGAAAACAAACAATTAAATTACATTTATTCGTAATAGCTTCTTCCACAACTTCTTCGAGTGCATCGTGGCACACCAAAACCCCTGTTAAAAGATTATTTTGATTACCAACCAACAACCCTACGTTATCAAAACTTTCAGCGTAAGCAAGTGGTGCTATTTCATCTAATATAGGAAATACGTCTTTGATTTTCATGGTTAAAAAATTTACTGATTTCCTAAAATTATAGGCATTCCGGACTTACCAGACCCGATTACAATCACTTTTGAGTTGGGTGATTTTGACAATTCTAATGTTGCTTCAATTCCTTTTTCCTGTAAAATTTTATCGGTTAACGATGCGCTCAATATTTTATTTGCATTGGCTTTACCTTCGGCCTCAATACGTTGTCTTTCGGCTTCTTTTTTTGCTTTTTGTAAGCGAAACTCGTATTCTAGAGATTCTTGTTCTTGTTTTAATTTGGTTTCAATTGCTGTTTTAATCGTTTGTGGCAAAGTCACATCACGCACCAAAATTTCGTTTAATTGTATAAACTGTTTGGATAATATTGTTTTAGTCTCTTCATAAATCTCTTCTTGAATGGCATCTCTTTTAGTAGAATACAACTGTTCAGGAGTATATCTTCCTACAACACTACGAGATGCCGAACGGATCGCAGGTCGAATAACTCGATCGATATATTGATCTCCTTTTTCTTGATGTAATTTCGCTACATTTTCAGATTGTGGCTGAAACCAAACTGTTGCATCCAACTTGATTTCCAAACCATTTGAAGACAACACTTGCATTCTTTCTGAAATTTCTTGTTGCCTAACTTCATACGTAAAAACTTCGTTCCAAGGGGCAACCAGATGAAAACCCTCTCCTAAAGGACGCTCTGTTGTTACAACTCCTCCATCAAATGTTTTGTACAAAACCCCCGCTTGCCCTGAACTTATCGTGACTGTTGATTTTGAAATAAAAATGATCAAAATAATAATCCCGACAATTAGTGGTATTAATTTGACATTAAATCCCGTGTTATTCATATTTTATGATTTTAAATTTATAAAAAAAGGAGCTCCAAATGAAGCTCCTTTGCTATTTCAAACAAAAAAACAAAAATTATCTTTTTACTTTAAATGCTTTATCTTGAGGGAAGTAAGCTACTTCTCCTAATTCTTCTTCAATACGTAATAATTGATTGTATTTAGCCATACGATCAGATCGTGAAGCAGAACCTGTTTTGATTTGACCTGTATTTAATGCTACTGCTAAATCAGCAATCGTGTTGTCTTCTGTCTCTCCAGAACGGTGTGACATTACAGATGTATATCCTGCGTTGTGTGCCATATTAACTGCTGCAATAGTTTCTGTTAATGTACCGATTTGGTTTACTTTAATCAAGATCGAATTTGCAATTCCTTTTTCGATACCTGTTGATAAACGTTCAACGTTAGTTACAAATAAATCATCTCCAACTAATTGTACTTTTTTACCGATCAATTCAGTTAAATATTTCCAACCATCCCAATCGTTTTCGTCCATACCGTCTTCGATAGAAATAATTGGATATTTAGTTGCTAATTCCGCTAAATATTCCGCTTGTTCTTTAGAAGTTCTTACAGTTCCTTTATCTCCTTCAAACTTTGTATAATCGTATTTTCCGTTTTCATAAAATTCTGCAGAAGCACAATCTAAGGCTACCATTACATCACCACCAAAAGTATATCCCGCTTTTTCAACGGCTAAACGAATTGAATCTAATGCATCTTCAGTTCCACCTGCTAAATTTGGAGCAAAACCTCCTTCGTCACCAACAGCTGTACTTAAACCTCTATCATGTAATACTTTTTTCAAACTATGAAAAATTTCAGTACCCATTTGCATCGCGTGTGTAAACGTTTTTGCTTTTACAGGCATAATCATAAACTCTTGAAATGCAATCGGTGCGTCTGAATGCGAACCACCATTGATGATATTCATCATCGGTAATGGCAACGTGTTAGCACTAACACCACCTACATAACGGTATAAAGGCATCCCAATTTCAGCAGCGGCAGCTTTAGCAACAGCCAAAGAAACACCTAAAATAGCATTTGCCCCTAATCTTGATTTGTTTGATGTACCATCCAAATCAATCATTGCTTTATCTATTGCATTTTGAGAAAACACATCCATACCGATTATAGCTGATGCTATTTCTGTATTCACATTCTCAACTGCTTTTAAAACTCCTTTTCCTACATAGTTTTTTCCTCCATCACGTAATTCAACTGCTTCATGCTCACCCGTTGATGCTCCAGAAGGTACTGCTGCACGCCCGATAATTCCATATTCTGTGTGTACATCAACTTCAACAGTTGGATTCCCTCTAGAATCTAATATTTGTCTTGCATGAATTTTAACAATGATACTCATAATTTAATTTTTTGATTTATTAATAACTTCTATAAAATGGTCGAATAAATAGACTGAATCATTCGGACCAGGACTTGCTTCAGGATGATATTGAACTGAAAAACAGTTTTTAGATTCGATTCTAATCCCTGCCACTGTATTGTCGTTTAAATGAACATGTGTAATCTCTACTTCTGGATGATTTTCAACTTCTTCTCTCACCACAGCAAACCCATGATTTTGAGACGTAATCTCACACTTACCTGTAAGTAAATTTTTCACAGGATGATTTATACCACGGTGCCCGTTAAACATTTTATAAGTAGCAATTCCATTAGCCAGAGCAATAACTTGATGTCCTAAACAAATCCCAAACAATGGATGATTATTTTTAAGAATATCTTTTGCTACTTGTATCGGATTTTCTAAAGGTTCGGGATCGCCAGGCCCATTAGACAAAAAGTAACCATCAGGGTTAAAACTTTTTAAATCAGAATAACTAGCTGTATAAGGAAATACTTTTACATAGCAATCTCTACTCGCTAAACTTCTTAATATATTGCTTTTGATACCTAAATCCAAAGCGGAAACTTTGTACTTTGCATCAGGAGAACCATAAAAATAAGGTTCCGTAGTTGATACTTTTGAAGCTAATTCCATTCCTTTCATATCAGGATACGAATTTAACTTCTCTTTGTGCGATTCTAAATTGGTAATATCTGTCGTGATTACAGCATTCATAGCACCATTTTCACGAATATGCGTAACCAATGCCCGTGTATCAACATCGCTAATTGCAATAATATTATTCTTTTCAAAATACGACTTCAAATCTCCCGTTGAATTGGGTCTTGAATTTGTAAAAGAAAAGCTCTTGCAAACCAAAGCCGAAATTTTAATTCCAGCCGATTCCGTATCCTCAGTTTCGTTTACACCATAATTCCCAATATGAACGTTAGTGGAAATCATAATCTGACCCAAATAAGAAGGATCTGTAAAAATCTCCTGATAACCACTCATACCCGTATTAAAGCAAACCTCACCGAAAGCCGTGCCTTGTATACCTATTGATTTACCTTTAAAAATAGTACCATCATGAAGTAAAATAAAAGCCTCGTCTCTATATGTATATTTCATTTTTTAAATTTGACACAAAATTAAACAAAAAAAAGGATAAACTTTAACAAGTTTATCCTTTTTAGATTATTATTTAAATGAATAATTTATTCATTTGAACTCGATTCTTCAGAAGTAACTTCAGGTTGAGCATCAGCAGTACCTTCAGACTTTGTTGATTTCCCTCTTCTAGTCGATTTTTTCTTAGCAGGAGCTTTAGGCGAATAGATTTCATTAAAATCAACCAATTCAATCATTGCCATATCAGCATTATCACCTAAACGATTACCTAACTTGATAATACGTGTATAACCTCCTGGACGATCACCTACTTTTACAGAAACTTCTCTGAACAATTCAGTTACCGCCTCTTTACTTCTTAAGTACGAAAAACATATACGTCTGTTGTGCGTAGTGTCATCTTTAGACTTTGTCACAATTGGCTCAACGAATTGTTTTAATGCCTTTGCTTTAGCAACAGTAGTATTGATACGTTTGTGCTCAATTAAAGAACAAGCCATATTGGCTAACATAGATTTTCTATGCGCCGTTTTTCTACTTAAATGATTATTTTTTTTACCGTGTCTCATTTTTTCTAACTAATTTGAATAATTAAAAAATTATTCTTTATCCAATTTATATTTGCTTAAATCCATTCCAAAAGACAAGTTTTTGGAATCAACTAACTCATCTAACTCAACTAATGATTTTCTTCCAAAATTTCTAAACTTCATCAAATCATTTTTGTTGAAAGACACTAAATCACCTAATGTTTCTACTTCAGCTGCTTTTAAACAATTAATAGCACGCACAGAAAGATCCATATCCGTTAATTTTGTTTTAAGCAATTGTCTCATGTGTAAAGACTCTTCATCATACGTTTCTGTTTGAGAAACATCATCCGCCTCTAACGTAATACGCTCATCTGAAAACAACATAAAATGGTGTATCAAAATTTTGGCAGCTTCTGTTAAAGCATCTTTAGGATGAATTGAACCGTCTGAAATAATTTCGAAAACTAATTTCTCAAAATCTGTTTTTTGTTCAACACGGAAATTCTCTATCGAATACTTTACATTTTTAATAGGTGTAAATATCGAGTCAATAAAAATTGTTCCAAGTGGAGCGTTTGACTTTTTATTTTCCTCTGCAGGAACGTAGCCTCTACCCTTATCAATATTAATTTCTAAAGAAAGAGATACATTGCTTTCTAAATTACATATAACTAAATCAGGATTTAAAATTTGGTATCCAGAAATAAATTTCTGAAAATGACCTGCAGTCAGCTGTTCAACACCTGAAATATTAATAGTAGCCAATTCATTGGAAGTATCAGCAATCTGACTCTTAAAACGAACTTGTTTTAGATTTAAAATGATTTCGGTAACATCCTCTACAACACCAGGTATCGTAGAAAACTCATGCTCTACACCATCAATTCTGATTGACGTAATGGCATGACCTTCAAGAGATGATAATAAAACCCTACGTAAAGCATTACCAACTGTTAATCCGTAACCAGGTTCTAAAGGTTTGAACTCAAACTTACCTTCAAAATCAGTTGAATCAATCATGATTACCTTATCAGGTTTTTGGAAATTTAATATTGCCATATTTAGATTATTATCAAGATTATTTAGAATACAACTCGACGATGAATTGTTCTTTTATATTTTCAGGTATTTGAATTCTTTCTGGAACAGAAACGAAATTACCTTGTAAAGTATCTTTATTCCAAGTTAACCAATCATAAACCGTACTATTGCTAGTAATAGCTTGTTCAATAACTTGTAATGACTTAGACTTCTCTCTTACCGCTATAACATCACCCGGTTTAACTTGGTAAGAAGGCACATTTACAACATCTCCATTAACAGTGATGTGTCTGTGGGAAACCAATTGTCTAGCTCCTCTTCTAGAAGAAGAAACACCTAATCGATACACAACATTATCTAAACGACGCTCACACAGTTGTAATAAAACTTCACCTGTAACACCTTTAGAACTTGTTGCTTTTTCAAATAAATTTCTGAATTGCTTTTCTAATATACCATAAGTATATTTTGCTTTTTGTTTTTCCATCAACTGAACTGCATACTCAGATTTTTTACCTCTCTTTTTTGCTAAACCATGTTGACCTGGTGGATAATTACGCTTTTCAAAACTTTTATCGTCACCAAAAATAGCTTCTCCAAATTTTCTTGCTATTTTAGTTTTTGGACCTGTATATCTTGCCATAAAAAAATTATTTGCGATAGAATTATGAATTAAGGTCTTTCCTTCGATAATTAAAACCTATCACGATTATACTAATAAAATTAAACTCTTCTTCTCTTTGGTTGTCTACAACCATTATGTGGCATTGGAGTAACATCAATAATTTCAGTAACTTCTATACCTCCATTGTGTAAAGTACGTATTGCGGACTCTCTACCATTACCTGGCCCTTTTACATACACTTTTACTTTTTTCAAACCTGCCTCTAAAGCAACTTTAGAAGCGTCTTCGGCTGCCATTTGCGCAGCATAAGGTGTGTTTTTCTTAGAACCTCTGAATCCCATTTTACCAGCAGACGACCATGCTATAACATCGCCTTTTTTATTAGTAAGTGAGATAATAATGTTGTTGAAAGTTGCACTAACATGCGCTTCTCCAACAGATTCAACAATAACTTTACGTTTTTTTGTATTTGACTTAGCCATACAATTAAAATATTATTTAGTTGCTTTTTTCTTATTAGCAACAGTTTTTCTTTTACCTTTTCTAGTTCTAGAGTTATTTTTAGTTCTTTGACCACGCAATGGTAAACCAGATCTGTGTCTTAAACCTCTATAACATCCGATATCCATCAAACGTTTGATATTCAATTGAGTTTCTGAACGTAATTCTCCTTCAATTTTAAATTCCCCTACATTTTCACGAATTCTTCCAATTTCATCATCATCCCAATCTTGAACTTTTTTATCTTCGCTCACTTGAGATTTCGCTAAAATATTTTTAGCTCTACTTGAACCTATACCGTAGATATAAGTTAAAGAAATAACTCCTCTTTTTTGTTTTGGTATATCAACCCCTGCAATTCTTGCCATAACTATCCTTGTCTTTGTTTAAATCTAGGATTCTTTTTATTAAT
>CAYQSQ010000033.1:20708-22076 GCA_964420215.1 uncultured Flavobacterium sp. | reverse complement strand
CGCATTTCTGCCTATGCCGAAAGATTATTACAAGGTTTAGACACCATTGATTGGAACGAAAGTATTAAAGAATCGCAGAGAAACTGGATTGGGAAGAGTATTGGTGCGGAAGTAGTGTTTAATATCCTCACCCCAGCCCTCTCCAAAGGAGAGGGAGCTCAACTCGGATATATGACTGGTGATGGTTTAAACGCTTCTATTCTTTTGAATCATGCTAAAGAAATGCGTAAACAACCCACACCTGAAGAGGATACTTTATGGGAAGAAATTAGAAATAGAAAACTAGAATCTAAATTTAGAAGACAACATTTAATCGGCAATTTTATTGCTGATTTTGTGTGTTTAGAAAAAAAACTAATTATTGAAGTTGATGGTGGGTATCACAATTCTAAAGAACAACAAGAATTAGACGAAGAAAGAACATTAGTTTTAGAACAAAAACATGGTTTTAAAGTCATCCGTTTTACTAATGAAGAGGTAAATTCTGAAATTGGTAACGTATTGACAACCATCAAACAAGAATTATCCTCTCGGGAAACTCCCCTCTCCTTTGGAGAGGGGTTGGGGGTGAGGATTTTCACCACCCGCCCCGACACCATTTTCGGCGTAACCTTTATGACCTTAGCTCCCGAACACGAATTGGTGGCACAAATTACTACGCCAGAGCAAAAAGCTGCTGTGGAAGCTTATGTGGAAGCTACAGCTAAACGTTCGGAAAGAGAAAGAATGGCAGATGTAAAAACGATTTCGGGTGTATTTACTGGGGCGTATGCTGAACATCCGTTTACCAAAGAACCGATTCCGGTTTGGATTGGCGATTACGTATTGGCTGGTTACGGAACAGGCGCTGTAATGGCTGTACCTGCAGGCGATGAGCGTGATTATGCGTTTGCGAATTTCTTTAAAGGACAAAACGGAATGCCAGCCATAAAAAATATTTTTAATCAAGATATTTCAGAAAAAGCCTTTGCCGAAAAAAGCGGTTTTGAATTGACAAACTCCGACTTTTTAAACGGTTTGGGTTATAAAGATGCTACCAAAAAAGTCATAGAACAATTAGAAGCCATTGGGCAAGGAAAAGGAAAAACCAATTACCGTTTGCGTGATGCGGTGTTTTCTCGTCAAAGATATTGGGGCGAACCTTTCCCCGTATATTACGTGAATGGCTTACCTCAAATGATTGAGGCTAAACACTTACCCATTGTATTACCTGAAGTAGAAAAGTATTTACCTACCGAAGATGGTCAACCGCCTTTAGGCAACGCCACCGTTTGGGCTTGGGACACCGTAAATAACAAAGTGGTGAATAACGACTTGATTGACCACGTTACGGTTTTTCCGTTGGAATTGAACACCATGCCAGGCTGC
>CAYQSQ010000033.1:0-20698 GCA_964420215.1 uncultured Flavobacterium sp. | reverse complement strand
GTTGGGCAGGAAGTTCTTGGTATTGGATGCGTTATATGGATGCAACTAATGAAAATGAATTTGCCAGTGCAGACGCTTTAAAATATTGGGAAAGTGTGGATTTATACTTAGGCGGAAGCGAACATGCCACAGGGCATTTGTTGTACTCTCGTTTTTGGAATAAATTTTTGAAAGACAAAGGATTTGCCCCTACCGAAGAACCCTTCAAGAAATTGATTAATCAGGGGATGATTTTGGGAATGAGTGCGTTTGTTTATAGAGTAAATCAAAGACAAGATGTTTATGTTTCGAAAGGCATTGTTGAAGATTTTTATAATCCTGAAAAAAACAAAATTGCTTTAGAAAAAATAACTGCTTTAACTGGGACTTCAGTTCCAACTTTTAGTAAAATTCATGTTGATGTTTCTCTTGTAAATTTATCAGATGAATTAGATATAAACTTGTTTAGAAAATGGCAGCCTGAATTTTTGCATGCTAAATTTATATTAGAAGAAGGTGATAAATATCGAGTTGAAAGAGAAGTCGAAAAAATGTCCAAATCCAAATACAACGTGGTAAACCCCGATGACATTTGTAACGAATACGGAGCCGATACGTTGCGTTTGTACGAAATGTTTTTAGGCCCATTGGAACAAGCCAAACCTTGGAATACCGCAGGAATTACAGGTGTGTTTGGTTTCTTAAAAAAATTATGGCGTTTATACTTTGATGAAAATGGTTTGATAGTTACCAACGAAGAACCAACGGCAGAGATGTACAAAGCCTTACACAAAACCATCAAAAAAGTAACTGAGGATATTGAGAATTTTTCGTTCAACACCTCGGTATCACAATTTATGATTTGTGTAAACGAATTGGCACAATTAAAATGTCATCACCGCGCTATTTTAGAACCTTTAGCCATTTTAATTTCGCCCTATGCACCACACATTGCCGAGGAATTATGGTATAATTTAAAATTAAAAGATTTAAAGATTAAAGGATTAAATGATTATATGGGAGTTTCAACTGTGGCTTTTCCAAAATTCGAAGAAAAGTATTTGGTGGAAAGTGAAAAGGAATATCCTGTTTCCTTCAACGGAAAAATGCGTTTCACGATTAAATTACCTTTGGATTTAACCCCGAAACAAATAGAAGAAATTGTATTGGCAGACGAAAGAACCCAAGCGCAATTAAACGGAAACGCACCTAAAAAAGTGATAATTGTTCCTGGGAAGATTATTAATCTGGTTGGATAGAAATTGTATAAAAAATTAGAAGTTTCATATGAAAAAAGTATTGTTTGTTGTTGCGTTTTTATCAACAGTTAGTGGGTTTTCTCAGGAAGAGAAAATAAAAATAGACGTGCACGGAGGGGTGAATTATTCAAAACTATGGGGATATACAATTCCATCGAGTTTTGATCCTGTTTATAAAGAAAGTCCGGGTGTCGCTTTTGTCGCAGGTGTTGGGTTAGAAAAAAGTCTCACGTCCAGATTTGCGCTTAAATTAGAAGTGAATTATGAGCGTAAGCGTGAAACGATAGGCAATGTTATACAACTCAGCGCGTCTTATTCAGCAACTCCAAGGGAGTTAGAATATACGTCCTATAATGATATGAACTATTTAACAATTCCTGTAACATTGAAATATTTTATATCAGAAGAAAATTCAACTTACATTAGTGGCGGTGTTTTTACAGGATATTTAATAGGCGCAAAAACAAAAATACAAGATGAAAGGGTATTTGCTCTTTTTGGAGAAGGCAAAAGTGATATTGATTTTACTAATGCGTGTAATGTCATTGATTTTGGAGCTGTTTTAGGTGTTGGTAGAAATATTAAAATCAGAGATAAACGTGTTCTTTTTGTAGAATTAAGAGGTAATGTAGGAATGTTAAATGTTAGAAAATTCAATCCTTGGGGTAATGATTCTATGAAAACAAATTCAATGAATTTGGTATTGGGTTATTGTATAAATTAGTAGGGTAAATGTCAAAATGACATTCGTATCTTTTGGCGTGTAATTTGATACTTAATAAAAAAGTTTAATTCTTAAAAAATAAAAATATGTTTAGTTTACCAGCAATGATATTAATGGGTGTAATTGCTTTAGCCAGTTGGTTAGTAAGCAATCGTCTTAAAAACAAATTTGAAGAATATTCAAAAGTTCGTTTACAAAATGGAATGAGCGGTGCCGAAATCGCTGAAAAAATGTTAGCAGATCACGGGATCAGAGATGTACAAGTAATCTCAACACCTGGTCGATTAACGGATCACTACAATCCAGCAGACAAAACCGTAAACTTAAGCGAAGCAGTGTATAACCAACGTAATGCAGCAGCAGCAGCAGTTGCCGCTCATGAGGTAGGTCACGCGGTGCAACATGCAACAGCGTATAGTTGGTTAACGATGCGTTCGCAATTGGTACCCGTAGTGCAATTTGCATCCAACACAGTACAATGGGTGTTATTAGCAGGGGTATTATTGGTGAATGCATTTCCGCAATTGTTGTTAATTGGGATTGTGCTTTTTGCAGCAACTACGGTTTTCTCAATCATAACTTTACCTGTCGAATACGATGCGAGTAACAGAGCTTTGGCTTGGTTAGAAAACAAAAGAATGTTAACCAGTCAAGAACACGACGGAGCAAAAGACGCACTAAAATGGGCAGCACGTACGTACCTAGTAGCCGCATTAGGATCGATCGCGACTTTGATATATTATATCATGATGTATATGGGTCGTAGAGACTAATTTTGAAGATGAAAAAAATAATTTACGCCTACAGTTTCTTTATCGCATTATTATGCTGTATTCAAACGACAAACGCACAAATCAAATCAGGAGAAAAGTTGGTATATTCGGGCTCGTATAATATGAGCGGATTAATGACACAATTGGCGCAATTGACCATGTCAACCGAAACAACTAAAACATCCAAGAATACATATTTGCACTTAAATTGTGAAGCAGCAACGTACAGCAAATGGGATTCTTTTTTTAAAATAAGAGATATTTATGAAGCATATGTTGATCCACAAACATTAAAACCAAGCTTGTATAAGCGAAATATTAATGAGGGTGGATATACCAAAAAAGAAAAGTATGTTTTTAAAGGAAACACAATAGTAAGTACGTCTCAAAAGAAAAACAAACCCGAAACGGTAAATACAGTAAATATAGGTGCAAACACTTCGGATGTGATTTCGTTATTGTACAAGGTCAGAACGATTAATTTTGCAACTTTTAAAGTAGGACAAACCCAGTCGTTTACCATTGTTTTTGATGAAAAAGAAATTCCTGTTTTTGTGAAATTTATGGGTAAAGAAACTGTTAATGCAGGTAATTTGGGTAAAAAGGAATGTTATAAAATTTCGATAGGAGCTAAAACAAGCGTTTTAAAAGGGAAAGATCAAAATGTGATGTGGTTAACCGCAGACGCTAAAAAAATCCCTGCTTTAATAAAATTTAGTATCCCTGTTGGTACAGGTGAATTGAATTTAAAAACAGCTTCAGGCATTTAATTTTTTATAAAAAATGAAAAAAGTAATTATCATTTCGGCGGGTTTCTTTTGTGTTTTAGGAATTATATTTTCGTACCTGCCCCTTGGCACGATTGCGATTTTACCTATTGCCGTTACTTTAGGTTTGGGATTTATAGCGTTGAAACAAAATCAAACAGCCAAAGCACCTAAAATTATTTTAGGTATCGCTACTTTATGTTTGTTATTTGTTTTAGGAAAAACCTTTTTTGTAAAAGATGAGGTTGAAGTAGACGCCAAATTTGAACAACAAAAAACAGAACAGAAACAACAAGCAAAACAAGAGTTAGAAGAATTAGAAAGCGATCTGGAGTAAAACTAAATCGCGAGCGTAACAATTTCTCTGACTTTTTCGGGAGTTACGAGTTGTTTTTCGCCCAAGCCTAACCAGCCTCTTTCGGTAAATCGTTTTACGATAATATCAGCCGTTTGGTTGTAATTTTCGGTACAATCCGAAATCTTTTTAGGCATGCCCATTAAGTTTAAAAACTGAATCGTTTTTTCGATAGCTTGAGTCGCTTTTTCATCGATAGTACCTGTTCTAATATTCCAAACTCGTTCAGCATATTGAGCGAGTTTTTCTTTTTTAGAATCAAATAGTACACGATACAAATTAGGACCAATGATGGCTAATGTTCGGGCGTGATCGATATTGTATAAAGCGGTTAGTTCGTGCCCAATCATGTGCGTAGCCCAATCGCTCACGACTCCTTTTTGAATTAATCCATTGAGCGCCATCGTACAACACCACATAAAATTAGACGCTAATTTATAATCTGTTGGATTTTTAACTACTTCAGGGCCGATTTCGATTAAAGTTTGTAAAATGCCTTCGGAGATGCGGTCTTGTAATAAGGCATCTTGTGGGTAGGTTAGGTATTGTTCTAAAACGTGAAAAAAAGCATCTACCACCCCGTTTTGAATCTGACGTTCGGGTAATGAAATAATTACCGTTGGGTCACAAATTGAAAATTGAGGAAACAAAGCACTGCCGCCCAAGGTTAATTTTTCTTGCGTAGCTGCAATAGTTACCACTGCACCCGAATTCATTTCGCTACCTGTTGCTGGTAAAGTTAAAACTGTTCCAAAAGGAATTGTTTTTGAAGGATCTTTAAATAAAATTCGTTTTTGTAAAATATCTATGGGATTGCCATTGTAGTTGGTGGCTCCAGAGATAAACTTAACACCATCAATCACGCTACCGCCACCGATGGCCAAAATAAAAGTAATGTGTTCTTTTTTAATGATTTCTATCGCTTTCATCAAGGTTTCAAATTGCGGATTGGGTTCAATTCCTCCAAATTCGACACACTCAAAATTAGCTAAAGCAGTTTTAACTTGGGTGTAAATTCCATTTTTAAAGATGCTACCGCCTCCATAAACCAAAAGTGTTTTACTGTTGGGAGGGATTAAATCGATAAGCTTACTGATTTGGTTTTTACCAAAAATATATTTTGTGGGATTGTATAATTCGAAATTGAGCATGATAGTGATGTGTTAAACTTTAGCTAATGTAGTGTGTAGATGCGTTAAATAATAGTAATTTTGCCAAAAATAACAGCATATATGATAGATTTAAAAAACAAATTACACCTTTTGGGTATTGTAAATGTCATTGTTTTGGTAGTGATACTGGGATTAGGCGTTTTTATGTACTGCCAACAAGCATCGCAACGTATTGTAACAGTTGACGAGCAGTTGCTGTTTAAGAAGTTTAAAATGACGTCGGATATGCAACGAATAGGTTTGTTAGAGCTTCAAAAAAAGCAAAAAAACATAGATGATTTGCACAATCAATTACAGGTTGAAGGGTTGCAAGAAGAAGTTAAGAATAGATTGATGCAAGAATTAATCGGAAAAAGAGAAGAGTTGGATCAATTTAACCAACAATTTTCGATGGAAGAAACACGAAAAATTTGGCAACGCATCTCGAGTTATACCAAAGAGTTTTCTGAGAAAAAAAATATTTCATATCTCGTTGGGACTTCAAATAAACAAACCATTTTATATACGACTCCGACTAGTGATGTTACGAATGAGTTGTTGGTTTTTATAAATAAACGATATGAAGGTAATTAAACAAATTGGACTTCTCGTTTTTGTTTTTGGATTGATTGTTTCGTGCAAGAAAGACAAGCCGAAATTGACGGATGAAATGAGTATAAAAGACCGATATTTCAACTTAGAAAAAGTAGGTTGGAAATCAAAAAGTTATACTCAAAAAGTGGATGATATCGGTTTTACAGCCACAGAAGTTCCGATTCAGTATTATTTATTAAAGGATCAGGGCATAGAAAACTTAGAACAAATAGACAGTCTGTACGAGGTGAATAAACGGGAACGTGTTTATGAGTTTGTAATTGCCCAAGAAAAAGAAAAGGATTTAATGACAGAAGAGTATACAGGGGTTGATTATACGGAGTCATTAAAATATCTGTCGTTTGCGATTAGTAAAGATTTTTACGTAATAACATCAAAAAAAGATACCATCAGATGCGATGGAACAACTATCGATCAAAACTATCAAATAGCGCCATACAAAAAAATATTACTTTATTTTTCGGGTATAGCACCTGAGGAAGAATTACAGTTAATTTATAATGATAAATTATTTCGAAAAGGATTAATTAAATTTAAAACCCAACATAATTATACGAAGATTGATTTATAGAACGGGATTCTCGATAATAGACTCTTTAAATATAATTCCGTGGTTTTTTAGTTCGTCTAAAATAGGATTGTAGATGCATTTGTCAATAGGTAATTGAACACCCAATAAAGGGATTTGTTTGTTGAGTAACATTAAAGCTCCAATTCCCAAAGGTAAACCTACAGTTTTGGACATCGCTGTATAAGAGTTGTTTTCTCCTTTTACAATTAATTGCGATTGAATCGTTTTATCTGTATTGTTACGATCTGTGTAAGATATCAAATGGTTCATAACGATAAGATCTTTGTCTTCGGGGTTTAATTTCCAATGTTTGATTAAAATAGCTTCGAGTAATTGAGCTGGAGTTGCGTTTTTTAGGTTTAAAAGCGTGGTGTTATCATTAAAATTAAGCTCGTTAAATTTTCTTTTTTCGTCTAAAGTCAACGGTCTTTTTATTGTGTTTTCAATAGCGAGGATGATATCATCGATATTCGAATGGTGTAAAAACAAAGAAATAAAGCGGAAAGGCGTTAACATTTCGGAATTGGATATGGTATAATGATCTTCAGTGAGTCCCAATTGCACAAAAATATCCCAAGCTTGGATGAAGTTTTTTTTGCGTAGCGTACCTCTGATCATCGTATGTACATTGTCAAGTTGGTAGGTGTTGATATATTGTAATGAATTTCGGTTGGGGTAGCCTTCATAGTCATACTTGTCGATATGAAACGGCTGAGGTTTTTTAAATAATTGGTGATAGGGTAAAAATTTTAATTCACCATCTTTTAAGTAACGTGCCGCTGGTCCTTGCCCTGCTAAAACAACATTTCGAGGATTCCAGGTGAATTTGTAATTCCAAGCGTTTGTATCTGATTCAGGTGCGATTAAACCGCCACAATAGGATTGGTACGAATTTATTTTCCCTCCTTCTTTTTTTATGGTATTGATTAATTTCATCGAACTCATGTGATCCAACCCAGGATCTAATCCCATTTCGTTTAAAAAGAGTAATTCTTTGTCTACGACCTGTTGGTGCAAGTCGTTTAACTCGGGACTGATATACGATGCTGTGATGAGGTTTTTACTGTGTGTTAAACACTGTAATGCGATATGGATATGTAGATGTGCAGGTAACATCGAGATAACTAATGTGCTTTTTTGGATTAGATCTGAAATCAAAACTTCGTTAGTGATATCTAACTCAATCAGCGAGACTTTTGGATGTGATTGTACTTCCGAAAAAACCTCCTTGATATCAAGACAAGCGATGGTTATACGTAGATTTTCTTTTTCGCTATTTTGTATTAAATATTGAATTAAGTGGCGAGTTGATTTACCCGCGCCTATCAAGAGAATGTTTCGCATCTTTTTTGCTCTAAAATAAACATATGGAAACTATTTTTACGATTTTTGTAAAAAAAATATGGAAAAGAAAATGATAATCATAGCCTTAATGTTTGGAGCGATAGCAATAGTTTTAGGTGCATTTGCTGCTCATGGGCTGAAAAATAAATTGGACTCATCTGTTTTAAGTGCTTTTGAAACTGCAGTAAGATATCAAATGTATCACGCGTTATATTTGTTGTTTTTTGCGACTACAAATGTAGTTTCAGAAACTACCAAAACATATGTATTTTATTTGGTCGTGGCAGGAGTTTTGCTTTTTTCAGGTTCGATATACCTATTATCAACTCAAGCAATTACTCAAATTAATTTTAAGAAAATAGGTTTTATCACACCGATAGGTGGTTTGTTGTTGGTTGTGAGTTGGGTACTTCCGATTTATAAATTGATAATGAGTAAGTTGTAAAAACAAACAAGAGGCATTTGCCTCTTGTTTGTTTTATAAAGTATTGTTTTTTCTATACGAGTTTCTTTTTGTTAACTTCTTGAATGTATTTTTCTAAAGCCATAGTCATTGAAGGAGTATCAGGTGTTGGTGCCATAATATTCACAATAAGACCTCTGTCGATAGCTTCTTTTTCTGTTGTTTTTCCGAAAACAGCTATTCGGGTGTCGTTTTGTTTGAATTCAGGGAAATTATGAAACAGCGATTTGATACCTGTAGGGCTAAAAAACACCAATATGTCATAAAAAACATCTTCTAAATCGGATAAATCGCTCATTACCGTTTTGTAGAACATGCCTTTTGTCCAGTTGAGTTCTAGCTCGTTTAACAAAGTAGGTACTTCATCTTTCAATGCATCAGATGATGGTAAAAGAAAGTTTTCGGCTTTATGTTTTTTTAGGAGGGCTGATAAATCAGCAAAATCTTTTTTTCCAACGTAAATTTTACGTTTGCGGTACACCACATATTTTTGTAAATAAAATGCAACCGCTTCTGATTGGCAAAAATATTTTAAAGTTTCGGGGATTTTAAATCGCATTTCTTCCGCTACACGGAAAAAATTATCCACCGAGTTTTTACTGGTCAAAATAATCGCCGTAAAAGTTTTGAGGTCGATTTTTTCTTTACGAATTTCGCTAGCACTTACCGTTTCAACATGTATAAAAGGTCTAAAATCGACTTTGATTTTTAGATTTTCTTTAATGTTGTGATAAGGGGAATTTTCTAATTTAGGTTCAGGTTGGGAAACCAGTATCGTCTTAACTTTCATTTTATTAAGTTAGTTTTTCGTTTAAATCAATAAACCAATAGCTTAAAGCTATGTAGGGTGCAATTTCAAGAGTGCAAAGATATAAAAAAAAATAAACGATTTTATGACTCACTTGATTAAGATTTGTTTTGAGTACACTAAGATAACTTGTTGCGCTTAAACCGATAACGATTATTAATAAAGTATTGATTAACAAAGGATTGGGTTTGTCGTTAAAAAACAACAGAATGTTAACGGGTAATAAGTAAATGCTAATCAAATTTTTATAACTATTTTTTTGAAAATAAAAGTTAAAAAATAATTTACTAATATCGAATGTGTGAGAAACAAATAAAGACAAACTGTATTTGATGATTTTTAAAACAAATAAAAGTGCTAAAATCAACAAAAAGCTACTGAAATTATATTTGTTAGTTATAGTGTAAAAATCCAGTATTAAATGCAGAAAAAATGAATAGGATAAAAATTGGATTGCATTAAAAAGTATGTCAAACCAAAAACTGTTTTTGGTATTTCCACCATATACATTGAAGTATTTATTAGATGTGGCAATTTTATAAAAGTCATTAAAACGATTGGTATAAATAGCCTTAGTGACCGTAATTAATACAGCACAAAAAATAAATAGAATTGAAGCCCAATCGGTATCAAGCGCAATTCGTTCTGTTAAATTCAAGTCAAACATAGTCTTGCAAAAGTAGTATAATTTAGCATTTTTTTAAATCTAAAAAATAGAATGTTTCGTTGATTATTAATTACTTTTGCGCATGCAATCTAATAAGATGTCAAAACGATTAGTAATCATACCAACGTATAATGAAATTTTAACTGTCGAAAGAATAGTTGAAGCTGTTTTTTCATTGCCGATGCCGTTTGATATTTTGATTGTAGATGATAATTCTCCTGACGGAACTTCTGCCAAAGTAACTGAATTGCAACAAAAATATAAGGATCAATTATTTTTAAAAACCCGAATGAAAAAATCGGGTTTAGGCACAGCGTATCTTGCTGGTTTTAAATGGGGTTTAGAAAAAAAATACGATTATATCTTTGAAATGGATGCCGATTTTTCACACAACCCTAGCGACTTGATTCGGTTGTACGAGCGTTGCAAACAAGATGATGTTGATTTGGTTATAGGATCACGTTATATATCGGGTGTTAATGTAGTCAATTGGCCGTTGAGCCGTGTGTTGATGTCGTATTTTGCATCGGTTTATGTGCGAATTGTATTGGGATTTAAAGTTCATGATGCAACTTCTGGTTTTATCTGTTACCACAGAAGTGTTTTAGAAAAAATAAAATTGGACAAAGTTCGGTTTGTAGGATATGCCTTTCAAATTGAAATGAAATATAGAGCACAAGTATTTGGCTCACGACTAATCGAAATACCAATCATATTTACCGATCGTACACAAGGTGAATCAAAAATGAGCAACGCGATAATCAGTGAAGCCGTGTTTGGAGTAATATTATTACGATTGAATAAGTTTTTTAGAAAGTTATAGTTATGAAGAGAATATTGATAAAAAATGCCAAAATAGTCAATGAAGGAACTATTTTAGAAAGAGACATTTTAATTGAGGGCGATATTATTAAAGAAATAGACACTTCAATAAGCTTAAAATCATCTGAAGATACTATTATTGATGCCGAAGGCAATTATGTTTTACCAGGCGTGATCGACGATCAGGTGCATTTTAGAGAGCCAGGATTAACACATAAAGGCGATATTGCTTCAGAATCCAGAGCGGCAGTTGCAGGAGGAATTACCTCTTTTATAGAACAGCCCAACACCGTTCCGAATGCTGTAACTCAAGAGTTATTAGAACAAAAATATACGATAGCAGCAGAAAATTCGTTTGCGAATTACTCCTTTATGATGGGAGGTACAAATGATAATTTGGCAGAAATTTTAAAAACCAATCCCGAAAACGTTGCAGGTATTAAATTGTTTTTAGGATCGTCAACGGGTAATATGTTGGTTGATAACGAAGAGGCTTTGGAGAAAATATTTTCGAGTACTAAAATGTTAATCGCAGTACATTGTGAAGACGAAGTTACAATTAAGAAAAATTTAAAAGAATACCAACAAAAGTACGGAGATGACATTCCTGTTAATTGCCACCACTTAATCCGAAGTGAAGAAGCGTGTTATTTGTCATCTTCAAAAGCGATTGCTTTAGCTAAAAAAACAGGTGCACGACTACATGTTTTTCATATTTCAACTGCGAAAGAATTGGAATTGTTTACCAATAAAATTCCGCTAGAACAAAAGATGATTACCGCAGAAGTGTGTATTCATCACCTATGGTTCACCAATGAAGATTACGATAAAAAAGGGAATTTCATTAAATGGAATCCAGCTGTTAAAACACAAAAAGATAAAGACGGTTTGTGGGAAGCTTTATTAGACGGTCGTATTGATGTTATTGCTACCGATCATGCACCACATACATTAGAAGAGAAAAAATCCGTATACACTAAAGCTCCTTCAGGAGGTCCTTTAGTACAACATGCTTTAGTCGCAATGTTTGAAGCGCATCATCAAGGCAAAATTTCAATCGAAAAAATCGTTGAAAAAATGTGTCACAATCCAGCTAAACTTTTTAAAATTAGAAAAAGAGGGTTTATAAAAGAAGGGTATTATGCAGACTTGGTGATCGTAAATAAAAATTTACCTTGGGAAGTTAAAAAGTCTAATCTTTTGTACAAATGTGGTTGGTCACCTATGGAAGGGACACACTTTAAATCGCGTGTAACGCATACGTTGGTTAACGGTAAGTTGGTGTATAATAATTCAAAAGTAAAAGATATTAAAGTAGGAAAACGACTATTATTTGATAGGTAATGAGATATTTTTGGCTTGTAATAACTTTTTTAGTAATTGGTTGCAGATATTCCGAACCGACTCCGCCTGATGATTTGATCGAACGCGACAAAATGATTCAGGTTTTGTATGATTTAAGTGTATTTCAAGCCACGATTAATCATAATTCTGATTCAGAAATGAATAAAAGTGTTCCTTTTTTTCTACAAAAAAAACACGGAATAGACAGTTTACAATTTGTGCAAAGTAATCGGTATTATGCTTCTCAAATAGAAGATTACGAAAAAATGTATAGTAAAGTCTATGAGATGTTAAAAGCCGACTTACAACAAGTAGAATCTCTTAAAGAGTAAAAGTTTTATTTTTCAGGTTTTGATTCGTCAATACAGCGTATGTATGCTTGGTATTTTTGAGGATTATCAACTGTAAATTGCAATTGATGAAGTGATATTTCTTTAACTAATTGTGTTTTGAAAATATCAACTTCATCTTCGGTGAGTTTGAATTTGATAAAATGTTCAAATTCCGTATCATCATTAATACGGATGGATACTTTTAAATCCCTTTCAATGCGCATTCCGTTTTCAAACTCGATGATTACACCATTACCAGAGCTCTTATATTTTGTTACTTTTTTAAGTTGAATGATATAGATGAATGTATCCTTTTTAGGAAAACGACTAAATACAATAGGATTGTTTTTAGGGGTTTCGTGTGAAATAGATCCGTTTATGCGATCTTCAGAAGTGCGAATTTTTGCGCAGTACAATTCGTCAGTTTGTGCATTTGTGAGATTCGATGCGCATGTTATAAAGAGTAAAAAGAATAAAAACGGTTTCATTTTGTATTAATTTCAAAAATAGCTTCAAAGTCTAAAATTCCTCCAGCATGTGTTGGATCATTTAGGATTACATTTTTTGCGGATTTAAGAGGGATATGAATAAGCTTTATTTTTAACGAATTAGTGCCGCTGTTTTTAGTTGTAAAAACGGTTTGTAATCCAATAGGATGTTCGTTTTTATCCTTGTCTGCATAAGTAATTTCTAGGGCGGTGCCGTTGGTGTCGTAAAAAAACTGGTGTTGTTCAGCTTCTTTTATGATTTCAGGGGTGATGTCATAAATAGAGTCGGGAGTGGTTTTATAAACAGTAATACGAGTCGTATATGCTGCGTTTGGTTTAAGTTGTGGTAACGGTAACGTGTCGATTTTCGGGAAATTAAAAATAAAAGATTCGGTACTGTCAATAGATGTAAAACTCAAAACCATTTTATTAATAGATTCGGTGCGGTGCGGGGTGATAACAGTGTCTTTTTCGCAAGAAAATATTGCGGTAGCTAAAAGCACAATCATTACTGCCTTTTTAATAGTTAGCATTCGAATTTGTTTTAATAATTTTGTATCAGTGCAAATATAAACGTTAAACTACCAAAACGGCAAATAATTAATGATTCATATTCAAGATAAAACGATTCAGGATTTGCAATTTCACACGGTTCTTGAAATGATTTCGAGTTATTGCATCACAGATAATGGTAAGGAAAATGCAAAATTGATAACTCCTTTTCGTTCTAAAGATGCGTTATTTCAAAATTTAAGTGTCACTCAAGAATATTTGTCGTCGTTTCAAAACAATAATCCAATACCCAATCACGGGTTTGAAACCATAGCACAAGAATTGAAATTATTAGGGATTGAAAATAGTAGTTTGGAATTGGCTTCTTTTCGAAAAATTAAATCCATCGCCGAAACTACCTTTGACCTATCTAAGTTTTTAAATAAAAATGAAGAATTCTATCCCGAGCTTTTAATTAGCGTAAGCGAATTGTTGATTCATAAAGAAATAACAACATACATCAATGCGGTAATTGACAAATATGGAGAAGTTAAGGACGATGCTTCGCCTGATTTGTTGCAAATCAGAAATCGTTTAAAACAGATTTCGGGTAAGATTAATCAAAGCTTTTCGAGTGCGTTATCCTATTATTCAGGTTTAGGATATTTGGATGAAATCCGAGAAAGTGTAGTGGATAATCGCCGAGTGTTAGCAGTGATGGCGATGTATCGTAAAAAAGTGAAAGGGCAATATTTAGGAAGTTCAAAAACAGGTAGTATTGCGTTTATAGAACCCGAACAAACGTTAAATTATACACGTGAATTTTCGAATTTAAAATATGAAGAAAAAGAAGTAGTTGATCGGATTTTACAAGAGTTGACTCGTGTAATAAGACCTTTTAAATCGGTTTTAGAAAGCTATCAGAGTTATTTGTTGGGATTAGATATTTTATATGCAAAAGCAAAGTATGCTCAAAAAATAAACGGAGTTTTGCCTGTAATTAATGAAAACAAAAGATTGTTTTTTAAAGACGCTTACCATCCAATCCTTTGGTTGACTCATCAACAATCCAAACAAAAAACACACGCACAAACCATTGAGTTACTTCCTGAGAACAGAATCATTGTTATTTCAGGACCTAATGCAGGAGGAAAAAGTATCACGCTAAAAACAATCGGACTTTTACAACTGATGTTACAATCCGGGATTTTAATACCGGTGCATCCTGCAAGTGAAACTTTTTTATTTGATCGTATTTTAACCGATATTGGAGACAATCAATCGATAGAAAATCATTTAAGTACATACAGTTATCGGCTTAAAAACATGAATTATTTTCTAAAAAAATGTAATTCAAACACGTTGTTTTTAATTGATGAATTTGGAACGGGTAGCGATCCCGAATTGGGAGGAGCTTTGGCAGAGATTTTTTTAGAAGAATTTTACCATCGAGAAGCTTTTGGAATCATAACCACACATTACTCTAATTTAAAATTATTAGCGGATGAGTTGCCTTTTGCAACCAATGCCAATATGTTGTTTGATGCTCAAACGTTATTGCCCACTTTTCAATTAAATTTAGGTCAGGCAGGCAGTTCATTTACTTTTGAAGTAGCTCAAAAAAATGGTATTCCATTTAGTTTGATCAATCGTGCAAAAAAGAAAATAGAAAAAGGAAAAGTTCGTTTTGATAAAACGATCGCAAATATGCAGAAAGAGCATTTTAAGTTAGAAAAAACAACCAAAAACTTAAAAGACGAAGAACGAAAAGCACGAGAAGAAGGACTGAAAATGGAAGAAATAAACAGTAAAATTCAGCAAAAATTAGAGCGATATCAAGAGTTGTTTGATGCCAATCAAAGATTGGTTTATTTGGGACAAAAAATAGATGATTATGCGGATAAATATTTTAACTCAAAAAACAAAAAAGAATTAATCAGCTCAATAATGAAATTGGTTGAAATTGAAAATTCAAAAAAGAAACCCATTTCTAAAAAAGAAAAAATAAAAGAAGTTGCTCTACAAAAAGAATTAATTGAAGAAGTGGAGCTAAAAGTTGCAGAAATCAGAACAGTTAAAAAAGAAAAGCAAAAACAATTAAAAATTGCCGAAGTCGAAAAACCGAAAAAACAACCCAAAGTAGGTGATCGTGTAAGAATGATCAACGGTAAAGCAATAGGTGAATTAGAACAATTACAAAAAGGAAAAGCAACCGTTAATTATGGTATGTTTGTATCGCATGTTGCAATTGAAGAATTGGAGTATGTTGAAACTAAAAAAACTAAAAAATGATACCGTTACCTCAGGATAAAAAAATAATAGTATTTGATGGTGTTTGTAACTTGTGTAACCATTGGGTGCAATTTGTAATTGCGCGAGATATTAAAGATCAATTTCGATTTGTTGCCTTGCAGTCCGATTTAGGGAAGCAAATTATCGATCATCTTAAAGTAAACAAATCATTAGACTCTATTATATTGTACGAGCCCGGTGTTGCGTATTTTTATAAATCAGAAGCCGTATTGGAGATTTGCAATACCTTAGGAGGTTGGTTGGTGCTGGTTAATGTTTTTAATGTTATACCACAATCGCTCCAAGATAAATTATACGATTATGTCGCCAATAATCGGTACCGATGGTACGGTAAAAATGAGCAATGTATGGTACCTACACCAAAAATTAAGTCTAAATTTCTTTAAAGAAATTGTTGTTTTTGATAGCGGTTTTTAACGCGTCAATGTTTTTAACTCGGATTTTTTCTTTAAAAAATTGAAGACTATGGATGTGATGAACATCTGATCCTGAAAAATCAATGAAATCATCCTCTAATAGGCGATCGGCGATTTTTACAATTTCTTTACCGTAATATCCTACAGTACTTAATAAATTGATTTGAAACAAACACCCTTTTTCTTTTAAAACTTTATATTCTGCATAATTATTTTCATAAAATAAGTACCGTTCAGGATGTGCTAAAACTGGAGTATAACCAGCAAGTTGTATGTCAAATATAATTTGATGTAAATTAATGGGAGGATTGCGATACGACATCTCAACCAATAAATAATTGCCTTTTAAAGTTAATAATTTTTCCGTTTTTAATTTTTGATGAAACCCAAAATCCATCATGTATTCTGCCGCTGTTTTTTTTGGAGCTATTACATCCGTGTTTTTTAAATCTTTAACGGTTTTATTAAATGTATTAACAATATCTTCTGTAGAATTGTTCCATAAACCATCAATTACATGCGGTGTGGTAATAAATTCTTTAAAACCAATTTCGGTAAGACCTTTGATTAATTCTTTGGTTTGTTCGATGTCTTTACTTCCATCGTCAATACCGGGTAGTAAGTGGTTGTGGATGTCGATATATTCACCATTAAATAAATCAACTAATTTCGGTTTAGGTTTACTGAAAAAAAACATTTTTTTAAAAAAATTTAGGCGTAGCAAATGTACGTGTTTCTAATAATAAAGGTCAAATGTTTTTTGTAATAATTCTAAGGCAGGATTGATCTCTTTTAATCGAATAAATTTATCCGAATCGGTATACGCATTTTTTGATGCGACTTCTTCATTTATAATTACTTCTATAGTTATGGAATGATTTTGAAGCTTACTTTTAAGATAGCCTAATAAGGTTGCTTTTTCACTTTCGAAAGTAGAAAAAGTAGTTTGATTAGGCAATTCAATAATAATACAATTACCTTCTAATTTGGGATCTGTCAATTGTAAAATTGAGGAAATTATTTTTTTTCCTTTTTCATCAAGTTTTGCAGCATATTTATTCCAAACCAGTAACATGTCGTTTGCTGAAAAAGGATTGTTTTCAGTCACAATTTGATTGTGCGTAGCTCCTTGGCTGGTTTCGATTAAATCTTTCTTTTTTTGAATGCTTGAAATCGATAGCGCAGAAGGTTTTACCACATCAGATGTTGTATTTAGTACTGCTTTTTCAGTTGTAACAATCTTTGTTTCCACGTTTGTGGATACAGGTATTGAAGATTCTGGTTTTGTGCTGGTTTTTTCAGTGTCTTTTTTCCAAAAAAACTCGGCAGGAATAATAAAATCAGCTACTTTTTTTTTTCTCCATCAAAAGTGATAGAGGCAAGTTGCATTAAGCAAAGCTCGACTAAAAGGCGTTTGTTTTGGCTTGTTTTGTATTTGTAGTCGCAGTCGTTAGCGAGTTGGATGGCTTCTATAAAAAAAGTGTTAGAACTTGTTTTGGCTTGTTCTAAAATTGCGGTTTGTGCAGCGCTTCCTACTTCTAATAATTCGACAGTTTTTTCATTTTTACAAATCAAAAGATTTCTAAAATGAGACGCTAATCCTGATATAAAATGATGACCGTCAAATCCTTTTTCTAAAATGGAATTATAACATAATAATACATCAGGTATGTTGTTTTGTAGAAGAAGGTTGGTTACTTCGATATAACTATCATAATCCAAAACGTTTAGGTTTTCTGAAACTGCCTGTCGGGTTAAGTTGTTGCCGCAGTAGCTTACTACCCGATCAAAAATAGATAGCGCATCTCGCATAGCTCCATCTGCTTTTTGGGCGATGATGTGTAGTGCATCATCTTCAAATTGGATGTTTTGGTGTTCTGCAATTTTAACTAGATAATTTTTAGCATCGATTGCTGTGATTCTTTTAAAATCAAAAATTTGGCATCGCGACAGAATTGTCGGGATGATTTTGTGTTTTTCGGTAGTTGCTAATATGAAAATAGCGTGTTTTGGCGGTTCTTCTAATGTTTTAAGAAATGCGTTAAACGCAGAGGAAGATAACATGTGTACCTCATCTATAATATAAACCTTGTAATTTCCTTTTTGTGGTGGTATCCGAACTTGATCAATCAAACTTCGAATTTCATCAACACCATTGTTAGAAGCGGCATCTAATTCAAAAACATTAAAAGAGAAGTCTTCGTTAGGGTCGTCGTAATTCGGTTGGTTGATTTTACGAGCCAAAATCCGAGCGCAAGTGGTTTTACCTACACCTCTTGGTCCTGTAAATAACAAGGCTTGTGCTAAATGGTTGTTTTTTATTGCATTTAATAACGTATTGGTAATGACTTGTTGACCAACAACATCGTCAAATGTTTGTGGGCGGTATTTTCGGGCTGAAACGATAAATTGTTCCATAGTCATTATTTGTCTATACGATTCACTAAGGTGCAAATATAAATAAAGCCTTTAGGATAAATGCATTGTTTTGTGAATATTTATGAATAAACCATTTATGATTTTGAAAATAAAGTTTACTTTTGAATTCCCTTTTTTAAATAAAATAAAGAAGTTAGTAAATGATTTTACCAATTGTAGCCTACGGCGATCCTGTGTTGAGAAAAGTAGCGACCGAAATTTCGGAGTCGTATTTAAAAGAGAATGCATTGGTTGCAAATATGTTTGAAACTATGTATAATGCGAACGGGGTAGGATTAGCAGCGCCGCAGATAGGATTGGATATTCGCTTGTTTGTGGTAGATACAACGCCATTTTCAGAGGATGAAGATGCGCCGAATGCTGCTCGCGAGATCTTAAAAGACTTTAAAAAAGTGTTTGTTAATCCTAAAATTATTTTAGAAGAAGGGGATGAATGGGTGTTTAATGAGGGATGTTTGAGTATTCCAGATGTGCGAGAAAATGTCGCTAGAAAACGTTATGTGACCCTTGAATATTATGACGAAAATTTTAAAAAACATACCGAAAAATATGACGGTTTAATAGCTCGTGTAATACAGCACGAATACGATCATATTGAAGGGGTTTTGTTTACCGATCGTATTTCGGCATTTAAAAGAAAATTAAACTCAAGGCGTTTGAATAATATTATGAAGGGTGATATTGATGTGGATTATAGAATGAAATTTCCAAAAATTAAAAAATAAAAATATGGCTATAGATAAAATTATTTCGATTTCTGGCAAACCAGGTTTGTTTGCTATACTCACACAAACAAGAACAGGTTTTTTAGTGGAATCTTTATTAGACAAAAAAAGGCTTTCGCTCAATATTAAAAGTAATGTGAGTTTGTTATCTGAGATTTCGATTTATACGTATGGCGAAGAGGTTTCTTTGTCAAAAGTTTTACTAGCAATAGCGGCTAAAGAAGATAATAAACCATCGATATCACACAAAGAAGACAAAGTAGTATTAGAATCTTATTTTAGAGAGGTACTACCAGAATACGACGAGGAAAGAGTTTATATCTCCGATATTAAAAAAGTAATACAATGGTATAATTTATTACAAGCACAAGACCTATTGCCAAAAGAAGAGACGGTTAAACAAGAATAAATGTCTTCCTCCAAACAAGAAAAGTTACTTGCTTTCGGTCGGTTGTTGGATATAATGGATGAGTTGAGAGAAAAGTGTCCTTGGGATAAAAAGCAAACTTTTCAGACATTAAGTCATTTAACCATCGAAGAGACTTACGAATTAGTAGATGCAATTGCAGAAAATAATACTCTCGAAATTAAAAAAGAATTAGGGGATTTGTTTTTGCATCTTGTTTTTTACGCTAAAATAGGTAGCGAATCCAATTCATTTGATGTAAAAGATGTTTTGGATTCGATTTCCGAAAAATTAATTTTTCGCCATCCCCATATATATGGAGGTGTTAATTCTGATTTGACAGAAGAAGATATAAAATCAAATTGGGAAAAATTAAAATTAAAAGAAGGGAATACCTCGGTGCTACAAGGTGTTCCAAAGAGTTTGCCCTCATTGGTTAAAGCTATGCGAATTCAGGAAAAAGTCAAAGCAGTAGGTTTTGATTGGGAAGATAGTTCGCAAGTTTTAGAAAAAGTTAAAGAGGAAATTGAAGAGTTTGAAGTTGAAAGCCATGCCGAAAATAGGGCTAAAATGACAGCGGAAATGGGAGATGTCTTTTTCTCGTTAATTAACTATGCTCGTTTCAAAGGGATTAACCCAGAAGAGGCTTTAAACAAAACCAATAAAAAATTCATTGATAGATTTCAGTATATCGAAGAAGCAGCTTTAAAATCTGGTAAATCAATTTCAGATATGACCATTGCTGAGATGAATTTCATTTGGGAAGAAGTTAAAGCGAAATACCACTGATTTTATAAAATCTAAATTATTTGTTAATATTTTGTAGGGTTTCTTTTTTGTCATTAAAAAGATAAAGACGTACCTTCGTAGTCAACTATAAATTATTTTATTATGAAAAAATTACTATTATTAATGACTATTTTGTTCAGTAGTGTTGTCGCTATTGCGCAAAACACGGTTCAGATAACTGGTTTTGCAAACTCAGATGAGTTTACAACGATGACATCGACCGATGGAAATGTGTTTACCTTAAAAGGTATCACCTTAAAAAGCGGAACTTTTCAGTTTTTTGTTACTGAAAATGGATCTTCAAAGTATATGATTGGGACGACTTTCCCTGAAGGTGTAGCTTTTGGAAGTCCGCAATCAATGACTGTTGCAGGTGCTAAGTATGATATTACTTTCACCTTATCAACTAAAGCTTATAAGTTTGCAGAACCAACTACAGGCGGAGGTACGCCACCTGCAAACGCAAACATAGGAGTATTAGGATCGGCATTAAGTGCTAATACAGCAACCCAATGGTCAACAGATGTTGATATGGCTACAACAGACGGAGTAACTTATACCCTAAAAGGGCAAGACCTATTAGTAGGCGAGTTAAAATTCCGTCAAGATGATGCATGGACAATAAACTGGGGTAAATCAGCGACAGCAGGAGTAGC
>CAYQSQ010000032.1:0-23601 GCA_964420215.1 uncultured Flavobacterium sp. | reverse complement strand
TATATGTTATTAATGTGACTGATCGTAATGGTTGTTCTGTTGCTATCAATTTTGATCTCGATGCGCCTGAGGTGGTGTCTATAAGTAAGATCGTTTCTGAGGATGTCTCTTGTTTTGGTCTTGCTGATGGAAAGGCGAATGTTTCGGCTTCGGGGGGTGTGGGTGTGTTGTCTTTTAACTGGATTGCTGTTGATGGTAATGGCGTGAAAACACCGATTTCTAACAATAATAGTAATGTTATTGATGGGCTGGCGCCTGGTGATTATTTGGTCTCAGCGGTGGATAGCAATGGGGCGGTTTCTAATGTTATGCCTTTTTCGATTAATCAGCCTGATCTTTTATCTGTTGCTATTACCAATAAGTCCATCCCTTCTTCTGCTACAGCTGATGATGGTATGGTGGATTTTATCGTTTCGGGGGGAACGCCTGACTTTGTCTTTTCTATTAGTAATGCTAGTAATGGTAAGTTGCTTTCTAATGAAATTAACAATTTTACTGTAAAGGGGTTGTCTAAAGGGGCGTATGTTATTAATGTGACTGATCGGAATGGTTGTTCTGCTGCTATCAATTTTGAACTCGGGGCGCCAGATATTGTGATCTTGCCTATAACAATCAATCTGGAAGAATTTTTACCCATCACCTGTTATAATGAAAAAAATGGAGCCATAAAAGCTAGTGTTACAGGAGGACAAAAACCGTATAATTATATCTGGAAAAAAGAAATCAAAACAGATCAGTGGATTACACTAACTGAACAAACAGATGATATTGCTGCCGATTTAGTATCTGGTAATTATATCTTACAAATAAACGATGTGATTAGTAAACCGTTTCATTTGAATCAACCCGACCAACTCTCGATAAATATTTCTAAAACCCCCATTACTTGTGAGATTGGAAATAACGGAACGGCAACCGTATCACTTAAAGGCGGTGTTGCCCCTTACACCATCAAATGGTCAACAAACGAAACATCGGCAACAATTTCCGATTTAACACCTGGTATGTACACTGTAAAAGCAACCGATTTTAATGGGTGTACAATAGATGGATCAATAACTATTGAATCTTTAGGCGGAATCCAAAATAAAGTAACACAAAAAAAGGAACCCAGTTGTTTTGGTGCTAAAGACGGAAGTGTTACCATTGAAACTACAGGAGGAAAACCACCTTACAATTACCTTTGGAATACTGGACAAACCACTAATTCAATTAATCAATTAAGTAGCGGAACCTATACTTTAGAAACATCCGATCAAAATGGTTGCAAAACGTTTACAAAAGTAATTATCCACGAGCCTTACTTGATTGGTCTTGATTTGGGAAAAGACCAAACTCTTTGCATCGGTCAAAAAGCAAATTTTGACATTACAGAACCTCAAGAAGATCTAACTTACAGATGGACATCCGATAATGGTTTCGTTAGTAACTCTCCAATTGTTTCATTAACAAAAGCGGGAAAATATACCGCAAGCATAGCCTCTACTAACGGATGTACAGTAACCGATGAGTTCAACTTGTTTTATAAAAATGTAGCTATTGACGCCTATTATCTTTTGGCTTCACAAACCTATACCGACGAAAATGTAGTTTTGATTAATCTGAGTAATCCTATCGGAGAAAAAACAATTTGGACTATCCCAGAAGGTGCCAAAATCATAAAAAAAACCAATGACCAATTAATTTTAAATTTCGAAAAATCAGGTTCTTATACCGTTGATTTACGTTCGGAGCAAGGAGATTGTTTTAAAGAATTTAGCAAAACAATCCTTGTTTCAAAAGCTTTAGAAACTTTTTTGCCTGAAAACAAACGAGGTGATTTTATCCAAAAACTAAAAGTATATCCTAATCCAAGTTACGGTGATTTTACTGTAGATCTTGAATTAGCCGAAAAATCAGACGTTACTTTTGAAATTATAAATATGGTTACAGGAAGTGTTATTCTTCGAAAAAAACATACCGATAAAGATATTTACTCCCTTGATTTTTCTGTAAAAATTACCCCCGGCGTTTATTTACTCGCCGTCGAAACTTTAAAAGGAACCAGTATCCGAAAACTTATTATCCAATAATGATGAAAATAAAAAATGTATTCCTCCTACTTCTGTTCGTGATTATGGTTTTTCCTGTAAAAGGTTTAGGTCAAACCTTTCCCGTACAGGTAACTCCTCAGTTAATCCCTCCTTATAATATCCGTTTATCTGATTATAGCACCGCTACTTCTGATAGAATTGTGTTAAATATATTATTGAAAGATATTATGGATAACAACCGTGCTATCACGTTAAAATTTTCGTTAGCAACCAAAGACGGTATAGTTAAAAATACAGCTGCAATTTCCAACACAAAACCTATAACTATTGATGGAGGAATCCCGCTTCGGTTAAGCAACTTAGATTTACGTCCTTACTTTGAACTGCAAAACTTAGTAGGTATATCTCCACAAAAATACAATGCAACACTTCCTGACGGAATGTACCAATTTTGTTTTGAAGTATTTGATGCAATTACGGGTTTACCTATCTCAAATAAAGGATGTGCAACTGTTTTTTTAACGCTAAGCGACCCTCCTATTTTAAATATGCCCTTTAACAATTCTGAAGTGCAACAAAAAGATCCTCAAAACATTATTTTTCAATGGACACCCCGAAACCTTAACGCCTCCAATGTTCAGTATGAATTTACTTTGGTAGAAATATGGGATGAATTTATAAATCCACAAGCTGTATTCTTAAATAGTATTCCGCTTTATAAAACCACTACAAAACAAACCAGTTTAATTTATGGTCCTGGTGAGACAGCGTTGTTACCCAATAAAAAATACGCATGGCGTGTTAAAGCTGATATAACCGACGGAATAAGCGCTAATTCTATTTTTAAAAACGATGGTTATAGTGAAATATTTAGTTTTACCAACGTTGGTATCTGCCAATCCCCCAAGTTTGTATTAGGAATTCCTAACGGGAAAACGTCTGCAAAAATTACTTGGCAAGGACTAAATCACACGAAATATAGTATCGAATATCGAAAAAAGAATGCTGAAAATCCGCATTGGTTTCCGATAAATGACATCGCAGAAGAAACTGCTGTTTTATCTAATTTAGAAGAAAATACGACTTACGAGGTTAAAGTAGGTGGACAATGCCGTCCCAACGGCGGATATATTTATTCATCAATTAGTGAATTCACGACGAGCTCAAAAAAAAATGAAGAAACGAATTATACCTGTGGTATGATACCCGATGTCTCTATCTCCAATACCAACCTTTTAAAATCATTACAAATTGACGATACATTTACGGTAGGTGATTTTAAAGTTACTGTTAAAGAAATATCTGGAAACGAAGGTATTTATACAGGGGCTGGTTATGTTAAAGTTCCTTATCTCAAAACCAAATTAAAAGTAACTTTTAATGGCGTTAAAATAAATACCGACAAACAATTATTTGATGGAGTCGTAATTACCAACTTTGATTTAAACGATGGACTTATCTATAACCTACAAGATGGTATTGATAAAATTAAAGAACTATCAGGTAGTGTTCTGGATAAATTAGATGCCATAATCGCCAAAATAAAAGAAGTAACTGTTGGTAGTGATGATTTAGATAAAATAATCAAAGCGATTGAAAACGACATTCCGGCTAAAGCGATTGAAGAATTAAAAAGCATCAACGAAAAAATAAAAGTAAAAGAAGCAGAATTAAAAGCCGCGACTTCTGAAGGAGTAAAAAAAGAAATTCAGCATCAAATTAATGATCTAAAAGAAGATTTTTCTAAAAAAATTGATACTCTAAAAACCGAGATTAGCGGTTTGATTGTTAAGGCTATAAAAGATTATTACGCCAAACAAAAACCAAAAGAAGCCAATCTGGTCAATCAATTTAACGCAACTATACCTCAAGAACAAAATACAAATAAGCCCCATTTACCTTATCAACTATTAGAATCCGAAGGTGAATTTGAAATTGATCTAAAAATACTTCCAAAAAACATCACTCAAGCATTTGAGGCCCAAGAACAATATCATAATTATTTTTCATTAAAAGCTATTGCAGAAAACACGGGTAGCTCTACTATTCTTAAAACGTTTATTGAAAAAGCTTTGGATTCAAACATTGATCTCGAAAAAACACTTAATGACGCTCTGAACGACAACAAAACAGATCCTCAAATTATAGAAATCTTGTCCGAAAAGATAAAAGATGCCATTCAAAACAGCATTGACAAAACCAAATACAACTATCTCAATTAATTTTCAATAATGAAAAAGACAGCTATACGACTCGCTTATTTAATCCTATTTTTCACTTGCCTACCCGCAATTTCAAACGCTAAAATCAAACCTAACCCCACCATCAATATTTCGACGGGAGATGATTATTCCGAATATGATATTGATCTAACACAACTTGTAGGAATCAAATCCCCCGTGTCACTTGCAGAACTAAATAGTACATTAATTAAATTTAATACTGAATTAAAAAAACAAAATCGCCCTTTAATTTATTTTGGCGTTTCCAACAAAAAAACGCCTATTATAGCGCCGTTTTTCCCGTATGAATCCCACCATACTCCTCCTGAAATGTCTATTGAAGAATTGAATCTATTCTATACCAATTCGGCTTTTAAAAACACGGATAATTTTAAGTATATCAAAAAAGAATTAGATAAATTCACCAATACCGAGCTTGTTCAAAAAAACGCTGAATTACTTCAAAAAAATCTTTTAAAGTCAACCGGAAACGGCGCTGTTGTTTTGTCAAAAATATACTACGCTTTTATAAAAAAGAACAACAACACTACCGCTAAAGTCAAATGGTATTCTCAACTGGATTATACCGTAAAAGGAACTTATTTTGAGAATAATCCAATTGATTTTGAAAAAATTGAAGCGCATATTAAAAGCTTAAGCTCATCCAACTTATCTCCGAATGATAAAATCATTACGGCATGGTTCAATTACTTAACTGATAAACCGATATATAGTCCTAAAGAAAACATTGATAATACTGCAATCTGTAAAAACATATTAAATACAGAAGTCGAACAACAAGCAAAAGCCTTAAAAACCGCAATCGAAAAAAACAATAATCGGCTTGCCATTATCTCAATATTAAACGCATCTTGTTCAAGTGTTCTTAAAAAATTACCTTATGAAACAATCGTTAAGGCTATCACAACTCTTTCAAATGAAATTCTAACTGAACAGGAACAAGATCATATTCATCGATTGATTACGGCAATCCCGCCGAATAAATGCGCTCCTTTTCTGACACATTTAAAATCCAACGAAAATAAATTGATGAATACCTTAACAGACCAGTTAAATCAATCCAAATGGATTGACCAATTAATCGATCTGGGATCTCCTGAAAAAGGTGATTTCCTGAAAAAAGAACGAATTTATCTTTATGAAAATTTTGTAAACACCCAACAGAATACGATTCGATCACAATACTCTAATACAGATGCCACAATCAAGATTTTAACCCATTTATTAGACAAATCAGAAACTGATTTTGAAAAACACTTAACTAAAAATAACTATCAAAAATTAATTGAAATTGTAAATCAAACCATTAACCAAAATCATATCAACCAATTAAGCTCGAGCTTTGGGACATTTTTTGCAGCTACAAACAATCAAAATGTATATATAGATTTACTAACAAAATCATTTTTTGGGAATTTCGATTCTAAAGAAACTGATTTCACAAGTAGTAATGATGTGCTTTTTGTCATTAATTTATTTCAAAAACTCCCTGTTAAAAAAGACGCTATTTACAATTTCATTTCGCAACCCGATCAATTAACACATATACTTACAAAATCATCTGAATCAAAATATCAAGAGTTTATCCCTTCATTATATAAAATCTTAGACGAGAAACAAGATGTTCAATCTCGAATTAACATTTACAAATGGGCGATTGATAACGATGCTATGGTGGGTAGTTTTCATGAGTATATCATAAGTCGTTTGTTTCTAAATATTACTTCAAAAGAAGATAAATTAGAAATTCACAAATTCCTGATGAAAGATGATCTTAAATATTTTATAAAAGGTACTTCTAAAAGTAAATCTGTCGTATCTCTTAAAACATATTTAACCGAATTTATTACAGATTACACGGCAATAATAAGCGAAGTTGGTACTATAGAGGATCGATTAGAATTAATCAACTATGCATTATCGATTAAAGAGTACGATCTGTTATTTGCCGAACAAGAAAAAATGGTTTCGCACCTATTTGATAATATAAATCAAGGACAAGATTTTAACGAAATTTTTAAGGCATTAACTAAAGACGACTACAAATTATTCACTAAAATTTGGATCGTTTTAAAAGAAGCCAATTCATTTGAATGGTTTAATACAGACAACGAGTACGCCAATAATTTTATTGAACAAATCACGAATATAATGAGTAAAATTATTGGAGAGGCTACCTTGCCAAAATTATACACACAATATAGTATTGCGTCAAACGACTATCTTAATGACAATCCCAATAATTTACCTAAAATTAATATTGTCCAAGATAAATTTATCCCCTTTGCTATACCAGATGGTATATTTAGACCATTCGTAGGAAATAACAAAAACACCTATGCTTTTCAATCTACTATTATTACAGAAAATAATACCTCTAGAGTAAAGGTAAGTCTTATTATCAGCCAAGATAACGCAAACAATAGTGGGGTAATTAAAAAACAAATTATTAATACCCAAGAACTTAAACCATTTGATTACGTCTATATTGAATTTATTGAAGATACAACCATAGCTCAAAAAAAATATCCAAAAGGGACTATTAAAGTATTACCCGCCATGTATATAGCTATGTTAGACAATTTAACAGATGCTGATCGAAACAGCATGCTTGCTTCGGTTATGTTGGATGTTGTATCAATAGCCGGAGCAATTCCGACTGGAGGAGCCTCTTTTACTTTAATGAAAGCTGCCGAAATCGCATTCACAACAGGATCCATAATTAGCACCATTTACAAAAAAGAGCTTGAAGAATCCGATGCTGGCAAAGCATTTTTAAAAACATCCGAAGTTTCCAATCTGTTATTTTCAATAGCGACATCACCCAATATTCCTAAATCTATTATTATGGTTACTCCACTTGGGGAAGTGGGTGACGCAGCAAAACAGGTTTATTCAACAACTCAAAACTTTCAAAGTATCATTAAAAGCATCCCTGATTTTGGAAAATATAAAGTTGTGTTTAATAATGATATACTTAAAGCCTCGCTTCAATCCATTAAAAACAAATCCATTAAAGAATACAATGAGTTATTTAAAAAAGCTCAAAATCTTTATGAGGATCAATCTTTTCTTGTAGAAACTGTACCAAGCGCTACACGAGTTTTTGCAAAAAAAATACTCGATCAAACTTCAGTAATACTAAAGACATTTAAAGTTTTAAACACAGAAACACGTTACGGAAAAGAAGCTATCAATCAATTAAAAGGGTTTTCGGATAATATTGATGGTATACTAAAAAAAGAAGGTATTACCCTTGCGTACTTTAAAGAAATTCAACAAAAAAGTTTTGATCAATTAAATGCTTCAGAAAAAGTTTTAATCAATCGAATTAGAAACACAATCCCCCTTCCTACTTCAGAAACCGTATTACATAAAGTACTCCCTCCTGGTGAAATTGACAAATTTTTAAAAGAAGGAAGAAATACTATTGGTGGTTTTTTCACTACTGCAGCAGATTCCAAACATGCATATGGTTACCTGGATATTGTCAAATCCATGCGACTTGATTACGACAATACACAACATTTTTTAGTTTACAATTATTATGGATCTATACGCTATAAAGTCAGTAATACAGAATCGATTCATATCCCTAAAAGTGTTGAAAATGGCGGATCTGAAACAGCCAAAGCACCATTTACAGGTAGTGGATTTACAGGAGGTAATGAAGGTCGCTTAGGTGTTCCTGAATTAAAATCCGCATATTTAGAACCCAAAGAAGGAGCCGAATTATGGAAGGTGTACACTGATGGCACTTCTGAAGAACTACTTGCTATATATTCGTCAAAAGAAAAAAAGTTTATCCCTATAGAGTAAAACCAGATATCGCCCAAAAACCGCCACATAAATCTTATTTGCCCCGAATATAAAAAACATCCAAACCATGGTGATAATAGAGCTACTTTAGTAGTGTTAAAACCCTATCATTATGAATATTACAACGCAACATTACAGTAAAACGGCATTTACTAAATATGAAAACTTAAATACTTTTTACGCTCAGGATTCGAATGCTTTAGGTGATTGGAATTCCTTTTTTATAGAATATATCGAAGCTTTAATTGCTAATCCGTTTCGTTATTTTCAAGAAATGCTATTCAAAAAACAAAAATTTAGTATCGACTATACTAGGTTCAAAAAATTTATTCATCAAAACTATACAGGATCATACCCTGACATTCAATTATATAATTTTTTCGCCTTTTTATATGCTATAAATTATTTCGAAAAAGCAAGTGACATTAAAAAATGGAAAAGCACTAAACACCCTTTTTTCATGAATCAAAGCTTTAATGATTTAATCAAAACCGAAAACGGAATTGTTTTCTTAAAAATTCAGTTACGAAAATTACCTGTTTTAAATTCTTAACAAAACATCCTTTACTTTTCCATACCCCAAAGTAACTATTTGCTTTGGGGTATTTTTTTTGGAGTTACATATAAAAAAAACGGTTGTTTCAAAAAATGAAACAACCGTTTTTTTTTTGTGGGCGATGAGGGATTCGAACCCCCGACCCTCTGGGTGTAAACCAGATGCTCTGAACCAACTGAGCTAATCGCCCTAATACGGGTGCAAATATATATAAACTTTTATTCCTTACAAGAAAAAAAAGACAAAAAATCACCCACTACAAATGTACTTCCGCCAATGTATATAAAATCATTTTCAGAAGCTGATTCAATGGCTTTTTTGAATGCTTTATCTACCGAATCATAAACATCTCCTTCCAATCCAAATACTTTGGCTTTTTGTTGTACTATTGCTGCATTTAAGCCTCTATTTATTTGAGGCTTTATAAATAAATATTTTGCTTCGATAGGAAATAACGGTAAAATTTCGTCTAAATTTTTATCATCTACAAAACCCATTATAATAAATAGTTTCTCGTAATTTTGATTTTGAATTTGTCGGGTTACAATCGACAAACCCTGTTTGTTATGTGCAGTGTCACAAACTACTAAAGGGTAATTTTGAATCACTTGCCAACGCCCTAATAACCCTGTGTTTTTAACTACATTACTTAAACCTTGCTGTATTGTATTCGGATTTATTTTATAATCATAAAACTGATTTAAAACTCGAATGGTTTCTACAGCGGTTTTGATATTGCTTTTTTGGTAATCTCCTTTTAAATCACAGCTATATTGATCTGTAGTTATTGAACTCGCCCAAAATAGGGGAGCTTCATTCTCTTGTGATTTGATTTCAAAAACAGAACGTGTTTCATTTGTGTATTCACCAATAACTACAGGAATTTTATGTTTAACAATTCCTGCTTTTTCTGAAGCTATTTTAGCGAGAGTATCTCCCAAAATTTGTGTGTGATCTAAGCCAATTGTTGTGATTACAGATACTAAAGGCGTAATCACATTGGTAGCATCTAAACGTCCACCTAAACCAACCTCAATTACAGCAATATCTATTTCTTCTGAAACAAAATAATCAAAAGCTAATCCTACGGTCATCTCAAAAAAACTCAATTGATGTTTTTCAAAAAAACGACGGTGTTTGGCTACAAAATCGACAACATACGATTCTGGAATTTCTTTATTCCCAATCTTTATCCTTTCTCTAAAATCAATTAAATGTGGCGAAGTGTACAAACCCACTTTGTATCCTGATTCTTGTAAAATGGAGGATAACATGTGCGTAACCGAACCTTTGCCATTGGTTCCGGCTACGTGGATGCATTTGATTTTTTGATGTGGATTATTTAAGTAATCAACGAGTAATAAAGTATTAGTTAAATCAACCTTATAAGCGCTAATTCCTTGTTGTTGATACATCGGTAATTGACTAAAAAGCCAATCTAAAGTTTCTTTGTAAATTAACAACTGATCTGAAATTTGGTTTATCCCAATTTAAAATTAACCACTATAAAACCTACTTGAATTTGAGGAGCATTAGGATCTGGATCCCATGAGAATAATTTTGATGTTTTGATTGCTGCCTCGATCAAACATGGCGCTGCATTATCTGTACCTTTGGATTGTCTTGCTTTAATCACTTGTCCTTCTCTGTTTACCCAAATCTGAACAACAACTTTTCCTTGCTCATCACAATTTTGTTTGACCACATTTTGTTTAGCTAACCTGCGACCTTTTAATCCCCAACTATTTCCGTTGTCTAATCCATTGCCTTGACCACTACCCGCATATAATGTAGAATAAATGCTTCCGTCAATTTTTCCTTTATCGCCCCCATTAGTATCATCACCTTCTCCTTCTGCTTTTTTACCTTCTGACTTGGGACCATTAATTAAACTACTTAACGCATCTGTTGTATTTTTAGATGGAGTTGGTTGTTTAACAACCGGCTTTTTGGGTTCTTCTACTTTTGGTTTTACAACCTCAGGTTTTTCTGGTTTTGGTTTTGAAGTAATTACAGGTGCTTCGGCAACTTCTTGATTTAATATTTCTTCTGGCGATGTATCCTCTGCTGTATCTACTGGTGATGCATCTGCAGGTTCTGGTTCAGAGGCTACAGGCTCTGTAGGTTGGTAATCTCCTGATCCAAAATCCGAAGTACCAAAATTAATCGCAATTCCATTTTCTAAAGGTGGATCAAAATATTTTAGACCTATGAAAAAAAACAAAATAAACATCAATGCAAATAGTATTACACTAATTGCAAATGATTTTCGTTCATGTTTTGTTTTTAAATAACGCATTATTAATTTGGTCTTACGGCTAATACTACTTTTATTTGATTTCTATTGGCAATATCCAATACATGTACCACTTTTTCTACAGGAACACCTTCTTCTGCTCGGATGATTACCGATTTTTCGGATGAATCTAACAAAACTAATAAACTACTTTCAAGTGAAGACTCGTCAACTTGGTTTTCATCTATAAAATAATTCAAATCTTTTGTTATGTTTACGGCTACACTTTGATTTCTTTCTGTTTTACCTTTTGCTTTTGGTAAAACGATGTCTAATGCGTTAGTCGTTACCATTGTTGATGTTAACATAAAGAAAATCAATAACAAAAACACAATATCCGTCATCGACGACATATTAAAATCTGGGGAAACTTTATTTCTACCTTTAAAATTCATAATTTATTAGGTTGGCTCGTTTAATAAATCCAAAAAGTCAACAGCACTTGCTTCCATCTGATTTACTACTTTATTTGTTTTGACTACTAAATGATTGTAGCCAATATACGAAATTACTCCCACAATTAAACCTACAACTGTGGTTGTCATTGCTATATAAATCCCTTCTGATAGGGCGGCTACTTCAATTTGTCCTCCTGCCGATGCCATTTGATGGAAAGCCAAAATCATCCCGATCACGGTTCCTAAAAACCCAATCATAGGCCCTGCTCCTGAAATCGTAGCCAACATACTGATATTTTTCTCTAACTTATAAATCTCTAACTTACCCGCATTTTCGATAGCTGTATTGATGTCCTCTAAAGGTTTACCTATGCGAGAAATCCCTTTTTGAGTCATTCGGGCTACTGGCGAATCTATTTGTTGACATAATTTTTTAGCAGCATCAATTCGTCCTTCTACAATGTTGTCTCTAATTTGATCCATAAAATTTACATCTATTTTAGAGGCTGCTTGTATGGCAAACAACCTTTCAAAATACAAATAAATCGCAGCAAATAATAACGTCAATAGTACAACCATAATTACGGTTCCACCTATTCCTCCGCTGAACAATAAGTCAAATATTGACAATGTTTTCTCAACAGGCTGCGAGTCTACTACTGCACCAGCTGTTTGTGCAGCATCAACCATTTCCAATGTATTATCTTCTTGCATTATATATTTATTATAAAATTATACTAAAAAGTTTTTTAACACTACGAATACGATAGAACCCGCTACAAAACCCGTAAATGCTAACCATGTAATTTTTTTCAAATACCAAATAAAATCAATTTTTTCCATTCCCATAGCAGCAACTCCTGCTGCTGAACCAATAATCAACAAACTACCACCATTACCTGCTGAATATGCTATAAAATGCCATGCCCAATTATCCATATCAAAAGAATACATCCCAATTGATGCCGCAACTAACGGAACGTTATCAATTATTGCAGATAAAATCCCCAATAAAAACACTACAACTTCCATATTAGGTATTGCGTTTGACATGGATTCTGCCCCAAATCGTAAGGTACCAATTGCTTCTCCGTTTATTGTTCCAAATACTAAAGACTCCATTGCTCCTACGGCTAATAAAATCCCTAAAAAGAACATAATACTCGAAAATTCAATTCTGGATAATGCTTTATGTGCTGAATACAAATGACGTCTTGAATCATCAAAATCTTCTTCTGGATGGATATATTCAGAAACCAACCAAACTACAGCTAAACTCAACATCATTCCTAAATAAGGAGGCAAATGTGTTACCATTTTAAAAACAGGCACAAAAACAATAGCACCTAGCCCCAAATACAACATGGTTTTACTACTCAATAAATGCTCCGCTTCTAAGGTTTCTTTATCGGTTTCTTCAAACTCTACATTTCCTTGAAAAACTTTCATACGCGATGCTATCACAAAAGGTACGATAAAACAAACCACAGCTGGTAAAAAAACAAATGTCATTAAACCTTGCGCGGACACTTTATTAGCAATCCACAACATTGTGGTTGTAACATCTCCGATAGGCGACCAAGCCCCACCTGTATTTGCTGCAATAATAATCAAAGATGCGTACCAAATACGTTCCTCTCTATTGTTAAATATTTTGCGTAATAAGGTTAACAACACAATCGTTGCTGTTAAATTATCAATAATTGCCGACAAGACAAATGCTAAAATCCCTAAAATCCACAATAGCTTTACTTTATTGTGGGTTTTAACCATGTCTTTCAACACCTGAAATCCCCTGTGCAAATCAATCAATTCCACAATAGTCATGGCACCTATTAAAAACACCAATATCTCTGCTACTTTTGACAAATGGTGCATCAATACAGCATTAAATCCGTGTTCTTGCTCATGAATGTCTCCTGATTCAATCGAAAACACATTACCGTAATCATCAATAACAGAAAACCATCCAGCCTGAAAACCAACAGATAACAATGCCCACATACACGCTGCCATTAATAAGGCAGGAACGGTTTTGTCTAGCTTAAGAGAATGTTCAAGTGTAATTGCTAAATAACCGACTACAAAAATTAAAATCAATACTATCGCCATAATTTTTAAAAAATATTTTAAATGTTTATATCAGATTAACCTAATATAGGCACACAAATATATAAATATAAGGCATAACTTATTTACATTTCCCTGTTAATTTGGATGAAATACGTAGATTTGCAGACTTTTAATCGTAGTTTTTCTTTACTTAAAAAAAGCTTTAATGAATAATTTAATCAATCACCCTTATATTATTGGTGCATTTGCGGTTGTCGTAATCATCATGTTACTTTTGGATTTAGGCATTTTTAACAAAAAAAGCCACGTAATCACAAACCGCGAAGCTGTTTTTTGGTCCATCACCTGGATCGGTTTGTCTATGCTATTTAGCTTGGTGATTTACTATTTTGCTGGTATTGAAAAATTCTCTCAATTTCAATCGGCGTATTGGATCGAAAAAACATTATCCGTCGACAATTTATTTGTTTTCATATTAGTATTTGGTTTTTTTAATGTTCCGAAAGAAAACCACCATAAAGTACTTTTTTGGGGAATTATTGGCGCTATTATACTTCGGGCTTTTTTCATATTTACAGGGGTCGGATTGATAAAAATGACCTATTTACCCGAAATGGTAGTTTTAGGGCACACCGTAAAAATCAATGTGATCTTATCACTTTTTGGCGTATTTTTAATTTACGCAGGTATAAAATCCTGGTTTAGTGATGACGACGATGACGACAACAAAGATTTCAGCACAAGCCCCGGAGCGCGTTTAGTAAAACGTTTTTTTAATACGAGTCCTAATTATGATGGTGATAAATTTTTCACGTATGAAAACGGAAAAAGATTAGCCACTCCTTTATTAGTTGTCGTTAGCGTAATTGAGTTTACTGACTTATTATTTGCAGTAGATTCAATACCTGCAATTTTTGCGATTGCGCCTGACGATCCTTTAATCTTATATACCTCTAATATATTTGCTATTTTAGGACTACGAGCTTTATATTTTTTATTAGCCAACTTTATCCATATTTTTAGTAAATTAAAATATGGCCTTGCTATAATTTTATCTTTTATTGGTGTTAAAATGATTATCGCTCCTATTTACCATATCGAATCCATCCATTCGTTAATTGTAATTTTAGGGATTTTAATTGTATCTGTTGTGGCTTCACTAGCTTTTCCTGAACCTCAAGAAAAATAAATTATGAAATTGTATTTTTCGACCATTTTACTGTTCTTGATTTTTTCTTGTACTCAAAAAGAAGACACTAAAAACCTCGATCTATCGATTACTATTACTGGTTTTCAGAATGGTAAAATAAAATTAGTCCGAAGTAATAACAATAGTGATTCTTATACCGTAATTGACTCTTTACTAGTTACATCAGATAAAACCCATTATCTCAAAACACCATTATCCGAACCCGAACTGCTGCACTTAATCATCGACCGCAACACCTCTTTATCCAAAGATAACAGCATTAGTTTTGTAGCCGAACCTAAAGCGATGCACATCAAAACCGATTTAAATAATCTAACTGGAAAAACGGAAATAACAGGATCTATAAATCATACAAAATATGCCGATTACAAAAAAGTAATCCAACAAATCTCTTTTCAAGAACTCGAAATCACACGTTTACTCTTAGCCAAAACTCCAGACTCTTTAGCTATACAATATATACTAAACAAACTACAGCTAAAAAAACAGCTCTATACCATCAATTATACTTTTACCAATAAAAACTTAGAAGTAGCCCCGCTAATTGCTATTGAAACGTTTGCAAATAATAATCCGAAGATGAGAGACAGTCTTTATAACGCTCTCGATCCTCGGATTCAAAACTCTTTATACGGTAAAAAACTTCAATTATTATTGAAAAGGTAAAATATTACTTCTTCAATTCTATCAACACCGTTGTAGCATCTGAGCTAAATTCTACTTTACCTGACTTAACGGTTAGAATATCCCCTGAATAAGTATCCTTTAATGCTGTACCATCTTTAAATACCGTAGAAACATCTATCGACTTTTTACCTTTAGGTAAATCTAATCCGATGATTACTTTATCAATTAATTCATCCGTCTCGTATGTTCTACTAAAAACATAAGGTGTAGTACTTATTTTTCTGTGCACACCCGCACCAACTGCTGGATGACCAATTCTAAAACGACCTAATTTTTGCCAATGCAACATCACATCTTTAATTAAAAAACCGTTGATTTCTTTATTATTATTGATATCTGCCCAATTCATAAACGACCTCAAATTAGCATCACCAACAGCGCTATCAACCTGTAACGGACGCATACTTTCATCACCATAATACACTTGTGCTGCACCCGGACATAACAATAATTTATTGGCGTTTACATAAGGATTTTTTCTTTCCTTATCAAAACAATTGGGATCATCGTGTGATGCAGTATAATTTAATACCGACATACCTTCCATCTCATCTGATTGAAGAATATCATTGTATTTTGTAAATAAAGTTTCGTAATCGTAATCTTTGGCATTGTAGCTAAATTCAAAATTGATTAGATTATTAAATCCATTGGCAAAATAATCTACTTTTTTGTCTCCAAAATTATATTCTCTTACTCCTGATATTCCATACCCATACACCTCTCCTATCATATAAAAATCGCTATCATCTAAAACCTCATCTGGATTTTTTCCTTTCCAATACTCAAAGGAGTATAACGCTTCGTTTTTAACATCATTAAAAACCTGCTCTTCTAAATGTTTTACCGTATCTACACGAAACGCATCGATACCATATTCTTTAATATAATCCGTTAACCATTTGATAATGTAATAACGCGGCGCTCTTGGGTATTTTGTTCTTTGAAAAAATTCATCCAATTCTTTAACCTCTTGCTTATATCTGTTTTCTTTTTTCCATTTCTTAACCAAAAACTCTGGTAATTCAACCGATACATCTGAATCTGTACGTACGTCAGGTAAATTTTTCACTAACGAACATGATGTTGTATTTTCATAGTTTGTGTATTCGCACGTACGCGTTGTTCTTACCCATTCGGCCGGCCAAGGCAAATCAATATCGGTTGTTGGTCCAATGTGATTCAATACAACATCCAATACGATTCGAATACCACTTTTATGTGCAGCGTCAACCAATTCTTTTAACTCAGCAGGTGTTCCGAAATTGTAATCTAACGCAGTCCAATCTCTTGGCCAATATCCGTGATATGCGTATGTATCCCCTGTACCTTCATTAACAATTCCTTTTGTTTGTTCAAAAACAGGTGTAAACCACAACGCATTTACGCCTAAATTTGCGAAATATCCTTCTTTTATTTTTTGTGTTATTCCTGCTATGTCACCTCCTATAAATCCTCGTAAAGGAGCTGCAGCTTTGTCTCTAAAATCTGGAAAATCATTATAGTTATCACCATTATTAAAGCGATCGGTTACCATAAAATAAATATTAGCTCCTTCCCAAACAAAAGGTGGTTTTTTGTGTTTGTTTGTGTTGTTGTCTTTTTGAGCTTGAGAAACTAGAGTACTCAACAAAAATATCGAGAATACTATGCGACTAATTTTATTTACCTTCATAATTTAATGATTTTAAATGATGCTTTTATTAAAACAAAAAACAAGCCAAAAAACCGACTTGCTATTTGTTTGATTTTTAGTTGTTTATTCTTTTAAGCTTCTGATACGTCGATTGTATTTTCTGCTGCTATTTTTTTGTAGGTTCCGTTTACTAATTTCTCACGAATCGCTTCAAAAGCAGTAAGTGTATCTTCGATATCTTTTAAGGTATGCGATGCTGTCGGTATTAATCGTAATAAAATCATTCCTTTAGGAATTACGGGATATACCACTATAGACAAGAATATTCCATAATTTTCACGCAAATCATTTACCATTGCCATTGCTTCTGGAATACTTCCTTCCAAATAAACAGGTGTTACACACGTATTGGTGTCACCGATATTAAATCCTCTTTGTCTTAACCCACCTTGTAACGCATTTACGTTTACCCACAACTTATCTTTTAAATCAGATGAGTTACGTAGTAGTTCTAAACGTTTTAACGAACCTATTGTTTGTATCATTGGTAATGATTTAGCAAACATCTGTGATCGTAAATTATATTTTAAGTAATCAATAACGTCTTTATCCGCCGCTACAAAAGCACCTATATTAGCCATTGATTTGGCAAATGTTGAAAAATAAACATCTATTCCGTCTTGGCATCCTTGTTCTTCACCTGCGCCTGCGCCTGTTTTTCCTAAAGTACCAAAACCATGTGCATCATCAACCAACAAACGGAAATTGTATTTTTGCTTCATTGCAACAATTTCTTTCAATTTACCTTGTTGCCCTCGCATTCCAAAAACACCTTCGGTAATAAATAAGATACCTCCACCTGTTTCTTGTGCTAATTTTGTGGCACGTTGCAGGTTTTTTTCCATACTTTCGACATCATTGTGTCGGTACGTGAATCGTTTACCCATATGCAAGCGAACGCCATCAATAATACATGCATGACCATCTACATCATATACAATAACATCATTTTTTGTAACTAAAGCATCTATGATAGATACCATCCCTTGGTACCCAAAATTTAATAAATAACAGGATTCTTTTTGTACAAAAGCAGCTAATTCGTTTTCTAATTGTTCGTGGTATTTGGTATGACCACTCATCATTCGGGCACCCATTGGGTAAGCGGCTCCGTATTTTTGAGCGATTTCCGCATCAACTTTTCTAACTTCTGGATGATTTGCTAATCCCAAATAATCGTTGATACTCCAATTTAAAATTTCTTTTCCTTGAAACTGCATTCGAGGACCTAAATCCCCTTCTAACTTAGGAAACACATAATATCCTTCTGCCTGAGAAGCCCACTTGCCTAATGGACCTTTATTATTTTGTATTCTTTCGAATAAATCTTTAATCATCTTGGTCAATTTCTATTTTAAGAATTCTATATTTTGTGTTTTCTCGCTGTTGATACTATCAAAAAAACCTTGCTTATTCATCCAATCATCACAATAAATTTTTCGCATATAACGTGATCCATGATCTGGAAAAATAGCTACTACAACACTATTTTTATCAAAAACTCCCTCGGCCGCATATTGCTTGATCGCCTGCACTACCGCACCTGAAGTATATCCTGCAAAAATGCCTTCTTTATTTAAAATTTCTCTTGCAGTGTGTGCACTTTGCTCATCGGTAACTTTAACAAACGAATCAATCACATCAAAGTTAGTTGCACTCGGGATTAAATTTTTACCCAATCCTTCTATCTGGTATGGAAAAATCTCGTTATGATCAAATTCTTTTGTCTCATGAAACTTTTTTAGTACCGACCCATAAGCATCAACACCTAAAATTTTAATATTCGGATTTTTCTCTTTTAAATACTTTCCAACACCAGATATTGTACCTCCTGTGCCACTACAGGCTACAAAATGAGTTATTTGACCGTTGGTTTGATCCCAAATTTCAGGACCAGTGGTGTTGTAATGCGCATCAATATTTAATTGATTGAAGTATTGATTAATATAAATAGAACCTTTGGTCTCTTCATGTAACTTTTTTGCAACATTAAAATACGATCGCGGATCATCCGCTGATACATGTGCAGGACAAACATATACTTTTGCTCCCATGCATCGCAACATATCCAATTTATCTTTTGATGATTTTGAGGTTACAGCTAAAACACAATTATAACCTTTTAATAAACTAACCATTGCTAAACTAAAACCAGTATTACCTGATGTTGTTTCTATTATTGTATCGCCAGGATTTAAAATCCCTCTTCTTTCAGCTTCTTCAATAATATATACTGCAATTCTATCTTTATTTGAATGTCCCGGGTTAAATGATTCCAATTTCGCGTAGAAATTTCCTTCCAACTGTTCCGTAACTTTATTTAGTTTGATTAGTGGTGTATTACCTATCAAATCTAATATATCATGACATGCTTTAATTTCTTTTTCCATTGAAATATGTAAAGTTATGCTGTCTTTTTATTTTAAACCTCACAAATTTAGCAAAAAAAAAAGTATTATTTCGTGATTAATTCCAATTTTAATAGAAAAGCAAACTCTTTTGCAGTCTCTTTTAGAGCCTCTAACCGACCTGAGGCCCCACCATGACCCGTTTTCATATTAGTATCTAAAAACAGTAAGTTAGCCCCTGTTTTGCGCTCTCTTAAAAGTGCCACCCATTTGGCAGGTTCCCAATATTGAACTTGCGAATCGTGTAGTCCTGTTGTTACTAACAAATTCGGATACACTTGTTCTGTTACATTATCATACGGCGAATAAGACTTCATGTAATTATAATATAATTCATCATTTGGATTACCCCACTCGTCATATTCTCCTGTAGTTAAAGGAATAGATTCGTCTAACATAGTTGTTACTACATCTACAAAAGGCACGTCTGCTATTGCTCCATGGTATAATTGTGGCGCTAAATTAATCACCGCACCGATTAATAAACCACCTGCAGATCCGCCTTGTATATACAAATGCTTTGGTGATGTATAATTTTTCTCTATTAAAAATTTAGAACAAGCTATAAAATCGGTAAAGGTATTTTTTTTATTCAATAATTTACCCTCTTCATACCATTCTCTTCCTAAATATTCGCTACCTCTTACGTGAGCAATTACAAATATAAATCCACGATCTAACAAGCTTAATCTTGAAATCGAAAACGTAGGATCTATAATATGTCCGTATGATCCATAACCGTATTGTAATACGGGATTTTTTCCGTCTAATCGAATTCCTTTTCGGTATACTATCGACATCGGAACAGCGACCCCATCATGTGCTGTTGCCCACAATCGTTTTGATTCATAATTATTTTTATCAAAAGTACCACCTAATACTTCTTGTTCTTTTTTTACCTCACTTGCTTTTGTGGTCATATCAAAGTCAACAATTGAAGGTGGTGTAGTTAACGATTGGTAACCATATCTTAAAATTGTAGTGTCAAAATCTACATTGGTGGTCGAATATACTACATAGGTCTCGCTGTCAAATTTGATATAGTAAGGCGTGCCATTTTTGGGTATAATTTTGAGTTGACTTAGTCCATTTTGACGTTCGCTAACTACTAAATAATCTCTAAAAACATCTAAATCTTCAATCAAAACATCGTTTCTGTGTGGTATAAAATCTACCCAATTTGACAATGTTGTGGCGCTTTCGGGTGTTTTCATGATTTTAAAATTATCTGCATCATCTCGATTGGTGATGATGTAAAAACAATCTTCAAAATGTGATATACTATATTCCAACTCACGTATTCTTTCTTGAAAAACCAAAAAATCTTGGTCAGGGCAATCCGCGTTTAAGATTCGGTATTCGGAAGTTAAGGTGCTTGTTGATCCAATAACCAAATATTTATTTGACTTTTCGCGATAGATATAGGTATCAAATGTTTCGTCTTTTTCAAAAAAAACCAATTCGTCTTTTTGATCTTTTGCACCAACACGGTGTTTATAAATTGTGTCAGATCGCAATGTAATTTTATCTTGTGTCGAATAAAATAATGTTTGATTGTCATTTGCCCATGCACTTACACCTGATGTGTTAGGTATTTCATCTTCTAAAATCAAACCCGTTTTAAGATCTTTAAATTTTAAGGTATAAATTCGCCTTCCGATAGTATCAACAGCAAAAGCGGCTAAATTGTTGTCGGGACTAATTTCTACACCTCCTAATTTAAAATAATCGTGCTCTTTACTCATTTCATTACAATCAAAAAGCACCTCTTCAGGCGCTTCTAAATGCGTTTTTTTTCGAGAATAAATGGGATACTCTTTTCCTTGCTCAAATCGTGTGATATAATAATATCCGTTATAAAAATACGGGACTGACGAATCATCTTGCTTGATCCTGCTTTTTATCTCTTCAAAGAGGTTATCTACCAGCGGTTGTTCCGCTTTCATGACTTCTTTGTAGTAAGCATTTTCATCTTCTAAATATTGTAGAACTTCTTTATCCTCTCTTTGGTTTAGCCAATAATAATTATCTTGTCGTACATCTCCATGCATTTTCAATTCGGTAAGTTTTTTCTTTACCTGAGGTATTTTTGCCATTTTTTATTTTTTAACATGCATAAATCTCATCAAACAGAGCGGAATACATTTCTTTTATTACTTTTCTTTTTAGTTTCATTGTTGGGGTTAAATGCCCCGATTCTATCGACCAAACTTCTGCTGTTAGTCCAATTTTTTTAACCTGTTCCCACTTACCAAATCTTTCGTTAAAACGGTTTACTTCCTCGTATATTTTTTCAATAACTTCAGGAGATTTAATGATTTCTTGAGGAGTTTCTCCAATGGCATATCCTTTTATTTTAGCCCATTCTTTTACAAATTCAAAATTCGGCTGTATAAACGCTGCAGGCATTTTTTGCCCTTCACCTATTACCATAATTTGCTCTATAAAACGGGATTCTTTCATGGTATTTTCTATCAATTGAGGCGCGATATATTTACCGCCTGATGTTTTAAAAATTTCCTTTTTACGGTCTGTAATTTTCAAAAATCCGTCCGAATCGATCATACCAATATCTCCTGTATGAAAATATCCATCGTTAATCACTTCTTGCGTTTTTACCTCATCTTTATAATATCCCATCATCACATTGGATCCTTTACATAAAATCTCGCCGTCTTCGGCTATTTTTATTTCAACACCATCAATGATTTTACCAACTGTACCTACTCTATATCCTTCGTTTCGCATATCATTTACTGAAATAACCGGAGAAGTTTCCGACAACCCGTAACCTTCCATCACTGGCATTTCTGCTGCAGCAAACACCCTTGATAAACGCGGTTGAAGTGCTGCACTTCCTGAAACGATTACTTCTAAATTACCCCCTAAGCCTTCTTTCCATTTACTGAAAATTAATTTTCTGGCAATAGCCAACTTAAATCCATACCACAATCCGTTTGCTCCGTAGGGCTCGTATTGCAACCCTAAGTCAATTGCCCAATAAAACAGTTTCTTTTTAATCCCGTCTAAATCGGCTCCTTTTGCATAAATTTTATCGTACACTTTTTCCAAAAGCCGTGGCACTACCGACATAATATTAGGTTTGACTTCTTTTATATTTTCGCCTATTTTCTCTATCGACTCGGCAAAATAAATCGAAATCCCATAATATTGATAGAGGTATAAAATCATTCGCTCAAACACGTGGCAAACAGGCAAAAAACTCAACGCATGGGTTTTCCCTGGAGTCAAAGGCACTCTATTTGCGCTACCCAAAACGTTGGAAACTATATTTTCATGACTTAGCATCACGCCTTTAGGTTGACCTGTTGTTCCTGAGGTATAAATTAACGTTGCCAAATCGGCAGGTTTTACCGCTGATTTGCGTTGTTCTACTTCATTTTGATTGTCGGTATTAACACCCATAGCTAACACCTCTTCCCAATCTTTACACCCCACGACTGTATTAAAAGAAAACACTTCTTTTAAAAACTTAAGAGAACTTTTAACTTTATTTAATTTATCAAAAACCTCTTGATCTGAAACAAAACAATAAGTTGCCTCTGAATGATTTAAAACATAAGCATATTCGTGTTCTGAAATTGTTGGATAAATAGGCACCGTTTGTGCTCCTATTTGAAGCACTCCGATATCCATTATATTCCATTCTGTTCGATTATTTGAAGATATAATCGCTATTTTTTCATTGGGATTAATCCCAATTCGCAACAAAGCCCTTGAGATTTGGTTGGATTTATTGATATATTCTTTTGTAGAAGTTTTTTCCCAAACACCATTTACTTTAGTCACCAATGCATCATCCTTAGGATATTTTGAAGCTTGGTAATACGGGAAATCAAATAGTCGGGTAACATTTTCCATGGCGGTCTATTTTAGTTGAGTGAGTTTTGTAACATTCACTAAAATAAACATTTTTTAAGCTTTTTATGCGAGTTTTTTTCTTTTTTTTAGAAAAAATAATCTGATCAGTTTATTAAATCAACTTCACTTTAACACTTCCACATTCATCAATATATGAAAGAGAGACTGTTTTTAGTTGATTGACCAACTCAGGGTTCCAAGGTGTTTTGATTTTTACGTAGTTTTCGGTAAATCCATACATGTACCCTTCTTTATTTTCGCCTTCAAACAAAGCAGTTCGGGTAGTTCCGATTTGGCTTT
>CAYQSQ010000031.1:0-24142 GCA_964420215.1 uncultured Flavobacterium sp. | reverse complement strand
CAAAATTTCCAATACTACGCATCATCAAAATCGCCATATCACGCATTTTTTGATACGTTTTGTCTGACAAGGTCATCGCTGGCGCTACCGTGATAGAATCTCCAGTATGAATACCCATTGGATCCATATTTTCAATTGAACAAATAATAACTACATTATCATTTGAATCTCTCAATAATTCCAACTCATATTCTTTCCAGCCCATTAAAGCCTTATCAATTAAAACCTCATGTACGGGTGATGCCTCTAAACCATAAGTCAATAAATCATCAAAATCTTCTTTTTTGTATACAATTGCAGCACCCGTTCCTCCTAAGGTAAACGAAGGACGAATAACCAATGGAAAACCAAATTCTTGTGCAATTTCTTTACCTCTTAGGTAAGAGGTACATATTTCTGCTGGTGCAGATGGTACGCCTATCTTTTTAAGTAAATCCTTAAATTCTTCTCGGTCTTCAGTAATATTGATCGCATTAACATCCACACCAATCATACGCACATTAAAGTCATTCCAAATACCTTTTTCATCTGCCTCTAAACACAAATTTAAAGCGGTTTGCCCACCCATTGTTGGTAAAACAGCATCGATTTGAGGATGTGCTTTTAAAATTTCAATGATTGATTTTGTGGTTAATGGTTTTAAGTAAATATGATCCGCCATTGATGGATCGGTCATGATTGTTGCTGGATTCGAATTGATTAAAATCACTTCTATTCCCTCTTCTCGCATAGAGCGTGCTGATTGCGAACCTGCGTAATCAAATTCGCACGCTTGACCTATTACGATAGGCCCTGAACCTATTATTAAAACCGACTTTAAGGATGTATCTTTTGGCATTATATCTATGTATTATGGTATTTATTCTATATTTTTTTCACAAAAAAGGCGCTACTTAAAAAAGTAACACCTCCTGTATTTATTATTTGATTAACATCATTACTATTTCTTATGTCTTATCTCACAAGAAACTGTTAATTTGTGTCTTCCTTTTGCTCTTCTTCTTGCGAGAACTTTTCTCCCGTTAGCAGAAGCCATTCTTTCCATAAAACCATGTTTATTTTTTCTTTTTCTTTTTGATGGCTGAAACGTTCTTTTACTCATGGCTTTTTATCTTTTATAAACTTTTAATAAAATTATTTTACAACTCTTAAATGCTTGAAATTCTCAAACTGGGTGCAAATATACAAAGACTTTTTATTCACACAAACGCTTTTATAAAAAAGAATTAAATTTTATTACATTTGCAACCAGTTTAAATTTTAACACTTTCGTTTATGTTTCATAAAAATATTAAGATTGCTCTATTTATTACCGTAATAGCTTTATCTGCTTGGCAATTTGCAGAAGGTAACATTGGTAATGGTATCTTTTTAATACTGTTTTCTCTGATTTTTGTATTACTCTATTTTAAAAACGAATTTATTTTATTGGCTTTTCTTAAATTAAGAAAACAAGATTTTGACGGTGCTAAGAAATGGTTGGATCATATTAAAAATCCTGAAGGTGCTTTAATCCAAAAACAACAAGGGTATTTTTACTACTTACACGGTTTATTAGTTTCTCAAACGAACATGAACTTGGCTGAGAAACATTTTAAAAAAGCAATTCAATTGGGATTAAACATGGACCAAGATTTGGCTTTGACTAAATTAAATTTAGCCGGAATTGCTTTATCAAAAAGACGAAAAATAGAAGCTACTAAATTGCTTTCTGAAGCTAAAAAATTAGATAAAAATAACATGTTGAAAGAACAAATTGGAATGATGAAAACGCAATTGAAAAAAATCTAATTAGGCACACTTATTTTCCAAAAATCATCTTGCCTGCAACAACCAACATTATAACGCCAAATATTTTGCGTAATACTTTTTGGTCTATTGATATGGCTAATTTTCCGCCCAAATAAGATCCCGCTATAAAAAACACGGCAATCACACAAGCATATTTCCAATCTACATAACCAGCTTTATAATAATTCATCACCGCCAAATAGGTTACCGGTGGTAACATTACTGCTAAACTGATTCCTTGTGCTTGGTGCTGACTTAACCCAATTAAAACCAACAACGGCACCATAATTATACCACCACCTACACCTATCAAACCACTTAAAGCTCCTGCGGCTAATCCTGTAGCAATCAATATCAATAATGTTGTTGTTGTCATTTTCACCCTATTATTTGATTGGTGTAGGGATTCGGATTTGATATTTTTTTCCTAATTTATTTTCTAAATTTTTATCTACCAACCAAGGATTGTATAATTTAAGTAATTTGTAGTTTATCCCTTGTTTGATTGCAAAGTCGGCTAACTCTGTAATAGTAGTATCTACTTCTATTACATTGGCTTTTTCGGGACTATACAAATCTTTCGGCGTAAGCACAAAATTGTATTTTGTTGGCTTTTCCATAATCTCTTTTATTGCGATTATACGAAACACGTATCGAGCGGTTTCTTCTGGCAAATACATATCAAAATAGTTGTTTATCTTCTGCTCTTCCATCCTTCTTTTTACAGAAGCTAAACCAACGTTATACGACGCTGCTACTAACGACCACGATCCTAAATCTCGTTTCGAATTTAATAAATATTTACATGCTGCTTCGGTTGCTAACTCTAAATTGCTTCGTTCGTCAACGGTATTGGTGATTTCTAGACCATACTCTTTACCTGTATTAGGCATAAATTGCCAAAATCCTTTTGCTCCAGCAGGCGAAACCGCATTGGTTAAACCACTCTCTATAACTGATAAATATTTAAAATCATCTGGTACTCCATTTTTTTTCAAAATAGGTTCTATAATCGGAAAATATTTATTTGCTCTTTTCATCAATAAAAAAGTATTCGAATGCCAATAGGTATTTACTAATAATTCTCGATCTAATCGTTCTTTAACATCGGGGATTTCTAACGGTACAACTTCTCCCAAAAACTGTATCGCCTCTGGTCGTGCAGTGATTTGATTTTCACATTCTAGTTTGGGTTGGTCTTTTGTCGATACTTCGGTATCTAAAGTACTTGCGTAGACAAATAAAGAACTGATTCCTACAATTGATAATGATATAAGGGTGTATTTGGTAAATGAATTCATTTGGATAGTTTACTATTGGGGAAATAATTAATAAAGGTAAAATTACAATTTATCAAAATAGTATTATCCCATTTCTTAATTTTTTTCTGTTACAATAAATGTTTATTTTCGCAACTTATATTATTTGATACCATTTTATTATGAAATATGACGTTATAGTTTTAGGTAGTGGTCCTGGCGGATATGTAACTGCTATTAGAGCCTCTCAATTAGGGTTTAAGGTTGCTGTTGTAGAAAAAGAAAGTCTTGGTGGCGTATGTTTAAACTGGGGATGTATTCCTACAAAAGCATTACTAAAAAGCGCACAAGTTTTTGATTATTTAAAACACGCTTCAGATTACGGATTAACAGTAAATGGTGTTGATAAAGATTTTGGTGCGGTAATCCAACGCAGCCGAAATGTAGCTTCAGGAATGAGCAAAGGCGTTCAGTTTTTAATGAAAAAAAATAAAATTGACGTAATTAACGGATACGGAAAAGTGCAACCGGGCAAAAAAATAGCGGTTACCGATAGCGAAGGAAAAACTTCCGAACTAACTGCTAACCACATTATTATTGCTACAGGTGCACGTTCCAGAGAATTACCTAATTTACCTCAAGATGGTAAAAAAATAATAGGATACCGTCAAGCGATGACGTTGCCCACACAACCCAAATCAATGATTGTTGTGGGTTCTGGAGCAATCGGAGTAGAATTCGCTCACTTTTATAATTCAATGGGAACAGAAGTTACTGTGGTTGAGTTTTTACCCAACATTGTACCTGTTGAAGACATTGATATTTCAAAACAATTTCAAAAATCGTTAACCAAGTCTGGTATAAAAATAATGACGAATTCATCGGTGGAATCGGTGGATACCTCAGGCGAAGGAGTGGTTGCAACGGTTAAAACTGCCGACGGAACCATTACCTTAAAAGCTGACATTGTACTTTCGGCAGTAGGAATTAAAACCAATATCGAAAACATTGGATTAGAAGAAGTGGGTATTGCAACCGATAGAGATAAAATTATTGTAAATGATTTTTACCAAACTAACATTCCTGGTTATTACGCCATTGGCGATGTAGTACCTGGTCCTGCTTTAGCACACGTAGCTTCTGCTGAAGGAATCACTTGCGTAGAAAAAATAGCTGGTTTACACGTGGAAGCCATTGATTACGGAAACATTCCGGGATGTACGTATGCCACTCCTGAAATTGCATCTGTAGGAATGACCGAAAAAGCGGCTATCGAAAAAGGATACGAGATTAAAGTAGGCAAATTCCCTTTCTCGGCTTCAGGTAAAGCACAAGCTTCAGGAACTTCTGACGGATTTGTTAAAGTAATCTTCGACGCTAAATACGGCGAATGGTTAGGTTGCCACATGATTGGTGCTGGTGTAACGGATATGATTGCCGAGGCAGTCGTAGCTCGTAAATTAGAAACCACAGGTCACGAAGTATTAAAAGCCATTCACCCCCACCCTACGATGAGCGAGGCCGTGATGGAAGCGGTTGCCGATGCTTACGGAGAAGTGATACATTTATAAAAATCAAAAAAACCTCGTAATTATAAGATATTGCGAGGTTTTATCGTTATAAAAATAAATGTAATAATTTCAATAATTCAGTATTAGCATACTATAAATATACTTTGCAGTCTGATACAAAAGATTCAAAAAAAAACAAAAATATTCACTTCTATTTAAAAAATATATTGATTATTAAATTTAAGTCAATAAGTTTTCATTTTTTCTGTTCGTTTATAAAAAAATAAACAAATCCTGACCAAAATATAATTGTCAACAGTAAACTATGATCTTAGATTCTATCAAAAATTACGAGCGTTACGCTTTACTTAACGACCGACTAGCTAAAGGTTTTGAATATATTGCTAAAACAGATTTCTCACAAGTAAAATCCGGCACATACACCATTGATAATGAGGATGTTTTTGCAATTGTACAAGAGTATGATACCAAAGAAATTGCTGACGGCAAACTCGAAGGACATTTTAAATATGTGGATATTCAGCACCTGATTGACGGTACAGAACTTATGGGAATAACTAGGTTAACAGATCAAATTCCTACGATTATAAATCAAGAGAATGATTATGCTTTTTACAAAAGTGACGTCACTTTTATAAAAGTTGAAAAAGGAATGTTTACCGTTTTTTTTCCCGAAGATTTACACATGCCTTGTATTAAATTTAACCAAAGTGAAAAAGTCAAAAAAGTAGTGGTTAAAGTTCGTGTTTGGTAAGCTTTTGTTGATTTTTTAAAAAATATTTAAACGCATTTAATGGTAAATAGCCAATAAGTGCACCTATCTTTGCATAAAGTAGCATGACATACATTTTGTATTGATTGATCCATAATAATTTATGATGAAAAAAATAGCTTTATTAATATCCTTTATAACGATACTATTTTCGTGTAATTCGTCTTCAAAAAAAGAAAAAGAAACGGTCGCTGAATACATTCCAACGATTTACGATTTTACAATCGAAGAATTAACCGATATTGAGTATCCCGACAATCCAGATATTGGATATCGTGCAACGACCTATAATTCGGATTATTTTACCAAAGGGAAAATTGAAACTACAGACCATCCGTACGTATTTAATATGTCTTTTTATGCAGAAAAAGATTCTATTCAATTACACCAAATCAATTTAAAGGAGTTTGTACCCACAATCCCAAATCACATTAAACAAGACCAATACCTAAGTTTTATTAGTATTATCAATCAAGAATGGAATCGTAATCAAGTTTCGTTTACAGATAAAGAATTTAGCACCAGTGATGTTAATATAACCCGTATTGATGTAGCTCGTAATTGCCTTAACTCCTACCTTTGGGAAATAATCGCATATACCGTTGAAAACGATGTCGAAACCCCAATTTGTCACGGTTGGTTTACGTTCCCTAAAAAATTATACCAACAACTTTTTGAGGCAAAAAATGAAATTCCGTTTGCTAAATATGAAAAATCGTTAGAATACTGGAAAGATCCAACTAACGAATACATCAATCCCGACGATTTGCGTACCGTTATTCGAGAAATTCCGATAGAATTTAAGGATTCAAGCGATGAAATGTATCCTTTAGAAAAAGGACGTAAAAAGAAATTTAAAGAAATTATACACCCTGTTGGTTTTAAAACCATGAAAGATTTACAAAGTGATAAAACTTCATTTGCTACTTTTACACCTCCTGGATTTTATAATAAAGCTGATCCACGTAAAACGGAATTGGGTCGCATTTTCAATTTAAAAGAAGTAAAATTATCCGAAGTTTCAGGTAAAAAAAACCAACAAAAACTACATGAAGTTAAACTAATTTTTACCGATCAGAAACAAAATCGTACTACTAAATTAATCATCGGCGGTATTGACTTTAAAAACTTTCCACAACTTATAAGTCAAGATGCTAACGACGGTTGGAAAAGCTCAATGGGTATCGGAAATCATACGTTTTATGAAAAATACAACGAACATCTCTCGACAAAATCAGCCGATAGCCCGTATTATGCTTACCTCACCAACGAAAAAGACCAATGGATTGATAGCCACACCGTCGGGATTGATGGTCCTATTTTTCATTATGACGCCAAAGACCCTAAAAAATTACACCTTTGGTTACTATCTTTTGAAAGACACGCTTTAGTTGGGCATTATATTATTACTATTTTACAATAGTATAGTATACCTAAAAACTGTAACCTTCTAAAAACAATACTATTTGAAAAGAAAAAAATTAAATTATGGTGATTACACTTACTCAATTTTATCCAGAAACAAAGTTTAACCTTAAACATATAAAATCAACGATACTAAATGAGGTTATCGAAATCATTTAAAAATTACAACAACCCGTTGTATTTGCGTACCAACCATTCAATAGCTAAAAACAACACTAAAAGCCCTAACAAAATACGCCATTCGATCAAGGAGATTGATTGGGTTATTTCTTTTTGAATAGGCTTATCCGAATTGTTTTGTAATTGATTAATCAATTGATCGATTTGATCGGGATAAAATACTTTTCCGTTTGTAGCTTTTGCCAAACGCTGTAAACCTTTGTGGTTTGCGTTAGAAAAATGTGCTTCAATATCCGAATCAAAAACGGTAAAAGTACTGGAATAGGTGTTTTTTGAAGATTTTTCAGAAACGGTGAGCGAATAATTTCCTGAGGCTAAATTTTCAAAAGTAGTCTTGAAATTTTTCTCACTACGCACCATATCGTATTGAATTTTTTTCTTTGTTTCTAAATTTAAAACCTGAACGGTTAAAATGGCATTCCAATCTAATTTGTAGTTTTTATCATAAAACTGTGCCGTAATCTCAACCGATTCTGCCGTTGTATAAAGTTGTTTATGAGTGACTTGTAATCTTTTTTTCTTTTGATTGGTCGTTAAATATTGTACCGTTTGGTCTATTAACAAATCAAAGGATTCAAAGTTTTCATTGGTTTTATAGTTTTGCAAACGCCAACGCCAAATGCCTTCTCCAAATAAATAGGCGCGGCGATTTTCTTTTCCTTCAACCAAAGTAAACAAAGGCATTCCGGTATCAACACCATCTACTTTTGAATGTAACAGTTCTTCTTGTTGCGCTTGTGAATTCAACCGAATAAATTGATTTTGTAATGGTGGGAAATTCTTAAATAAATTTTCTTCTACCGAAAAATAGCCAAATTGAGCGTTATATGACGGTAAATATTCTTCAACTTGATTGCTCGATTGAATTTTAAAATCTTTTAAAAATTGATTTAAAAAAGCATAATCGGTTTGTTTACCTGTGATAATCCAATTGTTTGATATTTCAAATTTAGGATGAGAAAACAACTGCTGAAAAGCAGTTGTCGGTTGGTAATAAATCAACAAATCGTATTCTGTACTATTTTGTATTTCTTGAGGCGTACGCAAATGAACCTCTCGTAGTTTATTGGATAAAATGGATTTTTTCAACACTCCGATATCGGGATGTTTGATCGAACTGATAAGCGCGATTTTCGTTTTTTGATTAATAACTTCAATTGCAAATTGCTTTTTGTTGTTAATCGTATTTTTTTCTCCCGAAATCGGTTCTAATTCTACCGTATAAACCGTAATACCAACGGCTTCCGAAGGCAAAACAGCCGTGATCTGCTGCGTTGTGCTTTGAGGTGTGAAATTGATTTGCTGTTTAAATACAACTGATTTTTTGGCGTTTTTAATCGTTAGTGTAGATTTTACATTTTTTGTACCCGAATAATTCACAAACAGTTCTACCGGAAATTGATTTCCTTCCAAAACATATTTGTTGGTATTAATGGTAGAAAAATAAACATCTGCCGCTTGTAACGTATCTCCCAACACTATGGGATATACTGAATTTTTTGAAGAAAATGCGTTTGAATACTCTTCTCCTAAAGTAGAATTTCCATCTGTTAGGATTACAATCGGAGCGTTTTGATCTGAAGTATTTTTCTTAAAATAATCCGCTATTTTAAAGATATTACTCTGTTTCCCTTTAAAGGTAAGCGTGTCTAAAATTTGAATTTCATCTGAAAACTGATACCATCTAATATCAAACTTATCATCTAAGTATGAATTCGTAATCAATTTACTTCTAATAGATTGTGTGTTTTTTTCTTGTTTTAAAAAACCAATTGATGCCGAATTATCTATAACGACTGATAAAATAGGTTTTTCAATTTGATAGGATGTACTTTTTATCGTAGGATTGATTAGCAACACCCCTATTAAAAACAATATCAAAAAACGAAAAAAAGCTAAAAAGAAGATAAGACTATCTTTCTTTTTAACTTTATATATATATTGAAAATAGGATACAACTAATGCCAGTACAAGACTAAGTAATAACAGTAAAATTGTTTCCGTATTCATTAATGTTTAGGTTAACATGCCACCACAAACATTTAATACTTGCCCTGATACGTATGTACTCATATCGGATGCTAAATACAAACAAGCGTTTGCTACATCTTCAGTTGACCCTGGTCTTTTTAACGGAATACTTTCACTCCATCCTTTTACAACTTCGGGGCTTAATTTAGCTGTCATTTCTGTTTCAATAAATCCAGGCGCAATCGCATTACAACGGATGTTACGAGATCCTAATTCTTGCGCTACGGATTTGGTAAACCCAATCACCCCAGCTTTTGAAGCCGCGTAATTGGTTTGTCCTGCATTACCCGAAACTCCAACCACTGAACTCATATTGATGATAGAACCACTACGTTGTTTTAACAATTGTTTTTGTACCGCTTTGGTCATATTAAAAACCGATTTTAAATTAGTTTCGATAACCGCATCAAAATCCGCCTCAGACATACGCATTAACAAGTTGTCTTTGGTAATACCAGCATTATTAATCACGACGTCAATTTGCCCAAATTCGGCAATTACCGCATCGGCAAATTTTTGAGCTTCTGCAAAATCTCCTGCATTTGATTGATAGCCTTTTGCTTTGATTCCTTTTGCATTTAAATCAGCTTCTAACGCATTGGCAGCCTCAACAGACGAACTATATGTAAAAGCGATATTTGCTCCGTGATTTGCAAAAACCTCTGCGATTCCTTTTCCTATTCCTCTACTGGCTCCTGTGATGATAACAACTTTACCTTCTAGTAATTTCATATTTTCAGTGTCTTTTTTTATCTAAATACAAATGTAAATTATTTAGGCGTTTTATGAAATTTGAAACAAAAAAACACCTCACCAAATAGTAAAAATTTTTATATACAGACAATTATTTACATTATTATTGTTAGTTTCCAAGCGGATACTTAATAATTCATAATTTTAAGCGAAATTGAGTAAATCTTTCAGTCGGAACGAAACTTAAAAAAATAGAAGGGGGGATTTATAGATTCACATAAGTATATTCACAACTTACTTTGTTTAAATAAAAAACGTATTGAGGTAGTACGAATTTTACTGAGAAAACAAATATTAAAAATAGACTAGATGATTTAAATAATATACTTTTATTAACCTTTTCAAAATATATAATTAAAAATGGAAACCGTTCGAAACATTCAGTTAATATGGGATTTTAAAGGAGTTGACAGTTTAAAAATTGCACAACACCACGAGATACATTTAAAGGAATATGCTACTAAAAAAGATTTTACAATTATAGCTACAGGAAATCAACACATCAATGACCTGCACGCTATTGCTTATATCACTGTTAATGAACCATATATGAAGATTGTACGTGACGAGTTAAAACCACATCGCGGTCAGGTTGCTGAGTAGATTTAACTTATATATTTTTTACAAAAACAAATTTGGCATTTGATTTTTCGTCAGTTGAGATTTGATGTTTATACGTTTTATTATCTACTTTTATAATTACTTTAGCTGTATTAGGCGGTGTTTTTCCTAAGTTTTCTGCCACAAAAAACAATTCGTGTTTGTAAGCTTCGTTATCTAATTTTAACGTGATAGATTTTCCTTTTTGAGTAATTTCAAGTTGAGAAACAACTATTTTATTATTGTAAAAAACAGTTACCAAATCTCCATCTTCAGCACCATAATCATTAATAAATAAATTAATTTTAGGATTTTCAAAATCAATTTTGGCTATTTGGTCGTCCGTACGACTATTTTTTTTGGCGGCAATTAATTTGTCTTTTGAAGAAAAAACAGGTCGAGAAACAGTTTCGACCTCCTCTACTTCTTTTTCTTTAACAATTAGTTTTTGAGTATTTAAATTTATGGATTGTATCGATGCACGAGGTTCGACCGTTTCTGTAGGTTGTTTAATTTCTTTTACTGGTTTTGCCTTTTTTTCTTTTGATTTGTTGGATTTTGGATAAACAATCAAAGTTACATCTGATATGTTTTTTTGACCACAAGGATCTGTTGCTACAACTTGATATATACCCGATTGTTTTGCTGATATCGAACGAATGATTGGATTTTTTTGGTTTGATTTGAACGAATTTCCCAACCACTGGTAGGTATATTCGTATTTAGATGATGCTAACTCAGCAAAAAGTTGTACTTCCTCCCCTTCTTCAACAGTATATTTAGATGCTCGAGCAAATAATTGAGGTTGTTTTTCTATAATAGTAAAATCCGCTAGATAGTTACGATACTTACTAAAAAACGAGATTTTTTTATCGCACGTTTCTTCACTTGAATTAGAACCCACAACCGAAAAATAAATTTCTAACGTATAGGTTCCTGGGCAAATTCTAGTAAGATTTATATTTTTTTCAAAATGCTTCCATTTGATATCGTTTTCAGAACAAGGCCCGTAACCGTCTGAATACCAACCAATCCAATTACATCCTATTTTCCAAGATAAGTCAACGGAAGAAAATGTTGGTTTTCGAGGTCTTTCGTCTTTTTTATAAATGACATAATGTAAGTTACCTCCACAAGTATTGGCGTTAACATCTTTTCGCCACGATTTTATTTCTCCTCCTGTGATTCTTAAATCTCCTGAATTTCTTTCAAATACACCTAAATTACCTGTAAAATCGTTTCCGTTAATTTTGTTACTTCCTGATCCTGAACACGAGTAAAATTCACTGTTTCCTTGGTTTATTTGTAAAAAAATGGCGGTTGCGTATTCTCCAAAATTATTTTGAGCAAACGATTGTGTGGTTATTATTAAAACTAGAACGAAGTAGCGCATGCGTTTTTATGAAATAAAAAATCCCTTTCAAATTAATGAAAGGGATTTAATTGTATTTTATGATTTTATTTACTGTATTTTTCTTTTAAAGCTTTGGCTTCTGTTAATTTACCCAATACTACATAAATATTAGCTAACGTCAAGCCTGCATCTGAATTAGTTGGATTCAATTCTAAAGCTTTAGACAAATATGGTACAGTGCTTTTAAAAACTTCGGCTCTTTTTGCTTTAAGCTCATCGTAACGTAAATTATCTTTTGCTGAATTTCCTAATTTATTCATTTCTTCTACAATTGATTTTTCGCCATCTAATAAAACTGTCGCTAAATTAATATAAGCATTTTCCATTTCTGGATTTAATTCAATTGCTTTTAAATAGTAAGTTTTTGCCGCTACTAAATTCCCTGATTGACCAGAAACTACTCCTAAATTATATTGTAGATCCGCATTTTTAGGGTCTTTTGCTATAGCTTCTTTAATCAAAGCTTCGTATTTGTCCATTTCTTTGCTTTCTAAATACATATTGGCTTCTGTAATCAACAAACCGATATCTTCTGGATTTTCTTTACGTGCTTCTAAAATGGCTTTTTTTCCGTTTACGGTATCGCCATTGAGGTTGTAAATCAAGGCTATATTTTTTACAATTTCACCTCTTTTTGATTCTTCTTTTAAAATTCGGGGATTTACGTGTGTACCTTGTTGCACCATTAAATCTCGAGTTATTGATGAAGATCCGAAATTTTCAACTTCGTTGGTTGCTTTATTTACAGCTGTATAACTTTTTGTTTTTCCAGTATATCCGATTTTAACCAATAAATTATAATATTCTAACGCTTTATCATAATGAGTTCCTGTTACGGCACTTGATGCTGCATAATACAATTTAATAGTATCATTTTTATCCAATAAATAGCTGTTGTATAGTTTAAGCGAGGCTTTATCAAATTGTGATGCTGCATTTTCAGCTACTGCTGCATTGACTAACTCTCTTCTTAATTCGATTATTGATACTTCGGCTTCTTTGGTGTATTTATCCTTGCCGATTTTCTTTTCAAAATCAAACAATTGCATAAACGTTTCTGCTGATAAATTCAAATTTTCAGACTTTGATTCTTCATTATTAGCTTTTGCTAATGCTAATTTCCCCTTTAGAAAATAAAACTTTGCTTTTTCATCGTCCGAAGCATTTCCTATTAATGCTTCAGCTTGTTTTAAAGCGTCGCTAGCTTCTACTAAATTTTCTCGTTTTAGCGTTTTTTCTACTAATTTTAATTCGTCTTTTTGTCCAAAAGTATTTAGCGATGCTAATAATGTTGCGCCAAATAGAATCTGCTTAATTTTCATAACTACATTAATTTATTCTTGATTATCTATATTTTCGTTTGTTTCAGCTTCTGTATCGTCTGCGCTGTCTTCATTTTCTGTTTCTATAGTTTCCTCTTCTTCATCTTTCATCACTTTGGCTACGGCAGCAATAGAATCGTTGTTTTTTATGTTAATCAATCGAACACCTTGAGTTGCCCTACCCATTACACGTAATTCTTCTACCGCCATTCGGATGGTTAAACCTGATTTATTAATAATCATTAAATCATCGGCATCTGTAACACTATTTATGGATACTAACTGTCCTGTTTTTTCAGTTATATTTAGTGTTTTCACTCCTTTTCCGCCTCGATTAGTAATACGATATTCTTCTAAGCTAGATCGTTTACCATATCCTTTTTCTGAAACTACTAAAATCTCACTCTCTAATTCATTAACAGTAACCATGCCAATAACTTCATCTTGTTCGTCTGCTAAGGTAATTCCCCTAACTCCTGATGCGCTTCGACCCATTGGTCTGGTCTTACTTTCTTCAAATCGAACAACTTTACCTGATTTGACTGCGATTAAAACTTGACTATCACCGTTGGTTAGTTTCGCTTCTAACAATTCATCGTCTTCACGTATTGTTATGGCGTTTATTCCGTTTTGACGCGGACGAGAATATTGCTCTAACAAGGTCTTTTTAACTTGACCTTTTTTGGTTGCCATTATTAAATAATGGTTATTGATATATTCTTCGTCTTTTAGATCTTGTGTGCAAATAAATGCTTTTACTTTATCATCTTGTTCTATATTGATGATGTTTTGTATCGCACGACCTTTACTGGTTTTGTTTCCTTCAGGAATTTCGTACACACGCATCCAGAAACATTTTCCTTTTTGCGTGAAGAATAACATATACTGGTGATTGGTTGCTACAAAAAGGTGTTCTAAGAAATCTTGGTCTCTTGTTGCTACTCCTTTTTGACCAACTCCACCTCTATTTTGAGTTTTATATTCGGTTAGTGGGGTACGTTTGATGTATCCTGCATGAGAAATTGTAATTACAACATTTTCATCAGCTATTAAATCTTCAATGCTTACATCACCTCCTGCATACTCGATTGTAGATCTTCTTTCGTCACCATATTTTTCAAGAGTTTCTTGCAACTCTTCTTTGATAAGGTTCATTCGCAATTCTTTGCTTGCTAATAATGCTTTTAACTCTTCAATCAATTTCATAATCTCTTCGTACTCCGCTCTTAACTTGTCTTGCTCCAGACCTGTTAATTGACGTAATCGCATCTCAACAATGGCACGAGATTGTATGTCGGAAAGTGAAAAACGTTCCATTAATTTTTCTCGTGCTTCTTCTGTATTGCTTGAGCCTCTGATTATTGCTATTACTTCATCGATATTATCCGATGCTATAATTAGTCCTTCTAAAATATGAGCTCTTGCTTCCGCTTTCTTTAATTCGAATTCCGCGCGACGTGTTACAACTTCGTGTCGGTGTTCTACAAAATAATGAATTAAGTCTTTTAAATTTAACGTTTGCGGCCTTCCTTTTACTAATGCAATGTTATTTACACTAAAAGACGATTGTAATTGGGTAAATTTATATAAGGTATTTAGTACAATGTTAGGAACAGCATCTCGCTTTAAAATGTATACGATACGCATTCCGTTTCTATCAGATTCATCTCGGATATTGGAGATACCTTCAATCTTTTTTTCGTTAACTAAGTCGGCTGTTTTTTTAATCATTTCAGCCTTGTTAACTTGATATGGTATTTCTGTAACAATAATAGCCTCTCTTCCGTCAACTTCTTCAAATGCTACTTTTGCACGGATTACAACACGTCCACGACCTGTTTTAAATGCTTCTCTCACACCTTCATAACCATAAATAACACCTCCCGTAGGGAAATCAGGTGCTTTTATATGCGTCATTAATTCTTCTATTTCGATATCACTATTTTCGATATAGGCGAGTATCCCGTTGATTACTTCCGTAATATTGTGTGGGGGCATGTTTGTTGCCATACCTACTGCAATACCAGAAGCTCCGTTAATCAACAAATTTGGCACTCTGGTTGGCATTACTACCGGTTCTTTTAAAGTGTCGTCAAAGTTTAATTGATAATCTACTGTTTCTTTATCGATATCCGCCATGATGTCTTCCGACATTTTTTGCATTCTTGCCTCGGTATAACGCATTGCTGCAGGACTATCTCCATCGACCGAACCAAAGTTACCTTGACCATCAACTAATAAATAACGTAAACTCCATTCTTGCGCCATACGTACCATTGCATCATATACTGAAGTATCGCCATGTGGATGGTACTTACCTAAAACTTCCCCAACAATTCTTGCTGATTTTTTGTGTGCTTTGTTTGAAAAAACGCCCAAATCATACATTCCATACAATACCCTGCGGTGTACCGGTTTTAAACCGTCTCTTACATCTGGTAACGCTCTGGATACAATAACCGACATTGAATAATCAATGTAGGCTGATTTCATTTCATCTTCAATGTTAATAGGTATAATTCTTTCTCCGTCTGACATGTCTTATTTTATATGATTTTTATCAATTACAACGCGCCAATTTACTAATTTTTAAAATTATTTCGAGCCTTTTTATGGAGTTTTTTAACGTACTTATAAACAACTTAGATTCTTAAAAATGATATAAATAAAACATTCTAACTATTTAACTACAAGTATTTTAAATAAAAAAAAGCGTTACTCTACAATCAGAGTAACGCTTTCGGTTTACGATCTATGTTAAAATACTGAATTTATGCAGAATTTCTACTTGCATTTATATTTCCAAATAATGAACGCATCACTATTTTTTCATACACCTCAATTAATTTTAAGTCTGGATTTTCTGCCTTTTTCAATTCTTGAATTGTCAATAATGCATTTTGTTGTATCGTTATTAATGGTAATACAATTTTTTCACGAACCGATATAGATGCTTTTCCGTCAGGATAATTTTCCATTAATTCGGTGAAATTAGTCAACTTTAACAACAAACGTTTGGTGTCTACATACTCGTTGTAAATCAACGTCCAAAACGCTCCAAATTCAGGATCTTCTCTCATATAAGCCGTTAACGGGAAGAATGATTTTGCCAAAGACATCATACTGTTTTCAATTAATGTTTTGAAAAACAATGAGTTTTTGTATAAATCTTCAACTCTATCCCACTCTCCGTTTTCTTCAAACGTTTTCAAAGCCGTTCCTAATCCATAAAAACCTGGTACATTTTGCTTTAATTGACTCCAAGATCCTACAAATGGTATCGCACGTAAATCCGCGAAATTTAGAGCATCAGAGGCATTTCTTTTTGCTGGACGGCTACCTATGTTGGTTTTTGCATAATATTTTAACGTACTCATTTTTTCCAAGTATGGAATAAATTTGTCATGACCTTTAAAATCTACATATGCTTTATAGCTAATACGTGACAAATCGGTCATTGTTTGACGCTGCTCATCTGAAGGAACATGCTTACCAACTTCGAAAACATTACTTTCACCACTTGCAGTGATTAAATTTTCTAAATTAAATGTACACGAGTCAATAGTTCCAAAGTTTGAACTAATTGTTTGTCCTTGTACGGTTAATTGTATTTCTTTATTTTCGATATTTGGTCCCATAGAGGCGTAAAACTTATGTGTTTTCCCTCCACCTCTTGCTGGTGGTCCACCACGTCCGTCAAAGAAAATTACTTTGATTCCATACTTACGTGAGATACGAGTCAATGATTCTTTAGCTAAATAAATACCCCAGTTAGCCATTAAATACCCACCATCTTTAGTACCATCTGAGAAACCTAACATAATGGTTTGGTTGTTTCCTCTTCTTTTTAGATGTGCTGCATAAACTGGATTACTATACAAAATCTCCATTTGTTTTTCAGCTCCATTTAAATCCTCTACAGATTCAAACAAAGGAACTACGTCAACCGAGGGCTCTTTCCATCCACACATACGAATCATTGCAAATGTTTCTAAAACATGTACTGCAGACTCATTATTACTAATGATATATCGATTCGCTCCTGCTTCTCCATTTTTGCTTTGTATGGTACGGATTGCATAAATCGACTCTAATGTTGATTTTGTTATTACATCTTCAAAGCTATCTGGATCAACAACCGAAGTAAATTCTTTAGTTAATTCAACAATTTTTTCTTCTCGTGTTAATTCAGTATAATTTTTAGGCAATAACCCTAAATTATTTTTTTCTGAATACCCTATAATTTCCTGTAAAACAGCGGCGTGTATTTTACTATTTTGACGAATATCCAAGGTTGCGAAAAAGAATCCAAACAAATTAACTTTACTTATCAACGAATCCAAAATATCCAAATACAAGGATTGATGTTCTGTTTTTAATAAATGTTTAATGTTGTTTAATTCTAATTTTAATTCGTCTAGCGTGATATATAATTCATCTGTTGAATAATATACCGAACGATACAATCGGTTCTCTATTGAACCTAACATGTCGGTTATTTTTGCAAAGGTCAATCGACGTTTTAATTGACGAACATCAAAATAATACAATTTAAGAATAGAGCGACGCAATCTATGTGCTACTTTTAAGGTAATTTCCGTTGTTACAAATGGATTTCCATCTCTGTCACCTCCAGGCCAAAAGCCCAAGTCGATGATTCTATTTTCTAGTTTTTCATCATCAAAAACACCTTTCTCAATGTATTCAACTATGTTTGCTGAAGCGGGATAAAACACTTTTTCTAAATACCAAATCAAACTAATTGCTTCGTCGTAAGGGGTTGGTTTTTCTTTTTTAATAAAAGGTGTCTTTCCTAACTGCGCCAATAGATTTCGGATAGATGTAAAATCATTAACCTTAATCGCAGCAGTTAAATCATTAATAATACCTAAAACTTCTCCTGGGTAAAATTGAGTAGGATGAGCGGTTAATACTGGGCGTACATAAAATGATTTAAAAAACTCACGCAATTCAGCCATTTTATTTTTTGCATCCGCCTCTTCTCTAAGACTACGAATAGTCCCTCTCCCTTTCATGTTATTTATTTTTGTAAAAGAAGCATCCTCAATCGCGTCAAATAACACTACTTGACGTTCGATATATTGTATAAACCTAAACATCAAATCAACCTTATCTTTTTCTTTAAATTCAGGAAGGTATTTGGCTACGTAGTAATCAAAAATTTCTTTTGGATTGCGTTCTTTTTCAAAGCCTTTTTTACACGTATCCTCAAAAAGCGGCAATAAAGCCCCCGTATCACTTATCTCATCAAATGGTAATGTTATAAATATACTGTTGAATATTTTGTATTTATCAAGTACTTCTTGATTAAATCGCTCTAACGCTTTGGATCTTTCCATAGTTGGAATAAAAATAAATTAGTATTATAAATCTTTTAGTATCGTATGCATTAAACGTTTTTTATCGTTCATACATTCCTCTAGTGTAATCATTGTTTCTGTGCGGTAAACACCCTCTACATTTTCAATTTGAAAAATCAATTCACGTGCATTTCTGGAGTCAATCGCTCTGATTTTACAAAAAATATTGAAACTTCCTGATACTATTGAAGCAACTGTAACAAAAGGAATTTCATTTATCTCGGTTAAAATACGATTAATCTCTTTTGTGTTATTCACATAAACCCCTACGTGTGCAATAAAAGGATACCCTAATTTGTCATAATTTAAAATTAATGACGATCCTTTAATCACTCCTGCATCTTCCATTTTTTTAACGCGAACATGTACCGTACCTGGAGATATTATTAATGCTTTAGCAATATCTGTATAAGGTGTACGTGCGTTATCAATCAATATATCCAATATTTGCTTATCGACTTCGTCTAAACGAATAGTAACTACGTCTTTCTCCACAATTTTGTTTTTTATTAATTTATTAAATGCCCGTTTTCAAATTTAAACCTACCTATTTTAAAATTAGCCAACTGACCTTCATATGGTACAAAATCAGCGCTTTCTCCTTTTAAATCATACTCCAAATGCCCCAGACTATCTTCTAAATCTCCAAAAGCGTTAATATAAGCCTCAAAAAAGATCGATTTATCCTTTAAAACCTCTTTATAAAGAATCGCGAAATTACAGTTTTTTTTATTCAATTCAGAATTGACATTCACATTTCTTATCATAATATCACAAAAAGACTTGTTATTTTGAGGAATACTCAAATATTCTTTTAACGGACACGTTTCAAAATCCCCATCTGAGATAAATTTTAGCGCTGTAATTAGGGCTATATAAATCATTTCCCTGGTTTTTTCGCGCTCATAGTCATTTGGATAGTGACCTGACTCAAAAAGTATCGTTGGGATACCGTTGTATTGTAACGTATCACCTATACAATTGATATTAAACCCATCATCAAAACGACCGACTTGATCGGGTATGATTTTTTGTAATTCTTGATTCATCGCTATAATAACAGACATTGCTTTTTTACGAACAGCATTTACCGACCTATTTTCATCAAAAGAAGGAGACAAAAAAGAAACTGTTGCCGGTTTTTGCGTGCCATCAACCCCAAATATAGTCCGTTGGTCGTGCAGATTAAACCCAAAGTCAGGTTTAAAGTCCGAATATATTGATTTTAATAATTGACTTTCTGGTTGGGTTAAGTCTTGAGAGTCGCGATTAAGATCTATATCATTTCGATTTGATCTGGTATACCAAAAAGCACCATCTGGATTTAAAATAGGTATAATACATAATGTATAAGTCGATAGCACAAAGTTAGAAAACGCATCATCTTGATGAAGTAAATTAATAAGATCTAAAACCGCTTTTGTGGTCGTACTTTCATTACCGTGCATTTGTGACCACATCAATATTTTGATTTTACCTGTACCGATTTTGTATTGATAAATAGGTCTTTCTTCAACTGAATTACCTATAACTTTAAGTTCGCCTTTTGGCATTTTTTCAAATACAGAAATCAAATTTTCATTTGTCACATAACGACCTGTAACCGCTGTTATTTTAATTGTTTCGTACACTTTCATTTTAGTTGCTTTTTTAAAGTTTACAAATGTAACTAAAAGTATCTTTACAATTGTAAACAGGTTTTTGTATCTCAATTGTTTACAATTGTATCCTTTTTCATGTCTATTTATGTACTTTTAACATAATCACACTTATAAACAAATAATTATATAGTAAAAACTTTGTTAATCAGTTATTTGGAGTATTTAACTTAATTCAAAAAGTTAACAACATCTATTGTTAGTAAGTTATATCTATTCGATTGAATTAAATTGTTTACATTTGTAATTAGATTTACATCTCAAATAAATGTTACAATGGTAAACACTGATCAATTTATTAAGCGACTCGAAAAAGTAATGCAATTTTACCAACTCAATGCCTCCGCATTAGCGGATAAATTGGATATCCAACGCTCGAGTATTTCGCATATTTTATCCGGTAGAAACAAACCGAGTCTCGATCTAATCATCAAAATAATCACCTCTTTTTCGGACATCGATTTTTATTGGTTGGTGTTTGGTAAAGGTGATTTTCCTAAAAAAAATGAGTCCGTTTCAAAACCTATTTTAGAAAATACAGCTGCCCAAACAGAGGTACCTCTCTCCTCGCCTGTCGCTCCAATTTCTCCAAATATTAAAAATGATGAAGTAGAGAAAATTGTATATTTTTTTACTGATGGTAGTTTTGTAGAATATTTTCCGAGATAATTAAATTCAGTAAATCAACCTGTTCAATCAAAGTTTAAAAAAAACTTAACTACATTTACGGCACCAAAAAATCAATATGTTTTTTCGTGCTACCATTTTATTTGTAAGTCTATTATCGCTCTTTTTTTTTGAAAGTTGCAAAAGCGATACTAAAGCAATTGCTACTTCAAAAAATAAAATCCAAAACAGTATTCGATATGCAAAAGGATTTGAATTATATCACTACTCTAATTTTAGCATTTTAAAAATAACCCGTCCTTGGCCTAACGCTCAAAAAACAAATGAATTTGTTTTACACAAAAAAGGAATTCAACTTCCGGATAGTTTAGTCAACCACACCGCTGTTATTATTCCCATAAAAAAAATTGTCGCAACATCTACAACTCACATTCCTTCATTGGAAATGTTACACGTTGAAAATACCTTGGTTGGATTTCCAAACACAGATTATATATCCTCTGTTAAAACACGAAATCGTATCGATACTGGTTTTGTTAAAAATGTGGGCGCAAACGAAGCTTTAAATATTGAATTGTTAATTGATTTACAACCTGATGTTATTATTGGATTTGGGATTGACAGCACTAACCCAAGTTTAGATTTATTGCAAAAAACAGGGCAACAAATTATATTTAATGGCGATTGGGTAGAACAATCTCCTTTAGGAAAAGCGGAGTGGATTAAATTATTTGGTGTTTTGTATAATAAAGATATCGAAGCTGAAAAAATATTCGAATCTATCGAAAAAGAATACTTAGCCACTTTAAAACAAATTAAACACACTACTACAAAACCAACCGTATTAAGCGGTGCAATATATCAAGGCAACTGGTACTTGCCGCAAGGTGATAGTTGGTCTGCTTTATTTATCGCAGATGCACACGGTGATTATTTATGGAAAAAGACCATCGGTACAGGTAGTTTATCCCTATCGTTTGAAACTGTTTTTGAAAAAGCACAGGCTGCTGATTTTTGGATTGGTCCTGCTCAATTTAGTTCGCTATCAGAAATGGAAAACAGTAATCCTCATTATAGTCAATTCAAAGCTTTTCAAAATAAAAAAGTATATTCTTATAGTGTAAAAAAAGGAGCTAAAGGCGGTTTGTTATATTATGAATTAGCCCCCAATCGCCCGGATATTGTTTTAAAAGATCTGGTTAAAATTTTGCATCCTGAGTTGCTTCCGCATCACGAATTATTTTTTTTTAATCAATTACAATAATGCTAAAAAACAATTCCCATAAAGGTATTTTTCTGCTTCTGTTGGGGATACTTTTGATTGTTTTTTTGATTGATATTTCGTTAGGATCAGTTGTAATTCCTTTGAAAAATACGCTCAATATAATATTTGGGAATGCAACCGAAAAAAGTTCTTGGCAATATATTATTTTAGATTTTAGATTGCCCAAAGCCATCACCGCAATGATTGCAGGGATCGGGCTATCAGTCAGCGGATTAATTATGCAAACTTTTTTTAGAAATCCATTAGCAGGCCCTTATGTTTTAGGAGTCAGTTCAGGAGCGAGTTTGGGTGTGGCATTAGTTATTTTAGGAAGTGGATTTACCTCTTTATTTTTGACTTATTTTTTACAATCATCCTATTTGATTGTTTTAGCATCCAGTTTAGGAAGTTTTTTGGTTTTGTTGGGTATTCTTTCGTTTGCTAAGAAATTAAAAAACAGTACCTCTTTATTAATCATTGGTTTAATGTTTAGTAGTTTTACCAGTGCGATTGTCGGCATACTTTCGTATTTCAGTACCGCAGAAGAGCTTCAAAAATTTACACTTTGGGCAATGGGAAATCTCGGAGGATTATCCTGGGAAAATATACTTATACTGATTTTATGCTGTATAATAGGTCTTGCAATCAGTTTGTTATCTATCAAATCTTTAAATACATTACTTTTGGGCGAAAACTACGCGATTAGCTTGGGTTTAAACTTAAAAAAAACGCGGTATTATATCATTTTAGCCACAAGTATTTTAGCAGGCAGCATAACTGCTTTTATAGGTCCGATTGCTTTTGTAGGAATTGCTGTGCCTCATATCTCAAAATTAATATTTAAAACCAGCCACCATCATGTTTTATTTTGGGGAACCATACTAATCGGAGCGATATTACTATTAATTTGCGACTGTTTATCCCAATTGCCAGGAAATGATTTGATACTACCTATTAACGCGATTACATCTATTTTTGGAGCTCCTGTAGTTATTTGGCTATTGGTTCGGAAAAAAACGACCTCAAATGATTGATTCAAATTCTATTTTAGCGACTTCAGATTTAAATATTGGCTATAAAAATGGTCGAAGTTCGGCGATTGTTACACAAAAAAATATTTCAATACAGCTTAAGCGTAACGAACTCATTGCATTAGTTGGTATTAATGGTATCGGTAAATCAACTTTAATACGAACACTTTGTGGGTTACAACCACCCCTATCTGGTACAATCACAATCAATCAACAACCACTACAGACCTATACAACTACTGATTTAGCTAAACTTGTTAGTGTTGTTTTGACAGATCCCATCCCCGAAAGTAATTTAACGGTTTATGAACTTATCGCTTTAGGCAGGCAACCCTATACTAATTGGATCGATCGATTAAATCTCGAAGATACCTCACAAATCAACAATGCAATTGCACTTACCGAACTGGAATCCCTTCAACATAAAAAACATACCGAATTAAGTGACGGGCAATTACAAAAAGTATTAATCGCCAGAGCAATCGCACAAGATACGCCTTTGATTTTATTAGATGAACCCACAACGCATCTTGATTTATCACATAACGTGTCAATACTAAAACTGTTGCAAAAAATTTGTTTAAAAAGTAACAAAAGTATTTTATACTCCACACACGATATCAACATCGCTATTAAATTAGCGCATCAAATAATCGTTTTTACTGAAGACGAAGTGATTCAAAATAATCCTTGCGAATTAATTCAAAAAGGTGTTTTTAATAATTTATTTAAAAACCCTGATATTGTTTTTAATTCCGAAAAAGGTATTTTTGAGATTAAGTAGATAACAAAAAAAGATCCATCGTTATACACAATGAATCTTTTTTTGTTATCAAAACTAATTTAGCTTATGCTAAAGAAGCAACGTGTTTTGTTAATTTAGATTTTAAATTAGCTGCTTTATTACTGTGAATAATATTTTTCTTAGCTAATTTATCAATCATTGAAATTAAACTTGGTAATTTCTCAGTAGCTTCAGCTTTGTCTGTACTAATACGGATTGCTTTAATAGCGTTACGAGTTGTTTTGTGTTGGTATTTGTTCAACACTCTTTTTTTCTCTGTACTTCTAATTCTTTTTAAAGCTGACTTGTGGTTTGCCA
>CAYQSQ010000030.1:0-25801 GCA_964420215.1 uncultured Flavobacterium sp. | reverse complement strand
GAAGCGGCTATCCAAGCCATTCACGATAATTACAGTACTTATAGCCCTGTTGACGGTTATGGTGATTTAAAAGAAGCCATTTGTTTAAAATTTAAAAGAGACAATGATTTAGATTACAAACCTTCTCAAATTGTAGTTTCAACTGGGGCTAAACACTCTTTATACAACATTACTCAAGTGTTGTTAAACCCTGGTGATGAGTGTATTTTACCAGCGCCTTATTGGGTAAGTTATGTGGAATTGGTTAAAATGGCAGATGGTATCCCTGTGGAAGTTCCTACTACTATTGAATCTGATTTTAAAATTACTCCTGCACAGTTAGAGGCTGCTATTACGCCTAAAACGAAAATGATTATGTTCAGTAGCCCATGTAACCCATCTGGTTCTGTTTATAATCGTGAAGAGTTAACTGCTTTGGCAAAAGTGTTAGAAAAACACCCAGATATTATTATTGTGTCTGACGAGATTTATGAGCACATTAATTTCTCTAACAGTTTTTGCAGTATTGCATCAATCCCAGGAATGTACGAAAGAACAGTAACGGTAAACGGAGTTTCTAAAGCATTCGCAATGACTGGTTGGAGAATTGGTTACATTGGAGCACCTGAGTACATTGCAAAAGCGTGTACTAAAATGCAAGGTCAAGTAACCAGTGGTGCTAACGGTATTGCACAAAGAGCTACTATCGAAGCCGTTAAAGCTTCTCCAGATAAAATCAAATACATGGTTACTGAATTCCACAAACGTAGAGATTTAGTAGTAGGTTTATTGAAAGATATTCCAGGGGTTAAAATCAATGTTCCAGACGGTGCTTTTTATGTATTCCCAGATGTATCTTCATTCTTCGGAAAAACTTTAAGAGGTATGGAAATTAAAAATGCAGAAGATTTCTCTATGTATTTATTGAAAGAAGCTTGTGTAGCAACCGTTACAGGTGACGCTTTCGGAAATGCAGATTGTATCCGTTTTTCATACGCGGCTAGCGAAGATCAATTAAAAGAAGCTTTAAAAAGAATTAAAGAAGCATTAGCTTAATTCTTTAGTTTGCTATAATATTGGGCTGTTGAAATTTTTCAGCAGCCTTTTTTATTTTTACGATATGAAAGATTTATTCGGACAAGCCATTTTAGATTATCAAACAGGAAATGCTCCTGAAGACCTAATTACCGAAACCTCCATTTCTGAGGAAGATGAATTGTCGGTAGCGTATTTGTTTAGAGATTATAAACAAATGCCAATTCTTGAAAAAAAGGCACTTTCTTTAGCCAAAGGAAAAGTGTTGGATTTGGGCTGCGGAGCAGGAAGTCACGGTTTATATTTGCAGGATGAAAAAGGCTTGGAAGTATGGTCAATGGATATTTCTGCAAAAGCCATAGAAGCTTGTCAATTGCGTGGTTTAAAACATGCCGTTTGTGCGGATGTGATGCATTATACGGGTGAAAAATTTGACACCATTTTATTACTCATGAATGGGGCAGGTATGTGCGGACGCCTAAATAAAATGTATGACTTTTTAACGCATTTAAAATCTTTACTTAACGAAGGTGGTCAAATTTTGGTAGATTCTTCGGACATCATTTATATGTTTGATGAAGATGAAGATGGCGGGCGTTGGATTACCACCGATGAAGATTATTACGGAGAACTGACTTTTTATGTTTCTTATAAAAACCAAACGGAAGAACCTTTTCCGTGGTTGTATGTAGATTACAACACCTTACAAAATGCGGCTCATGCCTCAGGCTTACAATGTGAGTTGGTGCAAGAAGGTGAACATTTTGATTATCTAGCAAAACTTACACCTTCGGTTGTGTAATCAACTACGGTATGTTTAAAAATTTATGGGTTTGTAAGGAAATTCTCCATTTTGGGTTATTCATAACATAATCAACAATTAAAGGAGTCATTATTTCCTTTTTGCTCCATTCTGGCTGTAAAAATAAAATTGCATTCGGATTTGTTTTTGCAGCTTGTTCTTCCGCAAAAATAAAATCATGCTGATTGTGTATGATTACCTTTAGCTCATTGGCAATTTCATAAGCTGAAACTGTAGGAAGCATATTTTTTTTAGGAGACAAGCAAAACCAATCCCATTCACCTGTGACAGCATATGCGCCAGAGGTTTCAATATGGGTATTTAATTTTTGCTTTTTTAATTCTTGCGTAATGTAAGTCATATCCCATGACAAAGGTTCGCCTCCAGTGATAACAATTGTTTCGGAATATTTTTTAGCATTGGCTACAATTAAATCAACGGGGGTAGGGGGATGAGTCGCTGCATTCCAGCTTTCTTTTACATCGCACCAATGACATCCTACATCACAACCACCGATTCGGATAAAATAAGCTGCGGTACCAGTATGATATCCTTCTCCTTGTATGGTGTAAAATTCTTCCATTAATGGAAGTAATATGCCTTTTTTTATATCTTCTTGTTGTGTAACTGTGCTCATGTATTCAAATTAAAGCGCAAAGGTACACGTTTTTAATTTATGATGTCTTGAGAATTTCCTGTTCCTCGTCCGATAATTCGATCGTAACGTTCGCCGTTTTGGCGGTAATACACAAAAACACTATAGGTATTTTCGGTTTGAAAAAAGTTACCATCAATAGCATTTTCCTCATCAATTTTACCATCTTTATCTGCAAGCACGTATTGATAACTGTTAAATCCTTGTTTGGCTAAAATAGCCCCTTCGTACATCCCTGATTTGGGATTATATTTTAACTGACTTTTTTCAGAAATTTCGTAATTATTAAACATACCTGTTACGTGTACATTTTTTTTGTCAAATAATTCTGGAGCTTGTAGTTTAAAAAACACCCAAGAATAATCTGCTTCGATTTCATTTCGTTCAGCATTGATGTTATGAACAAAAAAATTGTTGTTAATATCCGGATAGTACGTGTACGGTTGGCTACTCCGAGGGCTGTTAGTATATAAATAGGTGTAATATATTTTTTGTAAATCAATCCGACCAACGGTATTGTTTGCTATTTTAATGTCTTTGTTGTCCCAGTATAAGGATTCGTTACCTGCCCAAAATTGAGTTTCTTTATTGTATTTATAAACCAATTGGTTTACAATGGTATATTGGGGTTTAACATTATATATGGCATTATAAAATTGTCCGTTTTGAAAAATAGCAATCTTAACGTTTTGTAAAGGATTTTGAAAAGTAATGATTTGTGAATCAATTGAAAAATCTAAATTGTGTTTTGAGGGTCTGGTATTAATATCTCGTGAGCGTCTTACCTGAATAGGTACAACACATAAATCTTCAAAAATGATGATGCGTTTTGAAAATACTATTTTTTTATCCTCATCAAGTATTTTGATGATGTAATTACCGCTAAGCTTTATTTGTGTGAATTTATTAGGCAATTCTAAGGTATAATGCGAGTAAATTTGAAATGCGTTTAATGAATTCTCATATTTTTGAATTCTCATGTCGTCGTTTCCTACAAGATATTCATTTTTGGCTATTGATGTCGAAGGTATCCAATCGTAATTACAATGTGTGATGGTGTAATAATAATTGGCTTCGTCACCAAAAAGATCGTCAAATTGAAGTTCAAACCTCGATCCCAATCGGATATGCGGAACAACGTTTTGTCCACTTTGAACTACAGTAACTGTTTTTATATTGGCAGGAGGATAAACTTCTTCTTGTACTTGAGAAAAACATATTTGAAGTGTACAAATAATAAAAAGGATGTACCGCATTTGGTAGTTTTTTAGTTAGGATTTATTCAAAAGTAAGAATTATTTATGAACAATTTAGCTATGTCTCAGATTATCAATTTATTATTTAAAATTAATATAAATAACAAAATATAGCACTAAAAAAGGCTTTGTTTGAGGTAATAATTTTATACTTTTGGCGAGTTTTATTTATATATTAATTATTAATAATAATCCTTATAATATGTCACAAGACATTCAAATTAAAAGAGGTTTAGATTTAAAATTAGTTGGGGAAGCTGAGAAGCGAATTACAGATATTCCAAAATCTAAAATCTATACTCTTAAACCTTCTGATTTTCATTTGGTTACCCCTAAAATGGTGGTCAAAGAAGGAGATTCTGTCAAAGAAGGTGAGGTCGTTTTTTATGCAAAGCATAATGAAGATATTAAGTTTGTTTCTCCTGTTTCAGGAAAGATTGTTGAAATTAAAAGAGGGGCAAAGCGGGTAATTTTAGAAATCAAAATAGAAGCATCTTCAGAGGAAAGTGTGGTTGATTTTGGAGTTCAAAATATTGCGAGTTTATCTTCTGCTGAAGCGAAGACAATTTTGTTGCAGTCAGGTGCTTGGCCTTTTGTAAAGCAACGTCCTTATGATGTGATGGCTAATCCTAATGACGAGCCTAAAGCGATATTTGTGTCGGTTCACGATACAGCGCCTTTAGCTGCAGATCCACATTTTGTGGTTGATAGGAATCCAGCAACATTTCAGGCAGGAATAGATGTTCTTAAAAAGTTAACAAAAGGCAAGGTTTATTTGGGTATTGATGCGGTATTAAATTCGAGTATATCCCAAATAAAAGGAGTAGAATTACTTAAATTAACAGGACCACATCCTATAGGAAATGTTGGGATTCAGATAAATAAAGTAGATCCAATTAATTCTGGGGAGCGAGTTTGGACGTTAGGTGCTCAGGATGTAGCTATTATCGGTAATTTGTTTTTAACAGGTAAATTAAATTTGACTCGTACTTTTGCTTTAGTAGGATCATCTGTTAAAACACCACAATATTACAGAGCTAAAATAGGTTCGCAGTTATCTGTTATTTTAAATGATAAAATAGAAACAGAAAATGTACGTGTAATAAGTGGAGATGTTTTAACAGGTAAAAAAGTATCTACAAACGACAGTTTAGGTTTTTATAATACTACCATATCAGTTATACCTGAGGGGAATCAATACAGAATGTTCGGTTGGTTACCATTTGTAGATAATCATATTCATAGTGCTTCGCGTACTTCATTAGCTTCGTTGTTTTCAGGAAAGAAATTTACGCCAAACACCAATTTAAATGGTGAGGAAAGAGCTTTGGTTGTAACAGGTGAAATGGAAAAGGTTATGCCAATGGATATATTTCCAATGCAATTATTAAAAGCGTGTATGATTCAGGATATCGAAAAAATGGAAAATTTAGGGATTTACGAAGTGGCTCCTGAAGATTTTGCATTGATAGATTATACCAACACATCTAAGATAGAAGCTCAGGAAATTATCAGAGAAGCATTAGATTTAATGATTAAAGAAGTAGGTTAATAAATTTAGATAACTATATGAAGTTTTTAAGAGACAAAATAGATCAAATTAAGAAACCTTTCGGAAAAGGTGAAAAGTTTGAGAAATTAGCACCAGCGGTTAATGCATTAGATACATTTTTATATGTACCGAACCATACAACCCACAAAGGTTCTCATATCAGAGATGCCATTGATTTAAAAAGAACAATGATTACTGTGGTATTAGCAATGGTTCCAGCGTTATTGTTCGGGATATATAATGCAGGCTACCAGCATTTCGTTCAGATTGAAGGATCAGATATGTCGTTTATGAACTTGTTTACTCATGGTGCATGGAAAGTATTACCCATGATCGCTGTTTCTTACGGAGTAGGATTAGCGATTGAGTTTGCTTTTGCTGTTTACAGAGGTCACGAGGTAAACGAAGGGTATTTAGTAACAGGTTTGTTAATCCCAATGGTAATGCCAGTTGATTTACCACTATGGATGTTAGCATTATCGGTTATTTTTTCAGTAATTATAGGAAAAGAAGCTTTCGGAGGCACAGGTATGAATATCTTAAATCCAGCGTTAACAGCAAGAGCTTTTGCATTTTTTGCTTATCCGACATTTATGTCAGGAGACAAGGTTTGGGTTTCGGATGCATCAACAGTTGATGGTGTTTCAGGAGAAACAATATTGGGTAAATTAGCAGCTGGTAAAGATGTGATGTACTCAGCAGCTGACATGTTTAATGGGTATATACCAGGTTCGGTAGCCGAAACATCAACTTTATGGATTTTAGTCGGAGCTGCGATATTGATAATAACAGGTGTAGGAAGTTGGAGAATTATCGTGAGTGGTTTCTTGGGAGCAGCGGTAACATCCGTATTGTTTGAAATGTGGGGTGCTACCACTTTAATGGATTTTGGATTATCACACCTATTAGTAGGAGGTTTAGCTTTCGGTATTGTATTTATGGCAACTGATCCTGTTTCTGGAGCACAAACTAATAAAGGAAAATGGATTTACGGATTTTTGATCGGATTGTTCAGTATTTTAATTCGTGTATTTAATCCTGCATATCCAGAAGGAGTAATGTTAGCCGTTTTACTATTAAACGTATTTGCTCCAACAATTGATCATTACGTTGTGGAAGGTAATATCAATAAAAGAAAAAAGAGAGCTGCTAATAAACAACTTAAAACTGCATAGTAATGGATAGAAATAGTAACGGTTATACTTTTTTGTTTGCAGGAATTATGGTTACGCTTGTAGGAGCTGTTTTGGCTTACACAGCTACATCATTAAAACCAGCTCAAGACGAAAATGTAAAAAAGGAAAAAATGCAAAACATCCTAGCTTCGGTAGGAGTAGTTGTGGATCGTGATGCAGCTTCAACTAAATTTGAAGAAGTAATCAAAGAACAGATTACCTTAAATGAAAACGGTACAGTAGACACGCAATCAAAAGCGTTTGATATTGATTTAAAATCTGAATTAGCAAAACCAGCAGATAAACAACGTTATCCTTTATATGTAGCGGAACAAAATGGAATCAAGTTTTATATTATACCATTGCGAGGAGCTGGTTTGTGGGATGCTATTTGGGGGTATGTAGCTTTAGAGCAAGATTTAAATACTGTTAAAGGAACTGTGTTTGACCACAAAGGAGAAACTCCAGGTTTAGGGGCAGAAATTACCCAAAAATGGTTTCAAGATCGTTTTACAGGTAAAAAGATTAAAGATGAATCAGGTAAAATTGTAGGGGTTAAAGTTGTGAAATCGAATGCAACTCCAAACGATGTAGATGCGATATCAGGTGCGACCATTACAAGTAATGGTGTTTCGGATATGATTGCAGAGCGTTTAGCACATTACCAAAATTATTTTGACAAACAAAAATAGATAAAGAGTCATGGCCGATAAAAATAGCAATAGGGCGTTATTAACAGACCCTTTAAATGATAATAATCCGATTTCAGTACAGGTATTAGGTATCTGTTCTGCGTTAGCGATCACTGTACAGTTAGAACCAGCCATTGTAATGGCTTTGTCTGTAACTGTAGTAACCGCTTTCAGTAATTTATTTGTTTCGTTAATTCGAAACTTAATACCAAATCGAATTCGAATCATCGTACAGTTAGTAGTAGTAGCTGCTTTGGTAATTTTAGTAGATCAAGTACTAAAAGCATTTGCATACGATGTAAGTAAGCAATTGTCTGTATTTGTGGGATTAATTATCACAAATTGTATTGTAATGGGGCGTTTAGAAGCGTATGCTTTAGGGAATCCTCCCGGTAAATCATTCGTAGATGGTATAGGGAATGGTTTTGGATACGGAGTAATTTTAGTTATAGTAGCTTTTTTTAGAGAATTATTTGGTTCAGGAAAATTATTCGGAATCGAAATATTAGGACATAAAGGAGTAACCTTAGCTGAATCTACTGGATTGTATGCGTTAGGATATGAAAACAACGGTTTAATGCTATTGTCACCAATGGCGTTGATTGTAGTGGGAATAATTATATGGGCACAACGTTCTGTAAATAGAAAATTAATAGAAAACTAATAATAGCACCGCTATATAAATTTAAGTATAATGCAAGAGTTAGCTAGTTTATTTGTAAAGAGTATCTTCATCGAAAATATGATTTTCGCATATTTTTTGGGGATGTGTTCGTATTTAGCTGTATCAAAAACAGTTAAAACCGCAACAGGTTTAGGGGTTGCTGTAATATTCGTTTTAGCGATTACAGTACCGTTAAATTATTTGTTGGATAATTATTTATTAAAACCGGGTGCTTTATCTTGGTTAGGAGAAGAATATTTAACTATAGATTTAAGTTTTTTAAGTTTCATTATGTTTATCGCTGTAATTGCGTCAATGGTGCAATTAGTAGAGATGATTGTAGAGAAATTTGCACCTGCTTTATATAGCGAGTTAGGTATATTTTTACCTTTGATTGCGGTAAACTGTGCAATTTTAGGAGGATCGTTGTTTATGCAACAAAAAGATTTTAATGGTATTGATGAGGCTGTAACTTATGGTTTAGGTTCAGGAGTGGGATGGTTTTTAGCTATTTTAGCTATTGCTTCTATTCGTGAAAAAATAACATACTCAAATGTACCTGCACCTTTACGTGGATTAGGAATTACGTTCATAATCACAGGGTTAATGGCGATTGCATTTATGAGTTTTATGGGAATCAAAATTTAATTTAAGAAAATAGACAATATGGATTTTTCAGTAATTATTGCCAGTGTAGTTGTTTTTTTAACCATCGTATTTCTATTAGTTGGAATGTTGTTGGGAGCAAAAGCTAAACTATTACCTTCTGGTCCAGTAAAAATTAAAATTAACGGAGAAAATGAAATCGAAGTTGATTCAGGAAGTACTTTGTTATCAACATTAGGAAACAACAAAATATTTTTACCATCTGCTTGTGGTGGAGGTGGAACATGTTTACAATGTAAGTGTAAAGTATTAGACGGAGGAGGGGAAGCTTTACCAACAGAGGTTCCTAACTTTACTCGAAAAGAATTAGCTGACGGATGGAGATTAGGTTGCCAAGTAAAAGTAAAACAAAACATGGTGGTAGAAGTTCCAGAAGAAATTTTTGGAATTAAAAAGTTTGAGGCCACTGTTTATTCTAATTACAATGTAGCGTCTTTTATTAAAGAATTTATTGTTGAATTACCAGAAGACATGCATTATGAAGCAGGTGGGTATATTCAAATCGAAATACCGAAGTGTGAAATTAAATATACTGATATAGATATTACAGCACATCCTGTAGAACATCCAGGTGAACCAGAAAAATTTAAAATGGAATGGGATAAATTTAATTTATGGCCATTTGTAATGAGAAATACTGAAACTGTAGAGAGAGCTTATTCAATGGCTTCTTATCCAGCTGAGGGAAGAAAAATAATGTTAAACGTTCGTGTAGCTACACCACCTTGGGATAGAGCTAAGAACGGATGGATGGATGTAAATCCAGGTATAGCTTCGTCATACATCTTTTCAAGAAAAGCAGGAGATAAAGTAACGGTTTCTGGTCCTTACGGTGAATTCTTTATCAATGAATCAGAAGCAGAGATGCTATACGTTGGTGGAGGTGCTGGTATGGCGCCAATGCGTTCACATTTGTATCATTTATTCCGTACAATTAAAACAGGAAGAAAAGTAACGTATTGGTACGGAGGACGTTCAAAAAGAGAATTATTTTATGTAGATCATTTTAGAGCATTGGAAAAAGATTTTCCTAACTTTAAATTCTACATTGCTCTTTCAGAGCCTATGCCAGAAGACAATTGGAAAGTTAAATCATCAGTAACAGATGAGCAAGGAGATGGTTTTACAGGATTTATACATAATGTTGTAATTGACAATCACTTAAAAACGCATGAGTCGCCAGAAGATATTGAGTTTTATTTCTGTGGTCCACCAATGATGAATAACGCTGTTGTTAAAATGTGTGACGATTGGGGAGTACCACCTGAAAATGTAAGATTTGATGATTTTGGAGGGTAATTAATAAAAAAAGCGTCTGAAACATCAGACGCTTTTTTTATATCAATCTACTACTTATTAAAATAAATATACTGTGAACTACCTTTCAGTTGAAAATATATCGAAGTCTTTTGGAGAAAGAACACTCTTCGAAAATATCTCTTTCGGTATCAATAAAGATCAAAAAATTGCGTTTATAGCCAAAAATGGTTCAGGCAAAACCTGTATTATGAAAATCATCAACGGCGAAGATGAACCCGATACAGGACAAGTGGTCGTTCGGAAAGATATTAAAATGGCTTTTTTGTCTCAAGAACATGTATTTGATGATGAATTAACGATCGAAGAAAGTATTTTCGCTTCAGACAATGAAATATTAAAAGTCATTGAAAACTACGAAAAGGCACTCGAAAATCCCGAAGATGAAGAGGCATACCAAAAAGCATTTGATCAAATGGATCGCTATAATGCATGGGATTTTGAGACGCAATACAAACAAATATTATTTAAACTTAAGTTAGAAGATTTTACACTTAAAATCAAAAACTTATCTGGAGGTCAAAAAAAACGTCTTAGCTTGGCGATTATTTTAATTAATCGACCTGATTTATTGATATTGGATGAACCTACCAACCACTTAGATCTCGAAATGATTGAATGGTTAGAGAGCTATTTTGCTAAAGAAAACATCACCTTATTTATGGTAACACATGATCGTTTCTTTCTAGAGCGTGTGTGTAATGAGATCATTGAGCTTGACAATGGCAAACTCCATCAATACAAAGGGAATTATTCGTATTATCTTGAAAAACGAGAAGAACGCATTGCTTCAGAAAACTCAAGTGTAGATAAAGCGAAAAATCTTTTTGTTAAGGAATTAGAATGGATGCGTCGTCAACCCAAAGCACGTACTACAAAATCAAAATCACGTCAAGATGATTTTTATGTGATTAAAGAAAAAGCACAAAGTCGACGAAAAGAAAATGTAGTCGAACTTGAAATCAATATGGAACGTATGGGAAGCAAAATTATTGAGCTTCACAAGATTTCAAAAAAATTCAAGGATCATGTGATTTTAGATAATTTTAGTTTTGATTTTCAACGAGGTGAGCGTATTGGTATTATTGGTAAAAACGGAACTGGAAAATCTACTTTTTTAAACCTATTAACAGGTACACTTCCGTTAGATTCGGGTAAAGTAGTGGTTGGAGACACCATTAAAATTGGATATTATACGCAAAGCGGTATCAATCCAAAACAAGGACAACGTGTTATAGATGTTATTAAAGAATTTGGCGAATATATTCCACTTACGAAAGGAAAAATAATTTCAGCCTCACAATTGTTAGAACGCTTTTTATTTGATGCTAAAAAACAATACGATTATGTTGAAAAACTAAGTGGAGGCGAATTAAAACGCTTGTACTTATGTACCGTTTTGATTCAAAATCCAAACTTTTTGATTTTGGATGAACCTACTAATGATTTGGACATTGTAACCTTAAATGTATTAGAAAGCTTTTTACTGGATTATCCAGGATGTTTGTTGGTCGTTTCGCATGATCGTTATTTTATGGATAAAATTGTCGACTATTTATTTGTATTTAGAGGAAACGGAGAAGTTGAAAATTTTCCGGGTAATTATTCGGATTTTAGAGCGTATGATGACAGTGCTGATGTCGCTCAAAAAGAAGAAAATAAAGCCGATAAAAAAGAGTGGAAACAAAACAATCCAACTGGTAATCTAACCTTTAACGATCAAAAAGAATTTCAAAAAATAGAACGCGAAATCAAAGACTTAGAAAGCAAAAAAGTAGCCATTGAATTACTATTTGCAGAAGGAAAAGTAAACGATGATGACATCGAAAAAAAAGCCGCTGAATTACAAGATATTCTAAAGAGAGTAGAACAAAAAGAAGAACGCTGGTTTGAGTTGAGTGTAAAAATGGAAGGGTGATTTAATGGTTTTTCTAAAAATAGATGGCTATGGTTTATAATATTTTTGGTTGATTATCATTAGTGTTTCTAATTTTATATTTACCGTTTGAAATAAATCTGATTGAATGTGGATCTACTAACTTTATAGTCATAAATAAATTAAGCAAAAAAATGATGGTTATACAGATTTTTTTGTCATAGTCTTAACTATAATTATCCCAGTAAAATCAAAGAGAAAATGGTGTTATTTTGTTAATATAAAGTGTTTGTTAATGTTTGAATTTGTATATAAAAGATGAAAAAGGGCAAATTCACCACATTGGAAAATATCGGCTGAGTATTAATTCCTTTGTTATGTCTATAAATACAGTTTGATTAGGCTTTTACATTCTAACCTTAGCGTTTGGATTTGCTAAAATAACGGAGGTGTCATAACCTCCAAATTTTTTAAAATAAGAAGTTATTGACGTACCAAAACCATCGGTATAAGTATCCTTTCCTTTTGAACGTAAAAATCGACGTGTGCTTCCAACTCCACCTAAATGAGCAGCGGCTAAAATGCCTGATTCAGTTATGGTTACGCCGTTAATAACAGTTCCTGAATATTTTTGAATTTCATGACGTAAAAACCATTTGTTTTGAGCCAAAAGTGCCTTAAATGCTTTTTCTTGCATTCGAGGGCTTTTCATGAATTTTTGAGTATTGCTAATACCCACAGTTTGTAGAGTAGTTTTACCAAATTGGTATTTACCCATATACCCTAATGAATTGACTGCGCTAAATTTACCTTGAGATTCTTTAAAAGCAACGGCTTGTTTAAAAGCGACAAAGCCTTTACCAACGTAAGGAAATTTGATTTCGTTTTCAATCTCTTTTTTGTTGTTTAACGTATAATAAACAGCCTCTGATAATGGACCTGTTATAAAAGTTTTATACGTTTCCTTTTTATTGGTTGCCTTAAAACCAGTAACGAAGAAGGCGATAATTGTAATAATTGTTGTAAAAAGAATTACTTTTCTTACCATATATTAGTTTTCTTTAGATTTGAAATCAAATGAGATAACATCTCTAAAATTTTACCGAAGCAAATATACTGCTTTTTATTATGGTGTTGATTGACTGTTAATTAAATTCCATTTTAGAAATATAGGGCGTACCAATTAAATTTACCGCTATCGCTTATTTCTAACGTTGGAGCTGGAATTTTAATCATATTTAAATTGCTTAAAAAAGTTTTCAACAATGGTGATTTTGTTTTGATTTTAGTTAAATCTAAATCAAAACTAAGGTAAAATTGTCGGGTTTGTTTTTTCTCAGGAAAAAAAACAGTGTTGACTAAAGTTTCATTTCCTGTAATCATGCCTTCGGCTCCATAGCCAATGGCGAGGTTGAGATAGCAGGGGAAGGTGTCATTTTTAAAAATAGTCTTTAAATTACAGGATAGCCAATAGGTTTGTCCGTTATAATCTTTTAGCATTTGCTCGGAGAGTGATTTTCCTAAGGTATTGGGTCTGATGGTAGCGTAAGTGGTGAGATGAAAGGAGTATTTAGGAACAATGCGTTGTTCTTTCCATAATATTTCTTGAGCGACATACATACCAGAGCCAATCAAATCAGCTCCTAAATCAAAAGGAGATGCTCCCCATTCTTTAGAATAACCATCAAAAACTTCAACCGATGCAATCAATACAAAGCCCAATCCAGCACCATAGATTAATTGATTTTTTTTAGTCATACCAGCCCATTGCAATATGTTTGCTCCTATTCGACTTAAATGATACCCTGAATATAAGTGGCCCGCTTTATCCATTTGTAACCATTCTAAACCATCGTCAACTAAATGAAATGAAGATTTGGGATAATTGGCATACCACAATTGATTTAATCCAATAAAAGCACCTGTTGTTGCAGCTGCTTCGGTTATAATAACGCCAGTTAGTCTTTTTTTATGTAATGAATCTGCTGGTTGCCAAAAGGTTAATTCTGTTTTTTGTTGGGAAAAACAGAATGTAAATGTTAGTAAACACAATAACAAATTAAGTTGGATCGATTTCAAATTTATTTAGTAGTAGCTTGTTTGTTGATCCATCGGATATAATCTCGTCGGTTATTACCATGTTCTTTTAAGTTTGTAGCGAATTTATGGTATCCAAAATTTTCTACATTGGCACAAAAAAACAAATACGAATGTTTTTCAGCATTTAAGACGGCATCAATGGCTGAAATATCAGGCATCGTTATAGGTCCTGGAGGCAAGCCAGCATATTTGTATGTATTGTATGGCGAGTCTAATTCGAGGTCTTTAAAATACACACGTTTAATCACTTGGTCAAAATTACCCGATTGTTTTTTAACAGCATAGATTATTGTAGGATCAGCATCTAATTTCATACCTCTTTGTAGTCGGTTGAGATATACACCAGCAACGCGAGGTCGTTCGTCATTTTTTACGGTTTCTTTATGAACAATGGATGCTAACGTACTAACTTCAAGAGGTGTTAAACCAATCGCTTTTGCTTTATTTAATCTTTCTTGATTCCAAAATCGATGGTATTCTTTTACCATCGTATTGGTGAATTTGGTGGTTGATGTATTCCAATAAAATTCATATGAATTCGGAATAAACAAACTCATTAAATTCGCTTCTGTGATTTCATTTTCTTTTAGGAAATTCGGATTAGTTATTGCTTTTAAAACAGTTAAACTATCAGGTTCTATTTGGGCAGCGATTCTACCGGCAAGTTTTTCAATCGTTTCTTGGTTATTGAAAGAAAGCTTGACGGGTATATTAATACGCAATGCCCTAATAATATCAAGGCTGTTCATTCCTTTTTTTAATAAAAATTTTCCCGATTTAATTTTGGATTCATAATTAGATTTTTGAGCGACTAACTTAATACGTTCTTTTTGTAGTACGTAGGGTGCTAAGATGTTTTCTACATCTGTTAAATTACTATTTGACGGGATGTAAACGTAGATTTCATTTTCTTCAAATTTTGTATTGGGAGAAAAGATATCTTTATAGATTTTGTACCCATAGATAGAAGCGATACTCACTACAACTATTAATACAACAGAAATTATTTTATTTAGCTTCAATACGTTATATATTAGAGTTAGGATTGATGAGTTGGTAAAAATGTTCGTTAGTATAGCCTAAAGAGGTTTTTTTCCAATCTTTTTTTATACCACAATTTATAAAATTTAATTTTTGAAACAAACGAATACTCGCTGTATTTTCTTCACTAATAGAAACATAAACTTGATGAAGTAACAAAACTTTAAAAATATATCGAATTAAAAGTTCAACCGCTTCAGTGCCATATCCTTTTTGGTGATCTTTAGTCTCTTTAATTACAATCCCCAAACCTACACGTTGGTTTAACGAATCAAAATCATATAAATCAATTAAGCCAATTGTTGCGCCGTCAAGATTGCAAATGACTAATCGCAATTGTTTGGCTTCGGTTATGTCTTGTTGTACGTTGTTTAAGTACTGTCTGAGCAAGTGTTTGCTATAAGGTTGTAGCGTATTACTGACCGTCCAGATAGTGGTATTATTTTCAATTTCAAATAAAAAATCTAAATCTTCGGGCTCTAAAGCACGTAATAAAACAAGCTTTCCTTTAAGTAGTTGCATTAATACTTCCTTTAAAAACCAATTGAGCAGGTCCTTTTAAAAATACGTTTTTATAAATCCCATTTTCTTCTTTAAATGAAACTTCTAATAAACCACCTTGTGTTTGAAGTGCAATAGTTTCAGAAGTTGTTTTTTGTGTCGCTTTCATGGCTATGGCTACCGCAGTAACTCCCGTTCCACAGGATAAGGTTTCGTCTTCAACACCACGTTCGTATGTTCGAACTCTAAAAGTATCTTTAGTTGCAGTCGGACTTACAAAATTAACGTTAGCACCGCCTTTTGTTGCATATAATTCGCCAAACCTAATAGCGGCGCCTTCTTTTTTAATTTCAAGAGTTTCTATGTTTTGAACTTCTTGTACGTGATGCGGCGATCCCGTATTCATAAACACGTGTGTATTGGTTATGTCAACTTGAGAAACATCAATCATTTGTAGTGAAACGATCTCGTTTTCAACTGTTGCGAAATGCGCACCGTCAATAGCAATAAAATGTGTTTGATTTGTAATCACACCTAATTGTTGGGCAAATGCGACCAAACAACGCCCGCCGTTACCACACATTGTACTTTCGTTACCGTCAGCATTATAATATACCATTTTGAAATCGTATCCATCTGTATTTTCTAATAAAATCAATCCATCAGCCCCTATTCCAAAACGTCTGTCACATAAAAAGTGTATTAGTTTTGTGTTTTCTTTAGGGAAAGTCAATTGACGGTTATCGATCATCACAAAATCGTTTCCTGTTCCTTGATATTTATAAAATTGAATTTCCATTTTGTTGTTTTTTAGAAGAATACAAATGTATGAATATTAATGAAAAGTTAAAGATTGTTAAGCCTCCGTTAAAAGTGTTTTAAATTCAAAAAAAACAATTTAATTTTATGTAAATAATTTTAAATCACTTTTTATGAACACAATTTCTAAAATTTTTATTACTTCACTTTTTAGTGGTGCAATAACATTAGGTGCTTATAAAATTTTTATAGAAGATTCTTCTTTTGGTGCATCTAAAAATAAATCAATTGTAACCACAGCAAGATCTTTGGGAACAACTAATGTTGGTTTGGCAAATTCGGGAGTTGATTTTACGACTGCTGCAGAAAACACCATAAATACCGTCGTCCATGTTAAAAATGTATCGTATTCAGTAGTTTCTAATCCTATACTTGAGTTTTTTTATGGATATCAAGGTGGTCAACAAAAATCGCATGTGGGCTCAGGCTCAGGAGTAATAATTTCTGCGGATGGTTATATTGTTACCAATAATCACGTAATTAACAATGCTTCTGAAATTGAAATTGCTTTAAACAATAATAAAACCTATAAAGCAAAATTGATTGGTACAGATTCTAAAATGGATTTAGCATTGCTTAAAGTTGATGCCAAAGAAGCGTTACCCTATGCAGTTTTTGGAGATTCAGACAATGTAAAAGTAGGTGAATGGGTTTTAGCTGTTGGCAATCCTTATAATTTAAATTCGACTGTAACAGCAGGGATTGTTTCCGCTAAAGCTAGAAATTTAGATTCGAGTAACAGTATTCAATCTTTTATTCAAACAGATGCAGCGGTTAATCCAGGAAATAGTGGAGGTGCTTTGGTTAATATACGTGGAGAATTAATTGGTGTTAACACGATGATTTCATCTAATACGGGCTCGTATGTGGGATACTCGTTCGCAATTCCATCCAATATTACTCGTAAGATAATCGAGGATATTATGGAATTTGGGAATGTGCAACGCGGTATTTTGGGTATTGAAGGAGGCGAATTAAATGATGCAGTTGCGAAAGAACTAAAAGTTAATATTACAGAAGGTTTTTACGTGGGTAAAGTTTTGAAAAATTCAGGAGCAGAAAAAGGCGGTTTACTTAAAGGGGATATTATTAAAAAATTAGATAACCAACCAATTAAGTCATTTGCTGAGTTATCGGGCTATATCAATACAAAACGACCTGATGATGTTATTAATGTTGTGGTTATTCGAGAGGGAAAGGAAAAGACTTTACCGATTAAATTGTCTAAAAACGAAATGATTACTTATGAGTATAACGGATTGGAACTACAAGATTTAGATGCCGAAAGTAAATCCAAATTTAAGATTGATTACGGTGTTAAAATCAAAGGAGTTACCGATATCGGATACGAAGAATTAAAAGGTAAAATTATATTAAGTATTGATGGTATAAAAATTAAAGACATCGAAATAGCAAAAAAAATATTAAATAATAAACGATCCAATACAGCCACCAAAATACAAGTATTAAGCGAAAATGGAAATGTTGAATGGTATATTTTTAGGTAGGGTTTAAAAAGAATAATTACTTCGTCAATTTACCAATAGCACAACTAACATAAGATTTAGCTTTACTGCTTAACTTGTTATCTTCTCCAAATTCAGGGTAGCCAATTTGGAGAAGTTTAGATTTCACTATCGGGATATCATTTTTGTTTTCTGAAGTAAATGAAACCGAGCTTAAATCAACATCAACAATCACATCGGAGATACCATTAATTTCTGAAATTGCTTTGGTAATTGTATGAGCACAACCGCCACATTTTAAATTTTGAATAGTTATAGCCGTTTTCATAATTTGAATATTTTGATACTCAAATTTACAATAATAAAGAGGAAGTAGAAATTTGTGCTGGAAAATTAATTTTTATAGCGATTGTTTTATAAAGCTTGTTTTATTTTTTCAGCGATTGCGATAAATTCTTCTTTGTTTAAAGATACTTTATGTTTAAAAGTCATTTCTTGCATTTCATTAAGAGGAATTAAGTGAATATGTGTATGAGGAACCTCTAATCCAATTACAGCAACACCAACACGTTTACACGGGATTACTTTTTCGATAGCGATAGCGATAGTTCTTGAAAACCGCATAAGTTCTATATAAACCGATTCTTCGATATCGAAAATCTTATCGATTTCTTGCTTTGGTACGCATAAAGTATGCCCGATAGCATTAGGATTTACATCCAAAAAAGCAATGAAATTTTCGTTTTCGGCAATTTTATAGCAAGGAATTTCGCCGTTGATTATTTTAGTGAAAATTGAAGCCATTTATTCGCGTGTTATCTCTAGAACTTCCATTTTTAAGATTCCATTAGGAACCTGAATTTCAGCAATATCTCCAACAGATTTACCTAATAAACCTTTTCCTATTGGGGATGTTACAGATATTTTACCTGTTTTTAAGTTAGCTTCACTCTCGGCAACTAACGTGTATTTTACCGTCAAGCCGTTTGATTGATTTTTTAGTTTTACAGATGATAAAACCAATACTTTAGAAGTGTCAATTTGAGACTCATCAATAATGCGGGCGTTAGCAACAACGGTTTCTAGCTTTGATATTTTCATTTCTAGCATTCCTTGAGCTTCTTTAGCAGCATCATATTCTGCATTTTCAGATAAATCGCCTTTGTCTCGGGCTTCTCCAATTGCTTGAGAAGCTTTAGGTCTTTCGACGTTTTTTAAATGATCTAATTCTTGCTTTAATTTTTTTAATCCTTCAACTGTATAATACGATACTTCACTCATAACACATGTTTTTTATAATAGAAAAATCCCACCGAAATGGGATTATAGTTACAAATATAGATATATTCTTTTTTATCTCATATCATTAATTCTTCAAAATAGAATTATTTACATCAAATACCTTTATTTTTGTAAGCCATTTTTAGATTAAAAATAAAACAATGAAAAAACGTATTAGTAAGATTGTAGCAAAAGTTATTGTACTATTTTTTGCATCAACTATTTTTTCGGTTGTACTTCTTAAGTTTGTGCCCGTTGTAATTACGCCATTAATGGTTATACGTCTTTTTCAGCAAGATAAGGGGCTTACTTTAGATCACGATTGGGAATCTTTAGATAATATTTCCAAAAATCTGCAAAAAGCAGTTATAGCAAGTGAGGATCAAGCTTTTTTTACTCATAATGGATTTGATTTTAAAGCGATAGAAAAAGCGTATTCGCACAATCAAAAAGGAAAACGTATCAGGGGTGGTAGTACAATTTCTCAACAAACGGCAAAAAACGTTTTTTTATGGCAGGGAAGAAGTTATTTAAGAAAAGGATTAGAAGCGTATTTTACTGTTTTGATTGAATTTATTTGGGGAAAAGAACGGATTATGGAAGTATACCTGAATAGCATAGAAATGGGTAAAGGAGTTTATGGCGCGGAAGCAGCTGCCCAACATTGGTATTCTAAAAGTGCTAAAAATTTAACTAAAAATGAAGCGGCTGGTATCGCAGCGATTTTACCTAATCCGTTAAAATATAAAGCAAGAAACTCTTCTAGATATATAAACAAACGGAAGTCGAAGATTAGTCGTTTGATGAATCATGTGCGATTAGAGTATTAAGAGGAAATATTTCTTAAATAAAAAAGTCTGACAAAATTATTTTTGCCAGACTTTTTTATTTTATAGAAGTGTTTTTAACTCTAAAATAAAGCTAAAGTTTGTTTGCTTATAAATTGATCATCTCTAAATAGTTGTACAATATAACTTCCTTTTTCAAGCTCTATAAAGGCAGTATTAATATAACCACAAACCTCCATGTCTTTGTTATCATAGTAAACAACTTTATCAAAACTATAAGTTAGTGATTTGTCATTGAAATAGATTGTTTTTTTGTTTCCTAAAATATTGTTTTTGGGATCTGTGATTTGGATGTAATACTTTATTTCTCCTTTTTGTGCTAATGGATTCTCTGGTAAGTTAAAACAAACCTTAAGTTCTCGTGCTTTTTTAGCTCTGTTGGTGTATGATTCTCGTTTTGTTTTTGACGCTACACGCTGTGTAACAGCTGTAAATGTTAAGTTAAGTGGCAGTACAACACTTGCTCTATCTATGGATGTCGCTAATGTTTTTACTTTTTTATCTAACGTATTGGCTTTTACTTCTGCTTTATTTAATTGTACAAATGTGCTGTCAACTTTGTTTCTTAACTGTCCGTTTAAAACTTTTAACATTCTATTTTCGGTAATCAAATGAGACATGTTTAACTTTAAATCTAGTGCTTCTTTTCTGAAAGATTGTAGTTGCCCCATTTGCACGTCTGATTTTTTTAGCTGATCTAATAAACGCAAAACTTTATCTCGTTCAACAGATAATTCTTCGGCTACACTTTTGTTTTTTAAAATTTCAGCATCATATTGTTTTTTTAAATCGGATAGTTCTTTTATTAATAAGTCCTTTTCGCTTTTGAGTACATTTTCAGAAGCTTTATTTTTTTGTTGAGAAAAATAATTGTAAGCGATACTACCTGTTAGCAATAACAAAAGCAATAGAATGAGTCCTCTTTTAGAGTTTTTTTCCTTTTTTTCAGAGGAATCGTTTACTTCGATTTTTGGATCTTCGTTCATATTATTAGTGCTTATTTATGGTCTAAAAATTCAAATGATATTTTCCTATTTTAGAAAATAAGAACCAAAGTAGGACTTATTCTCGAATTTTAGAAGAAAAAATAACATTTTTTTAAGAATAGCCTTAAATACATTGTTTATTGATGATGATAAGGTTCGTTTTTTAATATTGTAAAGGCTCTGTAGGTTTGTTCAATAAAAAATAACCGTACCATCTGGTGTGAAAAAGTCATGTCTGACAATGACAATTTTGCGCTGCTTATAGCGTAGATTTTTTCAGAAAATCCGTACGGACCTCCAATTACAAAAATTAAAGTTTTGATCCCAGTATTCATTTTTTTTTGTAAGAAATTTGAAAAGGAAACACTCGTGTGTCGTTTTCCATTTTCATCTAATAAAACAACTATATCTGCGGGTTGTATGTTTTTAAGAATGAGTTCGCCTTCTTTTTCTTTTTGTTGAAGTTCAGATAAGTTTTTAACATTTTTAATGTCTGGGATAATTGTTAACTCAAATTTGACATAATGTTTTAAGCGATTTTGGTAGTGGTCAATTAACAGGTTTAATTCTTTCGAATCGGTTTTTCCTATCGCTATTAGTCGAATGTTCATTGAGATTTATTTTAAGTGTAAAATTAGTGTAAACCAGTAATTCTCCCAATTTGAATTCGTAAATTTGTATTTCTAAAAATAAATAAATTAAAAATGATAAGTGATTTTCAGTTTCAGCAAGAGCTTGAAATAATAATAGCCAATGCTATTAGAGAAGATGTTGGACCAGGAGATTATAGTTCATTAGCATGTATTCCTTCCAATAGTAAAGGAGGAGCTAAGTTATTAGTGAAAGATACAGGAGTAATTGCAGGCGTTGATTTTGCGGTTCAGGTTTTTAATTATGTAGATGATCAACTTCAAGTTAAAATACATATACAAGATGGTCAAGATGTTGTTTATGGAGATGTTGTTTTTGAGGTGTATGGAGACTCACAATCTATTTTAAAAGCCGAACGATTGGTTTTAAATGCGATGCAACGTATGAGTGCCATTGCAACTAAAACCAAAAAATACACTACAATTTTAAAGGGCACAACAACTAAAATTTTAGATACTCGAAAAACGACTCCGGGTATTCGTGCTTTAGAAAAATGGGCTGTTAAAATAGGGGGAGGAGAAAATCATCGTTTTTCATTGTACGATATGATCATGTTAAAAGATAATCATATTGATTTTGCAGGAGGTATAGATGCAGCTATTATAAAAACAAAAGCGTATTTGACCCAAAATGAACTAAATTTAAAAATTATTGTAGAAGCAAGGAGTTTAGACGAAGTGTCTCAAATAATACAACACGACGGAATTTTTCGGATATTGTTAGATAATTTCTCGTATCATGACACTATTCAAGCAGTTCAAATGATTGGAGGTAAAACACAAACGGAATCTTCTGGTGGCATCAATGAAGACACTATGTTGGCGTATGCAAAATGTGGTGTGAATTACATTTCATCAGGAGCATTGACACATTCGATATATAATATGGACTTAAGTTTGAAAGCAATTTAATATATGGCAAACATCAAATTGGATAAAATTCCCATATTAAAAGAGATTATACGTTTTACACAAGGCATAAAATTATCGTCCTACAATGGTTTTAGTTTGTATGATTTTTTTGTTTTGTATTTAACGGGGATTTCTAAAGGAGCATTTTCTAATCGAGCAAGTTCAATTGCATTTAGTTTTTTTATGGCAATGTTTCCGTTTGCATTATTTATACTTAATTTGATACCCTACATTCCAATTGAAGGTTTTCAGGAAGATTTTTTAGTGTTTGTTTCCGAAAACGTACCACCAAAAACATACGATGCTATTGCAGTTACGATTAATGATATTTTAAATAATAGCTACGATAGCTTGTTGTCGTCGGGATTTTTACTCTCTATCTTTTTAATGAGTAATGGATTAAATGCGATTTTTAGTGGGTTTCAATCGTCGTATCATATTACCGAAAGACGTGGTTTCTTTAAAGATTATCTTATAGCAATCGGGATGTCTTTACTATTGGTTTGTATGTTATTGTTGACGGTTGCCTTTTTAGTTTTGTTTGAAGTAGTCGTATATTTTTTAGAACACCATTGGCATTTGATTGAGCATATACCATTATTACATATGCTTAAAATAGTATTAGGTTTTGCATTAATTTTACTGTCTACATCTTTCTTATACAAATTTGGAACAAAAGATACTCGGGGGATTTCCTTCTTTAATTGGGGGTCATTTTTAACCTCAATTTTGATTATCGTATCGTCTTTTGTTTTTGGGATTTATGTCGAAAAATTTTCCAACTATAATGAGTTATATGGATCCATCGGAACACTATTGGTTTTGATGTTTTATATATGGATCAACTGTACGATATTATTATTGGGTTTCGAACTTAATGTTTCATTACTACAATTAAAAAACACGGATACCTTAGAGGAGCTCCACGAATATAATTTATAAGAAGTAAATGTATTTTATAGAAACAATTTTACCATTAGCCCTATCAAATACCTTTACGTATCAAGTTACTTATGATGAGTTTCAATTTATTTCTGTAGGATTTAGAGTAGCAGTTCCTTTTGGTAAGAATAAAATTTACACAGCAATTGTAGTTCAAAAACACCAAAAGCCACCATTATCATACGACCCCAAAGAAATACATCAAATTATAGATATCAGCCCCACAGTTTCTGAAGTCCAGCTTCAATTTTGGAAATGGCTTGCAGAATATTATATGTGTGCCATAGGAGAAGTTTACCGAGCCGCATTACCCACATCACTATTATTAGAAAGTGAAACAATCATAAAACAAAAACGAGAAGATCATAAATCAAAAGAAGGTTTAACGGATCAAGAATATTTAATAGTAGAAGCTTTTCAAAAACAATCGATATTAACCATTTCAGAGGTAGCGACTATTTTGGATCAAAAAAAAGTAGTATCGGTAATTAAAAGTTTATTAGAAAAAGGTTGGTTAGAAATTGATGAAAAGATAGAAGAAGTTTATAAGCCCAAATTAGAAAAATACATCCGACTAACCCCAGACTACCAATCCGAAGACGGTTTACAAAAAATAATATCAGTAACCGAAACAGCACCTAAACAAAGAGAATTAGTTTTGGCATATTTTAAGTTTCATCGTGGAAACGAAAACGAACCGCTTTCCTATAAGAAGTTATTGAATGATTCAGGAATTTCGTCATCAATAGCAAACACATTAGTTAAAAAAGAAGTGTTTGAAATATACTACATACAAAAAGATAGAATTTCATATGCGCAAGAATCGGAGAGTGATATTTTACCATTAACGTCACATCAACAAACAGCCGTTTCTCAAATTAAACAAGTTTTTAAAGAAAAAAATGTTTGTTTGTTACACGGAGTTACAGCCAGCGGAAAAACACACGTGTATCTAAAATTAATACAAGATTGTGTTCAAACGAATAAACAAGTATTGTTTTTAGTTCCCGAAACGATTTTAACTACACAAGTATTACAATTTTTTCAAAAATATTTTGGAAAAGAAGTAATCCTTTATAATTCTAAATTCAATAATAATGAACGGGTTGAAATTTGGAATTCAATCCAAACCAATCAATCTAAAATAATAATAGGCACACGATCGGCGATTTTTCTACCATTTAAAGATTTGGGGCTGGTAATTGTAGATGAAGAGCATGAACAAAATCACAAGCAATCACAACCCGCGCCTCGATTTCACGCAAGAGATTCAGCAATAGTCTTAGCACAATTATTTCAATCAAAAGTTGTTTTGGGTTCGGCAACTCCTTCGATGGAAAGTTATTACAATACCCAAATCAATAAATTTGGATTGGTTCAATTAACTGAAAAATTTGAATCCGTTTCAGATCCAATGATTTCGTTAGTAGATTTAAAAGAAAAATACAAACGAAAACAAATGAACGGTAATTTTAGTTTTGATTTAATAGAGAAGATTAACGAAAAACTAACCCAAAAAGAGCAAGTTATTCTTTTTCAAAACAGGAGAGGGTATTCGCCAATAATAGAATGCGAAAGCTGTGGACACATACCCCAATGCACACAATGTAATGTGAGTTTGACATATCATAAGCATAAAAATCAAATGCGATGCCATTATTGTGGTTTTTCTATGGGAAAACCATCGCATTGTCACGTATGTACAAGTATCGATATAAAATCAAAAGGATTTGGTACAGAACAAATAGAATTAGAAGCAAAAGAACTTTTTCCCAATGCCCGAATAGCCCGAATGGATCGAGATACGACCATGGGCAAGTTTGCTTTCGAGAAATTATTAGATAATCTAAACCAAGGCAACATTGACATACTAATAGGTACCCAAATGTTAGCCAAAGGAATTGATATTGACAACATCACATTGGTAGGCGTGTTGAATACCGATACTATGTTGTATTATCCCGATTTTAGATCATACGAAAAAACATATCAAATGCTTGTACAAGTTTCAGGAAGATCCGGTCGTAAAAAACAAGGAGAAGTTATATTTCAAACCTACAGTCCGAATCATTTAATTTTAAAACAAGCAATACAGAAAGATTACCAAGGTTTTTACAATCTCCAAAAAGAAGAACGGGAAGTATTCAAATACGCACCATTTTATAAGCTGATTAAGATTGTTTTAAAACACAAAGATTTTGAAACTTTAAAAGAAGCGTCACTTTGGTATTATCATGTTTTGAAGCAAAATTTAAAAACACCTGTTTTTGGCCCGGAAGAACCAGCCGTAAACAGAATTAAAAATCAATATATACGTGTAATTCAAATTAAAATAAAAAGTACGTTACCACTAAAAAATGTAAAGGAAATAATACTCAAAACGGATAAAAGCTTTAATTCTATTTCACAGTATAGAAGTGTTAAAACAATTATAGATGTTGATTATCAGTGATATAAATATTTTTAGTTTACTTAAAACAAAAAATGTTAATAAGTCGATTAGATTATTTTTGGATAATAAGATTACTTGATTGTATATTTGCCCCCGCAACAGATGAGAGTGATAGGGATAAGCTAAAAAAATAA
>CAYQSQ010000029.1:0-27784 GCA_964420215.1 uncultured Flavobacterium sp. | reverse complement strand
CTTGAGGGGGTGGTGCTCGTAAGGGCGTGTGGGTTCAAATCCCACCGTGGTCACTTTAACTTCTTTTAAATCAAAAATTTAAAAGAAGTCTATTTTAGATTCAAGTCTTATTTATTTAGGTAAATCCTACGTAAAAAGAATCAACTTCTATACTTTTTAAAGTTCTCAGCTTGTTCAAAAATCTCTTTATACACTTCGTCTCTGTCAACCGGTGGATAATCATTTTCCGCTAGGAGAATTATGAGGTCTACCTTAAGTTCTGCTTTAATATCATCTCGTTTGCTCCAATCTGTGTATTTTGCTTTATCATCAACTACCGTTTTTACTTTTTGCGCCAATGTAATTAACTTATCATTTGGATAACTAAAGTCGTATTTAACTGCTAATGCTTTCAAAATATCGTAAAAAGCTTTTTCTTCAAAGTCAATTCCTAAATCTTTAAAGGAATCTTTTTCTTTTTTAAGCGCGTAATACAAATCAATAATTTCATCAGTAAAGTCTTCTAAAACTTCACTTCGTAAAACATCGCTTTCTTTACGTTCATTGTATTTATCTACGATAAATTGTAAACGTTTTGAAAAATCAATTCCAGTGATTTTATTAATCTTTTTAACGTCATCAATGGCTTTTGCTAAAAGCTTTTGCAATAGTTTAATTTTGGTATTGGGTAATTTGATTTTATCAATTTTAGCCATGTAATCATCTGAAAAAATATCAATTTCAGTTTGACTGTCGTCTCCTAATTTGAAAATTTCTTCCACCCCATCACTCTCAATGGCGTCTTGAAGCATTTGCTTTACACGATTGTTCATTTGAGCAGTATCTGGTGCCACGCCTTTTGTTAATTTGAAAACTATGGAGCGAACCGCTAGGTAAAAATGGATTTCGTCTCTTTGCGTTTCATTAAAAGCGCCACTTCCAGAACAAATATCATAAGCCGATTTTAATCGTTTTACAATGTACATGAATCGTTTTTCTAATTCTTGTGTTAATTGAACAAACTCAGCTGCTTGATTTAATGTTTTCAATTGTTCTAACGGAACGCCTGACAAATATCCAGAAGTATCAAACTTGTGAAATAGTTTTCCTAGTAAATCTAATTGGTCTTTAACAACAACAATGGATTGCTCAATATCTTCAATGTTTTGATTATCGGCATTGTTGTATAATGCCATTGCCATATTCATCTGTTTTTTGATGCCTATATAATCTACGATTAACCCTTTTTCCTTGCCTTCAAATTTTCGGTTGACACGAGAAATTGTTTGAATCAAATTATGGCGTTGAATGGGTTTATCAATATACATCGTATCTAAAAATGGTACATCAAATCCTGTAAGCCACATATCTACTACAATGGCAATTTTAAAATTAGATTTCTCATTTTTAAATTGGCGGTCTAATTCTTTGCGGTCGTCTTTAGTTCCTAGTGCATTATACAAGTCTTCCTCATCATCTTTACCTCTGGTCATCACCATTTTGATGCGTTCCATGGGTTTAATTTCTTTTTTGTCTTTATCGGATAATTCTACACCATCAGCTGCTATTTTAATTTCACCCCATTCTGGTCGTAAAGCAAGAATATTTTTATATAATTCGTAAGCAATTGGACGGCTACTGCATACAAACATCGCTTTACCTCGAACCGTTGCCCCTTCAGCAATTCTATTTTCGTAATGTGTAACAAAGTCTTCGGCTACCGTTTTTAAACGTGTTGGGTCGCCAATGATGGCGTTCATTTGCGCCATCGCTTTTTTACTTTCTTCTATTTGATTTTCATTACTTCCTTCTTCTGCACATCGGTTGTAATACGCTTCAATTTCTTCGAGTTTATGATTATTCAATAACACTTTTGCCGCTCTTCCTTCATACACAATACGAACCGTAATTTCATCTTTAACCGATTCGTTCATAGTGTAAGCATCTACAATATCGCCAAACACATCAATAGTGGCATCAATTGGTGTGCCTGTAAAACCAACATAAGTAGCATTGGGTAACGAATCATGTAAATACTTAGCAAAACCAAACGTTTTTTTGACTCCATGTTCTGAAACGATTACTTTTTGGTCTAAATTGATTTGACTTCTGTGTGCTTCGTCCGAAATACAAATTACATTTTTTCTATCGGTAAGTAATTGTGTGTCTTCAGTGAATTTATGAATCGTAGTTAAAAAAACACCACCGCTGTTTCTTCCTTGTAGCAATTCTCTTAAATGGGTTCTGCTTTCCACACTAATAATCGACTCGTCACCCACAAATCCTTTGGCATTGGTAAACTGTTCTGATAGTTGTTTGTCCAAGTCGGTTCTGTCTGTAATGACTACAATCGTTGGACTTGCAAAATATTTACTTCGCATAAGCAAACGAGTCAAGTACAACATCGTATAACTCTTTCCGCAACCCGTAGTTCCAAAATAAGTTCCACCTTTTCCATCCCCTAAAGGCTTTTGATGGTTTTTTATATTTTCAAAAAGTTTGACTGCCGCATAATATTGCGGATAACGACAAACTATTTTTTCGTTCTTTTTAGAACTATCAGGTAAATAAATAAAGTTTTGAATAATATCTCGCAATCGCTTACGATTAAACATCCCTTGAATGAGTGTAAACATCGCATCAATACCATCCACTTCATTAGGCATGCCTTCTATTTTTCTCCAGGCATAAAAGAATTCATAAGGCGCAAAAAACGAACCTGCTTTGGTGTTCACACCATCGCTAATCACACAAAAGGCATTGAATTTGAATAACTCAGGAATATCTCTTTTGTAACGTGTGGTTAATTGCACGTAAGCATCGTGAATGGTTGTGTTTTCCTGAATGGCCGTTTTAAATTCAAACGCCACTAATGGCAATCCGTTGATGTATAAAATCAAATCGGGAATGCGCATTTCATAGCCTTTTATGGCTAATTGATTAACGATTTTATACGTATTGTTATCATTCTCGGAATAGTCAATCAATTGGATGAATATATCTTTCTGATTACGGTCTTCACGTTTTAACAAGAAACCATCACTTACCATTTTCATGAAAACCTTATTGCTTTCATACAAATCAGAAGATGGCAAACGTTCCAAATCACGAATAATTGAATCTACCTCAGCATCCGTAATCTTATCCTTAGCAAAATTAGATTTCAAATAGTGTCTCAAATCAGCATCTATCAACACCTTTTCAGTAGCGATATGACCGTATTGCGTAGGTGGTTCTTCTACACCTTGAAACTCATTTTTACGCACATCGCTACCTACAAGATGCGTCATTTGCTCTTCTTGTAATAAGTGTATAAAGGCTTGTTCTAATTGTGCTTCTGTGAATTTCATGTATTATAAAAATTATTTTATAAGATTTAAAAAAACGATTCCAAGCATAATTGCAATTCCAAAACTTAACAAGGTCCCAATTAATATATATTCCGTAAGTTTTCGATCACTAGCCTTTGTAAGATCTCCAAATCTAAAAACAGATTTTGCAGCTAATAGAAAACCAATCGCTTCCCACTGACCCAACAAAACAAATGTAAAAACAAACAAACGCTCTAACATGCCTATATAACGTCCAGCATCTTTCAAAGAGCTGTCTTTTTCGCTAATTTTTTCTAAATCTTTATCCCATATACTAAAAATAACCTTTAAAACTATAGAAGTAACCGAAGTTAAAAGAATGATTGCAAGTAATAAAAGTAAATTACGTTCTGTTAGATAAGGTTGCACTTCAAAATCAATACTCCAATCTTTAGACACCCAATATAAGATTGCAACATGTGCTAATTGATCCAAAAAAAATAATAAACGATTATTCTTTATTGGTTGCATTAGTTTTATGCCATCTATTACTAAATGTGTTACGCTTATAAAAACTATGGCTGCGAAATATTTTTTTTCAAATCCTAATACTAGTAACAATAGAATTGTATGTATGAACACATGAAGATATAAGTACTTAGACTTAAATAGATGTTTTTCTTTGTGCTGTACCCATTTATTTGATTGAAAAACAAAATCGCCTATAAAATGAGCTAACAATAATTTTATGAGTAACATAACTTTTCTATTTTGCTTTTATAATAAGTAACCATATTTAAAATCTCTTCATAACCCGCTTTTTTAAGACTATAGCTTACATTACTTTGCTTTTTATTTAACTTTTCAGCTATTTCAATTTGCTTTGCCTTAGGATTTTCCCATTGTTTCTTAAAAATTTCTGCCATTGCAGGTTTCCAATCATTCATGGTTAGCGTTGCTAAATCAAGCATAATCGTAATGACTTCATCAAAATCTTCCCAAGGTGTTTTTATTGCTAATGTGTTTTTTCCAAGCGTATCGAATGCTTCTCCTGAATTAATAAAAGCTACACCATTTGATGCAGAAACTTTGTCAGAACGGTAGGTAATTTCTCCAATACCTATTGCTATTCTAATATCTAAGTTTGGAATCTGCTTAATAGTTGATTTTAATAAAATAGCATAATCTAATGCTTGTATTGGAGTAGTAATAATTTGAATACTATCGCCTCTATACACTTCCCACGTGGTGTATTCCTCCCCAACAGTATACAATACATTCTTTAACATGGGCAACCATATTTCTGGAGACACCTCTCTTGAATTGATTATATCAGCTGTTAATATCGCTTTCATTGTATTTTTTATGTAAATATATGCTTTTTATCATATAAAAGAAAATATATGCTTTTTATCATATAAAATAAATTATATGCTCTTTGGCATATATAATCACTTTTGTTTTTTATCAAACGAAATAATAAGCAGATTCAAATCTATCTATTTGTACCAAAATGGGGTAAATAAGCATTTTTTGTGTTTAAAAAATGTTTATTTATCGTTTTGACCATTTTGCCGACGTTGGGGAAATGGTTGTATTTATCTATTCATAACACTCAATGCAATATCTATATCTGTAAATTTCTCAATGACATTTGCCTCTATAAAAAAATCTTTCTTCATTTCAATAGACTTTTGTGCATAATCTTCAAATTCTTCCTTTGAAAAATTAGCTATGGGAAAGCCAAATACATGTCCTAAAAATTCAATTTCCGCAAACTTATCATCTGAATATAAATAGTTCATTCTGTCAAAATACAAAATTGGAGTTGCTGCTTCATTTTTAAAAAATATCATAACACCAATATTTCTAGTAAAATATAAAACAGGTAAATCAAAATTATTATATCTTGAAAAGGCTCTAATTACATCAAAACTTTCTTCGTGACCAATTCCTTTTTGCCGATTTAATTCTTCAAAATACATTTTATACAAACCTCTTTTAAAAGCTCTACAAAGTTCTGATTGATTAGTGAACATAAAAGATTGCTTTATCCCTAAACGAAATTTACCATTTCGTTCTTTCATCTCAAAAAATTGAGATTTAAATTCTCCTACTTTTCTTTTAGTTACACGACCAGATAAAAACGTTTTCCTCGAAATAGAAAAAGCCTCTTTCAAAGCAACTTCTATTGAATATTTACCATTGTGGCTATCTCTATTTCCGAAATAATAATTGCAATCGTCACATACGCTTTTATTATAATTCTGACCTCCTAATGATTTAGGAATGGTATGAGCTTTTTTAATAAAAGTTACTTCGGGTTCTGCTTTTAGACACCAAAGGCATTTTTTATCAGTTAATAAATTTTCCATTTAAATTAACTACTTTCTATTTCAACCCTCGTCATCTTCGCCAACAATAACTCATTTAACTCCTCTAATTTTTGGTTTTGAAATTTATAATTTTCAATTAAAGAGAGCACTTTTGAAATTTTTGCATCAAATAATTTTAAAACATTTATTTGTGGTATTTCTTTTATTATTCCATGTATATCATTTCTATTAAGTGTTGGCACAGCTGAACCTGCTCCCATTTCTTTTAAATTAATTGTTTTCAAAAAACAAAACGAATAAAAGGGGGTTGCTTTTTTAAAATCAACAATATAGAGTGTTGTATTTAAAGGCCAACATGCTTTATCGTAATAAACCAACTCCCCTAAAGAACCACTTCTACCAGTAATAATTGTAGGTTTATTTGATTTAAATTCATTATGAAAACCAGTTATTCCTGTGGAAGCAAAAATTGGATATTTGCCTGGTATTCTATTTTGATAAGGTAAATCATGCCCTCTTTGAAATATGAATAAATCTCCAATTATTCCAACTTCCCACCCCTCAGGAATCTCCTTCTCCAATTCCTCACACCAAACCATCTCACCTCCATTACTTTTGTAAGGTTCACCATTTTCATCAGGAAACTCAAAATCCACAAACCATTGCTTATAAATGGCTTGTGCGGTTTCTTCTAGTTTACTAATTAACTGGTTGTTGAGTGCAATACGGTTTTGAATGGTGTGGTATTCTCTAACAATTTCTTGTTGTTTTTCGGTTGATGGGATGGGTAATAGTGTTTCGCACATTTCTGTCCAAGAAAAAATTTCTCTTGCGCTTCCGTGTGACATGAATCGAGCGTAGCGGTCAAATTCGAGTCTTCTAAACCACATCATTACATATTCGGGCAATAATTCTCTTTCATCAATAACCTCAAAAACAGTATAAGCTTGAGAAACCATTGCAACATCATATTCTTCTAATAACGCAATAGAAATTTTGTCTCCATTTCGAGAGGTAACAGGGCCATATGCAAATTGATTTTTTCGTATCAATTTGTAGGTTGACATATCTGTTCCAATAATATTAGCAATGGAAGGCATCAAAACCTTTTTTATACTAACGCCTAATAATGGAACATCAATTAAATCTCTATTTCTGATATTAACCTCTTGTATGTAGTCTCCTAAACGCTTATAATTCGATGGCATAACCTAATTCTTTAAACACGGTTAATAAATCGTTTTTCGATTGCGCTTCGGCTTTTAAAAGTTCCGAAAACTCCGTTTGCAAGGCTTTCATTTTATCTTCAAAATCAATGTTTTCATCACGGTTTACAAATTCAATGTATTTGCTTGGTACTAACGAATAATCTTTCGCAACAACTTCATCAATTGATGCGGCATAACAAAATTCTGGAACGTCTTGGTATTTTGTCAAATCTGTTTGCCAATTGTGGTACGCTTGGGTAATTTCAATGATGTTCTCGTCTGAAAATTGCGTGTATTTTTTTTCAAAAGGAATTCCAACTTCTCTTAAATCTAAAAATAGAATTTCGTGCTGTCTATCACGATAGTTTCTAGTAGCATCTGGCAATTTTACCGTTCTCGCTTTTTTATTTTTATTCAAAATCCAAAGCGTAACCGAAATATCTGTGGTATAAAACATGTTTCTCGGTAAAATCACAATAGCTTCTACCAAATCGTTTTCAATTAGTTTTCTTCTAATTTTATATTCTTCACCACCACCTGATAGCGCACCATTTGCCAAGATAAAACCAGCTACACCATTTTCAGAAAGTTTCGCCACCATGTTCAAAATCCAGGCGTAATTCGCATTACTTGTGGGTGGTACATCATAGCCTCTCCAACGTGGGTCATCGGTTAGTTCATCACTAGCACGCCAATCTTTTTGGTTAAAAGGTGGGTTCGCCATGATGAAGTCGGCTTTTAAATCGGGGTGTTGGTCACGCCCAAAAGTATCAGCAGGTACATCGCCCAAATTGGCAGCAATACCACGAATGGCTAAGTTCATTTTGGCTAGTTTATAAGTCGTAGCCGTATATTCTTGTCCGTAAATAGAAATCTCTTTTTTGTTTCCGTGGTGGTTTTCAATGAATTTAATACTTTGTACAAACATCCCACCCGAACCACAAGCAGGGTCATAAATGACTCCTTTGTAGGGTTCTATCATTTCGGCAATCAGGTTTACAATGCTTTTTGGTGTGTAAAATTCGCCTTTCCCTTTTCCTTCGGCTAAAGCAAACTTGCTCAAAAAATATTCATACACACGACCCACAATATCGGTTTGTTTGTCTTTAATGGTGTCAATGTTGTTGATGGTATCTAACAAAGCCGCTAACTTGCTCACATCCATATTCAAACGAGAGAAGTAATTGTCAGGCAGCGCCCCTTTTAAAGCGGGGTTGTTTTTTTCTATGGTGTGTAAAGCCGTATCAATTTTTAAAGCAATATCGTTTTGCTTCGAGTTTTCAATAATAAACGACCAACGTGATACTTCTGGAAGATAAAAGATATTGGACATGTTGTAGAATTCCTTCATCTCTAGGAATTTCTCTTTATTGTCGGCAATGAGCTCTTTTCTGCGCTCTTGAAATTTATCACTAGCAAATTTTAAGAAAATCAATCCCAATACTACGTGCTTATACTCAGAAGATTCTACGGTTCCACGCAATTTATTGGCGGAATCCCATAGTGTTTCTTCGATGCTTTTTTCTTTCTTCGGTTTTTGTTTTGCCATTATAGTAGGTGTTGTTTTCTAATAAATTATATACTATGCAAGATATTGAAAATAAGGTGAATTATTTATTTTCGGCATGATAGTTGGTTTTTAGTTTATTGAAATTAGTTTTTCAAAATACAGTACAAACTAAAATCTTTACTCTTATGAAAAATTTTACTTTATCCTTCGTGTTTTTTACTTTGTTATTGACGGGATTTGTTTCTAAAGCGAATAACCCACACCATCCTTTTAATTGTAATCACAAATGTGATGCACGTTATTATTACATCCCTGAAATTGATTCGTACTACGATTTAAAAGCAAATTTATATGTATGGCGCGATTGTGATATTTGGATTAGGAGTTATCGTTTGCCTCATCATTTACAATGCTTTAATCAAAATAACGTTGTTGTAATTCATCATTATTCTGGTCCAGAACCGTACTTGCTTCACCACAACAACCGTCCTAATCATTATGCTCCTGTTATTGTTGAACATCATCAATACCGACCGTATCCGAACAAAAGATCGCATCACTACCAAAACAACAGACGTAACCATCACGAACGCGGAAGACGATAATTATTTCTTAGATTATTACGCCAAAAAGCTTCTCACCAAATACGGATGAGAAGCTTTTTATTTTAAGAAAAAACCAAAAGACTAAACCACTTCCAAACCTCTCCAATTTAATTCGTTAAAATGTGCTATCACACAATCCGCAAGTGACAAATCTTGTAATTTTGAATTTTTACTTTGATAACCCACACAGTAAATTCCAGCAGATTTTGCCGCTCTCACCCCACTCGTACTATCTTCAATAACAATACAATTATGTTTAGCTCCTACAGCTAATGAGGCGGCGTGCTCAAAAATTGCGGGATCTGGTTTTGATTTCGGAAAATCTTCGCCGCTTACAATGTGATCAAAATACGGATACAACTCAAATCGTTTAAAAATCCGATCAATGGTGACTTTAGCTGAAGAGGAGGCTAAAATGATTTGAATTCCGTTTGTATGTAATTCTTCTATCAGTGATTTTACGCCTTCTAACAAATATAAATCTTCTTTCGAGTCAAAAGCATCATTAAAAATTTGTCGTTTTTCATTAACCAATTCAGTTACATCGCGGTCTAATCCAAAAATTTCAATCACCCGTTGGTATACATTTTTAGTTGAATTTCCTGTAAAGGAAGCGTACATTTGATCGTCAACATCGATACCCAATTGTTTAAAGTGCTGGTGATAGGCATAATGATGCACGGGCTCTGTATCTACAATAACTCCGTCCATGTCAAAAATTACTGTTTTTAAACTCATATGATGTGATATAAACAGAAAAAAGCAATATTTCTATCGCTTTTTTCTCAATTTAAACTATTCTCGTTTTCTTAAATTCGTTCAATTTTAGCTCCTAATGCTCGCAATCGTTCGTCGATCAATTCGTATCCTCTATCAATTTGTTCTATATTTTGGATTACGCTTGTTCCTTTTGCCGATAAGGCTGCTATCAATAATGAGATACCTGCTCTGATATCAGGTGAAGTCATCGTGGTAGCTTTTAATTGCGACTGAAAATCATGCCCCATAACTACCGCTCGGTGCGGATCACATAACATGATTTTAGCTCCCATATCAATTAATTTATCTACGAAAAATAAACGACTCTCAAACATTTTTTGATGGATTAACACATCTCCTTTTGCTTGCGTGGCTACTACTAATACAATACTTAATAAATCAGGCGTAAATCCTGGCCATGGTGCATCGGCAACGGTTAAAATTGAACCGTCAATATCAGTTTTTACTTCATACCCTTTGGTATGCGCAGGGATGTAAATATCATCTCCTTTGCGCTCAACGGTAATTCCTAATTTTCGGAATACGTTAGGGATTTGCCCTAAGTTATCCCAACTTACGTCTTTAATAGTGATTTCGCTTCGTGTCATGGCGGCTAATCCAATCCAAGATCCTATTTCGATCATATCGGGTAAAATTCGGTGTTCGCATCCGCCTAGTTTATCTACACCTTCAATGGTTAATAAATTGGATCCAACGCCTGTGATTTTAGCGCCCATCGAGTTTAACATCTTACATAATTGTTGCAAATAAGGTTCACAAGCGGCGTTGTATATAGTTGTTGTACCCTCAGCCAAAACGGCCGCCATCACTATATTGGCCGTACCTGTTACAGAAGCTTCATCTAATAACATATACGAACCTTGTAAACGTCCGTCAATTTCAACTCCATAAAAATGATCTTCTCTTTCGTATCTAAATTTGGCACCTAAATTAATAAACCCTTCAAAATGAGTATCCAAACGTCTGCGGCCGATTTTATCTCCTCCTGGTTTAGGAATGTAACCCTTTCCAAAACGAGCCAGCAAAGGTCCTACAATCATAATCGACCCTCTTAGAGATCCCCCTTCTTTTTTAAAAGCCTCTGTTTTTAGGTAATCAACATTAACTTCATCTGCCTGAAAAGTATACGATCCTTTTCCGTTCTTTTTAATTTTAACCCCCAAATTACCTAATAACGTGATCAGTTTGTTCACATCAATAATGTCTGGAATATTGTTGACCGTTACTTTTTCTGACGTAAGTAAAACAGGACACAATACTTGTAATGCCTCATTTTTAGCTCCTTGCGGAATTACGTTTCCTTTTAGTGTTGCTCCTCCTGTTATTTTAAAAATGCCCATAATTATCGTATTACACTTTAAGTGGTTTAATATCTTTTCTTTTGATTATTGTTTGATTTTGATTTTTGATACGATTTTGATTTTGAATTGGATTTATAATTTTGAGTGTGAATTAATTTTGATGACGAAGTTAATTCTACTTCAGCATCTCTAATATCGATCTTGCCTTTTGACAATTCGTACAAATGATTGTAAATCACATCGTCTTTAACGGTATCCTTATTCCATATCAAATACGATTTTTTCATGGTATTAGCGATGGTTTGTATTAACAACTTTTTCAAATCGCTATCTTCCCATTCGCAAGCTACATTTATGATTGATATAATATTGTTACCGTAAAACCTGTATTTCGGAAAATTTTGCGGATAATTTAATCGCTCAGGTCGTGAATTTAAAATCTCGGGGGTTATTTTAGGATACGGACTATCTACATCTAATTTAAAATCCGACATGATAAAAATTTGATCCCATAATTTATGCTTAAAATCCTGAACATCTCTCAAATGAGGATTTAGAGTTCCCATTACGTCAATGATATAATTTGCCGCTTTATTTCGTTCTTCTCTATCTTCTAATTCAACAGCTTGAGAGATTAATTTTTGAATATGTCGCCCGTATTCAGGTATTATTAATCGATCTCTTTCTGAATTATATTCTAAATTATAAACACTGTCTTGTTGTTGTTCTATTAGCATAAATGGTTATTTAAAGAGAGATGATCCCTTCTATTTTTGAAACTTCTAAATATTTATCCACAACGTGTTGTGGGCTGTTTAATTGTACGTTAATCGAGTAGCTCACGTACTTACCTGTTGAAGATTTTTTGGTTTTGATTACCGCTCCCATATTATCAAAAATCCGACTTAACTCATTGGATTGGTTTGATTTGGCGGGCAAAATAAATTTATATAAATATTCCGAAGGCCACGAAGTACTGCGTTCTAACTCCGCTTTTAAGCGATCGTAAAATTCCTTTGTTTTGTTATCCATAGGTGATTAAGTCCCAACAAATATAAGCGATAAGTACGCTTATCCGATTAAATTTTCTGAAATAAAATAGTGATATGAAGTAAAAATAAAAAAAATAAGCCTATTAGCAAGAATATCTTTTTCTTTGTGATGCAACACAGTGCGATACTAGTACAAAATGACAAATCAAACTTCTTCTAAAAAACCGCTTGAAATTCTCCAAAAAATTTGGGGGTTTGATCAATTTAGAGAAAATCAAGAAGCCATCATTAACACCATTTTAGAAGGTAAAAACACTTTTGTTTCGTTACCTACTGGAGGCGGAAAATCGTTGTGCTACCAAATACCTGTACTTTGCCAAAAAGGAGTTGGCATTGTTATTTCGCCGTTAGTGGCTTTGATGAAAGACCAAATCAATAACCTGCGTAAAGTGGGCATAAAAGCGACCGACATCTCAAGTGGATTATCGCAAAACGAAATCACGCAACGCATCGACAATTGCATTTACGGAAATTATAAGTTTATTTATTTATCTCCCGAACGTTTATCATCCGAATCAATTCAAAATCAATTGCAAAACATTGATGTTTCGTTATTAATTTTTGATGAGGCACATTGTATTTCGCAATGGGGACACGATTTTAGACCTTCATATCTAAAGGTGGGAGTTTTAAAAGAATTATTCCCAAAAACACCAATTATTTGTTTGACTGCATCGGCAACATCCGAAGTCAAAAAAGACATTTTCAATACTTTAGCCCTGCCCGAAGTCGTTTCTTTTGACACCTCGTACGAGCGTAAAAACATTGCTTATTCAATATACAATATAGAAGACAAACTGCATTATGTTCGAAAAATAGTTTTAAAAAACACCGCATCTTCTATCATTTATGTTCGTAACCGAAAAGCCACTGTGAATTGGGCAAATCAACTGAATCAATTGGGAATTTCGAGTACGTTTTATCACGGCAGTCTTTCTTCTAAAGAAAAAAACAAAAATATGCAACTTTGGATGGACGAACGCGCACAAGTTATGGTGGCTACCAACGCATTCGGAATGGGGATTGACAAAGCTAACGTACAAAGTGTTATCCATATTGATATTCCTGAAAATATTGAAAATTATTATCAAGAATCGGGACGCGCAGGTCGTAACGGAAAACCTGCTCACGCAGTAATTTTATTCGCCAATAACGACATTGAAAAACTTCGTTACCAAACCTTAAACAATTTATTTGACAACGTTTTTTTATTGCATTTTTATAAAAAACTCTGTTCCTATTTACAAATTGCGTATGGTGAAGGGTTACATATCACTTATAGTTTATCGTTAACCCAATTCTGTAAAAAAAATAATTTTACGGCAACCAAAGCCTATCAATGTTTGTTGTTTTTGGAAAAGCAAAATTGTATTGAAATTGAACCCGATTTTATCCATCAAACCATCATTCGAATCAGCATCTCTCCTTCTGAAACCATTCAGATGATTACAGATAACACTTCGATTTCTAGTCAATTATTATTGCTATTAATCCGGAATTACCCCGGTATTTACGAAACCAAAACAGCGGTTAATTTAGAATTATTAACTCAAAAAAGTAAACTGACCCTGCCACAACTTCATCGCGAGTTTAGTATATTAGCTCAAAACAATTGTATTGAATATTTACCCGAAACAACCAATGTTGTTTTCAAAATGATGGAAATCCGAGAAGATGAATATACAATCAACCGTATTTCCAAATACTTAGCGCAATACAACACCCTTAAAGAAAAACGATTAAATGCCGTTATTGATTACGTCACCGATAAAAGCACGTGTTTAAATCTTAAACTGCTCGCTTATTTTGGTGAACAAAAAACGACTCGGTGTGGAATTTGTTCTAATTGCATCAAAAGCACACACCAAGGAGAACCTATGGCGCTACAAATTCAAAAAATATTATCTACTGAAACCTTGTCTTCCAAAGACATTGCATTAGTTTTGCAAGCGGATGAAAATTTAATTATTGAAGCCATACACGAATTATTAAACAATAACACCATCGGTATCAACGCCACAAATTGTTATTATCTCAAATAAATTTATGAAAACATTACGCATCGTATTTATGGGGACTCCCGACTTTGCCGTCGGAATATTAAATGCTATTTTACAAACACAACATCAGGTTGTTGGCGTGATTACCGTAGCAGATAAACCCGCTGGTCGTGGTCAAAAAATGAACCTATCCGCGGTTAAACAATTCTCATTAGACAAAAACATCCCGATTTTACAACCCACCAATTTAAAAGACGAAGCTTTTTTAACGGAATTAAAAGCACTGGGCGCTGATTTATTTGTTGTTGTCGCTTTTAGAATGTTACCCAAACAAGTTTGGCAAATGCCCCATTTAGGAACCTTTAATTTACACGCATCCTTGTTGCCTCAATATCGTGGTGCTGCACCAATCAATTGGGCAATAATTAATGGCGAAACAGAAACAGGCGTTTCGACCTTTTTTATTGATGAAAAAATAGATACAGGTGCGGTTATTTTACAAGAAAAAACCCCAATCGAAAAAGACGAAAATGTAGGCTCATTACACGATCGTTTGATGAATTTAGGATGTACAACTGTTACTAAAACCTTAGATTTAATTGCTTCAAATGCAGTCTTTACAACAACACAACCTGATAATATTGATCTAAAAACAGCTTATAAATTAGATAAAACCAATTGCAAAATCGATTGGAACCAATCAGCTAAACAAATTCATAATTTGATCCGTGGTTTAAACCCGTACCCAGCGGCTTGGTGTATTTTTAAAGATGGTAACGACGAAAAAAGTGTTAAATTATTTGAATCTAAAATTAATCTAGAAACGCACAACTATCCCATCGGGCAAATCATCACAACTAAGAATCAATTAAAAATCGCTGTTAAAGAAGGTTTTATAGAAATCCTTTCTTTGCAATTGCCTGGTAAAAAAAGAATGAACACCAAAGATTTATTAAATGGTGTTCAATTTTCAGAAAATAGCATTGCATTTTAAACTAAAACCTATATATTTGCACCCGAATTAAGGCCTCGTGGCGCAACTGAATAGCGCACTTGATTACGGCTCAAGAGGTTACAGGTTTGAATCCTGTCGAGGTCACGAAAAAATCCCACTCCATAGGAGTGGGATTTTTTTATTTAAAGGCATTGATTCGTTAAACAATTCTGACAATAACATTTCATTGTACTAAATTATGGCAATAGAAAAAATAATTAATGTCATTTTATTTGATACCGAAATTGGTAAGTTAGGCTATGATATCGATAAACGAAAAACTATATTTCAATTTTACATCTTTCTTTTTTTTCAGCATTTGCTACGGCTCAAGTGAACGTTATTGATAGTGTTGCCTTTTTGGGTACAAAAAAAATGAATATTAAATTTATGAAAAACATTGTCACCAGTCAAAAAGGCACGTGTTTACTTACTTTTAATGTACAAGAAAACAAGAGTTTAATCCCTACTGTTTCCGTTTGGTCAACAGAAGATGTTACGGCTTTTAAATTGGGATTGTACGAATATAATTTTATGGGTAAAAATGCTACAATTGGCGATTATTATCAATATAATTATTTTCACTCGGGCGGAGTTAGTTTCTCTTCTCCTTATTTATTTTCGAATCAATGGGGGCTGGAAACACACCTGCAACAACGCAGCAGTAAAGAGCCCATTTTCTTTAATAACACCTCAGCTAATTATGAATATACCAACACTTCTTTTGAAGTACTGGCGAATTACCAACTCAATTTCAACAATCGTTTCAAGTTTGGGTATTCATTTTTTAATGAAAAATACACGTATTTCGACGGAGCAACCGACCCCAGAATTCCGTCGGCATTGGATATTGACAAAATGCTTTTTAAAATCGAATACTCCTTTAATAATGTTAAGCGGTACGTAGTGTAATCCTGGTGCGGGTTTGCGATTTGTACACAAAATAATTTATATTGCTATCTTTAGGATCGATTATGGCTAAGGTATTACACCAAATAGTTCACACGGAATAGTGTTTGGCGTAGGACAATATTTTTAATTTTATTTTGGAAATTTATTTTTTAGGAACTGGCACATCTCAAGGCATACCTGTAATAGGTATCGACCATCCTGTTTGCAAAAGCGACAATCCTAAAGACAAACGATTACGTTCTTCCGTTTGGATCAAACATCAAAACGCGTCTATTATAATTGATTGCGGATCCGACTTTAGGCAACAAATGCTCATCTCTGGATGCCTTAAAATTGACGGTGTTTTGTACACGCACGAGCACGCTGATCACACATCTGGTTTTGATGATTTGCGTCCGTATTGTTTTATGCAAGGACGGGTAGATTTGTATTGTGATGAACGGGTCAAAGCCTCGTTACACAAACGTTTTGATTACGCGTTTAAAACCGAAAACAAATACCCTGGCGCACCTGTTGTAGAAATTACAGAAATCAACAAAAACAAACTTTTTTCTATAAAAAACACCAAAATACAGCCCATTCAAATATGGCACGGAAAACTTCCAATATTGGGGTATCGTATCGAAAACATAGCATATTTAACTGATGTAAAAACAATTGAGACATCTGAATTGGAAAAACTAAAAAATTTAGACATCCTAATTATCAATACCTTACGCATAGAACCGCATACAACTCATTTAAATTTAGAGGAAGCTTTACTTTTAATACAAAAAATAAAACCAAAAAAAACATACTTAACGCATATCAGTCATCTTTTAGGTTTTCATGATGAAGTCGAAAAAATACTTCCTAAAAATGTATTTTTGGCGTACGATAATTTACACATTACTCTTTAAATTTATTTTATAATGAAAAAAGTTGCACTATACGGATTCATTTTTGCGTTGTTATTTAACGTATGGCAATATGGATATTGGAACAGCGAAATCAAAAATTTTCAAAAACGAATTACAGTTCTCGAGAAAAACAATCAAAACGCTAAAGACAGTATCAATACCCTACAATTAGAACTTGATGAGGCAAGTTATTTTAATTTAGAAACCAACCAAGAAGCACTCAATTATCTCGAAAATTACGACCTCAACATTCTGTTGCCTTATATCCAAGAACAAATAAACGACCTTAATACCCAAAAAAACGGAAATCCACTAATCCCTTTAGATCCAATTAACGGAAACAAATTTGTTGTCAACAAAATCAAATTTATCAATCACCGATGGCTTATTGGTAAATTTAGTAACGGCGAAATGTGGGGCGAAGTTTTGATTAAATATTATATCAATAAAGATGAAACGGTTTCTTTTGAAACATTTCAACATGTTATATTTCCTTAATTCCTTTTGATGACGCGTACTCAAAAAGGAATTGTTTATGTTGCTTTAGGCGCGATTTTATTTTCTGCGAAAGCGATTTTTATAAAATTAGCCTACACCAATTACACCGTTAATGATATCACATTATTGACGTTACGTTTTGGGTTTTCGTTACCTTTTTTTATTGGAGTTGCCCTATGGAATTACACCAAAGGCAAGATGAACACCATCACTGCTAAAGACCTCCGAACGATCGTAATCCTTTCTTTTTTAGGATATTACATTGCCAGTTGGTTTGACTTTAAAGGATTACAATACGTATCGGCGGGGATCGAACGCATTATTTTGTTTATCTATCCTACTTTTGTAGTCTTGTTTTCGAAGTTTTTTTTAAGAAAAAAAATCAGTCCACACAGTAGTTGGGCGTTAGCGATTTGTTATTTGGGTATTATCACCATTGCGTTTGACCCGCATCTGTTTAACTCACCAACAGTACTCAAAGGTGCTGGATTTATTTTAATTAGCGCCGTCACCTATTCACTTTATCTGACTTTTGGAGGTGAAATGATTAACAAATATGGCTCGATTAATTTTAATTCTATAGCCATGATTTTTTCGTGTGTATTTGTACTTGTTCATTTTTTTATTTTAGAAGAAACAACTCTCGAATCCATCTCTTTAGAAGTTTATGGTTTTGGCTTTTTATTGGCGATTGTCAGCACGGTTATCCCTACATTTTTAGTTATGGAAGGAATTGGCTTGTTAGGTGCAAATCGAGGTTCTATCGTAGCGAGTATTGGTCCTGTTTCAACAATTATTATGGGCTATTATATTTTAGGCGAAAACTTTACTTTACAAGAAGGGTTTGGATCTGTGCTTATTTTAGTGGGCGTACTACTTATCGGAAAAGAAAAAAATTAACACCCTTTTCGGGGATGAAACTGCTGTACGACTTGCGTTAAAAAAGTACGGTCGATATGGGTATAAATTTCGGTAGTTGTAATCGATTCGTGCCCCAATAACATTTGTATCGAACGTAAATCTGCTCCGTTTTCTAACAAATGTGTCGCAAAAGAATGCCTAAAAGTGTGAGGACTAATCGTTTTTTTTAGTTCAATCGCAACTGCCAAACGCTTGATTATGGTAAAAATCATCGCTCGGGTGAGTTGTTTCCCTCTTCGGTTTAAAAACAATATATCTTCGTGTCCTTTGGCTATAGCCAACTGATTGCGGTCGGTAGTTTTATATATCGTGATGTATTTTAGGGTCACATCACTTATCGGTACAAAACGTTGTTTGTTTCCCTTGCCTGTTATTTTAACAAAACCTTCGTCAAAAAAAACATCTGAAATACGTAGGTTTATCAATTCTGAAACACGAAGCCCGCAACTATACAAACATTCCAAAATCGCGCGATTACGCTCCCCCTCGGGTGTACTCAAATCAATGGCATCAATCAATTGATCGATCTCTGTAAGAGATAAAGTATCGGGTAATTTTCGTCCTAAACGTGGGGATTCTATTAAATCTAAAGGATTGTCTTTGCGGTAGTCTTCAAAAATCAGATAATTAAAAAAACTTTTTAAACCTGATATAATTCGGGATTGGGATCGGGCATTAACTTCTTTTGCTATTTCATAAATAAACTGCTGTAACACCTCTTTTTGAATTTCTATAGGAGAAACTCGAATTTCATTTTCTTCTAAAAAATGATACAATTTTAAAATATCAAAATGGTAATTTTCAATAGAATTGGCTGACAATCCTCTTTCAATACGCAAATACGATTGGTATTGTTTGATATACGATTGCCAATCCATTATTTTAAATTTATGCAGAACCGATTACCTTTTTCAAATCTCCGATTTGATTAATCCATAATTGTTTCGATTCTTCTAAATCTTCTGGTGTTGCAAAATCAAATAAAACCAACGAAACATCTTGTGTGATTTCGTCAACTTCAATTCTCATTTCAAAAAAATAAGGCGTGTCTTTCTTGTCTTCATCCAACCAAATATAGCGTACTTTTTCATCTGTTTTTTTAACAGCCAAACGTGCTTGTTCTTCTGAATCTCCCCAGACAAAAGTAAAATACTGTCCTCTCGAATTTACATTATCTGCAAACCATTCTGATAATCCTGATGGAGTTGTCAAATACTGAAACAACAACGATGGTGACGATGTGATTTCAAATTCTAGCTGATATTTCTTTTTGTCTTCCATTTCAATTTATATTATATGTTGCCAATATATGTATTAAATGATACAATTAACAATTTTTTAATATTTTTTTTAAAGTTTCTAAATCCACCAAATGTTGCTCGCTTTTGTTGAGATCTTTAAGGGTAAACTTATTTTGTGCCATTTCTGAATCTCCAGCTAATACGGCATATACAATCCCTCGTTTGTCGGCGTATGTTAATTGCTTGCCTACTTTTGCTGCGTCGGGATACATTTCTGCTTTGATGCCTGTTGCTCTCAATTCTTGTAATGCTTTCATACAGTATAAAGCCTCTTTTGCTCCATAATTTACAAATAAAACGGTAGAGGTTTCGATGACTGTTTTAGGGAATAAATCCAACTCTTCTAACACCAAGCCGATTCGATCTAAACCGAATGAAATACCAACACCACTCATGTCTTTTAATCCAAAAATCCCGGTCAAATCGTCGTAACGTCCGCCACCACCGATGGATCCCATTGCCACTCCTTTTGGTGCGGCTACTTCAAAAATAGCGCCTGTATAATAATTTAAGCCTCTTGCCAAAGTGACTTCTAAATCCAACTGTGCGGTCTTTAAACCTAATGTGCCAATGGTATTACAGATAAACTGTAATTCTTCCACTCCTTTCATTCCTTCGGTAGACAATGCTAATAAATCTGATAGTTGCGTGATTTTGTCCGAAAAACTTCCTGTTAAAGAAAATAGCGGTTGTACTTTTAAAATAGCTGCTTCGGAAATTCCTTTTTCTAACATTTCTTTTTTAACCCCGTCTTCGCCTATTTTATCTAATTTATCTAATGCTACTGTAAAATCAATCAATTTATCTTGGGCATCAATCACCTCAGCAATACCTGATAATATTTTACGGTTATTGATTTTAATAGTTACTCCTTTTAATTGTAAAGCGGTAAAAACAGTATCGTATAATTGTATAAATTCCACTTCTTGCCACAAGGATTTTGACCCTACAACATCCGCATCACATTGAAAAAACTCTCTAAAACGTCCTTTTTGAGGCCTATCAGCACGCCAAACAGGCTGTATCTGATACCGTTTAAACGGAAAATCAATTTCATTTTGGTGTTGTACTACATAACGTGCAAAAGGCACAGTTAAATCGTAACGAAGGGCTTTTTCGGAAATTTTTTTGGTAAGTTGTAAACTATTTGTTGAGGTTAATTCTTCAGAAGAAACTTTATCTAAAAAGTCACCCGAATTTAATATCTTAAAAATCAAACGATCGCCTTCATCTCCGTATTTACCCATTAAGGTTTCGGAATTTTCAAAAGAAGGAGTTTCGATAGGTTGAAATCCAAATTTTTCAAAACTGGATTTTATTATCTGAATAATGTACTGACGCTTAGCGACTTCAATCGGTGAAAAATCTCGTGTTCCTTTAGGTATGCTTGGTTTTGCCATTACTTACGTGTTAACTTGGCTACAAATATCTTATTTTTTAAGGAAAACACCTTGTGTTACTCCACCAAACATTTCAGAATTACGGTTTCCCTTTCCAAAAGCATCCCCATACGTTTTTGAGGCGGTTCAACTATTTTAGTAACTTCGGCTGCACTAAATCCATTATCGGATAACATTTTTATAATTTCATCGGTTTCGTATATTCCAAAACCGTATTTATTTACGGGATATTTTTCAATATTATGCTTGGGTCTAATGGATATGATTAATTCTCCGTTTGGGGTTAATACGCGCTTTAATTCGGATAAAACCGCAGGGATATCATCCCAAAAATAAAAGGTGTTTATTGTTACTATTTTATTGAAATACAAATCTTTAAATGGCATTTTAACAATATTTCCGACTATAAATTCTGCTTGTCCGTTTTCGATAAATTGCTTGTTGTTTGCAATCGATTCTTCTACCATTAATTCCGAGTAATCATACCCTGTATAATGAATCGAATTATCGACTTTCAATATGTTTTTCACAAAAAAACCATTGCCCATTCCTACTTCCAAAATATTATCTAAAGGCTCTGGATTTAAAACCGCCAACGTATGCAAATTCATAGGCAAATTACCCACATTCATTACTTGCGCAACTTGTGTTCCTAATTCCCCTTCGGGTTTACGCAATTGTGCCGCTACAGCTTTTATTTCGTCTTCGGTTAACTTTTTATCCATCGATTATCGCTATAATTTATTATTTTTTTGGTTTTTTAAATTAAAAAAAACTTTATTTGTAATTGATAAATATTTCCCAAACATATGAAAAAACAATTACTCTCCTTACAGCCTTTCGTTTTATCAAAATTTTATCTAAAAAGATTTAATTTTTAACACAAAAATAACTATTTTAGTAGAGTTAAAGCATGTGAAAACTGCATCGCTTTAAAAATAATGTTTTGTAAAGAACTGTTTTGTAAAATGAAACTTAAAATTTGTCTTATCGGAATTTTATTTTTCTTGCTTCCTGCAAAAGGAAGTAACGGAACGTTACGTTCTATATTGACAAATCCTATTATCGAAACCATTGAACGACCATGGCTAGATTACAAATGGGTTGTTGAAGAAATTAACGGTCAACCTATTGATAATGGTTCTGAAGAAAAAATTAATTTGCGCATTAAACCTTTAGTCAACACATTTTCAGGATTTTTGGGTTGCAATCAAATGGGAGGCAAATTATATGTTGAAGAAAATAAAATTCGCTTTAAAAATGTAGTTGCCACTAGTATGGACTGCAACGAAACTCAAACAGAAATGCTTTTATTGAATACTTTAATGACAATTACCAATTTTGGTATTATTGAAGATCGTTTGTATTTATCCAACTACGAAGGTATTAAAATGGTTTTGGTTAGGTCTAACTAAATTTTTCCCAAAGATTTTCTTGTGGCGGTAACGCAGAAATTTTCAATTCCTCTTTCGTTGTTGGATGTATAAAACGTAACGATTTTGCATGTAAATTGATTCCTCCATCAGGATTACTTCTGGCAAAACCATATTTTAAATCTCCTTTTATTGGCAAATTTATCGCTGCTAATTGCGCCCTGATTTGATGATGACGTCCTGTAAAAAGTTCAATTTCTAACAACTCGTATTTATCCAACTCGTTTATTGATTTATATGTTAGGATCGCTTCTTTACTATTAGGCACTTCTTTTATGTGTGCTTTTGAGGTATTATTTTTAGAATTTTTTATCAAAAAATGATGCAAGCGATCTTCTTTTTTTGATAGCGGTTTTTTTACAATTGCCCAATATGTTTTTTGAGTTTCTCTTTTTTTAAAAATCTCATTTAGGCGTGTTAATGCTTTTGATGTTTTTGCAAAAACAACAATGCCGCTAGTTGGTCGGTCCAATCGGTGTACGACTCCTATAAAAACATTTCCTGGTTTATTGTATTTGGTTTTAAGATAGGCTTTTACAACTTCAGACAACGGAGCATCGCCTGTTTTGTCGCCTTGTACGATATCGCCCACTCGTTTATTAATTATAATCAAATGATTGTCTTCAAATAAGACTTGAAGGTTCTCTGGATTTGATATAATTTTCATTTAATATTGTTCGGTTTGATTCGGAAAGTCTACTGTTTTTATATCGGTAACATATTGCGATATTGCAGTTGTCATCAATTCGTTTAAATTGAGATATCGTCTTAAAAACCTCGGACTAAACTCCGTATTCATCCCTAACATATCGTGTAGCACCAACACTTGCCCGTCTACTCCATTACCTGCCCCGATACCAATGATCGGAATTTGTACTTGTGCCGCGATTTTTTGTGCCAATTTGCTAGGTATTTTTTCAAGAACAATGGCAAAACATCCCATTTTTTCTAAAAGGAGTGCGTCTTCTATCAATTTTTCTGCTTCCTCTTCTTCTTTCGCTCGTACGGAATACGTTCCGAATTTATAAATAGATTGTGGCGTTAAACCCAAGTGCCCCATAACGGGTATGCCTGCATGTAAGATTTTTTTAATGGATTCTTTGATTTCTTTGCCACCTTCTAATTTAACAGAGTGGGCTCCGCTCTCTTTCATTATTTTTATTGCCGATCGCAACGCTTCTTTAGGATCGGATTGATAACTCCCAAAAGGCAAATCAACCACCACCAACGCTCTTGAAACTGCCCTGGTCACCGATGTCGCGTGATAAATCATTTGATCCAATGTTATGGGCAACGTGGTTTCGTGCCCTGCCATCACATTGGATGCCGAGTCGCCAACCAATATCACATCTACTCCTGCTCCATCAACAATTTTTGCCATTGTAAAATCATACGCAGTTAACATGGAAATTTTTTCTCCATTGGCTTTCATTTCTTGCAATGATTTTACGGTAATTCGTTTATAATTGTTATTCATCCTAAGGCTTAAGAAATAATTGATTTCAAATATATATATTATTTTTTTTTTAGCTCATTTAAATCAACATCAATCCCGTTACCACCACCACATACAACGCAATCCAATAAATTCCGTTTTTGGAATATTTAGGATATTGTATCGAAGAAACATTTAATCCAAAAATAACAAGCAAAACAACGTAATACACCCACGTAAATACATCTTGCGACAGCAATTGTTCAAACAAAAATACAAAAGCGACGAGCATGCCGTTATGGTCGGCAGGTAACCCTGTGTACATCTTGCTTTCACTTAATCCATAAATATTAAAATAGCTTAATCGCAAGGCACAGCCCGCTATAATAATAAATGCTCCAGGAAAAAGCCACCACGAATATTTGCCATAACTCAATAAAATAAGGGCAGGTAATACGCCAAAACTCACAATATCAATTTGAGAATCTAATTGCGCGCCAAAATTAGATTGTTCGAGTGTTCGACCTTGCATTCGTCTTGCAACAAAACCATCCAACCAATCAAATAAAACAGCCCATACAATCCCGATAATAGCATACTGAAATTGTTGTGCAATCGCAAAATAAATCCCAAACAACGTACTCAACAAGGCCAATAACGATACTATATTGGGTAAATCCTTTGCGAAACTAATAATACTAGGTTTGTTGGTTCCTTCCATGACTAACGGATTTTGAACCTTAAAATAGTAAAAAAACAGCATACTCCTATCAATTTTATAAATTAAGTCGTCCGTAATTTTTAAAACGATAGCCTTATATTTGTTTTTTCCGAAATAATATATTAGTCGTGATTATAGGTTTATCGGAATCTTTGTAATGGTCGATTTCACAGACATTCCCATATATAAAAAGAGGTCTCTTAGGTATTTATACTAGTGTTTACTCAAATCTAAAAATTCTTCAAAAAAGCCTGTTTTTTTCGGTTATTCTTTTTTAAACCGAGCAATCTCAACTTCATTTACAAACAAGATAAGTTCGTTATTTTGCAATTTACACGAATTTGCTTTACTGAGAGCTGAAAAATAGGCAGGTTCTGTTGTTGGTGGAACGCAATGTTTTTTAGTACTTATAATTTTAGAAAATGAGATATGCCCCATATCTTTGGTTGTAAATGTACCGCTATAAGTGTTACACCCTCCAAAACCTCTAAATCTATACGATACAGTATCCAGAGTTAAAGAAATATTATTGTTTGCCAAAATTGAATTTTCATCTAAATGGATTAAAATCCAATTACTGTTTGATAAGGTATTTATCACGGTATTTTTATAAACAGATTTGCACGAATAGCATAAACTTATAACGATAATGCTCAGAAAAGTAAAGTTTTTAATCATAACAAGTAATGTTTTAAAAAAACCGGTAAGAAAAATTCTTACCGGTTTTTTAATTTATTATTTTTTGATAATCTGATGTGTTTCCTTGATTTGATTTCCGTTGAGTTGAAGTAAGTAATTACCCGAATTTAAATCACTAATATCTAAAGTGTTGTTTTTAGTTGCTCCTTCTTTTATTAGTTGCCCAACAGTATTATAAATCATATAATTAATTGGAGAATTATCAGCGTTCGAAATAATGTTTATAATATCTGAACTCGGATTAGGAAAAATAGTTAAAGTGTTTAAACTTTTTGAATGTGAAGCTATAGATAAAGATTCATCAAATAATCCAGAAACAACAACAGAAAAGTTTTTAGTTGTTACAGGAGAGTTTGACGATTTGGTTATTGTCAATTGATACTTTTGATTAGCTATTGGTTCGTCTATTTCAATCATTTTAAAGTTATCAACTTGATTTGGTTTGTTGCGTTCTGCAGATGCTGTATGATTTGCCATACCTGATAAACTCCAAGGATAATAAACCTCATCATTATTAGTGTTTTTAAGTATTGGATGAAAATTATAAACCAAACGTGATTTTTCAGGATCAATACCTTCTGCTTCCATTTGTTCTTCACCAATATCATCTGTCCAAGTAATAGATACTTTTAACTTTTCTGTACCCGAAGCGATAAATGAAAGAGTATACGTATCGGTATTGTTATTAGCAGGGTTTTCGGTTACTTCTATAATTTTAGAAGTGATATTTTTATTTGTAATTACATTAGCCGCCACTTCTGCATTTACTATTCCCCATCCAAATTGATAGTCTGGTCCTTTGTTACCCGCATCGTCGGCTGTATGCAAAAGCAATCCTTTTAAGGTAGCGGCAGTCATGTAATTTTGATTTTTGGTTTTATAGTATTGTTGCAATAAGGTAGCTACTCCAGTTACTGCGGGCGTGGCGTATGATGTACCGCTACTATCTTCCCCATCCCCACTATAAGCGTCATCAGCGGTTCCTTGGGCTGAATTAATACCAGTTCCCCTAGCACATACATCTGGTTTAATTCTACCATCGTCTGTAGGGCCCCAGTTACTGTAATCTGACATACTCCTGTCTCCGTTAACAGCCCCTACAGTAACCACATTTTTAGCAGCAGAAGACCCTGAAATCAAATCATATCCCATTTTGGACCTGTTACCAAAATCTTCCCCTTTTTGTTCATTTCCTGCTGCGATAAATGGTAGATAATGTGTAAAATGATTACAAAAGTTATCCCATTGCCTAGTCGTTTCATCATAAGCACCAAACATCCAATCAGGCGTTTCTTTATTGTTGCTATATCCATAAGAATGATTCGATAGTAAAAAACCACTTTCAGCAAAGACCGCCATCTCATCAATATCATTTTCAAAATCATAGTTACGAGTAGTTGCGTTAAAAGCGATTCCGCGTGCTTCTGGTTTATTTACTATATCTCCTCCAACAATTGTTCCTGTAACATGGGTCATGTGGTCATCAAAACCTTCACCAGTAGGTGTGTCAAATTGTTTTACTTTGTCTTGAACCGTAGAAAACAATTCATGGGTACTCCTAATTGCACCTGCATCCCAAACTCCAACTACCATGTTTTGACCCGAAATATCTAAACCTAAACCACCATTAGAATATAACTTGTCCGCTTTTATAAGTTTTCCACTCTCTCTGTTTTTTGTATTTATGTATATGGGAGTTCCGTAGCGATTAATCTTTTGTAAAAAATAGGCCGAACCATCTTTCACATAATATCTTTTCTTTTCTGGATTTTCAGAAAAAAAAGAGGCTATTTTTTTTTGATTTGTTTGTTTCTCTTGACTTAATTGTTTTTTGAAAATTTCAGTTTTTTTGTTTTTTGCAGATTTAGCAACAACAAGCCGTTCTTCAGAAGTTTGAGCCTGTACAACAAAACACATACTCAAAAGAGCAGGTAAAAAATAAAAGCGTTTCATAGTTGATTTTTTATAGGTTAATTTTTTGTTAAATTTAACAAAAAATTAGATTTTTTTATTAATCTCAAAAAAAAATAGTGTCCTAAACCAGACCTTAATATTCACAATGAATCCGTTATCTCATTATTAATAACTAAATGCTTATTCGTGTTAATGGCGGTAGTGGAAATCCATTTCAATAAATTAAAAGATTTAAAAAGATTAACATCCGTTTAAACAATTGATAAAATTCAACAAAATGAAAAGAATACAAACACGGAGGTTTATATTTGTGGTACTAAACTATTCGCTAAACACATAACTAATGCAAACTGATTTTTCTGACTTAGACCCCAAAAAAAACATCCTCATCAAAGGAGCCCGAATGCACAACCTTAAAAATATTGATGTTGCCATACCCCGTAACCAATTAGTCGTGATTACAGGTTTGTCTGGATCTGGTAAATCAAGTTTGGCTTTTGATACGCTATACGCGGAAGGGCAACGCCGTTATGTAGAAAGTTTATCCTCATACGCACGGCAATTTATGGGCAAGC
>CAYQSQ010000028.1:21160-28945 GCA_964420215.1 uncultured Flavobacterium sp. | reverse complement strand
TCGCCCGTAAAATTTGCGCCATGGGCGTACGAGCATCTCGTTGGGTAACCATGCATGGATTGGCGTTGAATGTAAATGTTGATTTAGGTTATTTTGATCACATTGTACCTTGTGGAATAAAAGGCAAAGCTGTAACCTCATTAGATACCGAACTGGGTAGAAAAGTTGATTTAAATGACGTAAAGCATAAATTGCTGACCCATTTTCAAGCATTGTTTGAAGCTGAAATTGTACGCTAATTATGTTGCTATCTAATTATTCTGGTTTTGAATTTGAAGTTGGCACCGACGAAGCTGGTCGTGGTTGTTTAGCTGGGCCTGTGACGGCAGCTGCAGTGATTTTACCGCGTGATTTTAGTCACGAATTACTAAATGACTCCAAACAATTGTCTGAGAAAAATCGAGAATTACTCCGCCCGATTATAGAACAAGCAGCCGTTTGTTGGCATTTTACTCATTTACACGCACCAATTGTAGATGATATTAATGTGCTACAAGCCTCTATCAAAGCGATGCAAGATAGCATTTTAGCACTGCCTCAAGCGCCTGATTACATTATTGTTGATGGTAATAAATTTAAACCTGTAAATGACATTCCGTACACTACCATTGTAAAAGGAGATTCAAAGTATTTGAGTATTGCTGCCGCATCTGTTTTGGCGAAAACCTACCGTGATGATTTTATGAATCAAATTCACGAAGAATTTCCGATGTACAACTGGAAACAAAACAAAGGCTATCCCACCAAAGAGCACCGCGAAGCCATCCGTAAATACGGCATCACCAAATACCACCGCAAAACATTTCGGTTATTGCCCGAGCAATTAAAGTTGGAGTTGTAGTCTCATTTATGTCATTTTTATTAAATAATACCGTCGTATGTAGTAGCATTAACTACATCATATTCCCCGATTTTGGTACGACGTAATGCGGTTAAATGTCCGCCAGATTGTAGTGCTCGACCAAAGTCGTTTGCAATCGAACGGATATAGGTGCCTTTGCTGCATGTAATTCTGAAATCTACTTCAGGTAAAGAAATACGTGTGATTTCGAATTCGTGAATGGTAACTTTTCGAGAAGCGATTTCGAAGGTCTCGCCTTTTCGAGCGTGCTCGTAAAGACGTACACCATCTTTTTTTATAGCAGAAAAAATAGGCGGTTTTTGATCGATCTCGCCCGTGAATAACGATGTGGTTTTTTGGATTAAATCCGAAGTGATGTGGGCTGTCGGGAAAGTTTCGTCTATTTCGGTTTCTAAATCATACGAAGGTGTTGTGGCCCCGATATAAAAAGTGCCTGTATATTCTTTGGGTAAGCCTTGTAGAGATTCAATCTTTTTGGTGAACTTTCCTGTACAAATAATTAATAAACCTGTTGCCAAAGGATCTAACGTGCCTGCGTGCCCAATTTTGAATTTTTTAGGAAGGTTGTATTTCTTCTTTAAAATATACTTTAATTTATTTACCGCCTGAAACGAAGACCACGTTAAGGGTTTGTCTAACAAAATGACTTGTCCGTTTAAATAATCTTCTGCGGTAAGCATTATATAATCGTTAAAGGTCGGATGAAAAAGTGAATGATTAGTAATATTAATCCGATTGCGATACGGTAGTATCCAAATACTTTAAATCCATTTTTGGTTAAAAAACCAATAAATGATTTAATTGCTATTAAAGCTACTAAAAAACCAACTACGTTTCCGATGATTAACAAATTGATTTCGTCAGACGTTAATACATAACCCGCTTTGTAATAGTCGTATCCTTTTTTTAGTGTTGCACCAAGCATGGTTGGGATGGCTAGAAAGAAAGAAAACTCCGCCGCTGAGGTACGGGATAATTTTTGAGACATTCCGCCTACGATAGTTGCGCCACTACGTGACATACCAGGTATCATCGCCAAGCACTGAAATAATCCAATTTTTAAGGCGGTGAGGTAGTTGATATCGGTTTCGGTACTGTTTTTAAACCAATCGTCCACTTTTAAAAGTACAAAGCCTCCTAATACAAGGGTTAGCGCAACAGTTACAGGGCTTTCTAATAAACTATCAATTACATCGTTTAATAACAATCCCAAAACTACCGCAGGCATAAAAGCTACGGCTAATTTGAAATAAAAATCAACCGATTGAAAAAATCGTTTATAATATAATACCAATACTGAAAGAATGGTGCCTAATTGTATCACGATGGTGAAAAGTTTGGTGAAATCTTCGCTTGCAATTCCAAAAAATGAAGAAGCGATAATCATATGTCCTGTTGACGATACAGGCAAAAATTCGGTAATGCCTTCAATTATGGCTAAAATGATAGCTTGTAGTGTGTTCATTTTTAGTTTTTAAAATGGGTGTTATTTTTTGGTAAGGATGGAGTAAATACAAATTCCAAAACCTGACAACACAACTGTTGGGGCTAATCTGATACGTCTGAAATTGAAAATTTCTTCGCTAAATACGTTTGGGTTATCGCTTCCACCACCACTCATTAGTATAAAACCCAATGCTATGACGCCAATTCCGACTAATAAGATTTTGTAATTTCTTTTTTCGAATAAAAATTCACGCTTTAATCCTTTGTTATCACTCATCTTACATTAATATAAATCGCTTGTTCTTAAATTTAAAAATCGTTGTGTGGCAAAAAAGGTGCTAAACCAAGTGATCAAAATACCAAAAAGTAATACGCCTCCCATAACCATGGCTATTATTGAGGTGTCTTTCATGATACCTAAATTAGGCATTGCGTTATCGATATAAAGTAATAGCAAGGTTAATGAAAGGATGGCCAAAAATGCACCTATAACTCCTAGCTTAATACTTTGCCAAATAAAAGGTTTACGAATAAATGATTTGGTAGCGCCCACCAATTGCATGGTTTTAATTATAAAACGTTTGGAATAAATCGACAAACGCATCGACGAATTGATTAATAAAACGGAAATAAAAGCAAAAAATCCACTAACAACCAAAATCCAATAACTGATTTTAGATAGGTTTTGGTTGACCATGTCTACCAATTCTTTGTCATAAATAATATCGTCGATCTTTGGATTTTCTCGTAATTCTTTTTCAATAGCAAGTATCGATTGGGTATTCATAAATTCATTTTTTAAATGAATATCTATTGAGTTTTGTAATGGATTATAACCCAAAAATTTCATGAAGTCTTCTCCAATAATATCGGTATGTGCTTTTGCTGCTGCTTCTTTGGATATGAAGTTGTAGTCTTTAACGTATTTTTTGTTTTTTAACACTTCCGTAAAAATGTCGATCTCGGTTTGGCTTACCGTATTTTTAAAATAGAGCGACATTGCAATTTCTTCTTTAAACTCATTCGAAAGTCGGTTAGAGTTAATTACAAAAAGTGCTAAAGCTCCTAACAGGAATAAAACCAAAAAAACACTGATGACTACCGAAAAATAAGAGGATAGTAACCTTCTTTTTTGTATTTGATCTAATGATGCTCCCATATGATAGTATAATTTGTGTCAAAAATAGGAAAAGAATTTAGTTTGAAAAGGATTTGAAGTAGCTAAAGTTTTGCTATTCTTGTAATAAATGTATTTTTACGGTGTTAAATTATCGTTAAAAATAATTTTATCGTTGTTAGCCCTAATGAAAATGAGAATCTCTATTTTTTTGCATCTATTTATTTCTGGAGTCATTTGTGCGCAGTCACAAGATAGTTTGATAAATTCAGCTATTGATACCCGCCCCATCCAGGTTTATGATATGCCAGATGGAAGTTCTCGAACGTATCAAAAACCTAAGTTTTGGGAAGCAATAACAAAAGCTCCTAAAGATTTTATCTCAACAAGTAAAAATTTTATAGCCAAAGATCACGCGTGGTATTTAGGAGGCGCATTAGCTTCAACCGTAGCTTTGATACCTGTAGATCAGCAAATAACTGATGCATCAAGATCATGGGCGGGCAGAAACAGAATGAGCCCAGATAACGAATATGGTAAATTCGGTCCTCTCGAAAATATACCTCAAAACATTGGAGCTGGATTTTATTTAATTGGTAACGGAACAACCATTTTGTTATTAAGTACAGGGTTTGTGACCTATGGTTTACTTAAAGATGATTATCGGGCAAAAACGACCGCAAGCGAATTGATGGAGAGTTTAATCCTGTCAGGCGTTTTTACACAAACCATCAAAAGAATAACGGGTAGGGAAAGTCCATTTATTGCCCGAGAAAACGGAAATTCAGGCGGTGCTTGGCACCCTTTTCCAAGTTTTGCCGCGTACGCAAAAAACACACCACATTACGATGCTATGCCGTCAGGACATTTGACCACTATAATGGCCGGACTGACGATAATCACAACCAACTATCCCGAATATAAATGGGTTAAGCCTATAGGATATGGTGTGATTACCGCGATGTGTTTTCAGATGGTACAGAGCGAAGTCCATTGGGTATCGGATTATCCGTTGGCTATTTTTATGGGGTATTTTATGGGAAGATCAATAGCCGAGAATAGATTTAAAGAGACCAAAAAAGTAGGCGAGTTACCAAAAAAATACACGATTGATTATTTTGCTTCTCGGATGTATGGATTTAATACCTTAGGTGTAGCACTGAAATTTTAAAAAAGATGAAAAAATACTTTTGCTTAGTGTTTATTTTCGGTTTGATAAATGCGACCTATTCCCAAGATACATTGGTAACACAGCCACTTCAAAAAGAATGCTCGGTTTACAAAAAACTGATTTTACCAGCAGCATTAGTAGTTGGAGGTATCGGACTTAAATATTCGTTTTTTCAAAAAAATGCACACGAGGAAACCCAAGAAGTTTTTGGGCAAAAATTCCAATTTCATGGAGATGATTATTTTCAGTACGCTCCAATTGCTCAAATAGCAGTAGGTAATTTGTTGGGGTTTAAGTCCCAAAATACCACTCGACAAATGATGTCTAATGTACTGTTGTCGACACTGTTTATTGGATCTTCTGTACAATTGTGTAAAAATATATTAAATGACAGGCGACCCAATGGGAGAGGTCGTAATTCTTTCCCGTCAGGTCACACCGCGACTGCATTTAATACAGCAACATTATTGTTTTTAGAATATAAAGATGATAATATGTGGTACGCTTCTTCGGGCTATGCATTTGCTGTTGCAACAGGTATTTTGCGTATGGCAAATAACAAACATTGGTTAGGTGATGTAGTGGCAGGGGCAGGTTGGGGTACGGGTATCGCAATTATTGTACACCATTGGAATCCTATTTTTTTCAAAAATAAAAAAGAAAAAAACACATCTTTTATAGGATATCCTGTAATCAATCAAGATACTTATGGTTTTGGTATGTTGTATCAGATGCGATAAGTCGTTATTCTAATTTTTCCAACTCTAAACGATAATCGTATTGAAGGTCTTCGTGTAAGGTTGCTGTTTTCTTCCGAATTAAAACCAATTGTCTTTCGTAGGTGTTCGCTAAAGTAGTATTGTTTTTATAAGATGGTCGTAACTCTTTCAGTTTAACACAGAAATAGATTAAAAGTTCGATTTCAGTTTCTGTTTTTTTGGAATAACGAATGTACTTTTTGATTAGAGATAAAATTTTACGAACGCTTTTTCGCATAAAAAAATAATTAGACGTGTTAACGGTCTTAAACAACTCGTCCATTTCGTCTTTTATTCCTGAAACAAATTGGTCTTCGTTATGAGATTCAAATAACAAATACGTCAACAGTTCTTTGTTCTCTTTTTTAAACCGAGATAATTGGATGCACAAGTTAACGACTTCTTCATGCGAACAATGATTTAACTCCTCTTTAAGTGATTTTGCTGTTGCGGATACCATGTTTTTTTCTGTTTGGGAGTTTAATAATTTGATTTTTAAAGATAAAGAAACAGTGTGTAAATCTAATAATTAGATTTGATTGTACATTTTCCTGAAAAAATGAAAGGGGACGCTTTAAAAAAATTATTTTTGCAACCTAAATTATAGTTAAAAGTTAACGGTTCACAGCTTTTATTTTTTGATATAAAGAAATCGTAAACTAAAAAATCGCAAACTAAAATAAAAATGAAATACTTCCCGTTAGAGATTGAAAAAAACTGGCAAAAAAACTGGTCAGATAATCAAACCTTTAAAGCATCAAACGAGTCTGATAAACCTAAATATTACGTTTTAGACATGTTCCCTTATCCGTCGGGCGCGGGTTTACACGTAGGTCATCCGCTGGGGTATATTGCCAGTGATATTGTGGCGCGTTACAAACGTCATCAGGGGTTTAATGTGTTGCATCCGCAAGGGTATGATTCGTTTGGTTTACCTGCAGAACAATATGCGATTCAAACAGGGCAACATCCAGAAAAAACTACCCGTGAAAACATTGCGCGTTACCGCGAACAATTAGATAAAATTGGGTTTTCGTTTGATTGGGAGAGAGAGGTAAGAACTTCAAATCCGAGTTATTACAAACACACCCAATGGATTTTTATTCAATTATTTAATTCGTGGTATAATAAAGACACCGATAAAGCCGAAGACATTGCTACTTTAATTACTGTTTTTGAAAAAGAAGGAAATACCAAAGTAAATGCGGTTTGCGATGATAATATAATTGCGTTTTCAGCAAGCGATTGGAATGCTTTTTCAGTAGAAGAAAAACAAAAAATCTTATTACAATATAGATTAACATATTTGGCAGAAACCGAGGTGAACTGGTGCCCTGCTTTGGGAACCGTTTTGGCGAATGACGAAATCGTAAACGGCGTTTCGGAACGTGGCGGTCACCCCGTGATTCGTAAAAAAATGACCCAATGGAGCATGCGCATTTCTGCCTATGCCGAAAGATTATTACAAGGTTTAGACACCATTGATTGGAGCGAATCGATAAAAGAATCACAAAGAAATTGGATTGGGAAATCGGTTGGAGCATCCGTTAAATTCAAAATTCAAAATTTGAAATTTGAAATTGAAGAAAGTGAAATCTCAAATCTCAAATCTCAAATCTCAAATCTATATATTGAGGTTTTCACCACCCGCCCCGACACCATCTTCGGCGTTACGTTTATGACTTTGGCTCCTGAACACGAATTGGTTTCTCAAATTACAACGCCAGAACAAAAAGCTGCGGTGGAAGCTTATGTGGAAGCTACAGCTAAACGTTCGGAAAGAGAAAGAATGGCAGATGTAAAAACGATTTCGGGTGTATTTACTGGGGCGTATGCTGAACATCCGTTTACCAAAGAACCGATTCCGGTTTGGATTGGCGATTACGTATTGGCTGGTTACGGAACAGGCGCTGTAATGGCTGTACCTGCAGGCGATGAGCGTGATTATGCGTTTGCGAATTTCTTTAAAGGACAAAACGGAATGCCAGCCATAAAAAATATTTTTAATCAAGATATTTCAGAAAAAGCCTTTGCCGAAAAAAGCGGTTTTGAATTGACAAACTCCGACTTTTTAAACGGTTTGGGTTATAAAGATGCTACCAAAAAAGTCATAGAACAATTAGAAGCCATTGGGCAAGGAAAAGGAAAAACCAATTACCGTTTGCGTGATGCGGTGTTTTCTCGTCAAAGATATTGGGGCGAACCTTTCCCCGTATATTACGTGAATGGCTTACCTCAAATGATTGAGGCTAAACACTTACCCATTGTATTACCTGAAGTAGAAAAGTATTTACCTACCGAAGATGGTCAACCGCCTTTAGGCAACGCCACCGTTTGGGCTTGGGACACCGTAAATAACAAAGTGGTGAATAACGACTTGATTGACCACGTTACGGTTTTTCCGTTGGAATTGAACACCATGCCAGGCTGC
>CAYQSQ010000028.1:596-21150 GCA_964420215.1 uncultured Flavobacterium sp. | reverse complement strand
GTTGGGCAGGAAGTTCTTGGTATTGGATGCGTTATATGGATGCAACTAATGAAAATGAATTTGCCAGTGCAGACGCTTTAAAATATTGGGAAAGTGTGGATTTATACTTAGGCGGAAGCGAACATGCCACAGGGCATTTGTTGTACTCTCGTTTTTGGAATAAATTTTTGAAAGACAAAGGATTTGCCCCTACCGAAGAACCCTTCAAGAAATTGATTAATCAGGGGATGATTTTGGGAATGAGTGCGTTTGTTTATAGAGTAAATCAAAGACAAGATGTTTATGTTTCGAAAGGCATTGTTGAAGATTTTTATAATCCTGAAAAAAACAAAATTGCTTTAGAAAAAATAACTGCTTTAACTGGGACTTCAGTTCCAACTTTTAGTAAAATTCATGTTGATGTTTCTCTTGTAAATTTATCAGATGAATTAGATATAAACTTGTTTAGAAAATGGCAGCCTGAATTTTTGCATGCTAAATTTATATTAGAAGAAGGTGATAAATATCGAGTTGAAAGAGAAGTCGAAAAAATGTCCAAATCCAAATACAACGTGGTAAACCCCGATGACATTTGTAACGAATACGGAGCCGATACGTTGCGTTTGTACGAAATGTTTTTAGGCCCATTGGAACAAGCCAAACCTTGGAATACCGCAGGAATTACAGGTGTGTTTGGTTTCTTAAAAAAATTATGGCGTTTATACTTTGATGAAAATGGTTTGATAGTTACCAACGAAGAACCAACGGCAGAGATGTACAAAGCCTTACACAAAACCATCAAAAAAGTAACTGAGGATATTGAGAATTTTTCGTTCAACACCTCGGTATCACAATTTATGATTTGTGTAAACGAATTGGCACAATTAAAATGTCATCACCGCGCTATTTTAGAACCTTTAGCCATTTTAATTTCGCCCTATGCACCACACATTGCCGAGGAATTATGGTATAATTTAAAATTAAAAGATTTAAAGATTAAAGGATTAAATGATTATATGGGAGTTTCAACTGTGGCTTTTCCAAAATTCGAAGAAAAGTATTTGGTGGAAAGTGAAAAGGAATATCCTGTTTCCTTCAACGGAAAAATGCGTTTCACGATTAAATTACCTTTGGATTTAACCCCGAAACAAATAGAAGAAATTGTATTGGCAGACGAAAGAACCCAAGCGCAATTAAACGGAAACGCACCTAAAAAAGTGATAATTGTTCCTGGGAAGATTATTAATCTGGTTGGATAGAAATTGTATAAAAAATTAGAAGTTTCATATGAAAAAAGTATTGTTTGTTGTTGCGTTTTTATCAACAGTTAGTGGGTTTTCTCAGGAAGAGAAAATAAAAATAGACGTGCACGGAGGGGTGAATTATTCAAAACTATGGGGATATACAATTCCATCGAGTTTTGATCCTGTTTATAAAGAAAGTCCGGGTGTCGCTTTTGTCGCAGGTGTTGGGTTAGAAAAAAGTCTCACGTCCAGATTTGCGCTTAAATTAGAAGTGAATTATGAGCGTAAGCGTGAAACGATAGGCAATGTTATACAACTCAGCGCGTCTTATTCAGCAACTCCAAGGGAGTTAGAATATACGTCCTATAATGATATGAACTATTTAACAATTCCTGTAACATTGAAATATTTTATATCAGAAGAAAATTCAACTTACATTAGTGGCGGTGTTTTTACAGGATATTTAATAGGCGCAAAAACAAAAATACAAGATGAAAGGGTATTTGCTCTTTTTGGAGAAGGCAAAAGTGATATTGATTTTACTAATGCGTGTAATGTCATTGATTTTGGAGCTGTTTTAGGTGTTGGTAGAAATATTAAAATCAGAGATAAACGTGTTCTTTTTGTAGAATTAAGAGGTAATGTAGGAATGTTAAATGTTAGAAAATTCAATCCTTGGGGTAATGATTCTATGAAAACAAATTCAATGAATTTGGTATTGGGTTATTGTATAAATTAGTAGGGTAAATGTCAAAATGACATTCGTATCTTTTGGCGTGTAATTTGATACTTAATAAAAAAGTTTAATTCTTAAAAAATAAAAATATGTTTAGTTTACCAGCAATGATATTAATGGGTGTAATTGCTTTAGCCAGTTGGTTAGTAAGCAATCGTCTTAAAAACAAATTTGAAGAATATTCAAAAGTTCGTTTACAAAATGGAATGAGCGGTGCCGAAATCGCTGAAAAAATGTTAGCAGATCACGGGATCAGAGATGTACAAGTAATCTCAACACCTGGTCGATTAACGGATCACTACAATCCAGCAGACAAAACCGTAAACTTAAGCGAAGCAGTGTATAACCAACGTAATGCAGCAGCAGCAGCAGTTGCCGCTCATGAGGTAGGTCACGCGGTGCAACATGCAACAGCGTATAGTTGGTTAACGATGCGTTCGCAATTGGTACCCGTAGTGCAATTTGCATCCAACACAGTACAATGGGTGTTATTAGCAGGGGTATTATTGGTGAATGCATTTCCGCAATTGTTGTTAATTGGGATTGTGCTTTTTGCAGCAACTACGGTTTTCTCAATCATAACTTTACCTGTCGAATACGATGCGAGTAACAGAGCTTTGGCTTGGTTAGAAAACAAAAGAATGTTAACCAGTCAAGAACACGACGGAGCAAAAGACGCACTAAAATGGGCAGCACGTACGTACCTAGTAGCCGCATTAGGATCGATCGCGACTTTGATATATTATATCATGATGTATATGGGTCGTAGAGACTAATTTTGAAGATGAAAAAAATAATTTACGCCTACAGTTTCTTTATCGCATTATTATGCTGTATTCAAACGACAAACGCACAAATCAAATCAGGAGAAAAGTTGGTATATTCGGGCTCGTATAATATGAGCGGATTAATGACACAATTGGCGCAATTGACCATGTCAACCGAAACAACTAAAACATCCAAGAATACATATTTGCACTTAAATTGTGAAGCAGCAACGTACAGCAAATGGGATTCTTTTTTTAAAATAAGAGATATTTATGAAGCATATGTTGATCCACAAACATTAAAACCAAGCTTGTATAAGCGAAATATTAATGAGGGTGGATATACCAAAAAAGAAAAGTATGTTTTTAAAGGAAACACAATAGTAAGTACGTCTCAAAAGAAAAACAAACCCGAAACGGTAAATACAGTAAATATAGGTGCAAACACTTCGGATGTGATTTCGTTATTGTACAAGGTCAGAACGATTAATTTTGCAACTTTTAAAGTAGGACAAACCCAGTCGTTTACCATTGTTTTTGATGAAAAAGAAATTCCTGTTTTTGTGAAATTTATGGGTAAAGAAACTGTTAATGCAGGTAATTTGGGTAAAAAGGAATGTTATAAAATTTCGATAGGAGCTAAAACAAGCGTTTTAAAAGGGAAAGATCAAAATGTGATGTGGTTAACCGCAGACGCTAAAAAAATCCCTGCTTTAATAAAATTTAGTATCCCTGTTGGTACAGGTGAATTGAATTTAAAAACAGCTTCAGGCATTTAATTTTTTATAAAAAATGAAAAAAGTAATTATCATTTCGGCGGGTTTCTTTTGTGTTTTAGGAATTATATTTTCGTACCTGCCCCTTGGCACGATTGCGATTTTACCTATTGCCGTTACTTTAGGTTTGGGATTTATAGCGTTGAAACAAAATCAAACAGCCAAAGCACCTAAAATTATTTTAGGTATCGCTACTTTATGTTTGTTATTTGTTTTAGGAAAAACCTTTTTTGTAAAAGATGAGGTTGAAGTAGACGCCAAATTTGAACAACAAAAAACAGAACAGAAACAACAAGCAAAACAAGAGTTAGAAGAATTAGAAAGCGATCTGGAGTAAAACTAAATCGCGAGCGTAACAATTTCTCTGACTTTTTCGGGAGTTACGAGTTGTTTTTCGCCCAAGCCTAACCAGCCTCTTTCGGTAAATCGTTTTACGATAATATCAGCCGTTTGGTTGTAATTTTCGGTACAATCCGAAATCTTTTTAGGCATGCCCATTAAGTTTAAAAACTGAATCGTTTTTTCGATAGCTTGAGTCGCTTTTTCATCGATAGTACCTGTTCTAATATTCCAAACTCGTTCAGCATATTGAGCGAGTTTTTCTTTTTTAGAATCAAATAGTACACGATACAAATTAGGACCAATGATGGCTAATGTTCGGGCGTGATCGATATTGTATAAAGCGGTTAGTTCGTGCCCAATCATGTGCGTAGCCCAATCGCTCACGACTCCTTTTTGAATTAATCCATTGAGCGCCATCGTACAACACCACATAAAATTAGACGCTAATTTATAATCTGTTGGATTTTTAACTACTTCAGGGCCGATTTCGATTAAAGTTTGTAAAATGCCTTCGGAGATGCGGTCTTGTAATAAGGCATCTTGTGGGTAGGTTAGGTATTGTTCTAAAACGTGAAAAAAAGCATCTACCACCCCGTTTTGAATCTGACGTTCGGGTAATGAAATAATTACCGTTGGGTCACAAATTGAAAATTGAGGAAACAAAGCACTGCCGCCCAAGGTTAATTTTTCTTGCGTAGCTGCAATAGTTACCACTGCACCCGAATTCATTTCGCTACCTGTTGCTGGTAAAGTTAAAACTGTTCCAAAAGGAATTGTTTTTGAAGGATCTTTAAATAAAATTCGTTTTTGTAAAATATCTATGGGATTGCCATTGTAGTTGGTGGCTCCAGAGATAAACTTAACACCATCAATCACGCTACCGCCACCGATGGCCAAAATAAAAGTAATGTGTTCTTTTTTAATGATTTCTATCGCTTTCATCAAGGTTTCAAATTGCGGATTGGGTTCAATTCCTCCAAATTCGACACACTCAAAATTAGCTAAAGCAGTTTTAACTTGGGTGTAAATTCCATTTTTAAAGATGCTACCGCCTCCATAAACCAAAAGTGTTTTACTGTTGGGAGGGATTAAATCGATAAGCTTACTGATTTGGTTTTTACCAAAAATATATTTTGTGGGATTGTATAATTCGAAATTGAGCATGATAGTGATGTGTTAAACTTTAGCTAATGTAGTGTGTAGATGCGTTAAATAATAGTAATTTTGCCAAAAATAACAGCATATATGATAGATTTAAAAAACAAATTACACCTTTTGGGTATTGTAAATGTCATTGTTTTGGTAGTGATACTGGGATTAGGCGTTTTTATGTACTGCCAACAAGCATCGCAACGTATTGTAACAGTTGACGAGCAGTTGCTGTTTAAGAAGTTTAAAATGACGTCGGATATGCAACGAATAGGTTTGTTAGAGCTTCAAAAAAAGCAAAAAAACATAGATGATTTGCACAATCAATTACAGGTTGAAGGGTTGCAAGAAGAAGTTAAGAATAGATTGATGCAAGAATTAATCGGAAAAAGAGAAGAGTTGGATCAATTTAACCAACAATTTTCGATGGAAGAAACACGAAAAATTTGGCAACGCATCTCGAGTTATACCAAAGAGTTTTCTGAGAAAAAAAATATTTCATATCTCGTTGGGACTTCAAATAAACAAACCATTTTATATACGACTCCGACTAGTGATGTTACGAATGAGTTGTTGGTTTTTATAAATAAACGATATGAAGGTAATTAAACAAATTGGACTTCTCGTTTTTGTTTTTGGATTGATTGTTTCGTGCAAGAAAGACAAGCCGAAATTGACGGATGAAATGAGTATAAAAGACCGATATTTCAACTTAGAAAAAGTAGGTTGGAAATCAAAAAGTTATACTCAAAAAGTGGATGATATCGGTTTTACAGCCACAGAAGTTCCGATTCAGTATTATTTATTAAAGGATCAGGGCATAGAAAACTTAGAACAAATAGACAGTCTGTACGAGGTGAATAAACGGGAACGTGTTTATGAGTTTGTAATTGCCCAAGAAAAAGAAAAGGATTTAATGACAGAAGAGTATACAGGGGTTGATTATACGGAGTCATTAAAATATCTGTCGTTTGCGATTAGTAAAGATTTTTACGTAATAACATCAAAAAAAGATACCATCAGATGCGATGGAACAACTATCGATCAAAACTATCAAATAGCGCCATACAAAAAAATATTACTTTATTTTTCGGGTATAGCACCTGAGGAAGAATTACAGTTAATTTATAATGATAAATTATTTCGAAAAGGATTAATTAAATTTAAAACCCAACATAATTATACGAAGATTGATTTATAGAACGGGATTCTCGATAATAGACTCTTTAAATATAATTCCGTGGTTTTTTAGTTCGTCTAAAATAGGATTGTAGATGCATTTGTCAATAGGTAATTGAACACCCAATAAAGGGATTTGTTTGTTGAGTAACATTAAAGCTCCAATTCCCAAAGGTAAACCTACAGTTTTGGACATCGCTGTATAAGAGTTGTTTTCTCCTTTTACAATTAATTGCGATTGAATCGTTTTATCTGTATTGTTACGATCTGTGTAAGATATCAAATGGTTCATAACGATAAGATCTTTGTCTTCGGGGTTTAATTTCCAATGTTTGATTAAAATAGCTTCGAGTAATTGAGCTGGAGTTGCGTTTTTTAGGTTTAAAAGCGTGGTGTTATCATTAAAATTAAGCTCGTTAAATTTTCTTTTTTCGTCTAAAGTCAACGGTCTTTTTATTGTGTTTTCAATAGCGAGGATGATATCATCGATATTCGAATGGTGTAAAAACAAAGAAATAAAGCGGAAAGGCGTTAACATTTCGGAATTGGATATGGTATAATGATCTTCAGTGAGTCCCAATTGCACAAAAATATCCCAAGCTTGGATGAAGTTTTTTTTGCGTAGCGTACCTCTGATCATCGTATGTACATTGTCAAGTTGGTAGGTGTTGATATATTGTAATGAATTTCGGTTGGGGTAGCCTTCATAGTCATACTTGTCGATATGAAACGGCTGAGGTTTTTTAAATAATTGGTGATAGGGTAAAAATTTTAATTCACCATCTTTTAAGTAACGTGCCGCTGGTCCTTGCCCTGCTAAAACAACATTTCGAGGATTCCAGGTGAATTTGTAATTCCAAGCGTTTGTATCTGATTCAGGTGCGATTAAACCGCCACAATAGGATTGGTACGAATTTATTTTCCCTCCTTCTTTTTTTATGGTATTGATTAATTTCATCGAACTCATGTGATCCAACCCAGGATCTAATCCCATTTCGTTTAAAAAGAGTAATTCTTTGTCTACGACCTGTTGGTGCAAGTCGTTTAACTCGGGACTGATATACGATGCTGTGATGAGGTTTTTACTGTGTGTTAAACACTGTAATGCGATATGGATATGTAGATGTGCAGGTAACATCGAGATAACTAATGTGCTTTTTTGGATTAGATCTGAAATCAAAACTTCGTTAGTGATATCTAACTCAATCAGCGAGACTTTTGGATGTGATTGTACTTCCGAAAAAACCTCCTTGATATCAAGACAAGCGATGGTTATACGTAGATTTTCTTTTTCGCTATTTTGTATTAAATATTGAATTAAGTGGCGAGTTGATTTACCCGCGCCTATCAAGAGAATGTTTCGCATCTTTTTTGCTCTAAAATAAACATATGGAAACTATTTTTACGATTTTTGTAAAAAAAATATGGAAAAGAAAATGATAATCATAGCCTTAATGTTTGGAGCGATAGCAATAGTTTTAGGTGCATTTGCTGCTCATGGGCTGAAAAATAAATTGGACTCATCTGTTTTAAGTGCTTTTGAAACTGCAGTAAGATATCAAATGTATCACGCGTTATATTTGTTGTTTTTTGCGACTACAAATGTAGTTTCAGAAACTACCAAAACATATGTATTTTATTTGGTCGTGGCAGGAGTTTTGCTTTTTTCAGGTTCGATATACCTATTATCAACTCAAGCAATTACTCAAATTAATTTTAAGAAAATAGGTTTTATCACACCGATAGGTGGTTTGTTGTTGGTTGTGAGTTGGGTACTTCCGATTTATAAATTGATAATGAGTAAGTTGTAAAAACAAACAAGAGGCATTTGCCTCTTGTTTGTTTTATAAAGTATTGTTTTTTCTATACGAGTTTCTTTTTGTTAACTTCTTGAATGTATTTTTCTAAAGCCATAGTCATTGAAGGAGTATCAGGTGTTGGTGCCATAATATTCACAATAAGACCTCTGTCGATAGCTTCTTTTTCTGTTGTTTTTCCGAAAACAGCTATTCGGGTGTCGTTTTGTTTGAATTCAGGGAAATTATGAAACAGCGATTTGATACCTGTAGGGCTAAAAAACACCAATATGTCATAAAAAACATCTTCTAAATCGGATAAATCGCTCATTACCGTTTTGTAGAACATGCCTTTTGTCCAGTTGAGTTCTAGCTCGTTTAACAAAGTAGGTACTTCATCTTTCAATGCATCAGATGATGGTAAAAGAAAGTTTTCGGCTTTATGTTTTTTTAGGAGGGCTGATAAATCAGCAAAATCTTTTTTTCCAACGTAAATTTTACGTTTGCGGTACACCACATATTTTTGTAAATAAAATGCAACCGCTTCTGATTGGCAAAAATATTTTAAAGTTTCGGGGATTTTAAATCGCATTTCTTCCGCTACACGGAAAAAATTATCCACCGAGTTTTTACTGGTCAAAATAATCGCCGTAAAAGTTTTGAGGTCGATTTTTTCTTTACGAATTTCGCTAGCACTTACCGTTTCAACATGTATAAAAGGTCTAAAATCGACTTTGATTTTTAGATTTTCTTTAATGTTGTGATAAGGGGAATTTTCTAATTTAGGTTCAGGTTGGGAAACCAGTATCGTCTTAACTTTCATTTTATTAAGTTAGTTTTTCGTTTAAATCAATAAACCAATAGCTTAAAGCTATGTAGGGTGCAATTTCAAGAGTGCAAAGATATAAAAAAAAATAAACGATTTTATGACTCACTTGATTAAGATTTGTTTTGAGTACACTAAGATAACTTGTTGCGCTTAAACCGATAACGATTATTAATAAAGTATTGATTAACAAAGGATTGGGTTTGTCGTTAAAAAACAACAGAATGTTAACGGGTAATAAGTAAATGCTAATCAAATTTTTATAACTATTTTTTTGAAAATAAAAGTTAAAAAATAATTTACTAATATCGAATGTGTGAGAAACAAATAAAGACAAACTGTATTTGATGATTTTTAAAACAAATAAAAGTGCTAAAATCAACAAAAAGCTACTGAAATTATATTTGTTAGTTATAGTGTAAAAATCCAGTATTAAATGCAGAAAAAATGAATAGGATAAAAATTGGATTGCATTAAAAAGTATGTCAAACCAAAAACTGTTTTTGGTATTTCCACCATATACATTGAAGTATTTATTAGATGTGGCAATTTTATAAAAGTCATTAAAACGATTGGTATAAATAGCCTTAGTGACCGTAATTAATACAGCACAAAAAATAAATAGAATTGAAGCCCAATCGGTATCAAGCGCAATTCGTTCTGTTAAATTCAAGTCAAACATAGTCTTGCAAAAGTAGTATAATTTAGCATTTTTTTAAATCTAAAAAATAGAATGTTTCGTTGATTATTAATTACTTTTGCGCATGCAATCTAATAAGATGTCAAAACGATTAGTAATCATACCAACGTATAATGAAATTTTAACTGTCGAAAGAATAGTTGAAGCTGTTTTTTCATTGCCGATGCCGTTTGATATTTTGATTGTAGATGATAATTCTCCTGACGGAACTTCTGCCAAAGTAACTGAATTGCAACAAAAATATAAGGATCAATTATTTTTAAAAACCCGAATGAAAAAATCGGGTTTAGGCACAGCGTATCTTGCTGGTTTTAAATGGGGTTTAGAAAAAAAATACGATTATATCTTTGAAATGGATGCCGATTTTTCACACAACCCTAGCGACTTGATTCGGTTGTACGAGCGTTGCAAACAAGATGATGTTGATTTGGTTATAGGATCACGTTATATATCGGGTGTTAATGTAGTCAATTGGCCGTTGAGCCGTGTGTTGATGTCGTATTTTGCATCGGTTTATGTGCGAATTGTATTGGGATTTAAAGTTCATGATGCAACTTCTGGTTTTATCTGTTACCACAGAAGTGTTTTAGAAAAAATAAAATTGGACAAAGTTCGGTTTGTAGGATATGCCTTTCAAATTGAAATGAAATATAGAGCACAAGTATTTGGCTCACGACTAATCGAAATACCAATCATATTTACCGATCGTACACAAGGTGAATCAAAAATGAGCAACGCGATAATCAGTGAAGCCGTGTTTGGAGTAATATTATTACGATTGAATAAGTTTTTTAGAAAGTTATAGTTATGAAGAGAATATTGATAAAAAATGCCAAAATAGTCAATGAAGGAACTATTTTAGAAAGAGACATTTTAATTGAGGGCGATATTATTAAAGAAATAGACACTTCAATAAGCTTAAAATCATCTGAAGATACTATTATTGATGCCGAAGGCAATTATGTTTTACCAGGCGTGATCGACGATCAGGTGCATTTTAGAGAGCCAGGATTAACACATAAAGGCGATATTGCTTCAGAATCCAGAGCGGCAGTTGCAGGAGGAATTACCTCTTTTATAGAACAGCCCAACACCGTTCCGAATGCTGTAACTCAAGAGTTATTAGAACAAAAATATACGATAGCAGCAGAAAATTCGTTTGCGAATTACTCCTTTATGATGGGAGGTACAAATGATAATTTGGCAGAAATTTTAAAAACCAATCCCGAAAACGTTGCAGGTATTAAATTGTTTTTAGGATCGTCAACGGGTAATATGTTGGTTGATAACGAAGAGGCTTTGGAGAAAATATTTTCGAGTACTAAAATGTTAATCGCAGTACATTGTGAAGACGAAGTTACAATTAAGAAAAATTTAAAAGAATACCAACAAAAGTACGGAGATGACATTCCTGTTAATTGCCACCACTTAATCCGAAGTGAAGAAGCGTGTTATTTGTCATCTTCAAAAGCGATTGCTTTAGCTAAAAAAACAGGTGCACGACTACATGTTTTTCATATTTCAACTGCGAAAGAATTGGAATTGTTTACCAATAAAATTCCGCTAGAACAAAAGATGATTACCGCAGAAGTGTGTATTCATCACCTATGGTTCACCAATGAAGATTACGATAAAAAAGGGAATTTCATTAAATGGAATCCAGCTGTTAAAACACAAAAAGATAAAGACGGTTTGTGGGAAGCTTTATTAGACGGTCGTATTGATGTTATTGCTACCGATCATGCACCACATACATTAGAAGAGAAAAAATCCGTATACACTAAAGCTCCTTCAGGAGGTCCTTTAGTACAACATGCTTTAGTCGCAATGTTTGAAGCGCATCATCAAGGCAAAATTTCAATCGAAAAAATCGTTGAAAAAATGTGTCACAATCCAGCTAAACTTTTTAAAATTAGAAAAAGAGGGTTTATAAAAGAAGGGTATTATGCAGACTTGGTGATCGTAAATAAAAATTTACCTTGGGAAGTTAAAAAGTCTAATCTTTTGTACAAATGTGGTTGGTCACCTATGGAAGGGACACACTTTAAATCGCGTGTAACGCATACGTTGGTTAACGGTAAGTTGGTGTATAATAATTCAAAAGTAAAAGATATTAAAGTAGGAAAACGACTATTATTTGATAGGTAATGAGATATTTTTGGCTTGTAATAACTTTTTTAGTAATTGGTTGCAGATATTCCGAACCGACTCCGCCTGATGATTTGATCGAACGCGACAAAATGATTCAGGTTTTGTATGATTTAAGTGTATTTCAAGCCACGATTAATCATAATTCTGATTCAGAAATGAATAAAAGTGTTCCTTTTTTTCTACAAAAAAAACACGGAATAGACAGTTTACAATTTGTGCAAAGTAATCGGTATTATGCTTCTCAAATAGAAGATTACGAAAAAATGTATAGTAAAGTCTATGAGATGTTAAAAGCCGACTTACAACAAGTAGAATCTCTTAAAGAGTAAAAGTTTTATTTTTCAGGTTTTGATTCGTCAATACAGCGTATGTATGCTTGGTATTTTTGAGGATTATCAACTGTAAATTGCAATTGATGAAGTGATATTTCTTTAACTAATTGTGTTTTGAAAATATCAACTTCATCTTCGGTGAGTTTGAATTTGATAAAATGTTCAAATTCCGTATCATCATTAATACGGATGGATACTTTTAAATCCCTTTCAATGCGCATTCCGTTTTCAAACTCGATGATTACACCATTACCAGAGCTCTTATATTTTGTTACTTTTTTAAGTTGAATGATATAGATGAATGTATCCTTTTTAGGAAAACGACTAAATACAATAGGATTGTTTTTAGGGGTTTCGTGTGAAATAGATCCGTTTATGCGATCTTCAGAAGTGCGAATTTTTGCGCAGTACAATTCGTCAGTTTGTGCATTTGTGAGATTCGATGCGCATGTTATAAAGAGTAAAAAGAATAAAAACGGTTTCATTTTGTATTAATTTCAAAAATAGCTTCAAAGTCTAAAATTCCTCCAGCATGTGTTGGATCATTTAGGATTACATTTTTTGCGGATTTAAGAGGGATATGAATAAGCTTTATTTTTAACGAATTAGTGCCGCTGTTTTTAGTTGTAAAAACGGTTTGTAATCCAATAGGATGTTCGTTTTTATCCTTGTCTGCATAAGTAATTTCTAGGGCGGTGCCGTTGGTGTCGTAAAAAAACTGGTGTTGTTCAGCTTCTTTTATGATTTCAGGGGTGATGTCATAAATAGAGTCGGGAGTGGTTTTATAAACAGTAATACGAGTCGTATATGCTGCGTTTGGTTTAAGTTGTGGTAACGGTAACGTGTCGATTTTCGGGAAATTAAAAATAAAAGATTCGGTACTGTCAATAGATGTAAAACTCAAAACCATTTTATTAATAGATTCGGTGCGGTGCGGGGTGATAACAGTGTCTTTTTCGCAAGAAAATATTGCGGTAGCTAAAAGCACAATCATTACTGCCTTTTTAATAGTTAGCATTCGAATTTGTTTTAATAATTTTGTATCAGTGCAAATATAAACGTTAAACTACCAAAACGGCAAATAATTAATGATTCATATTCAAGATAAAACGATTCAGGATTTGCAATTTCACACGGTTCTTGAAATGATTTCGAGTTATTGCATCACAGATAATGGTAAGGAAAATGCAAAATTGATAACTCCTTTTCGTTCTAAAGATGCGTTATTTCAAAATTTAAGTGTCACTCAAGAATATTTGTCGTCGTTTCAAAACAATAATCCAATACCCAATCACGGGTTTGAAACCATAGCACAAGAATTGAAATTATTAGGGATTGAAAATAGTAGTTTGGAATTGGCTTCTTTTCGAAAAATTAAATCCATCGCCGAAACTACCTTTGACCTATCTAAGTTTTTAAATAAAAATGAAGAATTCTATCCCGAGCTTTTAATTAGCGTAAGCGAATTGTTGATTCATAAAGAAATAACAACATACATCAATGCGGTAATTGACAAATATGGAGAAGTTAAGGACGATGCTTCGCCTGATTTGTTGCAAATCAGAAATCGTTTAAAACAGATTTCGGGTAAGATTAATCAAAGCTTTTCGAGTGCGTTATCCTATTATTCAGGTTTAGGATATTTGGATGAAATCCGAGAAAGTGTAGTGGATAATCGCCGAGTGTTAGCAGTGATGGCGATGTATCGTAAAAAAGTGAAAGGGCAATATTTAGGAAGTTCAAAAACAGGTAGTATTGCGTTTATAGAACCCGAACAAACGTTAAATTATACACGTGAATTTTCGAATTTAAAATATGAAGAAAAAGAAGTAGTTGATCGGATTTTACAAGAGTTGACTCGTGTAATAAGACCTTTTAAATCGGTTTTAGAAAGCTATCAGAGTTATTTGTTGGGATTAGATATTTTATATGCAAAAGCAAAGTATGCTCAAAAAATAAACGGAGTTTTGCCTGTAATTAATGAAAACAAAAGATTGTTTTTTAAAGACGCTTACCATCCAATCCTTTGGTTGACTCATCAACAATCCAAACAAAAAACACACGCACAAACCATTGAGTTACTTCCTGAGAACAGAATCATTGTTATTTCAGGACCTAATGCAGGAGGAAAAAGTATCACGCTAAAAACAATCGGACTTTTACAACTGATGTTACAATCCGGGATTTTAATACCGGTGCATCCTGCAAGTGAAACTTTTTTATTTGATCGTATTTTAACCGATATTGGAGACAATCAATCGATAGAAAATCATTTAAGTACATACAGTTATCGGCTTAAAAACATGAATTATTTTCTAAAAAAATGTAATTCAAACACGTTGTTTTTAATTGATGAATTTGGAACGGGTAGCGATCCCGAATTGGGAGGAGCTTTGGCAGAGATTTTTTTAGAAGAATTTTACCATCGAGAAGCTTTTGGAATCATAACCACACATTACTCTAATTTAAAATTATTAGCGGATGAGTTGCCTTTTGCAACCAATGCCAATATGTTGTTTGATGCTCAAACGTTATTGCCCACTTTTCAATTAAATTTAGGTCAGGCAGGCAGTTCATTTACTTTTGAAGTAGCTCAAAAAAATGGTATTCCATTTAGTTTGATCAATCGTGCAAAAAAGAAAATAGAAAAAGGAAAAGTTCGTTTTGATAAAACGATCGCAAATATGCAGAAAGAGCATTTTAAGTTAGAAAAAACAACCAAAAACTTAAAAGACGAAGAACGAAAAGCACGAGAAGAAGGACTGAAAATGGAAGAAATAAACAGTAAAATTCAGCAAAAATTAGAGCGATATCAAGAGTTGTTTGATGCCAATCAAAGATTGGTTTATTTGGGACAAAAAATAGATGATTATGCGGATAAATATTTTAACTCAAAAAACAAAAAAGAATTAATCAGCTCAATAATGAAATTGGTTGAAATTGAAAATTCAAAAAAGAAACCCATTTCTAAAAAAGAAAAAATAAAAGAAGTTGCTCTACAAAAAGAATTAATTGAAGAAGTGGAGCTAAAAGTTGCAGAAATCAGAACAGTTAAAAAAGAAAAGCAAAAACAATTAAAAATTGCCGAAGTCGAAAAACCGAAAAAACAACCCAAAGTAGGTGATCGTGTAAGAATGATCAACGGTAAAGCAATAGGTGAATTAGAACAATTACAAAAAGGAAAAGCAACCGTTAATTATGGTATGTTTGTATCGCATGTTGCAATTGAAGAATTGGAGTATGTTGAAACTAAAAAAACTAAAAAATGATACCGTTACCTCAGGATAAAAAAATAATAGTATTTGATGGTGTTTGTAACTTGTGTAACCATTGGGTGCAATTTGTAATTGCGCGAGATATTAAAGATCAATTTCGATTTGTTGCCTTGCAGTCCGATTTAGGGAAGCAAATTATCGATCATCTTAAAGTAAACAAATCATTAGACTCTATTATATTGTACGAGCCCGGTGTTGCGTATTTTTATAAATCAGAAGCCGTATTGGAGATTTGCAATACCTTAGGAGGTTGGTTGGTGCTGGTTAATGTTTTTAATGTTATACCACAATCGCTCCAAGATAAATTATACGATTATGTCGCCAATAATCGGTACCGATGGTACGGTAAAAATGAGCAATGTATGGTACCTACACCAAAAATTAAGTCTAAATTTCTTTAAAGAAATTGTTGTTTTTGATAGCGGTTTTTAACGCGTCAATGTTTTTAACTCGGATTTTTTCTTTAAAAAATTGAAGACTATGGATGTGATGAACATCTGATCCTGAAAAATCAATGAAATCATCCTCTAATAGGCGATCGGCGATTTTTACAATTTCTTTACCGTAATATCCTACAGTACTTAATAAATTGATTTGAAACAAACACCCTTTTTCTTTTAAAACTTTATATTCTGCATAATTATTTTCATAAAATAAGTACCGTTCAGGATGTGCTAAAACTGGAGTATAACCAGCAAGTTGTATGTCAAATATAATTTGATGTAAATTAATGGGAGGATTGCGATACGACATCTCAACCAATAAATAATTGCCTTTTAAAGTTAATAATTTTTCCGTTTTTAATTTTTGATGAAACCCAAAATCCATCATGTATTCTGCCGCTGTTTTTTTTGGAGCTATTACATCCGTGTTTTTTAAATCTTTAACGGTTTTATTAAATGTATTAACAATATCTTCTGTAGAATTGTTCCATAAACCATCAATTACATGCGGTGTGGTAATAAATTCTTTAAAACCAATTTCGGTAAGACCTTTGATTAATTCTTTGGTTTGTTCGATGTCTTTACTTCCATCGTCAATACCGGGTAGTAAGTGGTTGTGGATGTCGATATATTCACCATTAAATAAATCAACTAATTTCGGTTTAGGTTTACTGAAAAAAAACATTTTTTTAAAAAAATTTAGGCGTAGCAAATGTACGTGTTTCTAATAATAAAGGTCAAATGTTTTTTGTAATAATTCTAAGGCAGGATTGATCTCTTTTAATCGAATAAATTTATCCGAATCGGTATACGCATTTTTTGATGCGACTTCTTCATTTATAATTACTTCTATAGTTATGGAATGATTTTGAAGCTTACTTTTAAGATAGCCTAATAAGGTTGCTTTTTCACTTTCGAAAGTAGAAAAAGTAGTTTGATTAGGCAATTCAATAATAATACAATTACCTTCTAATTTGGGATCTGTCAATTGTAAAATTGAGGAAATTATTTTTTTTCCTTTTTCATCAAGTTTTGCAGCATATTTATTCCAAACCAGTAACATGTCGTTTGCTGAAAAAGGATTGTTTTCAGTCACAATTTGATTGTGCGTAGCTCCTTGGCTGGTTTCGATTAAATCTTTCTTTTTTTGAATGCTTGAAATCGATAGCGCAGAAGGTTTTACCACATCAGATGTTGTATTTAGTACTGCTTTTTCAGTTGTAACAATCTTTGTTTCCACGTTTGTGGATACAGGTATTGAAGATTCTGGTTTTGTGCTGGTTTTTTCAGTGTCTTTTTTCCAAAAAAACTCGGCAGGAATAATAAAATCAGCTACTTTTTTTTTTCTCCATCAAAAGTGATAGAGGCAAGTTGCATTAAGCAAAGCTCGACTAAAAGGCGTTTGTTTTGGCTTGTTTTGTATTTGTAGTCGCAGTCGTTAGCGAGTTGGATGGCTTCTATAAAAAAAGTGTTAGAACTTGTTTTGGCTTGTTCTAAAATTGCGGTTTGTGCAGCGCTTCCTACTTCTAATAATTCGACAGTTTTTTCATTTTTACAAATCAAAAGATTTCTAAAATGAGACGCTAATCCTGATATAAAATGATGACCGTCAAATCCTTTTTCTAAAATGGAATTATAACATAATAATACATCAGGTATGTTGTTTTGTAGAAGAAGGTTGGTTACTTCGATATAACTATCATAATCCAAAACGTTTAGGTTTTCTGAAACTGCCTGTCGGGTTAAGTTGTTGCCGCAGTAGCTTACTACCCGATCAAAAATAGATAGCGCATCTCGCATAGCTCCATCTGCTTTTTGGGCGATGATGTGTAGTGCATCATCTTCAAATTGGATGTTTTGGTGTTCTGCAATTTTAACTAGATAATTTTTAGCATCGATTGCTGTGATTCTTTTAAAATCAAAAATTTGGCATCGCGACAGAATTGTCGGGATGATTTTGTGTTTTTCGGTAGTTGCTAATATGAAAATAGCGTGTTTTGGCGGTTCTTCTAATGTTTTAAGAAATGCGTTAAACGCAGAGGAAGATAACATGTGTACCTCATCTATAATATAAACCTTGTAATTTCCTTTTTGTGGTGGTATCCGAACTTGATCAATCAAACTTCGAATTTCATCAACACCATTGTTAGAAGCGGCATCTAATTCAAAAACATTAAAAGAGAAGTCTTCGTTAGGGTCGTCGTAATTCGGTTGGTTGATTTTACGAGCCAAAATCCGAGCGCAAGTGGTTTTACCTACACCTCTTGGTCCTGTAAATAACAAGGCTTGTGCTAAATGGTTGTTTTTTATTGCATTTAATAACGTATTGGTAATGACTTGTTGACCAACAACATCGTCAAATGTTTGTGGGCGGTATTTTCGGGCTGAAACGATAAATTGTTCCATAGTCATTATTTGTCTATACGATTCACTAAGGTGCAAATATAAATAAAGCCTTTAGGATAAATGCATTGTTTTGTGAATATTTATGAATAAACCATTTATGATTTTGAAAATAAAGTTTACTTTTGAATTCCCTTTTTTAAATAAAATAAAGAAGTTAGTAAATGATTTTACCAATTGTAGCCTACGGCGATCCTGTGTTGAGAAAAGTAGCGACCGAAATTTCGGAGTCGTATTTAAAAGAGAATGCATTGGTTGCAAATATGTTTGAAACTATGTATAATGCGAACGGGGTAGGATTAGCAGCGCCGCAGATAGGATTGGATATTCGCTTGTTTGTGGTAGATACAACGCCATTTTCAGAGGATGAAGATGCGCCGAATGCTGCTCGCGAGATCTTAAAAGACTTTAAAAAAGTGTTTGTTAATCCTAAAATTATTTTAGAAGAAGGGGATGAATGGGTGTTTAATGAGGGATGTTTGAGTATTCCAGATGTGCGAGAAAATGTCGCTAGAAAACGTTATGTGACCCTTGAATATTATGACGAAAATTTTAAAAAACATACCGAAAAATATGACGGTTTAATAGCTCGTGTAATACAGCACGAATACGATCATATTGAAGGGGTTTTGTTTACCGATCGTATTTCGGCATTTAAAAGAAAATTAAACTCAAGGCGTTTGAATAATATTATGAAGGGTGATATTGATGTGGATTATAGAATGAAATTTCCAAAAATTAAAAAATAAAAATATGGCTATAGATAAAATTATTTCGATTTCTGGCAAACCAGGTTTGTTTGCTATACTCACACAAACAAGAACAGGTTTTTTAGTGGAATCTTTATTAGACAAAAAAAGGCTTTCGCTCAATATTAAAAGTAATGTGAGTTTGTTATCTGAGATTTCGATTTATACGTATGGCGAAGAGGTTTCTTTGTCAAAAGTTTTACTAGCAATAGCGGCTAAAGAAGATAATAAACCATCGATATCACACAAAGAAGACAAAGTAGTATTAGAATCTTATTTTAGAGAGGTACTACCAGAATACGACGAGGAAAGAGTTTATATCTCCGATATTAAAAAAGTAATACAATGGTATAATTTATTACAAGCACAAGACCTATTGCCAAAAGAAGAGACGGTTAAACAAGAATAAATGTCTTCCTCCAAACAAGAAAAGTTACTTGCTTTCGGTCGGTTGTTGGATATAATGGATGAGTTGAGAGAAAAGTGTCCTTGGGATAAAAAGCAAACTTTTCAGACATTAAGTCATTTAACCATCGAAGAGACTTACGAATTAGTAGATGCAATTGCAGAAAATAATACTCTCGAAATTAAAAAAGAATTAGGGGATTTGTTTTTGCATCTTGTTTTTTACGCTAAAATAGGTAGCGAATCCAATTCATTTGATGTAAAAGATGTTTTGGATTCGATTTCCGAAAAATTAATTTTTCGCCATCCCCATATATATGGAGGTGTTAATTCTGATTTGACAGAAGAAGATATAAAATCAAATTGGGAAAAATTAAAATTAAAAGAAGGGAATACCTCGGTGCTACAAGGTGTTCCAAAGAGTTTGCCCTCATTGGTTAAAGCTATGCGAATTCAGGAAAAAGTCAAAGCAGTAGGTTTTGATTGGGAAGATAGTTCGCAAGTTTTAGAAAAAGTTAAAGAGGAAATTGAAGAGTTTGAAGTTGAAAGCCATGCCGAAAATAGGGCTAAAATGACAGCGGAAATGGGAGATGTCTTTTTCTCGTTAATTAACTATGCTCGTTTCAAAGGGATTAACCCAGAAGAGGCTTTAAACAAAACCAATAAAAAATTCATTGATAGATTTCAGTATATCGAAGAAGCAGCTTTAAAATCTGGTAAATCAATTTCAGATATGACCATTGCTGAGATGAATTTCATTTGGGAAGAAGTTAAAGCGAAATACCACTGATTTTATAAAATCTAAATTATTTGTTAATATTTTGTAGGGTTTCTTTTTTGTCATTAAAAAGATAAAGACGTACCTTCGTAGTCAACTATAAATTATTTTATTATGAAAAAATTACTATTATTAATGACTATTTTGTTCAGTAGTGTTGTCGCTATTGCGCAAAACACGGTTCAGATAACTGGTTTTGCAAACTCAGATGAGTTTACAACGATGACATCGACCGATGGAAATGTGTTTACCTTAAAAGGTATCACCTTAAAAAGCGGAACTTTTCAGTTTTTTGTTACTGAAAATGGATCTTCAAAGTATATGATTGGGACGACTTTCCCTGAAGGTGTAGCTTTTGGAAGTCCGCAATCAATGACTGTTGCAGGTGCTAAGTATGATATTACTTTCACCTTATCAACTAAAGCTTATAAGTTTGCAGAACCAACTACAGGCGGAGGTACGCCACCTGCAAACGCAAACATAGGAGTATTAGGATCGGCATTAAGTGCTAATACAGCAACCCA
>CAYQSQ010000028.1:0-496 GCA_964420215.1 uncultured Flavobacterium sp. | reverse complement strand
GTCAAGATGATGCATGGACAATAAACTGGGGTAAATCAGCGACAGCAGGAGTAGCAGCATTAGCATCAAACACCAACATTCCAGTAACAGCTGCCGGTAAGTATGATATCACATTCAACAAAACAACCTTAGCTTACGAATTAAAATTAGTATCCGCACCAGCCTTAACAGTAAGTTTAACAGGTGCAGCCGTAGGTACAGAGAAAATGTTAAGTTCAACAGATGCGAATGTATTTACCGCTAAGGACGTAACATTAACAGCAGGCGCATTACAATTTACTGTAACAGAAAACGGAACTGCAGCCACATGGAGCGGAACTGCCTTTCCAGAAGGAGTAGCAACAGCAAACGCATTAATGATTACCGCCACCGCAGGTAAATTTGACGTAAGCTTTACCAAATCAACAGGCGCTTATAAATTTACAGCAGTAGTAGTAAATCCAAACGCAAACATAGGAGTATTAGGATCGGCATTAAGTGCTAATACAGCAACCCA
>CAYQSQ010000027.1:0-29426 GCA_964420215.1 uncultured Flavobacterium sp. | reverse complement strand
GTAGAAGATGGGATGATGTTGCAAGATGCTGCACGACCACCTCTCCAGTCTTTTCTTGAAGGACCGTCAGTTGTCATTTGTGTTGAAGTTGTAGCGTGAACTGTTGTCATTAAAGCTTCTACAATTCCAAAATTGTCATTTATTACTTTAGCTAATGGAGCTAAACAGTTTGTTGTACATGAAGCATTTGAAACTACTAAATCCGTAGCTTTAACTTCTGTATGGTTTACTCCCATAACAAACATTGGTGCATCTGCAGATGGAGCTGAAATAATTACTTTTTTAGCGCCACCTTTGATGTGCTCATTTGCTGTTTCTTTAGTTGTAAAAAAGCCTGTACATTCTGCAACTACATCTACACCAACCTCATTCCATTTTAATTTTGCAGGCTCTCTTTCTGCAGTAATACGGATGTTTTTTCCGTTTACAAAAAGTTTCCCTTCTTTTACCTCAACAGTTCCTTTAAAACCTCCGTGAACTGAATCGTATTTTAATAAATAGGCCAAGTGATCAACGTCTAATAAATCATTGATGGCTACTACTTCTACGTTATCTCTATTAAAAGACTCTCTAAAAACAATTCTTCCTATTCTACCAAATCCGTTAATTCCTAATTTTACTTTACTCATAATTGTGTATTTATTAATTTAACTTTTTAATTTCTTTATTTACGAAGCCATAATTTCTGATACGCGTAGTAGTTCGGTATCTATTTCGGTGTGTCCTTTGACTGCTTGTGTCAAAGGTGTCAATTCGACTTGATTATTAATCAATCCTACCATAAAGTTGGATTGACCTTCTAAGAGTGCTTCCACTGCTTTTACTCCTAATCGACTGGCTAATACTCGATCAAAGCAAGTTGGAGAGCCTCCTCTTTGCATGTGTCCCAAAACTGATACACGGATATCATATTCGGGTACTCTCTCATTTACATATTCTTTAAGTTCAAATATATTTTTACCAATCTTATCTCCTTCAGCAATGACAACAATACTAGATGTTTTTCCTGATTTTTCTGACTTTTTTAAAGATTCTATAAATCGTTCTAATCCTAAATCTTCTTCTGGTATTAATATTTGTTCGGCTGCTGTTGCTACTCCTGTATTTAAGGCGATATGACCTGCATCTCTACCCATTACTTCTACAAAAAACAATCGATTGTGTGAACTTGCGGTGTCTCTGATTTTATCTATGGCTTCTATTACGGTATTTAAAGCGGTATCATAACCTAGCGTATGACTGGTTCCGAAAATATCATTATCAATGGTACCTGGTATCCCTATTACAGGAAAATCATACTCTCCATTAAAAACCAATCCTCCTGTAAATGAACCGTCTCCTCCAATAATAACCAAACCGTCGATTTCGTTTTTTGCTAAATTATCGTAGGCTATCTTTCTACCCTCAGGTGTTCTGAACCGTATGGATCGTGCCGATTGTAGCATCGTACCACCTTTATTTATTATATTATTAACCGAGTGTGCTTTTAAATCTACAAAATCACCTTCAATTAAACCATCGTATCCTCGATATATACCGACACAACCCACTTCATAAAAAGCACATGTTCTCACTACTGAACGAATGGCAGCATTCATGCCTGGTGCATCACCTCCAGATGTTAATACACCTATTTTTCTCAACTTCTTAGACATTCTAACAAAATTTGTCCGTAAATTTAAAAAAGAAAAACTAGTTTCTATTATTCAAAACGATATTTTTTTAAAAGTGTAATTTTCAAACGTTTTCGTAAGGAAAAATCCTGTTTTAATTCTTGTTTTATTTGCTTATTTTTCTTCTTTTAAAGTTTGTTTTTTTGGCAAATCAAATGTATTGTTGTTTTTTAAAACGTCATCCTTTTGTGGTGTTTCGTTGGATTTTGATTTTACTTTTTTAAGAAACGATTTTAGATTATTAAAATCTACCTTATATGATATTCCTACACCTTGTGTGTATCCTATATTTTCTCCAAAATAATTTATATCATTTTCTTTATTAAATATACTAGCATAAAATGATTCGTCATTACTTAATCGCAAATCTAAACTGCCTTCGCCAATTACATTAGATTGTGAAACGCCTGTTGGCACACCAAATTTTCCTTTTAAAGATATTCGTTCGTTGATTTCACTTTTAAAAGTTAAACCTACTCGACCTCCTGTTTGGATTAATGCTGTATTGTTCCGTTGTACATAATTTAAACCTACTTTTATTTTACTGTCTTCATCTTCTAAGGCACCGTTAATCAAACTACTGGCGCGCTCAAACAGATTTCCTGTTACGGCATTTGCCCCTGCGTTTGACGTGCTTAAAAACCCTCCAGAAGACAACAAATATAAGGCTTGTGTTTGCCGTGTGTTTTTTTCATTCAATACATATTGAATTTCTGATTTTTGTATAGAACTGATGGTCGGAAAATCAATAATAAAATCCAATTCGGGCTTGACCAATTGATCCGAAAGTTTTATTTTAACATCTACAGGAACCGCTTTGTTAAACGATGCATTATCAATTAATACCGATGGATTTGCTTGCGTTTTATATATCGCTTCTATATTTAAAACGGCTTTAAATGGATCGCCTTCCCATCTGATGGTTCCTCCATTTTTTACTTCAAATTTTTTATCTATTAATCCACCGTATTTGAAATGATACAAACCTTCGTGTGCGATAAAGTTACCCCACATATTAAACTTACCTAATGTATTGATATTCAGCAATACGTTTCCAAATCCTTTTCCTCTGATCCCGTGTCCTGATTGCCGATCAATAATCACTTCTAAAACAGCATCGGGAGTAATATCTAAGTCAAATGACATTTCAAAACCTTTATAGTCTTTGGTGCTTTTTGTTAGGGATATTTGATTTTTATTATACTTGTCATTTGGAGATATGAATTTTATAAACGAGTTATCGCCTAATGACTCACTGTCGCTTATCGGTATTTTTATTTCGGTGCCTTTTTGTGAACGCGCAACAACATCCATCACCAAAGCGTTTGTTGGTCCTTTTATCGTTGCTTCTGCATTTACAAATGCTTTTCCGTAATAGATGGCATCTTCAGAATCTTGGGTATTTAAAACTAACAGTTTATTGCCTTTTAACTTTAAATTTAACAGCCAATCTCCAAAAACATTATGGTACACATCGCCACCCAAAACTCCTTCTGTCTTAAATTCTTTGTCAGTAAAAGATAAATTTTTAAAGATAAATTGGTGCTCTGTTATATCTACGATAGCGTAATCTTTAAAATCATAATTTACATTAAGATACGGAATCTTTAACCCTCCTTTATTGATAAAACAACGACCTCTTACTTTGGGTTGGTACAACGAGCCCACAAAACTAGCGTTACCCGACATCTCTCCTTTGACGTCAGTTATTATGGTTTCTCCTAAAGGACTTAATGTTTCTAGCGGAAAGTCTTTTAAATTAACCTCTAAATTAATCGATGGATTTCCTTCAAAATTAATTGCTCCGATTGCAAAAAAAGATTGGTCTGACCCTTTTTTAATATCCGAAACTACTTCAAACTTTTTTAAATCGGGAGTTCCTGAAATATCCAAATTAAAAACCCCTAACAAATAGTCGTTTATTTTAAAATTTTCTATAATCAAAGCAGCACTTGGCTTATATAACGACTCTTTTTGAAAAATATTGATAGCACCATTTAATTGCCCTGTATAGACTAAATTAGGTATTGATGGTGTGATTTTAGACAACGGAACATCTTTAAAAGCAATATTTATTTTTTTGTAAGTGGAGTCTTGAACGATACCACTTATTGCCGCGCTAACATTTTCATGATTTATGGTGATGTTATTTATCGAAAATTTATCAATTGATTTATCAAAAACAATCGTTTGATCCGACAGGTTTTTCTCGTTAATATGCCATGGATATTTTTTAAAATCAAGTAATGATTTTTTAAATCCTACAACCGATTTATTTTCTTCATTAATCGTATGAAAAACATTGATGTCATAGGTATCTCTATTTTTATCTCCTCCTTTAAATTTAGCTCGAGCAAACAAGGTGTCGTTAACGGTTTTATTTGTAAACGAAAAACCTGTTACTGTATATTTTTTAGTTTGTAATGAATCAAAAACAACGGCCGTATTATATAACAACTGCTGGTTATCAATATTGGCATCTATATTATAAAATATATTATCATAAGCCTTTATAGAAGGGGATTTAAATTCTAGCTTAAATCTATTATCCGCAGTAGAAATATCTCCTTTGATATAAGTATTGTTTCCGAATTTAATTTCAGGAAAAAATATATCTACAATTTGGTTGTAAATTTTAAAATCAAAAGTAGCAAATTGATCCTCTTTTAAAACGTGTGGACTGTAATGCGTATAAATGCTCCCCAACGAATTCTCTATGATTTTGCGATAGTTTGCAAATTTAAACTTCCCTTTAATTTCACCTTGTATAATTTCGGGCGAATTGATACTGATCGTTCGCACTTTATCTGCATCAAATTGCGAAACAATTTCAAAATCCGTAAAATTATAGGTCTGAATTTGGTTGGTGTATTTACCGTTTTTCAACGCAATTTTGCCATACACATCATCAATCGTAGATCCTTTTAAATCTATATCTAAATTCCCTTTTAATATAGATAACGTATCAATTGTGGATAATTTAATACGATACAAATCCACGTACTCAATCGAAGATTTAAATAAGTATTCATTTTCAGTCGGCTTGAAATTAACCATACCATCAAAATCCATTTTGATGTTGGGATCATCTATAGACGCGTAACCCTCAAACAAAGGTTTTTTAAATCGTCCGTCTAACGTAATGTTTTTGTACAAATATTTATTTACAAAAACTGATTTTATAACCCCTTTCATTTTAGAATTAAGATCCGCTTCCGAAAATCCTTGCCCGTCGACCTCTAAATTAGCTGTAATACCTCCTAACTTTTTTTCCCCTAAAACACTACCAATATCAAAATTAACCAATCCTAAACTCCCTATATATTTTGGCGTTTTGTCTGAATTTAAATCTGAAAAACTAAAATCCATAACCGCATTACCAATCTCTGTTTGTACCTTGATGTCCGAAATAATGGAATGTAACGTCACATATGTTTTGCCACGAACCGAAATATTTTTAAGTTTTTGAAGTTGTAACGGTAATTTAGGTTCCAAAATATTGGGCAATAAATGGATTAAACTTTCGTAATTGGTGGTTAATTTTTTAAAATCCGCATCCATCGAAAAAGGTTGCCCTTTTTTACCAAATAAATTTTTAAAATGAAGATCCCCTATTACATCTAATTTCTCCTTTCCTTCTAAATCCAATTGGTAAAACGTAATATCATTTAACGCGCCTTTTATTTTTGTTTTTAAAGAAAAAAATTGTCCTGTATTGATTTCTGAATAAAAACATTTTAAATCTTCTGAAGCAATCAACCCTTCATAAAAAGAAGCATCAAAGATGACTTTGTTGTTAAAATCTGAAAAATCTTTTCTATCGTACCTAAGTATTACATTCCCTTTTACTTTCGATTTTTTCGTTTTTAAATCAATATCTCGGATGGTTATATCCTTTAAGGTATAGGCAAAACGAGCTGAAATATTTTCAACCCGAACCCCTCTGTATTCATTAAAAGACATTTTTTTGATATCTGTAGAAAAATTAGGACCCTTGATTAATAAGTTATCGGTGCTGGCATCAATTTTTTTAAATTCGGCTAAACGAGGAATTTCTTGATTATAATCGTAATAACTGTATTCGCTATTTTTTAATTCAGCATGAACAATAGTCATTAAAAACTCAGATTCTGATTTTTTACCCGTATCAAAAGCATCAACAAAATGATCCAAATTTGTATCTGAATCGCCTTTGTACTGAATCATTTTCATTTTAAAATCCGTAATTGACACCTGATCAAAACGCAATTTTCCCTCATACCAATCGGGTAAATTATAAATATTGGTATGAATAGTTTTAGAATAAAAAAGACTGTCATTATTTTTGTCCGAAATCACAACTTCTTTAATCGCTACATCTCCCCAAACGGTAATCGCTATTTTATCAATTTCGATAGAAATACCAAACTCTTCATTAACAATAGCAGTTACTTTTTTAGCAAAAAAAGTTTGAACAGGTGGCAGTAATAAAATTACGCTAACAAATACCAATAAGAACAATATCCCTATTATCGTACGACGAGTTATTTGTTTTAGTTTTAAGATCAACCTAATTGTGTTATTTTTGTCAAATATAATTCAAAATCAAGACCTTTCCTATGTCCAACGACTGTAAATACATCCTCGCAATCGAATCATCTTGTGATGATACCTCTGCGGCCGTATTAAAAAACGACCGTGTGTTATCAAACGAAATTGCAGGACAAAAAGTGCACAGTCAATACGGCGGCGTTGTACCTGAATTGGCCTCGCGAGCGCACCAACAAAATATTGTTCCCGTAATCGATACTGCCATTAAAAATGCAGGTATTACATTACAAGATATCGATGCTATTGCTTTTACAAAAGGACCAGGGTTAATGGGTTCGTTACTCGTAGGTACTTCATTTGCAAAATCTTTAGCATTGGGTTTAAATAAACCTTTGATTGCGGTTAACCACATGCAAGCACATATTTTAGCTCATTTTATTGATGAAGAAAACTATCCCAAGCCTCCATTTCCATTTTTAGCCTTAACCATCAGTGGCGGACATACTCAGATCGTACGTGTTGATGACTTTTTTAAAATGGAAGTAATCGGCGAAACATCCGACGATGCCATTGGAGAAGCTTTTGACAAAAGTGCTAAAATATTAGGGTTACCCTACCCTGGAGGACCACACGTTGATCGACATGCTAAACTAGGAAATCCAAAAGTATTTTCTTTTACCAAACCTAAAATGCCAGGTTTAAACTTTAGTTTTAGCGGTCTTAAAACGGCTATTTTATATTTTGTAGAAAAAAACACGACAGAAAATCCCGATTTTATTTCTGAGAATATCAACGACATTTGTGCCTCAATCCAACACACCATTATTGAAATCGTGATGGACAAAATAAAATTAGCCGTAAAAGAAACAGGAATAACTCACGTGGCTATCGGTGGTGGTGTTTCTGCAAATTCAGGTATCCGAAACACGTTACAAAAAGTGGGAGTGCAAAAAGGTTGGAATACCTATATTCCTAAATTTGAATACACCACTGACAATGCCGCTATGATCGGTATCGTTGGGTATTACAAGTTATTACAAAATGACTTTACAGGTAGTTTTGTGGTATCAAACCCTCGCGAATCTTTATCTTAAACCTATGCAACTTTTTTATAACGCGACCATAAATCCTGAATCCGAATTAATTGTATTTGATCGAGAAGAAAGTAAACACATCGCAAAAGTTCTTCGCAAAAACACGGGAGATACACTACAAATCACAAACGGTAAAGGAGCTCTTTTTACCTGTGAACTTGTTATCGCAACACCTAATAAATGTACCGCAAAAATTAAGACGCATACCTACACACCTCCAAAAAAATACAATATTCATCTTGCCGTAGCGCCCACCAAAATGAATGATCGTTTTGAATGGTTTTTAGAAAAAGCTACTGAAATAGGCATCGATCAAATCACACCAATTATTTGTGAACATTCTGAAAGAAAAATCATAAAAGAAGACCGTTTTGAAAAAGTGATTATCTCCGCAACCAAGCAAGCGTTACACACACACAAACCTATTTTAAACGAAGTTAGTTCTTTTAAAGATTTTATTCGACTTAATCCACATCCTCCACAACGTTATATCGCACATTGTGATGCGACACATCGAGACAGTTTTAAAAGTAAGTTACAGCCTGCTCAAGATATTTTAATTTTAATTGGCCCTGAAGGTGATTTTAGCCCTAACGAAATAGAATTGGCTTTAAAAAACAACTTTTTACCCGTAACGTTGGGGCAAACTCGATTACGTACTGAAACAGCAGCGATTGTCGCTTGCCACAGTATTGTTTTTGGTAATGAATAGTTGAATTTTGTTTTCTTACAAAAACTGTTTTGATACTTTTTCGGCTTTTTTAGATTGAGAATAATCGTAAAAACCTATTTTGGATTTAACACCTAATTGTCCTGCTTCTACCATTTTAACTAATAAAATGCACGGTGCGTATTTGGGCTTTTTAAAATCCTGATACATCACATTTAAAATGGATAAGCAAACATCCAAACCTATATAATCGGCTAATTGCAAAGGTCCCATCGGGTGTGCCATACCCAACTTCATAATGCCGTCTATCGCAGTTACGGTTGCAACACCTTCGTGCAACGCTTCAATAGCCTCGTTAATCATCGGCATTAAAATACGATTAGCAACAAATCCTGGGTAGTCGTTTACTTGTATCGGGATTTTTCCTATTTGAGACGTTAGAGCTACAATCGCATCAAGAGTTGCGTTTGCTGTTTTGTGCCCTTTTATCACCTCAACCAAAGACATTAAAGGTACGGGATTCATAAAGTGCATTCCGATCACTTGCTCAGGTCTTGAAGTTACCGAAGCCAAATCGGTTATCGATATTGACGACGTATTTGTGGCTATAATTGTATGAGGCAAACTGTAAGTGTCAACTTCTTTAAAAATAGTTTTTTTGATAGTGCTATTTTCAACAACTGCTTCGATAACTAAATCGGCACCAACAACTCCTTCTTTAATGGTTGTAAATGTTTTTATATGCTGTAAGGTTTTTTCTTTAGCTAAAAAATCAATTGATTCTTTGGCAATCATCCGATCTAAATTAGCTTCAATAGTGGCTAACGCTGTAACTAAAGCGACAGGGTTAACGTCTATTAAATGTACTTGATAGTGATGTTGAGCAAACACATGGGCAATTCCGTTGCCCATAGTGCCCGCTCCTATTACAGCTATTATTTTCATTTTAATTACTTGCCTCTAACTTGACCTGTACCAAAAACATAATATTTATTGGTCACCAATTGTTTTAAACCTAAAGGTCCACGGTGGTGTAACTTATCGGTACTGATGGCTAACTCTGCACCAACACCCATTTGTCCTCCGTCTGTAAAACGTGTAGATGCGTTGTGATATACCGCAGCAGTATCCACTTGTTCCATAAATTGACTTGCCTTTTCGGTACTTGTTGTTAAGATTACACTGGAGTGACCTCCGCTGTAGGTATTGATTTTTTCAATCGCAGCCTCAATAGAATCTACTTGACCCACACATGCTTTTAGCGCTAAAAACTCCTCATACCATACGGATTCATTTGCGATGGGTTGTGCATTTTTCATGTGAGATAAAATCTCTTGATCGGCACACAACGTAACGTTATATCCGCCTAATGTACTCTCTAAATCTTTTAGTTTTTCGTCCAAATTAGGGATGTTTTTGTTTACCAAAATTTTATCTAACGCATTACAACCGCTTATTTTATCGGTTTTGGCGTTGATGATTACTTTTTTGGCTTGTTGCCAATCGGCATCTTCGGCTATGTAGGCAAAATTATTCCCTCTGCCGCTAATTAATACGGCACATCGTGCGTGTTCTTTAACAAATGCGATTAATTTTTCGCCTCCTCTTGGTACAATTAAATCTAATTTTTCAGAAGGATTTCTCAAAAAAGCCTGTGTTTCTTCTCTATTTAAAGTGAATAATTCAATCCAATTTTTATCCAACCCATTTTCAGCTAAAGCCTCGTGCCAACATTCAACCAATGCGATATTACTATGCACGGCCTCTTTTCCTCCTTTTAATAATATTTTACTATTGGCTTTAAAAGCCAATACAGCTGCTTCAATTGTTACATCCGGGCGTGATTCATAAATAATCATAATCGTCCCGAATGGTGCGGTACGGTTTATTATTTGTAAACCATTTTCTAAATTAACTTCTGATATCACTTGATTTACTGGATCCTCTTGATTTTTTACTTCGGTGACCGCTTTTATCATCCCGTCAATCATGGCATTATTAACAACGAGTCTATCATACAAAGCTTGATCTGTATTATTAAATGCATCCAAATCTTTTTGATTAGCTGCTATGATTTCGTTTCGTTTTTTATCAATGATTGTTATCATGGATTGTAAAACGTTGTTTTTTTGTGCTGTGCTTAATAAATTCATTTTTTATACTCTTTTTTTACCTTTAGAAATCAACGTACCGACATTTTTACCCGCTACGATGTCTAAAATTATATTATCTGTATTTCCGTTTGCAATAATTGTTGGGATGTCATTTTTAGCCGATGCTTTTGCTACATCTATTTTAGATTCCATACCACCACGTCCTTCGCCTTCGCCTTTTGTTGATTCTTGTACAAATTGCCCTACTTCTTGATCGATACTTACGTATTCAATCAATTTTGAGTCATCATCATCTGGATGTCCGTCGTACAAACCATCAATATCCGTTAGTAATATTAGCATATCAGCGTGTATTAACTCGGCTACTAAACTTGCTAGTTCATCGTTATCGGTAAACATCGACATCGATAAGGATACGGCATCGTCTTCATTAGCTATCGGGATCACTCCGTTATTTAACAATCCTTCATAACAATTGGTCACATTGGTGCGGTAAAGCCCGGGGTCAAAGTCTCTTTTGGTTGCCAAAACCTGAGCGCAACGCATTCCGTAATTGTTAAATAAATTATAATAATGATGTATTAATCGCGGTTGCCCAATCGAGGCAAATACTTGACGACGAATATCTTTGTCTTTAATATTTAATTTGGTGCCTCCCATTACTTCTTTTCCTGAAATGGCAGAACCTGAGGATACTAAAACCGCAATAACCCCCTGTTCGTGTAACTCACAAATCTGTTTTACGATACGGTCAAGGTTATTTTTTACAATTCGATTTTCGGAATTTGTCAAAACATTTGTTCCGACTTTAATTACTATTCTTTTAGAATATTTATTTTTATTTTTCATAGTATAAATCGTACTGTTTTTGAAAAAGCAAAAACAGTTATGCTTAATATATTTTATAAATGTTAAAATGCTAAAGTACGATAAACATTAAGAAAAACCTATTTTCACTTAAATGTCAGAATAGGGATTGTGGTACAATACGATAACTTTTGAGCCAAACTTTGCTCTATCAATTCTTTAAAAAAACCACGTTTATACGATACAATTGCCATGATATCGATTTTTAATAATTTGTTAAAAATCATAATCGTTTCTTTGACATTATCAGATTCTAAAATATGAAATTTAACACTATCTTCTTTAAACTCTTTTTTCCAATTAGCTATAACATCATCATTTACATCGGACTTAGATGTTTTCACATATAAACATTGTACTTTGGCATTAAATCCTTGGGCAATTTCGACTACTTCCTTTAATGCGCTATAATCTTTTTCTCTAAATCGAGTGGTAAATGCTATGTTTTTTATTTTTTCATGTTTCGACTCGCGAGGCACAATTAATACATTTGTATTACTCTCGACCAACACACTACCTGAAACGGATCCAACAAAAACCTCTTTTAAACCTGTGGCTCCATCGGTACCCATCACAATTAAATCCGCTTGTTCTTTTTTAGCCACTTGATTTAATGTCCAGATAAAATCCCCGTGTTTTAATATATTACTTACCTTAACGTGACCTAAATTATTTATTTCGGCTATCTCTCTTAAAAAAGGAATTTCATCTTTGTAGTTTTCAAAACTCTCTAATTCTATCGAATCATACACCTCTTTAATCGTTGATGGCATTCCTCTCAAATTCAATGTAGGTAAATCATACACATGCAACGTAACTACCTCGGCACCAATATTATCGGCTAATTTTAAGGCATATATAAACGCATTGCGCGACACGTCTGAAAAGTTTGTAGGGAATAATATCTTTTTCATCACTAAAGAGGTATTGATTATTTTACATAAAAATATACAAAATATACCGACATCAAACTGATTTTTATCATAAAATTTCAAATTTGTGACATCCCATCTTTGTAACTACTTTTGTTCATTCAAATATTTATTATGATTTCAACAGATACTATTGTTGCATTGGCAACTCCTTCAGGTGCGGGCGCCATTGCCATTATTCGAATTTCTGGTGAAAACGCCATCAATATCGGACAAGAAATTTTTAATTCAATCCATCATAAAAACTTAACCCAACAAAAAACACATACCGTTCATTTAGGGCATATTATTGATGGCACTCGTGAAATCGATCAAGTACTCATTACCATTTTTAAAGGACCCAACTCGTATACAGGTGAAAACACCATTGAAATTTCCTGCCACGGCTCTACGTATATCCAACAACAAATCATACAATTAATCTTACGCCATGGAGCCAGAACAGCTGATCCGGGTGAGTTTACATTAAGAGCCTTTTTAAACGGAAAAATAGATCTATCGCAAGCGGAAGCCGTTGCCGATTTAATTTCGTCAGACAACGAAGCATCACATCAAATTGCCATGCAACAAATGCGAGGTGGCTTTAGTAATGAAATTGCCAAATTGCGGGAAGAATTATTAAATTTTGCCTCGTTAATTGAGCTAGAATTAGACTTTGCAGAAGAAGATGTGGAATTTGCCGATCGCACCCAGTTTAAAGAACTGGTTAACCGTATCGAATTTGTTTTAAAACGCTTAATCGACTCTTTTGCCGTAGGCAACGTCATCAAAAATGGAATCCCAGTTGCTATTGTTGGAGAACCTAATGTTGGAAAATCTACACTTTTAAATGCTTTATTAAATGAAGAACGCGCGATTGTATCTGACATTGCAGGAACCACGCGTGACACCATCGAAGATGAATTAGTCATTAAAGGTATCGGATTCCGATTTATTGACACCGCAGGCATCCGAGAAACCAAAGACGTAGTCGAAAGCATCGGAATCAAAAAAACCTTCGAAAAAATAGACCAAGCGCAAGTGGTTTTGTACCTAGTTGACGGTTTACAGTTAACTGTTAAAGGATTATTGCCTGGTTTAATTACTGAAATAGGCAAAATTCAAAATCAATTTCCACAAAAAAAGTTAGTTGTTATTATTAATAAAAAAGACAAACTTACTGAAGTAGAAATCTCAAATCTCAAATCTCAAATCTCAAATCTAGTTTTTATTTCCGCCAAACAAAACATAGGCGTTGATGAGCTTAAAAATCAATTAATTTCCTTTGTAGACACAGGTGCATTGCGTAATAACGAAACTATTGTAACCAATACGCGACATTATGATTCACTACTTAAAGCGCTGGAAGAAATACAAAAAGTACGTTTTGGTATCGACACGAATTTATCAAGCGATTTAATGGCACTTGATATCCGAGAGGCGCTGTATCAATTCGGACTCATTACTGGTCAAGTATCTAACGATGAGTTACTTGGTAATATTTTCGCGAATTTTTGTATTGGAAAGTAATATTGGGCGTTCCCCTGCGGGTCATACCTTCGCCAGTCGTTTTTTTATTCCATTGCACTACATAAAAAAGAACTCCAACAATGGCACTGTCATTAACGCGGGATTAGTCGAATGTCGTTTTCTACTAAACAAATTCATGATTAAACAATAAAAATTATTTGTGCGATGAAAAATCGTATTTTTACCATAAAATATGCGATGAATTTTATGTACATACACGGAAAAAATAATTGGACAAATTTTAGTTGTTATAATCATAGATTATTACCAACCCGTTGGGTGAAATTATTTATTTGAACATTCAAATCACCCATAATATATGAAAAGAAGAAAATTCATAAAAAGCACGTTGTCAGGATTGCCGTTTCTGGTGTTAGCACCTACACTTTTAGCAAATTGTAGTGAAGATGACGAAAAAATCACTCCGAACAGCAAAACCGTTATTGTAATAGGCGGAGGAATTTCAGGACTTGCCGCTGCTAATAAATTAAGAGAGAAGGGGCTGAATGTTATTGTTTTAGAAGCACAAGAAAAAGTGGGAGGAAGAATGCGAACTAATAGAAGCCTTGGCGTTGCATTTGATGAAGGCGCAAGTTGGATACACGGCCCAAGTGGAAATCCGATAACGCCTTTAGCTACTCAATCAGGAGCAAATACCTTTTTGACTTCAGACGATAATGTGAAAGTATTTGACACAAACGGAACCGCCTACTCGGCTAACATTTTAACTACAGCAGAAAACCAATTTGAATCCGCACTTAACAACGTTAGAAATTCAGGATCACAAAATCAAAGTTTTAAAGACGTATTCAATACACTTTATCCCACACAATCAAATAACAGACTCTGGAAATACATGCTTTCTGCCTTTCTAGAATTTAATACAGGTGGTGACATCTCCAAACTTTCTTCAAAATTCTTTGATGATGACGAAGAATATAATGGCGAAGATGTAATTATTACAAATGGCTATGATAAAATCACCGACTTTTTAGCAAAAGGTTTAGACATTAGACTAAACACAAGAGTTACAGCCATTAATTATTCAGGCTTAAAAGCACATATTACTGCCAATGGAAATACTCTTGAAGCTGATTATGTTATAGTTTCTGTTCCATTAGGCGTTTTAAAAAGTAATGCCATTACTTTTACACCAACCTTACCAACAGACAAAACAAATGCAATCACAAATACTAACATGGGAAATGTGAACAAGTTTTTGTTAGTTTGGGACGCCCCTTTTTGGGATACCAATCTCCAATATATTGGTTTCACACCCGAACTAAAAGGCAAGTTTAACTACTTTCTTAATATCAAAAAATTTACTCCAACTAATGGACTAATGACTTTTGCCTTTGGAGACTATGCTACTGATACAGAGCATATAAACGACAGTGAAATTATCAACGAGATAATGTTTAATTTAAAAAGTATTTACGGAAATACGATACCAAACCCTACTGGCATTTTAAGAACTAAATGGGGGCAAAATATAAATTCTTTTGGTGCTTACTCCTACGCAACAAACGGTTCTACATCAGCAAACTTTGACACACTTGCAAATGAAATAAATAACAAAGTTTTCTTTGCAGGAGAACACACTGAAAGTGAATATCGCGGAACTGTACACGGGGCATACTTAAGTGGCATCAGAGAAGCAAACAAAATAATTGACTTGTTGTAAAAGAAAAAAACTACCCAACAAACACACCTAACCTTTTGTTGTTTTCAGAAATTGAGAGCAGAAGACAAAATAAAACTAGCTTTTGATCCTTATTTCAATGTTCTCATTGAAGCGGGGAAATTTTTTACCATCTTAGTAGTTACCGGTCTTGTGTATGAAATTACTTTGCAAATATATCCGAACAGTTTGATAAACAGTTTGATAAAGTACTCTGTTTTTGCTTTGAGAGTCGGAATCGTTAACAACTATAACAATTCTGATTTTAAATCTAGGCAGCAAAACGTTTCTTAAACAGAGCTATTAGAGACAACCTTAAAAAAAGGTATCCGAAATCATTTATCTATGATATGTTTAAGATTATTAAAACATATAGAAATAAATAAGCTTCGTATCTCCTAAAACTTTTTAACTATTTTTACCAAAACACACTAAACCCGAAATAAATGGCTGTTATACATCAAGAAACATTCGATTTTTTAAATCAATTATCTCAAAACAACAACCGCGAATGGTTTAATGACAACAAAGCGTTATACCTCAAAGCACAGGAAAACGTAAGCACATTTGCCGATACAGTGATTACCGCTATGAATCAACACGATCAGATTGAAAATACCAGCGGTAAAAAAAGTTTGTTACGCATCTATAACGATGTACGGTTTAAAAAAGATAAAACACCTTATAGCCCTCGATTTGCTTTTGGATTAAAACGAGCAACCGAGCATAACAGAGGTGGATATTATATGCATCTCGAGCCTGGTAATTGTTTTTTGGGGTGTGGCTTTTTTTCGCCAAGTCCTGTGGATTTATTACGCATCCGTAAAGATATCGAAGCATATTCTGACGATTGGTACGCCATCTTAAACAACAAAACGTTTCAAGCAACCTATGGGTCGCTGTTGGGTGATGCTGTAAAAACAGCTCCTAAAGGTTTCTCCAAAGAACATCCTGCAATTGAACTTTTAAAATTCAAACAATACATTTTTAAGCATGACTTTACCGATAAAGAAGTTTTAGCACTTGATTTTGCAGAAAAAACAAACGCCATATTTAAAGTTATTCGTCCGTGGTTTGACCACATGAGTGAAGTTTTAACCACCAACCTCAACGGAGAAAGTATTGTGTAATAAAATCTATATTTGTGTTTCAAAAATTCAACTATGAATAACCAACAACCTCAAGTACTCAATCATCCCGCAGGATTATTTGTTTTGTTTTTTACAGAAATGTGGGAACGTTTTAGTTTTTACGGAATGCGTATTTTATTGGTAAACTTTTTGACTATGGCAGTCATTAAATCTGATGCTGTTCCTTTTCCAGGTTGGGGTTGGTCTTCGGAAAATGCTGGAGCACTATTTGGCACATATGCAGGTTTGCTCTATTTGACGCCCATTTTAGGAGGCATTATTGCCGATAAAATAACTGGTTTTAGAGGCGCTGTAATTATTGGAGCTTTAATTATGACGTTAGGGCACGCGGCAATGGCTTTTGAAACCGAACTTTCCCTTTATATTGGTCTTGGACTCTTGGTAATTGGTACGGGATTTTTCAAACCTAACATGACTTCGATAATCTCAGAAATGTACACCGCTTTCCCTGAAAAAAAAGATGGCGCTTATACTATTTATTATATGGGCGTTAATGCAGGAGCTTTTTTTGGAATGATGCTTTGCGGCTATCTTGCTGAAAATTATGGCTGGGTATACGGTTTTAGTCTTGCTGGGATATTTATGTTGCTTGGCACTATTCAATTTTGGCTTTCAAGACCTTTATTTAATAATATAGAACCTTCTAAAAACGAAATTAAAGATACTTCAGTAGAATTTTCAGAAGAAAAATCAAATCCTTTTATTGTAAGCGATAAAATCTTAATCGCAATTACATCTGTGATTGGATTATTATATTTATTTAACGACCCTTTCTCTAAAATAAAAGGAATTTACTTGTTACCAGAAACTTCTCCTTTTGTAATTTTTGGAACTGCTATTTCAGGATCTGTGGCAGTTGTATTGCTTGGACTTGTCTTATTTCTCTATTTAATAATTTCACGAATCAAACGCTATTCTGTAATCATTCGCGATCGTATGATTGCTCTGATTATTTTTGCAGTTTTTACTGTTTTCTTTTGGTTATCTTTTGAGCAAGGAGCTACATCCTTAGTTATTTTTGCAAGAGATTATACTAACCGCACCTTAATTGGAAATGCCGCTGTAATTTTCAAAATCGTAAACACCTTACTAACAATTGTTCCGTTAGTAATTATATCGTGGGTTTTATTTTTACTTAATAAACAAACAAATAAACAAATAGCTATTTCAAACGGCGTATTAGCTCTTAGTTTTATGGGATTATGGACTGTCGCTTTATGGATGTTATATCAGGATTTCACTAAAGAAACCGCAGAGATTACCGTATCGTGGTTTAGTATTTTAAACTCATTTTTCATCATTGCTTTTGCTTCTTTTTTTTCAAATTGGTGGGAAAGCAAATACAATCCTAGTTCAGCTTTTAAATATGCTTATGGATTGATTCTTTTAGGAATTGGATTTGGTATTTTATCTTGGGGTACAACTGGAATTTCATCAGGTGCAACAACAGCATCAGTAAGTATGATTTGGTTGATTTTCGCTTATTTATTTCACACTTTAGGAGAACTATGTTTATCTCCTGTCGGTTTATCACAGGTTAGTAAATTAGTCCCTGCTCGAATGATTGGGTTTATGTTTGGAATGTGGTATTTAGCGATTGCTATCGGAAATAAAATAGCAGGTTCATTAGGCGGTAAAATCGAAGAAATCACAGCTAACTATGATATAACTACCTTCTTTTTGATTTTCACTATAATCCCAATTGGAGCTGGAATCGTAATTGCTTTATTAAATCCGCTAATAAAAAAGCTAATGCATGGTATAAATTAAATTTTAGGTACTATTTTTGAAACATTGTTTTTATAACACAAAAAATCAAATCATGAACAAATTATTTCTATCCGCATTATTTATTTGCATATCTGTTTCTTCATTTGCTCAAATCAAATGGATGACTTTAGAAGAAGCTGTTGAAGCACAAAAAAAGACCCCAAAAAAAATCATGATTGATGTTTTTACCGATTGGTGTGGTCCGTGTAAAATGTTAGATAAAAACACGTTTCAAAATACCGATGTTTCTACTTACATAAATAAAAATTTTTATGCCGTAAAATTAGATGCCGAAACAGGTGAAGAAATTACCTTTAAAGGAAAAAAATACACCAATCCTGGTTTTATACCAGGGAAAACAGGTCGTAAAAGCGCGCATCAAATCGCACAAGCTTTTGGCGTAAGCGGTTATCCGACAATGTTGTTTTTAGACGAACAATCCGATTTGATTATGCCTTTAGTTGGTTATTACCAACCCAGTCAAATTGAAATTTATTTAAAACTTTTTGCTACTAACGATTATAAAAATGTCGAAACCAAAGAAAAATGGGAAGCCTACCAATCTAATTTCAAAGGCACTTTTAAATAAACCAATCGTTATTCAATCGTACAATATCCCTTTTCGGCAGTAGACTGAAAAGGGATATTTTTTTGCCGACAAGTTTGTCGCCACCTTTCGATTGCATAAGGATAATTAGATCCATCGGCTATTATTTTTTGTGGATGCAAATTCGCAATTAACCGATCTAAATTAATCCGAGGCGTATGTGTTAAAATTATGATATGAGGCTGCGGTGTTTCGAGATAAAGAGCCGTCTGATCTAATACCAATACTTTTTTTGAATTTAAAACCACATAATTATTCAGTTTGCGTTGTTCAATTTCGGAAGTATAAACCGATGCCTGATATTGTTTTAAGACATTGTTGTTACTTGTAATCGAATCAGTATAAAATATTAGTTTATCCCCTTTATTCTCCGCAATCAAATTCTTTTGGTAACCGTTAAATAGCAACGTTTCTTTTTCTGAAAAATATTTTTGAAAAACCATTGTACTTTGCAAAAACACAACCAACACCAACGAAAAGCACAACATCACAAATCGTTTTTGGTGCACATACAAAACCAAACAAATTAACACACCATAACTCAAAACCAAAAACATCGGGCTAAAATATATTTCTGTAAAAATCAATCGTGAAAACGAAGCACCAAACCAGGTACACCAATTTAAAACATCAATTAAACGTGAGAATATAGTTGCTACTATTTTTAGATCTAAAAAAGACAACAGCATCACGATCGGAATCCCAAAACATAAAATTATCGACACCAACGGTATGACCATCAAATTGCCCCACAAAAACACCCCTGAAAACTGATGAAAATAAAACAAACAAATGGGCAAAACGCCTAATTGAGCTGCTAACGACACGTTGATAATATCATAAATGTATTGGATAATTTTGTTTTTAGAATGTAAAAACTTCGCAAAAATCGGCTGTAAAGTTACGATACTCAACACCGCTACATAACTCAACTGAAAACCTACATCAAACAAAAATTGCGGATGTACTACCAACAAAACCAGTGCAGATCCAAACAAGGCATTATAAATATTGTGCGTTCGTTGGGATTGCATAGCTACAGCTAAAAAAGTAAACATCGTTACCGATCGCACCACCGATGCCGATAATCCTGTAAAAAAAGCGACACCCCACAAACAAAAAAGAATGATCGCCAATTGAATTTCTTTACCAAAAGTGATTCTTTTTAACGGGTGTAATACCCATTGTAAAAACAACAATAAAATCCCAATGTGTAATCCTGAAATAGCCAAAACGTGCATCACACCTGCGCGTATATAATTCTGTTTTAACGACTCGCTTAGATCATTTTTATCTCCCAAAAACAACGCTTTTATAACCGAAACTTGATCTTGAGTAAAACCCATTTCTGTTAATCTCCACACCAATTGTGTTTTGTATTGTGTGTTTTTTTTAGCCCAAGAGTTTAAACTTCGATCAATCAAAATATCGTTTAAAGACACCCTCGATTGATACAAAACACCTTTGTTGCGCATATAACTGGCGTAATCAAACTGACTGCTGTGAATTGGCTTATTTAATGATTTTAGGTCCGAATACCACCGTACTCCATCACCTATTTGTAGATTTTGATTTTCTGAATTGGTATCATTAAAAACGCTTAAAAGCAGCTTCCCCGTTACAGCTTGATGACTCATCGTATGCACTTCTACCTCATATCGTTTATGCGGCAACCTCGAATTTAATGTTTGAGAAATAACACCCGACAGAACTATTTTTGAACAAGGTTGATAACGATTGGAATAATGTGATGGTTGATTTTCAGGTTGGTGTATATCCCAAACGAGCATACCTGTAGAGAGAAATAAACCATACATCAAAAAGTTAGTGGTTTGACGCGTAAACTTATTGTCTCTTAGCAGAAAATAAACAAGGCTTCCGAAAAGAAAGCCTACAAGAAATAAATTGTTTACAATTGAAAAATCAGTGATTTTACCTAAATAAATCCCGAAACCAAAAACAATCCCTACCCGTATAAGTGGATATTGAAACGAAAACATATTATTCGATAACCGTCTTGGCTTTTACGAACGAGTTGTAGTGATAAGGCTCTAACATCGATGAAATCATTACACCTCTACTTGATGATGTATGTATAAACCGAATCTCGTCATCATCAATTTCTACCACCATACCCACGTGATTGATTACATCACGACTTTCGTTATTGTTAAAAAACAACAAATCTCCGATTCTTACGTCGTCTAAACTGACTTCTTTACCAACTTCGGATTGGTCGTAGGAAGTTCTGGGTAATTCAATTCCTTGCGATGCAAAAACGGTAATTATCAAGCCTGAACAATCCATCCCATACTTATCGGTACCTCCGCCTTTATAAGTCACACCTTCAAATTGTAAGGCAGTATCAACCAATCTGTTTCGGATTGAATCAACAAAACCATCAATACTGATAGCGCTTGTTAAACTAATTTGTAATAATGTCAAAAGGATAATGCCATATATTTTACTTTTCATACACTACTTTTTTATCGCGGAATAAATTAGATCGGCTACTTTTTGGCTGGCTCCTTCGCCTCCTAATTTAATTTCCAGTTGTTGATATGATGTTATTATTTCTGTTCTTTTTTGTCCTTCTAAAATGGATTTTAACTCCTGTTTTAGTTGTTTTTTATTTAAATCGTCTTGTATTAATTCTTTGACAATTTCTTTGTCCATAATTAAATTAACCAACGATATAAAACGCAAATTAACAACCTTTTTGGCGATTTCGTATGAAATTCTATTGGCTTTATAACAAACAATTTCGGGCACTTTAAACAATGCCGTTTCTAAAGTTGCTGTACCCGATGTAACAAGCGCTGCGTGAGCGTTATGCAGCAAATCATACGTTTGGTTGGAAACCAAAACAACATTCTTTTTCTGAATAAATGGGGTATAAAAACTCACCTCCTGACCCGGTGCTCCGGCTATCACAAATTGGTACTCCGTAAAATCATCGGCGACACTCAACATAATGTTAAGCATTTTGGTGATTTCTTGTTTTCGACTGCCTGGTAGTATCGCAATTATGGGCAATTCGGATAATTGGTGTGTTTTTCGGAAATCGGTCGCCGGTTTTTTTCTAAAATTTTGAATCGCATCGATTAATGGATGCCCCACAAATTCGACTGGGTAATGGTGCTTTTTTTCGTAAAAATCTTTCTCAAAAGGTAAAATCACATACATCTTATCCACATCGCGTTTGATGGCTTTGATTCGGTTCTCTTTCCAAGCCCAAATTTGAGGAGAAATATAATAATGCGTGGCGATTTTGTTGATTTTTGCCCATTGTGCAATTCGGAGGTTAAACCCTGGATAATCAATGAAAATTAACACATCGGGCTTAAAATCTACAATGTCTTTTTTACAAAAATTTAAATTTCCCAAAATCGTACGGAGGTTAAACAATACTTCGGTAAACCCCATAAAAGCTAATTCTCGGTAATGTTTAACTAATATACCTCCTGCTTCTTGCATTAAATCACCACCCCAAAATCGGATGGTCGCTTCGGAATCTAATTTTAAAATAGATCGCATCAAATTTGCACCGTGTAAATCGCCTGAAGCTTCGCCTGCTATGATATAATACTTCATGCTTTGATCAAATTAACAGCGTTAAAACGGTTACTAATATCGCTTGTAATAAAATCCCTTGGGCTTTGGGGTATTGATTTTTATTGAGAAGTAGATAAAAAACAGGCAAATTTAAAACTTCTCCTAACGCTACTATTTTGTTAAAAGTTCCGTTATGTAATAATGTTTCTATACCAAATCGAATTGTATATTCTGTGGCAAAAAAAATAAATAAACAAATCCCAATAGCCGCCACCACAAGACCAATAAACATCCCAATCAAAACATCTTTTTTATTCATTTAAAGCCCATTTTTTAAGATTAGCAATAGCTGTATGTGCGGTTAAATCAAATTGTACAGGTACGATCGAAACATAACCGTGCTCTAACGCCCACTCATCGGTATCTTCTCCTGAATCTTGATTGATAAAACGACCTGTTAACCAGTAATACTCACGCCCTTGTGGGTTGGTGCGTTTGTCAAATTCTTCAATCCAAGCCGCTTTGGCTTGACGGCAAATTTTAATGCCTTTGATTTCTTCTTTTTTTAATTTCGGAAAATTCACGTTCAACACCACGCCTTCTGGCAACCCATTTTCTAAAACTTGTAGTGTTATTTTTTGGATGTGTTCTTTTAATACTTCAAAATCCGCTTCCCAATTGTAATCTAACAATGAAAATCCGATGGCTGGTATGTCTTCGATACCCGCCTCAACAGCTGCACTCATCGTGCCTGAATAAATCACATTAATGGATGAATTGGATCCGTGGTTAACGCCCGACACACAAATATCTGGTTTTCGTTTTAAAATCTCGTGAACCGCTATTTTAACACAATCTACAGGCGTACCCGAGCAACTGTATGCGGTTTGAACTCCTTCATAATGGATTTTTTCGAGGTGTAGTGTATTATTAATTGTAATGGCGTGCCCCATAGCCGATTGCGGGCTATCAGGCGCAACAACAACGACATCACCAATGGTAGTCATTACCTCAATTAAAGCCTTAATCCCTGGCGCAGAAACACCGTCGTCGTTGGTAACTAAAATCAATGGTTTAATTGGCATACCGTGTTTTTTTAATACTTTTGCAAAAGTACATAATTTATTAGGATTCATATTTGAATTATTTGATAAAACCGGATCTTTTATGACCAATTTCTTAATTAAATGTATACCTTGGTATTTGAATCTGTTTTAGATGAAACGCATATTATTATTTATGAAAAAGAATTATATCTATTTATTGCTCACAGTAGCAATAGCGGTGGCAACATGGAGTTTTATTGCTAAAGAAAAAGAAGATCCTGAAAAGGACAAATTACTTATAGAGATGATTACCACCTTAATCGGCAGATACCATTACAGTCCTGCCGCAGTTAACGATGAATTCTCGAGGGGAGTTTATGCCGATTATATCAAAGCTTTAGACCCTACCAAACGCTTTTTTTTAGAATCAGACATTAAAGATTTTTCTAAGTATGAAGACAAGATTGACGATTTAATTCGATTGAAAGATTTAACATTTTTCAATTTAACGTACGAACGTTTACAAGCGCGAATTAAAGATGTATCTGATTTTCAAGAAAAAATAATTGAGAAAAAATTTAATTATTACGAGGCTGAAACTTTCAACTCCGATTACGACAGCATTCCGTACGCTAAAAATGCGCACGAACTGAAAGACCGTTGGAAAAAACACTTAAAACTATCGACCTTATCCAACATCACCGAAAGCGAAACAATTGAAAAAGATTTAGCGAAAAGTGATTCTACTCACGTGGCTAAAACGTTTGAAGTAATTGAAAAAGAAGCCAAAGAAACTACTCAAAAAGCGATGAAAGACTTTTTTGAAAGTATTTCTGAGTTAGAAAAAAAAGATATTTTTTCGTTGTTCTTAAACGCCATTGCACAACGCTACGATCCCCATACCTATTATTTCGCACCTGAAGACAAAGATCGTTTTGACATCAGTATGAGCGGAAAATTAGAAGGTATTGGTGCTCGATTGCAAAAGAAAAACAATTATACCGAAATCACTGAACTTATTTCTGGTGGTCCAGCTTGGCGCGGTCAAGAATTAGAGGCTGGAGATATCATCTTAAAAGTAGCGCAAGGCAACAAAGAAGCCGTTGATATATCGGGGCAACGTTTAGATGATGTAGTTAAAATCATCAAAGGACCAAAAGGATCCGAAGTTAAATTAACCGTCAAAAAAGTAAACGGACAAATCAAAGTTATCAGTATCATCCGTGATATTGTAGAAATTGAAGAAACCTACGTTAAATCTTCTATCATAAAAAAAGACGGAAAATCATACGGGGTAATTAATCTACCTAAGTTTTATATCGACTTTGAAGAAAACAACACCCGCAACGCGGCATCCGATATGGCGTTAGAGATTGAACGATTAAAAAAACAAAATATCGATGGTATTATCATAGATTTAAGAAATAACGGCGGAGGTTCTTTAAAAACCGTCGTTGATATCGGGGGATTTTTCATTAAAGAAGGACCTATTGTACAAATCAAATCGTCTAACAAAAGAAAAGAAGTTTTAGAAGACAAAGATCCGAGCATCTTGTGGGACGGTCCTTTAGTGATTATGGTGAATGAATTATCGGCTTCGGCTTCCGAAATTTTGGCAGCAGCCATGCAAGATTACAAAAGAGGTGTTGTAATTGGTAGTAACCAAACTTACGGAAAAGGAACCGTCCAAAACATCATCGATTTAAATGAAGTAATGCGAATGAACACTTTTGGAGAATTAGGTGCATTAAAAACAACCACTCAAAAATTCTATCGCATTAGTGGAGGATCTACCCAATTAGAAGGTGTTAAAAGTGACATCGTAATCCCATCCAAATATGCTTATTTAAAATTTGGAGAAAAAGATATCGAAAATCCAATGCCTTGGGATAAAATCGATGCCGCGTCGTACCAACCACTTCATTTTTATTCTAATTTAGATCAAGTGATTCAAAACAGCAAAGACCGTATCGCTAAAAATTCAAATTTTCAGCTAATTGATGACGAAGCGAAGCAAATCAAAAAAATAAGCGAAAATCACCTGTTTAAACTACATCTTGACAGTTTTAAAGTCGAACAAATTCGAGTTCAAGAAAGAGCAAAAAAATATAAAGTGATTTCTGATTACAAATACAACGCTTCGTTTACCTCTCCTTTATATGAAAATGATTTGATTAAAAAGGATTCGGTATTAGGTGATAAACGAAAAAAATGGCACGAAAGTCTTGCTAAAGATTTATATATGGAAGAAGCCCTAAATGTGATTTCGGAACTGAAAAAGAAATAAATTTCATTTTTTTATGACCGAACAACCGTCAGCTATTCAACGTTTTAAAAAACAATCTTTAGGGGTTGCCAGTTTATTGCTGATTGTTTTTTTGTGTATTATATCCCTATTTGCGTATGTGATAGCGCCTGATGATTCTGAAAATGCCAATCAAATGCATCTTTCAATCCATTCTAAAGAACCCGGTTTTAAAGCAACCATATTACAATTACCGGTTGGCACGCCCGAAAAGACTGATTTTTGGTCGTATTTTACAGGCAAAAAAAACAACCTAAACGAAATACCTCTAGGTTCGTATCAATTTAAGAACCAACAATTAATTTATTCTGAATTTGGTGTTGAAAATAATATTACCAAAACCTTAGATTGGACAACAGTATCGGATGCAACCACTGCTAAAGAATTTGAAGCAAAACACATTGTTACTAAAACATTTTATTTAGGCACAGACCGCTACGGCAGAGATCTTTTAAGCCGAATGCTTATTGGATCACGCATCTCATTATCTATCGGTTTTGTTGCCGTTGGGATTTCACTCGTTATCGGAATATTTTTTGGAGCCTTGGCAGGTTATTATGGCGGAAAAGTTGATTTAATTATCGTTTGGTTGATTAATGTAGTTTGGTCAATACCAACATTACTTTTGGTTATTGGTATCACTTTAGCCTTAGGAAAAGGTTTTTGGCAAGTTTTTATTGCTGTAGGACTCACAATGTGGGTTGAAGTCGCTCGTGTCGTTCGCGGACAAATATTAGGTGTTAAAGAAATGCAATATATCACCGCTGCAAAAGCTTTAGGATATTCGGATTTCCGAATCATTTTCAAACATATTTTACCCAATATAACGGCGCCTTTAATTGTTATTTCAGCTGCCAATTTCGCAGGTGCCATTTTGATTGAAAGCGGTTTAAGTTTTTTGGGATTAGGAGCACAACCACCTATGGCAAGTTGGGGCGGAATCATCAAAGATCATTACAGCTATATCATTATGGGAAAAGCATATTTATCCCTTATACCAGGTATAGCAATTATGGGCATTGTACTCGCTTTTATGCTTGTCGGCAACGCCCTTCGGGATGCGTTAGATGTAAAATATGATTAAAACTAAAACTTATGAAAACAAGTAATCTATTACAGATAACATTATTTGTTGTTGTCGTTTTATTTTCAGTAAACGTTGTTGCCCAAAAACTTACAGACAGTAATCTACCAATTGTTGTTATCACTACCGATGTAGATCCGTTAACAAATCAACCTATCGAAATTGTAGACAGTCCTCGTGTATTTGCATCAATGAAAATCATCAAACGACCCGACGGAACACGAAATTTCATCAATGATCTTACCAATCCTGCATACCTCAATTATAATGGAAAAATAAGTATCGAGTTTAGAGGGACTACTTCTCAAGAAATCAATAAAAAACCTTACGGGTTAACAACACTAAAAGACGACTTAATCACCAACAACAACGTAAGTCTATTGGATATGCCGAGTGAAAACGATTGGATTTTAAACAATTTATCGTATGATCCCTCTTTTATACGAGATTATTTAACATACACCCTTTTTCAGATGATCGGCAACTATGCCCCTCGTGTAGTTTTTTGCGAAGTCATCGTTAATAACGAATATGTCGGTTTGTATCTTTTATCCGAAAAAATTAAAGCCGATAAAAACAGAGTTGATGTCACCAAAATAGAGAGTACCGATAACTCTTTTCCAGCAATTACAGGAGGATATATCACAAAATCTGATCGTCTTGAAAAGAATGAAATCCCAGCTTTTGAGCTCGATTCATATTTTATTGCGAATAAATTTGTACATATTTTACCAAAACCTGAAAACATTACTACGGGGCAAGATTCCTACATTTTCAATCAATTTCAAAAATTACAAACTTTATCAAGTTACAAAGATGATAGCCCAAAAACAGGGTATCCAACAATAATTGATATCCCTTCATTCATCGATTTTATGTTGATTAATGAAATATCATCAAACGTAGACGGCTATAAATTAAGTACATTTTACCACAAAGACCGAAGCGGAAAATTAAGAGCTGGACCCATTTGGGATTTTAACTTAACGTATGGCAATGATTTATTTCAATATGATTATGATCGAAGTTTAACAGACATTTGGCAATTTCATGATTTTTTAAATGTGGGTCCCAAATTTTGGACTGATTTATTTAATGATGCATCGTACAACTGCCATCTTTCTAAACGCTGGAATGATCTGACACAACCTGAGCAAGTTTTTAATTATAATTATTTAAGCAATTATATTGATCAAATCATAATTCCAATCAACGAAGCTAGAAAAAGAGATAACCTAAAATGGGGCGCGTTGCGTGATTTCGATGCTGAAATACTTCTAATAAAAAATTTCTTATTCAAAAGAATAGCTTGGATGTCCGAAAACATTAATAATAACCCAAAATGCCAACTACCTACCGTACCTAATTTAGTAATTACAAGCATACATTACCATCCTGATAATACGACTGAATTTCCCGACAAAGATGCTCAAGAATTTATTGCTATCAAAAACATTAGTGAAACTACTGTTGATCTAACTGGAATTTATTTTAAAGAATTGGGATTAACGTATCAATTTCCGATAAACTCGAGTATCGATGCTTCACAAACAATTTATTTGGCTAGTGATACTCCTACATTTAAACAAAAATATGGTATTGCTCCTTTCGGACAATTTACACGAAACTTATCTAATAAATCCGAAAAACTTGTTTTAGTAGATGCCTTTGGAAATATTATTGATGAAGTTAAATACGATGACGGACCTGTATGGCCTGTAGAGGCAGATGGCAAAGGTAAATATTTACAACTCATCGATGTCTCCTTAGACAACGCCATTGGCTCAAATTGGAAAGCCGTTTCGGATAAAGACTTATCTGCTGTTGACACAAATTTAGTTGTTAACGTTTACCCTAATCCTACCCAAAACATGTTATCAATTGATGCCCAACAGATAATTACCAACATCGATATTTTTGATATTTATGGTAGTACTGTACTTTCAAAACCCACCAATAGTACTCAAACAAAAGTAGATCTAACAAACTTACCTCTCGGATTGTATTTTGTTAAAATATCAAACCCTTATAATTATAGAGTTAAAAAAGTGGTTAAGAATTAATTTTTAAAATTACATCCAACGAGTTGATTTATTGATTGTAATATCACTTAATCATTTCAATTAAACTCATAATAGGTTCCAAATTCAAAACCCACCGCATTAAGCCCAAAATTAGGTAATTGAGTATCGGCATTCGACACGTGTCGGATCATACATTTTGTATCAAAAGATATTTTTTTAAATCTATAATTACCCCCTAAAGCAAATATATCACTAAAAGCAAAGCCTTTACGTAATCTTTCAGTATCTGTATCTATATACATCGGACCGACATTAAACAATGTATATAATGTTGTTTTAGCACATATATTATACCTATAAATTAAACCTAAATTTAATACATATTCATTAATATATTTATGTGGCATAAATTGAGCTCTAAGCTCATCCCCATTAACTACAGTGTGACTTATAAACCAATAATTTATTAATTGGTGCTCTGATCTATAAAAACTTGGCTCTACAAAAAGTTCCCACGAATGATTTCTCTTTTTAGATAAATTAAAATGGTTTGAAAATTTATATATTTTACTTTCATAAATATAATCACTATCCTGTTTCAAATACTTATTTTGAGCAGAAATACCGTATAAAAACCCTGTTCTCAGCCATTTTTTAGTAACAATTGAATCTTGAGAATATCCTACAGAAAAAGTAAGCCCCAATAACACAAAGTAATTTTTAACATTCATCAGATGGATATTATATTTTTCGCAAAGCTAAACAAAAAAAGACCCTTACAAAAAAAATGTAAGGGTCTTTAAAAAAAGGCGGT
>CAYQSQ010000026.1:0-31755 GCA_964420215.1 uncultured Flavobacterium sp. | reverse complement strand
TACGCGGGCTACGAGGGTTTGGGGGTTACTCGTGTTGGTATAGCTGTTTTTGTTTTGGCCATTTGTACCCGCATCAGCCGCGACTTGGTCGAGGTGGTAACTTACATCCAAATTTGCTACGCCGCCTGTGATGGCGTTGTCTATGGTTTTTAATGAAAAATCGGATTTATCTATAGTACCGTTATTACATAAAATGTAATTTGTTGTAGTAACCGTTGGTTTACTACTCGTATCAGTAACAGTAACTGGATCGCTTGTTTTTGAACATTTAGTTTGATCGTTGGTAACGGTTAAGGTGTACGTACCCGTTTTATCAACTACAGCATTTAATGTGTTTGCACCGCTTGCGATGTTACCCCCATTACTTGCTGTCCATAAATACGTAAATGAGGTACCTGTTACAGAGGTAAAAGCTCCGTTTAATGTTAGCGTTTTTGAATTACAACGTAAAGATCCTGGCAAAGCAACTGTTACTACTGGTTTTGTAAAGTCCTCATCCACATTTACAGAAGCTGAATTTTTACACTTTGTAAGTGTATTGAATATCTCTAATTTATAGGTTCCTTTTGTGGTGGCAGTTGCATTAATTTGATCTGTTGGTCCAGAAAGTACCCCTCCATTAGAGGCTGTCCATAGGTAGGTTACATTTGCCGTGTCCGAACCTGTACCGTTAAGCGGTACAGACAAGTTTAAACAGGTTAAATTTGCTGGTGGTGCAACGATTACTTTTGGGGTAGACCCATCTTCTTCTACTTTTACAATTGGAGTAGTAATTGAACAACCATTAAGTGTATTGGTTACCTTAACTTGATAATTACCAGGAGAATTGGCCGTAATATTATCTAATGCCGTTTGTGCTGCAGGAAAACTCCCACCGTTACTCGCAATCCACTCGTAGGTAAGGTTAGTTGTTGGTCCTGTAATTGTTGGTTTTAACGGCACTGATGTATTTAAACAAGATAATTTTGTAGCTGGAGTAGCCAAACTAACAACAGGTGCTGTTTTATTTTCTATAACTGCTATATCTTCTTTACTAGTACAATTTGTGGCACTATCTGTAATGGTAAGTGTATATGTACCTTGTTTAGAAACTATAAGCTTAGATGTACCTTGACCTGACTTAATCGTTCCGTTTGTAGTAGTCCATACATACGTAACGGTGCCTCCTGCCAAAGGAGTCGATCCACTTGCGTCTATCTCTGCTTCATCTTCACCAACTTTACAAGTAATCTCATTGGAGATTTTATATTTAACAATAGGTAATGTTGCATTTGATGTTATTTGTACATCTGCTGATGTATCCGAGCAAACTTTAGTACCATCTGCTGATGTTTGTGTTACAATTAATTTATAAACCCCAATACTACTTACAGCTAATTTATTTGCAGTTTGACCAGTGATTATACTATTATCCTTAAACCATTGGTAGGTCCCTGCAGAAGATCCCGACCCATCTATGGTTATTGATGCGCCTGAACAATCAATTGTTTTTACAGTAGGCTGAACCACTACCGCTTTAGGATCTAAAAAAGTAACATCAATTTGTGCCAAATCACTCTCACAAGAACCCTCAACTTGTGAAACATAATAACTTTTAGTTCCTACTGTTTTGGTTGGTGTTGGTGCAGTAGCTATTGGGTTTTTTTGGCTATCAAACCACTTTAACGTATTACTACCTACTGGTATTGCTGTTAATACAGCAGGAGTATCGCCCATACAATACGTGATATTGGCAACAGTAGGTAACGGTGGTTTTTGTCCTACATCTTTAACTTCAAATTCAGGAGATACTACTTTACAAGTACTTAATAAACCTATTTTATTTCTAATATCAACTGTTAGGGTATATTTACCAGGTTTAGAAATCGTAGCTTCTGGAGTATCCGCACCTGAATCTATCGTACCACCACTACCAGGAACAACCTCCCACAAATAGGTATTTTCAATTATATTGGCATTTGCTACAGCCGCTTTTATTACACTCTTTGAGCAACTAATATTTTCAACTTGAATAGGACTAATTACTGGTCTCTCTTTCGTGTTTACAGTTATTCTTAAATCTGGGTTAGCAGGTAATTTTTCACAACCTGTTAAAATCGGTATCCATTCAAAAATAGCGGAACTGTTTTTTTGAAGATTTGTTATGTCTGTTTGTCTTGAATTGGGAGAAACGATTGTTCCTATACCAAATATTCTTTTCCAACTCCCTACGTTAGGACTTGTTGAAGTTGCTGTAATTGTAGTGTTATAAACCTCACAAAGTGATATGTCGAGTCCTAAATCAAAATTTATCTCTGGACATGGAGAATCTTCTATTAAAGATATATCATCAATAGCAAAATCATGACCCGCAGGAGAAGCATTAATAGTTGATAATTCAATACCCAGATTAGATGTTGTAGGAGTAAACTCATATTTAACTTCATTCCAATTTGACGGTACCATTGCTGCTAAACTTGAATTCCCTTTTACTAACACAGGGGTACAGTTACAGTCTTTCGTATCAAATTTTATTGAAGGTAAATTAACCGTCAATTTATTAATATTTTTAATGTAATAAGTGAAGGTATATTTTACACCTGGTTTAACTGAAAATCCAAATTTTTTCCAAAAAATTTCATTTGCATCTCCATCAGCAATTAACATCTTACCTGATCCTGACCTGTCAGTCATTGAAATAAAATTTGCTGGATTCGATGCTAATGGGTCACTTACAATAGCGTAGCCTCTTATTCCTGTTTGTGTAGGTTGAACAGCTAAATTATAGTTACTTTCAAAACTATTATCTTTTCCTTTTTCAAAATCACCATTGGTTATTAAATTAGTTTGTCCTATAGCATTAAATTGCGTAAAAACGAGTGCTATTATAAAGTAAAAGTGTTTCATATCGAATATTTTTTAGACTGTTTCAGTAGCTTAAAAACAAAGCTTGTACGCTAAATTACTTAAAACCACAGAATTGTCTATAAATCAAGTAGTTAATTTTTTGTTAATTGATACAAATTGTTTGTTTTTTTGATATCCGCCATTTGCATTGACGGATCTATGATGAGTGCTACAATTTCTTTTTTAGCCACAGGTATAACAAATTCATAGGTAGGATACGCCCACGCCCAATCGGATAACACGGTGCGTTTTACCTTAGGATAGGGATTTTCTTTTATAAAATGCATCATCCGTAACGGTATATGATAGGTCTCTTGTGTTTTATCGGCATACACAACAAAAATATCTAAAGGCATCGGCATATTACCTATTCGGCTGAGTTGAATACGTGTTTGAGTTCCTTCGTCTTTTACATCCGAAATAGCGTAATCTATGGTATTGGTGGTTTGTGTCCAATCGGTAAGGTACCAATCGAGATGCGCCCCCGATACTTTTTCGACTACCCGTTTAAAATCGTTGGGAGTTGGGTGCGAAAATTGAAATTCTTTATAATATTCTTGCAACGATTTTATCAATATATCATCACCTACTAAATATCCCAATTGATTCAGAAAAATAGTGCCTTTACTATAGGCTCCGATACCGTAACTCATATTATCCAAATACCTATCGGCATGCGTGGTAAGGGGTTGTTCTTTTTGGCTATCCACCAAATAAAAATAATTTTTATACGATTCGCTAAATGTTGTAGGCTGTTCTTTAGAGAGTACTTCGTCCATTGCCAATTCGGAAATATAAGTAGTAAAACCTTCGTCCATCCAAGGGTGTTTGGCCTCATTGGTTGCCAATACGTGCTGAAACCACGAATGTGCCATCTCGTGCGCTGTAACACCTAATAAACTTTCGTATTTGCGATTGCCTGTTATTAGGGTGCACATGGCGTATTCCATACCACCGTCACCACCTTGTATGATTGAATATTGCTCGTAGGGATAAGCTCCTAAAACGGCGTTATAATATTCCATTAATTGAACTGCTTGGGGTTGTAATTTAACCCAATTGTCTTTTATTTTTAGATTGTTTTTGTATAAAAAATGTAGTGTTGGTCCTTCATTAGGCAACTGTATTTTGTCATGAATATATTCTGTATCAGCAGCCCAAGCAAAATCATGTACTTGCGAGGCATAAAAATGCCATGTTAATGTTTTTGACTTTTTAGATGGTTTGATTATAACACCGTTATCTTGATACCCAAAACCGATTTCATTTTTGTTTAACAAGTAGCCTGTTCCTCCAATAATATAATTTTTATCAATGGTGATTTTAACATCAAAATTACCAAACTCGCCATAAAACTCCCGTCCGATATAGGGATCGGCATGCCATCCTTCTGCATCGTAAACGGCTATTTTGGGGTACCATTGTGTCATTGATAATGCAATACCTTCTTCATTATTACGTCCGGAACGACGGATCTGCTGTGGGATTTGCCCTTCAAAAGTTAAGGTGATTTGCGAGGTTTGATTTGGTTCTATCGGACGTGCCAAAATAACTTCTACAACCGTACCTTTTGTTTGTGTATTTAAGGTATCGACACGAGTATCTTGTCGTACGTTTGCTATTTTGAGGTATCCAATTTCGTTTGGTTTAAGGGTTTTAATACGACTGATTTGCTCTTCGGTATCACCGTTCTTAATGGTATGTACCATTCGTTTATCTGGATCGGGGATGTTTTGTAAACGTACATCCATTTCACTTCCAGGCTGAAAAGCATTATTATATAAATGATAGTATATTTTACGAAGGGTATCTGCCGAATTATTGGTGTATTTTATTTGTTGTGTACCTTTGTATTGAAAGGTTTTCACATCAACGGTAACTTCCATTTTATAATCCAAATGTTGTTGCCAATACGTCAATCTTTTTTGTGAAAAAAGCAATTGGCTCACTAACACAAAAGAGAGTATGTAAATTTTATTCATTATTGTTAACTACTTTTATTTTTTAGAGGCTATTTTTTTCGCCATTAAAAGTGCATTATAGGCATTTACCATTTTTCCTGATTTACAGGTTTCGCTAAATGGTTTTTCTAATTCCATATCTTCCTCACCGATGGTTACATTGATGGGTACTGTAATTCCTGAATCCATCAAAATATGTTTTACTTCTGATGCTGATAAACTTGGGTAATACGATCGAATTAATGCAGCAACACCTGATACGCTTGGAGCCGCCATTGAAGTGCCCGAAAGAAACTCGTATTCGTTATTTGGTGTAGTTGCATAAATTTTAACTCCAGGAGCAAAAACATCTACATTTTCTTTGCCGTAATTGGAAAAATTAGCCAATAAGTTTTTACCATACTCGAAATTAAGCGCGCCGACTGTTAAAAAATTATCTGCTATTTCTTTAAAATCGGCATCGGCATCATTCGGATATACAGCTATTTTATCGATGTTATAAGCATCGTTACCTGCTGCGTTTACAATTAATACATCTTTGGATGCGGCATATTTTATGGCATCAAAAACCCATTCTTTTTGCGGTGAAAATTCTTTACCAAAACTGGTGTTAATTACTTTGGCTCCATTGTCTGCAGCATACCGAATTGCTAAAGCAATATCTTTATCGTACTCATCACCATCAGGCACGGCGCGGATTGCCATGATTTGTATGTTTTCGGCATTAGAGTTACCTTCTTTACCAAATGATTTTACAATAATTCCGGATACGTGTGTACCGTGTTTTGCTTCTTCTTTATCAGGACCAATTACATTATTGTTTCCGTATTTTGTGTCTCTAATATCGTTGTGATTATCCCCCAAAATAGTACGGCTATTTAATGCTTTATTCAAATGATAATTCATCTGTGAAGCGGTGTATTCTTGGTAACTTTGAATTTCTTTGTCAAAAGCTTCTTTTGAACCTGTGGTCAACACATTTTCCATAATTGCCTTGTATTGCCCCAACATAAAATCCGTGGTTTGAATACCTTGTACGTCTTCTAGCGTATAATTTGATTTGCCCAAGTGGTCTTTGATGCTTTTATCTACTTTTTGAACAAAATCGACTTGTGTTTTATTTTCAAGTGCTTCAGCATATTTGACTTCGTACTTTTCTTCTGCTTTTTTATATAAATCTGAATCTGGATTGGCTTCGCGCAATAAACGTACAAACTCTAAATTTTCATGTACAATATCCCCTAAAAAATTCCATCCGTGGATATCATCCGCATAATTATTTTTATCGTCGTCTATTTTGTTTTCTGGAATTTCATCCTGATTGATCCAAATATTACCTCGCAAATCTTTATGTTCAATATCTACTCCTGAATCAATAACTCCTACGATTATCTTTTTACCTTTTAGATCTTTTAGGATGGTTTGATAGGCTCGGTCAAGACTCATCCCTGGTACAGTATCTATAACAATATCTAAATGACTCCAATTTTTTAAAGCCTCTTTATCTAAAGCTGCTTTTTTAGTTAAAAAATTCGGGGTATTTGATGTTACAATCATTTTAGGGGAACAACCCATGAGGAGTGTTGTAACGAGTGCGATAATATAAATGTTTTTCATTTGTATAATTTAAATCTTAATTGAATAGTTGGTTGAATGTATATATTTCGTTGAGGCGTACCCCTTTATCTGTATGTTTTACTGTAATGATTTCATGATGTGCATCGTGCTCCATGATAAGGTAATAATTGTTTGTAGCGGCTTCATTTAAAAAAATTTCCTTTTCAGATAACGTCAGTAACGGACGGGTATCATAACCCATCACATACGGCAAAGGTATGTGCCCTACGGTTGGTAGTAAATCGGCTACATACACAAAAGTTTTGTTTTGATAACTTATCTTGGGTAACATTTGTTTTTCGGTATGGCCGTCCATGAAATATATCCCAAATTTTAATGCTGAATTGGGAACAAAATACGGTTGTACATTTTCAATAAAATGTAATTGTCCGCTGGATTGTATGGGATTGATGTTTTCGGTTCTGAAGGAAGCAACCTCTCTTTTATTGGGTTCTGTTGCCCATTGCCAATGCTGAGCATTAGACCAATATTTAGCATTTTTGAATACGGGTTCGTAACCTGTTTTGGCTTTATTCCATTGGATACAACCGCCACAATGATCAAAATGCAAATGGGTTAAAAATACGTCGGTAATATCATCTACTGAAAATCCGTATTGGGCTAACGATTTTGATAAGGTAAAATCTCCCCATGGATAGTAATACCCAAAAAACTTTTCGGACTGCTTATCCCCCATACCTGTATCAATTAAAATCAAGCGTTTGCCATCTTCAATCAATAAACATCTGGCAGCAATATCAATCATATTGTTGTTATCCGCAGGATTGGTTTTATTCCAAATAGACTTAGGAACAACACCAAACATGCCGCCTCCATCTAATTTAAAATGTCCACTTTCAATGGGATAAATTCTCACGTGATTTACATGTTATAAATCCACTCTTGTGGATCTTGTTTGAATGAATTTTTATAAATCAAAAATTTCAACACGGCCTTGTCTAACAATTCATTATAAAACACATCGCCTAAGTCTTGTTTCATGCCCACACTATCACCTTTGCGCACTTTTAAATTGACCAAGTTGGAATAAACCGTTGTAAACTCTCCGTGCCTTACCATAATGATTGCTGTATTATTAGGCATCAATTGAATATCTACAACTTGACCATTAAACACCGAACGAGCGACACCTCCTTTTTCGGTAGTAATCTCGACTCCATTACTTTCGATCATGATTGTTTTTTCAACAGGATGGGGCTGCATTCCGAATTTTTTGGTTAGTAATCCTTTTTCTACCGGCCAAGGCAAACGTCCTTTGTTATATCGAAATCCTTCGGATAACGTTTTGGCTTCGGGTGTTAGATTAATGGTACTGCTATTCCGAGATTCGTTTTCCTTTTTTCTGTTAGCGGCTAAGATGGATTCTCGTATCAACTCTTCAATTCTTTGCTCAATTTGCATCGACTCTTTATGCTTTTTACGAATCTCTAAAACAATCTTTTTTTGTTCCTTTTTTAATGAAACAACCAAATTTTTCTTTTGTTCCGTTTCTTTTTGAAAGGTTACAATCTCTACTTTATTGTTTTCTACCAAAGATTCTTTTTCTTTCTTTTGAGTAACAATTACGTTGTTTAGGTTTTTTAATTGATTTGTAATTCGTTGGATCTCCTCTCCTCTTTCCTTTCGAAAAGTGGCATATTGTTTCATGTACTCTAACCTTTTATAGGCTTGCAAAAAATTGTCTGAAGACAGCACAAACATCAAACGACTTTTATCAGATCGACTTTTATAGGATTTTAAAACAATGGCTGCATAATCCTTTTTAAGTGCAGCTAACTCTTTATTTAAAACTCCTAGTTTTACTGAATTACGATCTATTTCGCTTTTGTATATCGTGATTTTTTTTACGTTAGTTTCGATCAAATTTTCACGCAGCCTGATTTTTGCGATTTGTTGCTCGATTTGATTTAAAGCATTTCGTTCTTCTTTTTTACCCGATTTAAGTAAACGTTCTGCAATTTGTATTTCTTCTAAAATTTGTTGCTTCCTTTTTTCTAACTCTTCTTTGTCTTTTTGACTCCAGCCTAATGTACTGCACATCAAAACAACGAGTACAAGTAGTCGAAATAGCTTGGGTGCTGGTTTTAAACCGATTTTATTTGATGTATATTCTTTCATACCCGTTAGGAACTGTATACGTATAATTAACTGTTGTGTTGACTTTAACAGACGCGTGCTTCAGGTCTATTTGATGCTTTTGATCTGGTTGAATCGTTTCAATGGAAAGTATTGACGGCAAAATAACATGTACCGAATCTGAAACCTTATTTCTGTCTGCATACCGAACAATCATTTGTCTTTCCTCTTGAACTTGATTAATTGCTTGTTGTGCCAATAATAAATCGGACAAATTAAACTCAAAGATATGATTAATTGTTAAATTATCTTTTTCGGTTAATTTAATTTTACTATCCGTTTTTTCAAACACGTATGTGGCTTCGGTTATTTTACTAATCGGATCACCTAAAATCACATTTTGAATTTTTGAGAAATCCAACGGAATTCCCATCCAATTACTCAACGATTGAAAATCACCATCGTAATAATTTTTACCTAATTTTTCGTAATAACGCACTTGATTAGGAGTTATTAAAGCTTTTGCCATTACTATTCCAAAAAACCGAATGGTAATAAATATAAACTTATCTTTTTCCATCGCGATCTCGGCATGTATTTTTTGAGACATCCCGTTACCTGAATACTGCACGTCAGAATTGATATAAAATGTTTGGAAGTTTTGCGTGATTCCCTCTTGGTATTTGACAAACTTTTTGATGTTTGTCACGTTATTGATTTCTTTCTGCGAAAGCGTATCAATAACCCCTGTTTTTTTGGTTTTACACGAAGTAAAAACAACACAAATCAAAATCCATAAACCGACATTTTGTTTCATTACTGTTGCGTTGTTTTTAGTTTCTGCACGTAATTTTGATGTGTTTTAAAACATTTTTCGTCTTTTAATGCCTGACAACACTCCATCAATTGCAAATGAAAATTAAGTTGTAATCCCTTATTATCGACCACCAAATCCAATCCTTCTTCTAAATATTGCTTCGCTTTACTATAATTTTGAAGTTGATTATTTGCCAGTCCGGATAAATAATACAAATCGGGTTGTAACGGAAAAACATCTACTAAAGCTGTTGCTTCTTTTTGTAAAACAATAAAATCTCGCAATTTATAATACGACTGCAACATTAACATTTGGGAGCGTAAATCATTAGGGGCATCTTGTATGGCTTCTTTAAAAAAAAGAATTGCTCGTGTATCTTGGTTTTTGTTTTGATGCCACTGCCCTGCAAATTGATTCAATTGCATTTTGGTTGTTTTATCAGACGAAAAAGCTATTGCGTTTTTTAACTTTTGATCCAAATCGCTGATTGAATTAGTATTATTAAGTAACTCTTCAATCATTTTTAATTTGGTCGCTACGGGTATATTTTGTTGCTGTATTGTTTGTTTTATTGCCTCTACCGCTTCGTCTATCTTATTGTCTTTTAGGTAAAGTGAAAAAAGTCCCAACTGCGACCACTTTGAGTACGGAATATGTTGCTGTAATTGTTGTAAAAGTGCGGTTACTTTTTGATCTTGTTTGGCTTGTGTATAGAGATAAATTAACGAAATATAATTCGCCTCTTCTTTTGGATATTTTTTGATTGCTTTTTCTAAACTTTGTATTTCGATATTTTGGTATTTGGGATCAGCAAATAACTGTTTTTTATACGCTTCGCGTTGTGCCGTTATGCCGACTTGTTGTTCTAACTTTTGTATTAAACCTAATGCGTTATCATATTGTTTTGTAAACATATACAAAGCCACTAAATCTTCTTGATATCGGGGGGTGGATAAAATTAATTGTTGTAATAAGGGAATTGCTTTTTCAAAATCTTTAGTCGCATAATACACATCGTACAAACCTTTGATTGTCCATTGGTTTTTAGGGTTGAGCTGTAGCGATTTTTGGTAGGCTTGTATGGATAGGTTGTACTTTTTTAAGAAAAAGTAATTACGTCCTTTTTCATAATATACGACATCGTTTTCGGGTGAAACTTCCAAACATTTATCTAAGGCTACAATGGATTGATCGTAATTTTCGATTCCTTTGTGTTGGAGCGCTTCAAAAAACAAATCGTGAAATTGATCAACCGTATTGGATTTGGACTGTGCCCAAAATAAAAAAGGAAATAACAGTAGTCCGTAAACCCCATTTTTTTTAATCCAATACGGTTGATTCATTTTCAAGTTAAATTATTCTAAAACAGAATAGTCTCCAATACTTATACTGGTAAATTTTCCGTCAAATTTAGCGTTACTACCGACCATTGCATTATCTAAATTGGCATTCAAAAGTGTCGATTTGTGCTGCACTAAACTATTTTTAATGGTCGTATTTTCAACTATACAACCGTCACCCAAAGACACATTAGGTCCTACTGTTGCATTTTTTAAAATTACATTTTCGCCAATATAGCAAGGCGCAATTATTTTAGCATTTTCCAAAACTACGTTTGTCGCTACCGTATCTTTTCCGTCTTGATGTAAAAAGTTCAAAATTCTTGAATTGGTTTCTACCGTGATGGCTTTATTACCACAATCCATCCATTCGTCAATTTTACCGGGTACAAATCGTTTACCTTGTGCCATCATCGCTTTGATACCATCGTTAATTTGGTATTCGCCTCCGTGCATTAATTTGGCATCTAATACTTTTTGAAGTTCGGCTCTTAATACTTCTCCTTGCTTGAAATAATATATTCCGATAACCGCTAAGTTGGATACAAAAGTGCTTGGCTTTTCAACCATACCGATGATGTCTCCGTTGTCGTTTAAACTCACCACACCGTACTGTGCTGGATCTTCTACTTCTTTTACCCAGATTACGCTGTCTGCTTTTGGATCTAACGTAAAATCAGCTCTAAATAATGTGTCTGCATACGCGATAACACACGGTCCGTCTAACGACTCTTGTGCACACATAATTGCGTGTGCTGTACCTAAAGCTTCGTTTTGATAATATATCGTTCCTTTTGAACCTAATTTAGCCGCGATGGCTTTTAAATCTTCTTCGACTTGTTTACCAAAACTCTCGTGTATGATAAATGCAACTTCATCTATTTTTTGATTGATTACACCCGCGATATCTTCTACTAAACGGTGTACTATTGGTTTTCCTGCAATAGGAATTAATGGTTTAGGAACCGTTAATGTGTGTGGTCTTAATCGTGAACCACGTCCTGCCATTGGTACTATGATTTTCATTTTATATTGATTTTGGTTTATTATTTTGTTCCTGTGCTTCCAAATCCTCCCGTTCCTCTTGAGGTTTCAGACAATTCGGTTACTTGTTCCCATTCGGCTCTTTCGTGTTTTGCAATCACCAATTGGGCAATACGCTCGCCATCATTGATAATAAAGGCGTCTTTGGATAAATTAACGACAATTACACCTATTTCGCCTCTGTAATCGGCATCAATCGTACCTGGCGAATTTAACATCGTTATCCCGTGTTTTGCTGCTAATCCACTGCGTGGTCTTACTTGCGCCTCGTATCCTATGGGTAATTCGATATAAATCCCTGTTTTAACAATTACACGATCTAATGAACCTAATGTTATTGGTTCGTCGATATTCGCTCGTATATCCATCCCTGCTGAGGCGATCGTCTCATAGTTCGGTAATGGATGTTTGGATTTATTTATAATTTTAATTTTCATCTCGATCTATTTCTTTTTCAAAATTTTGAATATAATTTCCTTCTCTTTCGTGAAAACAAAAAATACATATATCGCTAATAATAATAGCCCTACGTATAAGTTATGCGCAAAGATATAAAATGACACTAAGGAAAAACTTATTGTTAGCAATAAATACATCAATATCGTTTTAACCTCATACGGTATAGGATAATATTTTTTACTGAATAAAAAGGAAATAATCATCATTGTTCCGTAAGCTGTTACAGTTGCTATTGCTGATCCGTAATACCCAATGTTTGGTATCAAATAGAAATTGAGTCCTAATGTTATTAGTGCGCCAATAATTGATATGTATGCGCCCATTTTAGTTTTGTCGGTCAACTTATACCATACCGATAAATTGTGATATATCCCCAAGAAGAGATTTGCAAATAAGATTAAAGGCACAATTTTCATCGCTTCCCAATATGTTTCATTCCTGATCAAAATTACCTTCAAAACATCTACAAATACGACTACTCCTAAAACGATAACAGATCCAAAAATGATGTAATACTTGGTTATAGTAGCATAAGTTTGAGGTGCATTTTTTTCTTTTGCCTGAGAAAAAAAGAAGGGCTCAACTCCTAATCGAAAGGCTGTCGCAAACAAAGTAATAAACAATGCCAATTTATAACAAGCCGAATATGCTCCTACAGCTTGTAAGGATTCCGCAGGTGGTAATAATTTGTCCAATAATATTCGGTCAAATGTTTCGTTAATTGCAAAAGCAACGCCAGCGATAAGTACAGGGTAACTATAATTAATCATTTTAGCCCATAATTTAAAATCAAATTGCCATTTGGATTTAAAATAATGAGGTGATAAAACAATAAAAGTAAATAAACTCGCTACTACATTGGACATAAATATGTAACCAATCTCAAAATCTTCTACATAAAAAGAAGCCATAACACTGTCTGGATTCGCTTTGTATATAACCGGGAACAATACCAAAAAGAAAACGTTTAATCCTAAATTTATGGCAACGTTTACTATTTTTAAAACCGCATAAAAAATAGGTCTTTGATCTACTCGCAATTTAGAAAATGGGATAAACACCAACGCATCTAAAGTCACAATCCAAATGGTATAAGAAATGTTTTCGACTGAAAACAACGACCAATCCGACAAACTATTTCGATAGAATAATCCCACAACCAAAAACAAAACGGAGGTTGCCAAAACACTGATTAATGAAGTGCTGAGTACTTTTTCTTTATCGTCTTCTTGTGTGTAAAATCGAAAAAATGAAGTCTCCATACCGTACGATAACAAAACGTTAAACAGTACGATATACGAAAAAATGACAGACACCTCACCATAAGCCGCTACAGGCAATACTTGTGTGTATAATGGTACCAGTATAAAACTAAACATTCGGGGCAAAACTGTTGCTAGCCCATAAATAAATGTCTGTTGAAATAGTTTTTTATACATCTAATCTTTATTCTTATTTACTAATCGCACCTGGATGTATTAAAGATGGCGTTTTTTTGACATTTTTAAGAATCAAATAAACCGTTTTGTCATTTTTTTGATACGCTAAAACAGCTTCATTTTCTTTGATTTTAACAGGACATTTTTTAATAACTGGAGCTTTGTTTCCGTATTCTTTTTTGGGATCGTTATCAAAATTTAAATCTGTGTGCTTTTTAAACCCCAAATTAGCGTAATACTTTGTGTCGTTTTTTTGCATTACCTCACCCGATTTATTTTGATAAAACAGCTCTTTCAAGACAATATCTTTTGGTAATGGAGCTTTTAATTTAAGAACAAAAATGTATTCCTTTTCTTTGTTTTGATTGATAAAATCTTGCGACTCCGCAAACTGAATAAGTGGCGTTAACTCAGTTTCAGTTACACCCGAATGTGTCGAACATCTTATTCCCAAAAAAAGCAAGACAGTAAAAACAATATAACGCATAGTTGTTAAATTACAAAAGGGGTAAATATAAAAAAACCTGCTCAATATTGAGCAGGTTTTTAAGGTTATATGCTTATTTCACTTAGCTTTTTAAGGCTTCTGCACCACCCACGATTTCTAAAATCTCGTTGGTAATTGCCGCCTGACGCGCTTTGTTGTACGTTAATTTTAATTGATTTCTCAAATCTGTTGCATTATCTGTTGCTTTGTGCATTGCTGTCATACGTGCACCGTGTTCTGAAGCAAACGAATCGCGTATCGCTTTATACAACTGAATTTTTAATGTTTTAGGAATTAAGGTAACCACTATTTCCTTTTTTGATGGCTCAAAAATATAATCTGCTGATGTGCTTACACTGCCTTCAATCGGTTTTAACGGAAGATAATCCTCTATCAAAACATCTTGGCTTGCCGCATTTCTGAAATGATTATACACCAATTCAATTTTATCATATTCACCACTCACAAATTTTTGCATCAAAGACTCTGCAAATTCAGCAACATTAGCAAATGTTAAATCGTCATAAATCGAACTTTTATTAGAAACTACGTTATATGTTTTAGATAAAATGTCATTTCCTTTTTTACCAACAGTAATAATATCAACATGCTGATTGGCATATTTATTGTCCGCGATCTGCTTTACTTGTTTGATGATATTGGTATTAAAAGCACCACACAAACCTCTATTTGAAGTAATTGCAACAACCAACACTTTATTGATAGGTCTTTGACTGGTATATTCCCCACCAACTTCATCATTTAAAGCTGAACTCAAATTTTGCAATAACTCAGTCAATTTTTGAGAGTAAGGGCGCATAGCAGTAATTGCATCCTGAGCCTTTTTTAACTTGGCAGCAGAAACCATTTTCATCGCGCTAGTAATCTGCATAGTCGACGAAACGGATACAATTCTATTACGTATTTCCTTTAAATTTGCCATTGATTTGTAAGTATTAATTTTTAAATACCAAGTATTAAGTATAGGGGAAATTTATCCTTACTACTCAATACTTAGTACTTAATACCTTTTTAATTGTATTTAGCCGATAATTCTTTAGCAACACTCGTTAATATGTCGGTAATCTCATCAGTAAATTTACCTAATTTTAACAAGTTTAACGTGTCTTTATGTTTGTTGTTTAAATAACCAACATACTCTTTTTCAAACTCTTTAATTTTGTTAACAGGTACAGCTCTTAATAAATTTTTAGAACCTGCATAGATAATCGCAATTTGATCTTCTACTTTAAACGGATCATTTACTGCTTGCTTTAAAATCTCAACATTACGTTTACCTTTTTCAATAACATTTAATGTTGCAGAATCCAAATCAGAACCAAATTTAGAGAACGCCTCCAACTCACGGTATTGCGCTTGATCTAACTTTAAAGTACCCGATACTTTTTTCATGGATTTAATTTGTGCGTTACCCCCAACACGCGATACTGAGATACCTACGTTAATTGCTGGACGTACACCTGAGTTAAATAAATCTCCATCTAAGAAAATTTGTCCATCGGTAATCGAAATTACGTTTGTTGGAATATAAGCCGAAACGTCACCTGCTTGTGTTTCAATAATTGGCAATGCCGTTAACGAACCTCCTCCTTTAACTATTGGTTTTAAAGAGTCTGGCAAATCATTCATCGTTTTTGCAATCTCATCATTTGCGATAACTTTTGCTGCACGCTCTAACAATCTTGAGTGTAAGAAGAAAACGTCACCTGGATAAGCCTCACGTCCTGGAGGTCTTCTTAACAACAAAGATACCTCACGGTAAGCTACCGCTTGTTTTGATAAATCATCATATATAATCAAAGCTGGACGACCTGTATCGCGGAAATACTCTCCAATAGCTGCACCCGCAAACGGAGCATACACTTGCATTGGAGCTGGATCAGAAGCATTTGCTGCAACAATAACCGTATAAGCCATTGCGCCTTTTTCCTCTAATGTTTTTGCTATACCTGCAACTGTTGAAGCTTTTTGACCTATGGCAACATAGATACAATACACGGGTTTACCCGCGTCATAAAATTCTTTTTGATTTAAGATCGTATCGATACAAACAGTAGTTTTACCTGTTTGACGGTCACCGATTACTAACTCACGTTGCCCACGACCTACAGGAATCATTGCGTCAATCGCTTTAATACCAGTTTGTAATGGTTCTGTTACGGGTTGACGAAAGATAACTCCTGGTGCTTTTCTTTCTAAAGGCATCTCGTATAATTCACCTTCTATCGGTCCTTTACCATCTATGGGTTGCCCTAAAGTATTAACCACACGACCAACCATTTTTTCACCTACTTTTAGCGAAGCAATACGTTGTGTTCTTTTAGCTGTTGAACCTTCCGCAACCCCTGTAGAACTACCTAACAATACAGCTCCAACATTATCCTCCTCTAAGTTTAATACGATAGCCTCTAATCCGTTTTCGAACTCGATTAACTCACCATATTGCACATTAGATAATCCGTGGATACGAGCGATACCATCACCTACTTGAAGTACTGTTCCTACTTCTTCTAAAGTTGCTCCTGATTCAAAACCAGAAATTTGTTTCTTTAATATTGCTGAAATTTCAGCAGGATTTATTTCTGCCATATTTGTATATATAAATTAATCACACAAATGTGTGGTGAAAACATTAATTACTTAATTCTCTACTTAAGGTACGCAACTTACTTGCTACGGACGCATTATATTGATTGTCTTTAATTCGGAGTATAAAACCTCCAATTATAGATGGATCTACAACATTTTCAATTACTACTTTTTTGTTTGAAAAAGAAGCAATTTTAGTTAAAACTTGTTTTTCAATTTCTGAAGTTATAGGAAAAGCTGTTGTTACCTTTGCTACTTCAATATTATTAATATCATTATACAACACACCGTATTGTTGAGCGATAACTTCTAATAATTGAAATCTATTGTTTACAGCTAATAATTGAAATAATTGAATCGTAACTGCATTTGAAGCGCCGAAAATTTGATTCAAAGCGACTCTTTTATCTTCAACATTTACAGTTGGATTTACAACTAAGTTTTTTAATTCACTATTTTTAGCAATTGTTGATGCGATTAAAGTCATATCTTGATTGACTTTTTCGGATACATTTTTATCCGATGCAATTTCAATAATTGCTTTTGCGTATCGTATTGCTGCTCTAGTACCAGACATAACTATTAGTTTAACTTAACTTCAGCCAATAATTTATCTATCAAATCTGCTTGAGATTTTGCAGTAGATAACTCTTGCTTAATTAATTTTTCTGCAATTTCAAGTGATAAAGACGAAACGTGAGATTTTAATTCAGCCATTGCTGCATTTTTTTCTCCTGTAATCGCTTGTTTCGCTTGTTCGATCATACGCTGACCTTGTGCTTCTGCTTCGCTTTTAGCGTCAGCAATCATTTTTTCACGGATTTCACGAGCCTCTTTTAATAAAGCATCTCTTTCCGCACGAGCTTCTTTAATGATTCGCTCATTATCTGCTTGTAAATTTTGCATTTCTTTGCGTGCGTTTTCAGCCGACGCAATTGCACTTCTTATTCCTTCTTCTCTTGCTGTAATAGCTTCCATGATTGGCTTCCATGCAAACTTTACCAACAATACGATTAATACAAGTAATATAAATGCTTGCCAAAAAAACAAACCAAAAGAAAATTCTTCTACTAATTTCATATTATTTTATTTCTTACGTTTAATTATAAATCATATAAATACATCCTACAACCAACCGTTGCAGGATGTATTAAATTAATTACGCTGCGAAAAGAGCTGCAAAAGCAACACCTTCCAATAGCGCAGCGATAATAATCATCGCTGTTTGGATTTTTCCTGCAGCTTCTGGTTGACGTGCAATTGCGTCCATTGCTGAACCTCCGATGCGACCTAAACCTAGACCTGTACCGATTACTACTAAACCTGCTCCAATAATTCCTGGGATTGTCATAACTATCTGATTTATATTAATTAAACAAAATTTTAAATACTACTTAAATGTTATATTTTAATGGTGATCGTCGTGGTGGTGGTCCTGAACCGCCATGCCTATAAACAACGAAGACAACATGGTAAATACAAATGCTTGCAAAAATGCAACTAATACTTCTATTACAGAAATAAATAATGTTAAACTAAAAAACGCGGGACCAGCGATCCAATTTTTGAATACAAAAATCAATCCGATCAAACTCATCACTACAATGTGACCTGCGGATATGTTTGCATACAAACGAATCATCAATGCAAATGGTTTCGTTAACGTTCCTAATAATTCGATTGGGATTAATGCAATCTTCATTAACAAAGGCACATCTGGCATCCAAAATATATGTTGCCAATAAGCTTTATTAGCACTAAATTGAGTTACTAAATACGTAAACAACGCCAAGCACGCTGTGATTGCAATATTACCCGTTACGTTAATACCTAATGGTGTTAAACCTAATAAGTTCAATATTAAAATAAAGAAAAATACGGTTAACAAATACCCCATAAATTTTCGGTATTTATCTTCTCCAATGTTCGGGATCGCTACCTCATCTCTGATAAAAAGAATCAACGGCTCTAACAAACGACCAAATCCTGTAGGAATTGGGTTTTTAGTATACGATTTTGCCAATCCAATAAACGCAAAAAACATAATAGTTGCTGTTAATAACATCGCTACTACATTTTTGGTTATCGAAAAATCTAATGGTTTTTCGTTTTTAGGATGGTGATGCTCGTCGTAATCGATATGACCAGTCGCGTCTGTTTTATAAATTTTACCATGATACAATCGGTAATAACTCCCTTCCACATTTGCTAACGTTTCTCCGTGGTGAAACGCCGCGGACGAGAATATTTTTAATCCCCCGTCTAACAAGATCACGGGTAATGAAAATCCATAATGTACTGCTGGGGTTACCGACTCATCAGATGTAAATACAAAATCATGCGAATCCTGTAAGTGATGCTTGATAAACGCTTTTATCTTTTCTTTTTTGTTGTCTGATGGATGTGCTTCACTTTCAACGGCATGTGCTTGTTCTTCTACCGCAGGATTTGCAATCGCGACAACAGATAATAAGCTAACGAATAAAGCTGTGATAAATGATACTGGTTTTCTTGAGATCATCATTATTTTACTAAAAATCTTAATTTTTACTATCCCTAATTTCGGTGCAAAGGTACATATTAAATTAATATCTCATAAAAAACTCTATATCTTTTTTAGTATAATAATTATAGACTCTTATTTCTGCGATTTATGTAATAGTTGCATGGTGTTAATTACTTCTATCGTTAAAAAGAGAACAAAAACGACGAAGAAGTTTATTTTCTCCCATTTATTGGGGGTGTTTATTTGCTGGATTACGGGTAACATCAACAAATAACTCAATCCCATCTTAAAGGTGGTCAAAAACAAAAATACATATCCGATTTGTTCAGCAAATTTTTCTTGTATAAAAATTAAAATGCCAACAATTATCATTGACGCTACCGTAAATATTGCATACAATTGAAATACGCTATATGTAAAAGTCTTTAGGTCACTTTCTTTCATTAGGGCTAACAAAACAAAATGATGCAATACCGATAAAATTATTCCGACAAGTGCGATAAACAACAAGGAGGTGTGCTTTTTAAGGATCATACTATTCTTCATTTAACTGTTTTAATTGACGAATAACATTATATAGCGCTATAAAAACACCAACCAACGTAGCTATTTTAACATAGATTTCTTTGGGATTGGGGTACTTTTCGTCGAGCCAAGTACCCAAATAAGAAAACAAAAAGATAACGATTCCCATTTGTACAGGAATGTTAATGAGTACCACCCACTTATTTTTGCTATTAAATTTATTTGGCATCTTGTTTAGTTGGAACAGCATCAGGGTTTGTTGTCGCTTTTGAGCTGCCTTGCATTGTACATGTTGCGGTAACATTTGCACCTGGTTCTACAGATAATTTACCTACTACCATCTCTCCTTTTACCGATGCGGATTCTTTTAATGCTAATAACCCCGAAATCTTTAAACGCCCCTCAAAACGCCCTTCGATATCTAAATTTGACGCTATTATATCTCCCAAAACTTCTGCCTTGGGACCGATAACTAATTTAGCATTTGATGTAAAATTACCAATCAACTTGCCGTCTAATCTAAAATCAGCGGTCGAGTTAATTTCTCCTTTAATGGTTGTTCCTTCAACTATTCGGTTGGTTTTTCCTAAAGATGAATCGGTGTTGGGCTTCGATTTGTCAAACATGGTTTATGATTTCTTTTTAAGTTGTTCGATATAAACATCTAAATTTTTATTGATTTGAACAACTTTATAGTTATGGTTCGATATTGAAATTCCTTTTTTAGTAAACTTTAATTTTTTGTCTTTCAGAAGTGTTTCTAAAAAATAGTCTGATTTTATTCGGGTTGAAAAACCGTGTAAAACCAACATTTTTTTATCTTTTGTATACACATCAATCGAATGTGTAATCACGCCTAATTTTGTTTGCTCGATGTGATGTTGTATATTTTTCAAATCTGCTTTAAGCAGTTCATCTTCCGAGTTTTTATATTCAAAAACAATTTTCATTTCTTTATTTGTAGCCGTTTCAAACTCTTGCTGTTCTAATTTAAGAACACTCGATTGAAGTAAGGCTTCGGCTTTTTTACCCTCTTCTTCATTAGGGTAATTTAATGCCACAAAAGATAATGCTTTTTTGTAAGAAGTTACACCTTCTACTTTTCCTAAAGCGTAGGCTTTTAGTAATTCAATTTTAGGCACAATCGGATCGCCTTCTAACTGTATTAAATATTCTTCGGATTGCAACAATAAAGCGTCATATTGCCCTTTATCATACGCTTGTTTTAGATTTTTATACAACGCTTCAGGCGTATCTGTTGCGGTTGCGATTGATTCGTTACTCAACAACTGAGCGTGTCTAGATTGTGGATATACGGTGATGATCTTATTCTTAATTTCTGCCGCCTTAGGATCTTTTTTGGCTAAATAAATTTTATACAAATTATACAAAACAGGGAGCACGTATTTTTGATCGGGATTAAATGATAACAAACTGTTATATTTTTTCTCGGCTAAATCATATTTTTTGTACTTGTCTTTATAAATCATCCCCAATTGAAAATAAGCATAATCACGCTCTTTAGTAATACTGTCAATAACGATACTATCTTTTGGAATTTTCGTGATAAATTGTTGTAAGTCATATTTTGGATCCACTACAGTTACAACGCCTATAGTATCTCGATCTATTTTTAAATTAGATGTTGTAGTATTCGCTAACTGATTGTTGTTTTCACTAACGTAACGCCAATTATCTTTTAGTGCGATTTCGCCCCATTTTTTTCTAAAATCGGCTTTTCCTATTTGTACCAAACGTGGATTGTAAAAATAAAAACCGCTGGGATTATTGATTGAAGGCACTATTTGTGGCAAGTTCGCAACAACAGGATCTTTAGTCGCTTTTTCTTTTTTAGCTTGCAGGTCGGCTTCGTCTTTTTTTAATTTTTCGACATAGGATTTAAAATACGTTTGTCTTTCTAAACTGTCCATTTTTACCAAACGTAATATACTGTCTTTTTGAATCGCTAACTTTTCGTATTTGATAACGTCATCTAGGTTTTTACGCTTTTTAGAAATCAAACGGTGGTCTCTTGTTTTTTCTTCCAAATTAACCAACGTACTGTCGAAATATTTGCCCGAAATAATAAATTCGCCTTTATCAAAATTTAAAGAGGCGATACTTCTATAATTCATCGAACGCAAGTACTTGTCGTCACGAGCTTCTTTCAATGATTTGTTGTAATAAGCAATGCCTTTTTCTTCATCTCCGATTCGGATGTAATGATTCGCCATTTGGTAATATAAAATTCCGAGGTGTTTTTTGTTTTCAAAATCAGCCGCTAATTTTAGATATTTTGTCTCTTCAGCAATTCGATCTCCGTTTTTTAAATCAAAATAAGGCAATGAGTTTGCGTGAGCGTATACAAAATAACTTTTAGGAGATTTGCGGTTCATCTTAACCACTTGCTGATACGCTGCAAGAGCGCTGTCGCCTTTATTTACCTTTTCAAACAATTGCGCTTTGATATAACGTAATCTGGCTTTGTTTTCGTTCAGTTTTGTGTGGCGTAATGCCCTTTTGACGTGAACTAAAGCACTATCAAACTCTTTGTCGTTAATAAATGACTGTGCCAAAACCATTTCTGCCTCTAAGGCTACCCTCTTTTTTAGATTGCTATTGGTCAGTATTTTATTTACATTCTGAATTGCCATTGCATTATTCCCCAAACGCATATTGGTTTTTTCGCGCCAAACCTTAATCTCATCAATTTCGCTGCTGTTGGGATACTTATATAAAACGTAATTAAACGCCTCTAAAGCAGGTAAAAACCGCTGATCAAAATACCGCGCTTTACCCAATGTAAAATACGCCTCGTCGATTTGATAATTATGTTCGTAACCATTCACATTGATCGAATGTTTTTGAATAGCTTTAACGGCTTTGTTTTCGGCACGTTCAAAATTAGGGTTCTTCTTATCGCCAGGCATCATCATTTCATCCGAAATATCCAATCGTTCCAGTGGTAATACTTCCCAAAAATTATCACTGTAAGAAATTCTTAGCTCTTCCACTCCCTTTTTTAAGGCCTCGTTACCGTTAAACAATACGTTATATTTAGTAACTAACGCGTGAAAATTACGCGACATGAATGTGTTTTTTTTGGTCGAACACGCCAAAATGGTAACCAAAACCAATAGAACGAATAGAATCTTTTTAAATGAAGCCTTCAAGAAAATCTTTTATTTTAAATTTTGGTAAAAATACATTTCTTTTTAGAACAAATAATAGCGATTGATTTATAACTTTTTAAAACAACGCATAAAATAATACTATCACTATATCAGACATATTTATTATTTTTGACAAAAATTTAACACAAATGCCTAATTTTCATAGTTTAAAAATTGCTTCGATCATACAGGAAACCATTGATACTGTTTCGATTATATTTGAAATCCCTGAAAAACTAAAAAAATCATATACGTTCACACCCGGACAATACATCACGATTTCTGCTGATTTAGAAGGAGAAACCATCAAACGTTCGTACTCGATATGCAGTTCTCCTAAAGAAAAAAACATCAAAGTCGCAATCAAAGCCATCCGAAAAGGCTCCTTTTCAGTATTCGCAAACGAACAATTAAAAGAAGGCGATTATCTTGATATCAGCGAACCCGAAGGGCGTTTTGTGTTAGAAACCAAATCCAATAACCAAAATAATTACATCGCATTTGTTGCAGGTAGTGGCATCACGCCCGTTTTATCGATGGTAAAATCCGTGCTTGAAACCGAAAAAAACAGCACCTTTATTTTGGTGTACAACAATAAATCCGCAACACAAACCATTTTCAAAAAAGAACTTCACGATCTGGAATTAAAATACACGGGCAGGTTATTGATTCACTTTGTATATAGCCAACAAAAAGAAAACGACGCTTTGTTTGGACGTATCGACAAATCAACTGTAAATTATTTTGTAAAAAATAAATACAGCGAATTAGATTTTAGTCATCACTTTATTTGCGGTCCCGAAGCAATGATTGATCTTGTTTACGACACGTTAATCGAAAATAACATCCCAGAAAACACGATTAAGTTTGAACTTTTTACCGCATCAACCAAAGAAGCCACTGTAGTTGAAAATCAAAACAGCCACTGCGAAATCACCGTTTTGGTTGATGATGAAGAAACTACTTTCGAAATGTCCAGCAAACTGACCATTTTGGATGCCGCACTCAAACAAGGATTGGATGTACCCTACTCCTGCCAAGGAGGGATTTGTAGCACCTGTATGTGTCGTATCACCGAGGGCACAGCCACAATGAAAAAGAACAGCATTTTAGACGAATCCGAAATCGAAGAAGGCATCATCTTATCCTGCCAAGCGGTCCCTACCTCAGCAACGATAAAAGTAGATTTTGATGATGTTTAGTATATCTTTTTAGTAAATTTCCTTTTACAACGCCCAAGGTTTGGTTAAAGAGACACATTACAACAATACGGGTACAACTATCGTTACTACGGATTATTACGTTAGGGATGTGTCGGGTAATGTAATTTCGATCTATAACAAATCAGTGTTTACCAGCGGTGCTATTATCCAAAAAGAACTACCCATTTACGGCGGTAGTCGTTTAGGGGTGTATAACAAACAAGGGACAACGCAATACCAAATCACCGATCATTTGGGTAACGTACGTGCGGTTATTGAAAAAATTAACGGTCGTATGGAAATTGCTGATTACGCCGATTATTACCCTTTCGGGGAAAAATTGCCGTTGCGTAATACATTTAGCGAGTACCGTTATGCCTTTCAGGGGCAAGAGCTCGATAAAGAAACGGGTATGGAAGCTTTTCAACTCCGACTTTGGGACGGGCGTATCGGGCGGTGGTTAACGACGGATCCGTATGGGCAATATCATTCTCCGTATTTGGGTATGGGGAATAATCCGATTAGTGGTATTGATCCTGATGGGGGGTATAAAACTTGGTTTGGAGCTGCTTTTGCGTGGGTAGGTGGTGGATTCAAAGGGAGTATAGACCATGACTCAGGGGGGTACTATATTGAGTCATTTTTTGACGTAGAAGGTGGAGATGGCGGAGGTGCTGGTATTTTTCATGATTATGGAGGTATTACGCAATATAACGGCCCAACATTTTCTCAAAAACTTCGTAGATTTGATAATTGGCTTGAAGGACAACCTAAGAGTAGTCAAATAATAGGAGGAGGGTCTAATGCAGGTTGGATGAGTGTTTGGGGAGAGCACAAAGATGGCTATAGTACAGGCTTTAGAGGAATAGTAAGACATTCTGTTGAGAATACTGATTTTGCTAGTTTAGGGGTTAATGCTACAAATTATACAAATGGATTGAATGCGGCATTAATTATTACAGGACGTACGTCAAGTTCTTTTGGGATTGGGGATCAAATTGGAGGAGAATTAATAAAAATAAAATCAACTTTTACAAGAACAGAGTATACTTTTCATTGTAATACAAAAACTATAGAAGCGAAAACAACGGAGATACATGTAAAACATTCTAATTTAAGTGGTAAAATAGATTCTTTAAAGGCTGCTCAAAGTAATTCAGACAATCTTAGTAAAGCATATCAAAATGATTATGGATATAAATATGAATAAGTGGATTTGCTTAGTTTTATTCTTTTGTTTTTCGTGTAATAATATTGAAAAAGATGTTAAGTATTATAATTCTGGGAAAGTAAAAGAAATTATATACAAAAATGAAGATGGAAGTTTTAAAATACTTACATTTTATGAAGATGGAATCTTGAAGTCAGAATTTTTTGGATCAAAAACTGGATTAAATGAAGAAAAAAAATTCTATAATGAAAAAGGTATTTTGATTGTAAGTATTCATTGGATTAATGATAATCATATTACACATAGAGATTATTATTCAAATGGAAAGATTAAGTCGGAAGGTCAAAAAATTAATAATAAAGCATTTGGATGGTGGAAGTATTTTAATAGTATGGGGGAATTAATACGCAAAGACGAAATTTTTTATTTTAATGATAATAGTTGGTTGAATCAAAGAATAGTATATAAAGGAAAAATTATAGATAAGGAAAATAGTATATTAATTAGTGTTTCTTTAAATGATACTATTGAGGCAGGAAAATATTTAGTGAAAGTAAAAAAGAGTCGTAGTAAAAAAATAAAATCTAAGTTCCAAAATTTTAGAATTTGTGCTAGTACAGAAATCAATAGAGATTTTAGTAATTTAAACAACTTGAAGTTAGATACAATTCGTTTGGGTAATTACGATGACTTATGGTTTCCAATTAAACTCGAATCAAAAGGAAAAAAGACCATTAGAGGTTTTATAGTTGAGAATTATATAAATTTTAAAAATGATTCAACTATGGTTGTCGATGAAAAAATGTCTTTTTTTGTCAAAAATGTTTTTGTGAAGTAAAAACAACGCTAAGCTGATTTGTAATCAGTAACCCAGATCGCGCGGAATTTTTTTCCGTGCCCACAACGCAAAGCCACAACAACAAGCAAATAAAACAACCCCCCGATCGCGCGGAAATTTTTTCCGTGCCCACAACGGAGATCCACAACAACAAGCAAATAAAACAACACCAAAAGAGTAGCATTTTTTTATAACAAACCCCGATAGCTCGGATATGTCAAAAAAGATAGCGCTGATTTGCAATCAGTGCCCGCAAGAGTAAGCCACAACAAATAATTATATAAACTACAACCCTAAAAAGTTGTAGTTTTTTTATTTAAAGACCAACGCAGTTCAATAACTTGTAAGACATCCTTTGTAAACATATTTTTTTGTAAGTTTGTTACAGTATGTCAGACAAGAATCTATACATAATTTCTGGTTGCAACGGAGCGGGAAAAACAACCGCTTCATTTACTATTTTGCCTGAAATTATTAATTGCAAAGAATTTGTGAATGCCGATGAGATTGCTAAAGGATTGTCTCCATTTCAGCCCGAAAAAGTTGCTTTTGAATCAGGTAGAATTATGTTAAACAGAATAAATGAGTTGTTAAGAGAAAACGAAAATTTTGCTTTTGAAACTACATTATCCACAAGAAGTTATAAACATAAAATTATTGAAGCAAAAGAGAAAGGTTACACCGTAACTTTGCTTTTTTTTTGGCTTCAAAATATTGAACTAGCTAAAGAACGCGTTAAAATAAGAGTTTCTGAAGGCGGACACAATATCGAATCTGAAATTATTGAAAGACGCTATTATAAAGGAATTAAGAATTTGTTTGAGATTTATTTGCCAATTGTTGATGGTGCATTGATTTTTGATAATTCAAACGGAAAACACGAATTACTTGTAGAAAAAACAATTGATGGACAATTAACAGTGATTGATTCTATTAAGTTTAACCAATTAAGAAAATATTTATGACCACAGTTGAAGAACAAATACAACTTAGAAACAAAATTTTAATTGGGCTTGAAAAAGTTTATGAAAAACTTATTGAATTTAAGAAGCAAAAAAATACAGCACTGGTAATCATAAAAGACAATAAAATAGTAAAAATTAAACCCGATAGCTCGGATTTATCTTCACAACGATAAGCGAATTTGCAATAAGTGCCCGCAAGATGAAAATAAAATTAAACTAAAGTAATTTTGCTGGAACTCCTAAAAAAACCCCGATCGCGCGGAATTTTTTTCCGTGCCCACAACGGAGATCCACAACAACAAGCAAACTAAACAACACCAAAAGAGTAGCATTTTTTTATAACAAATCAATGAATACCAGCGGTGCTATTATCCAAAAAGAACTACCCATTTACGGCGGTAGTCGTTTAGGGGTGTATAACAAACAAGGGACAACGCAATACCAAATCACCGATCATTTGGGTAACGTACGTGCGGTTATTGAAAAAATTAACGGTCGTATGGAAATTGCTGATTACGCCGATTATTACCCTTTCGGGGAAAAATTGCCGTTGCGAAATAAATTTAGCGAGTACCGTTATGCTTTTCAGGGGCAAGAGCTCGATAAAGAAACAGGTATGGAAGCTTTTCAACTCCGACTTTGGGATGGCAGGATTGGGCGGTGGTTAACGACGGATCCGTATGGGGAGTTTCACTCGCCGTATTTGGGTATGGGGAATAATCCTGTATCTTTGATTGATCCTGATGGGGGAATCGTGGTTGACCCGCCTACAGAAGCGGGAACATCACTCAATCAAACTCACCATGATCCAGATACAGGAAGCAATTATGTATGGGATGGTGGAAACTGGCATTCAGATATGGCAGGTGGATTTAATTTAAGTGAAGTCACAGGAACAGCTTCAAGGAATCCAACATCTTTAGCTGATGGTTTAAGTTTAACTGCTGGGTCAATGAGTATATTTACTGATATATTAAAACTCAGACATGTAACAATAATAACCGAAACACTAAAAAAATATGGAGACAATTTAACCACAGTTGCAGGTAATACTATTAAACATTCTGAAAAAGTAATTAAATACGCGAGTAAAGCAAATATTTACTTAAGTGCAGCAGGAGTTGCTTATTCTGCTTATAAAATATATGACGATAATACTACGTATAGCACGTACAATACTGATGATGCAATTGATGCAACAGTCGGAGCTGTTGGTATAATAGCTACAGGTGCAGCTTTGATTTCAACAGCTCCTATTTTGCCTGTATTGACTGCTGGAGCTACAGCATATGGTATCTATACGATATACAGAGATGTTAATAATTTAAAAAATTAAATGATGAATTGGTATCAACGAGTGGTTAATGATGTTATTTTTAGAACAATAGAAGTTAAAGGCGAAGACGACTTTAAACACAATACAATTGTCGTTATAAGCATTCCTGGATTTGCTTTTCTTCTACCGATTATGTCATTAATACAACGCCATTTAACTGGGCAATTCTATAAATTAAAATTTTTAGAAAATATTCTAATAAGGCCAATGTATATAATGGTTGAAGGTATTATACTGTATATTCTACCCGTGGTTATTTTTAATTATTACTACATTTTTTATAAAGATAAATATCTTGTTTTTTTGGATAAATCATCATATAAAGGGGTGAAATTAATTGTTATTTATTATGTTGTTTTCTTTATGCCGATGTTTATTACATTAGGTTACGCATTATTATTTGGCAGATAAAACCCAGATCGCGCGGAAATTTTTTCCGTGCCCACGACGGGGATCCACAACAACAAGCAAATAAAACAACACCAAAAGAGTAGCTTTTTTTTATAACAAATCAGTGTTTAACCCCGATAGCTCGGATATGTCAAAAAAGATAGCGCTGATTTGCAATCAGTGCCCGCAAGAGTAAGCCACAACAAATAATTATATAAACTACAACCCTAAAAAGTTGTAGTTTTGTTATTTAAGAATTCTATGATAAATCATTAACTTTGTATAAAACGAAAAAAAATGGTTACAATTACAATTAAAGAAGATAGCACACAAGCAAAGGCATTTATTGAATTTGTTAAAGGCTTGCCTTTTGTACAATTTGTAAATTCGCCATCGGAAGAAAAATCATCTGATAAAAGTGTGTATAATCCTGAGGTGCTTAATAAAATTAAAAAGGCTGAATCTAATATTAAAAAAGGAAAAACTACAAGGTTAAATCCTGATGATGTATGGGGAAATATTTTGTAGAATTTGATACTTCGGTACAAAAAGATTTAAGAGCAATTCATAAGTCTGGAAATAAATCGTTAATAAAAAAACTTGAGAAAATTCTGATTGAACTTACCAATCATCCTTATGAAGGCGAAGGTAATCCTGAAGAATTAAAATATGAACTTAAAGGGTATTGGTCAAGAAGAATAAATAAGAAAGACCGTATTATTTATCGAGTTGAAGAAAATATTGTAACGGTTTTTATAGTTGCAATAATGGGACATTATTCAGATAAATAATTTTAAAAAAAATCTTACCCCGATCGCGCGGAAATTTTTTCCGTGCCCACGACGGGGATCCACAACAACAAGCAAATAAAACAACACCAAAAGATTAGCTTTTTTTTATAACAAATCAGTGGTTACCAGCGGTGCTATTATCCAAAAAGAACTACTCATTTACAGCTGTAGTCGTTTAGTTAGCGTAAAAAAAATTTCAACGGCTTGACAGTTCGCGTTTCATACCCCCCCTACTACGCCAAGCCCTAACCCGTTGGCGGTAACACGAAAAAAACGACGAAAAATTTTGAATACAATCCAAAATGTAGTTACTTTGTAATAACATGTAAAAATAGTGACTTATGGAAACTGCAATAATCAAAATTGGAAATTCAAAAGGTTTGCGTTTAAGTAAAACCATTTTAGACAAATATAATATCAAAGACAAAGTAGAAATCATTCTTGAAATGGGACGAATTATTATTAAACCAATCGAAACGCCAAGACAAAATTGGGAAATAGCATTTGAAAAAATGAGTACGGAAGGAGATGATAAAATGCTAATGAACGATGTCTTTAATGATGAAAACTTTGAAGAATGGAATTAGTACAATATTCGATAGTTTTAATAAACCTTGACCCAACATTAGGAAGCGAAATTCAAAAAACAAGACCTTGTGTAATTATTTCTCCTAATGAAATGAACAAATACTTAAACACTATTGTTATTTCTCCTATGACATCAATTTTAAAGGAATATCCAACGAGAATTCCTGTAAATCATAACGACAAAAAAGGAATGATCGCAATTGACCAAATTAGAACAGTCGATAAAAAAAGAATTATCAAGTTACTCGGAAAATTAAATAAGACGGAAATTAAAATGACTAAAGAAGTTATAAAAGAAACTTTTGTGGATTAATAAAGTACTAACCAGATCCTGCGGAAATTTTTTCCGTGTCCATAAAGGAGATTCCACAACAACAAGCAAATAAAACAACCCCCCCCAGCTAGTGCGAGCATCTTCTGCTCGTACCCCGTCAGAGTAAGCCACAGCAAATAATTGTCAAAAACAACACCAAAAGAGTCACCTGCTGGCTCCAGCATTAGTAAATAACGGGCTGGCGCAACGCTTCAAGCTTGTGCCCATACTCAGAGCATAAAAAAAGCAACTCATAACAGGGTTGCTTTTTAGTTATCTAATAGAATAATCTTTAGGTTAATTATACGAATAAATAATGGCTAAAATCACTATTTGTTTTTGGACATCATCAATAAGATAATGAATTAGATACGGAAATTGCTTGAGTGAAATAGTTCTTACATTGTTGTATTTTACTTGAAAACCAAAAGGAGTTTGTGCAATATGTTTTTTAGCTTCTCTAATTCGTAATAAAAATTGTTTAGCCAGTATGGGATTAATTTCTTTATAATGTTCGACAGCAATAATAGTATCAGCCTCAACAAGCGGACGATTTTTAAAAGAATAAATCATAAAAGCCGTTTTTCAATATCATCAATCATTTTGTCAAAATCCATTACATCAGTAGGATTTTTGTAATAATCATCTAGTCTAGTATCAATAACTTCCTTTTGCCATTGAGGCAACTCATCCTCTGAATCAAGCTCAGATGGCAAAATAATAACCTCTACTCTGCGAGCATTAAACCCTTCGGGTAAAGAAACCTGAAAGGAATGATCTTTTACCTCTATAAACTGTCTGATTGCGTCCATAATTATTTAATTTTTACAGAGAAAGCCTGTTTAGTTTTAAAAACAAATTTACAAATTCTAACTTTTAAATGTTTTAATTTCACAGTTATTTATATCAAGAAAATCCGTGCCCACAACGCAAAGCCACAACAACAAGCAACCTAAACAACACCAAAAGAGTAGCATTTTTTTATAACAAATCAGTGTTTACTAGCGGTGCATCACTAACATTTACAAAGTCCTCTACTTTAACGTAGTTTTTTTCTCAATTTTAAGACTAGACAAAAAGAAGTATTTCGTAATTTTGAAAATCAAACGAAATTAGCATGGACATTCAATCGAGAAAAATTGATTTTATTCAAGAGTTCCTTAAAATTCAAAATGAGGAGTTAATTTCTCGCTTGGAAAA
>CAYQSQ010000025.1:0-31828 GCA_964420215.1 uncultured Flavobacterium sp. | reverse complement strand
TGGTGCCTAATAGGAATGGTAAGTCTGAAACTGCTTATAGGTATGGCTTCCAAGGGCAAGAGATGGACAATGAGTTGAAAGGGGAAGGAAACTCTTTGAATTATACTTTTAGAATGCATGATCCGAGGGTAGGTAGGTTTTTTGCGGTGGATCCGTTGTTTAAGGAATATTCGCATTATTCGCCTTATAGTTTTAGTGGTAATAGAGTTATAGATTCTTTTGAATTTGAAGGCATGGAAGATAAATCAGTTAAAAAACATCAATCTATAGAGTTTAACGTAACAAAATGGTTAGGAGATGGACTATTACATGCAATAGGACTAGATGTACATCCAGATGAAGTTAGAAAAGCAAAAACATTAGAAGAAAGAGAAGCTGCTCAGAAAAGAGTAGATGGTGCTCAACAAAGAATGAGAAATACAACAGATGTTTTACGTAAAGTAAATTATACCTTTGCGGGTGTTTTTGTCGGAGCTCCAATTGTTATTGGAGGAATAATTTACGTTGGTCCTACTGTTATCACTGCTGCTGGAGCAGAAGCGACATTATTTGCATCAACTGGCCCCATCTGGTATTCGACTATATTTGGATCAGGGAGTTTTATAAGTCTCAACTCTGTGCGGGTAGGTACCGTAAATGCAATTTCTAATTTATCAGGTCAATTAATTACTAATAATTTTAAATTTGATAATAAAATAAATTATTTTCAGCCTGTTGTTTCTGGTTTATATGGCGGATATTTGTCAAATTTTGGTGAATCATACGTTAATTGGAATTATGATAGAGGAAAGGTTATTTTTAGTTATAATAAATTTGATTCAAATTTTTTTAATACTTTTTCTACTAATATGTTTGGAGGTGCGGTGTCATCACAATTTTCGAATTATATAAAACCTATAACAGATTTTAGTCGTTCTGCAATGATTACTCCCGAGATATTCATTAGCACTGTTTTTGAATCATCAGAAAATGTTTTGGGTGATGCAATGAAAATAGACTCAAATGAAAATAAAGGGAATTCGAGTAAGAGTGAAAAAAAGAGCAAGAGTAAGGATAATGGTGGGTATGACAAAAGTCCTCGTTATGGACAATAATTTTTTTTGAAATGAATAATAGATCCAATTTTTTAAAAAAAATTGAAAAATCAGATGTGGTTTTTGTGTTTTTTACTATATTTTTTTGTGCTGTAAGTTACTTTGGTTCTAATAAAATGATAGAATCGAATGAAGAAATTGAAAATAATAAATTTAAAACAGTTGGTATGGTGTATGATTATAGTTCAAAAAGGTCAGCTACTTCAATATCATATAAATATATTTATAATAATAAAAAATACACTAGTTATGATGTTATTAAACCAGTAAAGGGTAAAAAATATTTAAATAATTTTTTTGAGGTAGAATTGTCAAGAAAAAATCCGGAAGTATCAAGAATTGTTTTAGAACATGAGATAATCGATACGTTATTAATTAATAATTCAGGATTAATAATTAAAAGTAAAAAAAGCAATTACAATATGAATACTAATACATATGAGTAAATCACTATAGCCCAATGTCATTAAGTTAAGCGTTTAAATGTTTAATTTACAATGTTTTACTCTTGTTTTTGAAGTTTGTTTTTTTTATATTTATTTGATAGTCAATCATTTATAGTCTTGAAAAAAAGCTGATTTTTTCTTTGCATATCCACTCCGCTACTTCTTATGAATCAACCTCGTTAATTTAATCGATAAATCGGTTAAGATTAATTTTTGATTACCATTACGCGAGATGTGATAGATGGCATCGGATAGTTCGTTAAATATCTCGTTAATGTTGTTGCCGTGGATAAAAGGAGCTAGTTTTTCCAGCTTAAACCCTTCAGTGTTGGATTGCATATATACTAAGTTGGGAGCTTGGTAATTAAGTAATAACGCTTGTCGGAACATGGTGATGCAATATTCTAAAAAACGTTTTTGAGCTTCGCGGTTGATGGTGCTAATTTCTTCGCTCCAATTGATTAATTCTAAAACAGAAGCTTTGTTTCCTTTTGCCTTAAAGGCAGCTCTAACCCATTGAATGAACCATTTTTCAAATACATCATCATCGCTATCGTGGTGTGCATAATGTAACGCCAGATTGTAATCGCCCTGTGCTTGATGGGCTATTTTGTAGGCAGAACTGGGTTCTAAATTTTCTTGTTCAATCAGTGCTTCCGTAATTACCGCGTCGGGTAATGCGTTAAAATGGGTGATCTGGCAACGGGACAGAATGGTTTGTAAAATACCGTCTTCGCTGGTGCTAATTAGGATGATTACGGTTTTTTTTGGTGGCTCTTCAATGATTTTAAGTAATTTATTTGCGGTCTCTACATTCATCTTGTCAGCCATCCAGATAATCAAGATTTTGTAACCCCCTTCGTATGATTTTAGTGATAAGGTTTTAACTACATCGTGCGCATCGTTTACGTTGATTAATCCTTGTTTTTTTTCAACAGCCAAAAATTTTAACCAATCGTATAAACTGCCATAAGGTGATTCGGTCACAAAGTTTCGCCAATCCGATAAAAATTGTTTGCTCGAAGGATTTTTTTTGATGGTATCATTTGTGGCATTCGGAAAAACAAAATGTAAATCTGGGTGCGAAACATCGCCCATATACGTGAGTTGGTCGTTTGGTCGATTCAATAACAAATTGGCGTAACCAATCGCTGTTGCTAAAGTACCGCTTCCTTCTGGCCCTACAAAAAGTTGGGCATGCGGCACCCGACCATTTTCAATAGTGTTTAATAGGTTTTTTTTGATGTGTTCTTGTCCGAGGATTTTAATTTGTTTCATAAAGGCAAATATAATATAAAGCGATGCACATTTTAGTAACCTGTTTTATACAACAATAAAAATGTATATTTGTGCAACTGAATACTAATTTCTAAAAATAATCAAAATGAAATCTATAAACGATGTAAGTTTTAAAAATAAAACAGCAGTGATACGCGTTGATTTTAACGTGCCTTTAGATGCCGATTTTAATGTAACTGATCCCAACAGAATTGAAGCGGCAAAGCCTACAATTGATAAAATTTTAAAAGATGGCGGTAGCGTTGTTTTGATGTCGCATTTAGGGCGTCCGAAGGGGAAAGAAGATAAATATTCATTACGTCATATTGTAGCTACTGTTTCTGATATTTTAGGGAAAGAAGTTCAGTTTGCTGATGATTGTATTGGGGCAGCAACCGTTGCTAAAGCAGATGCCTTGCAACCGGGTCAAATTTTATTAGTAGAGAATTTGCGTTTTTATAAAGAAGAAGAAGAAGGTGATGTTGATTTTGCTAAAAAATTAGCCTTATTAGGGGATATTTATGTGAATGATGCTTTTGGTACGGCGCACAGAGCACACGCTTCAACCACGATTATTGCACAGTTTTTTAGCGACGCAAAATATTTTGGTTTGTTGTTAGAGAAAGAAATTGAAAGCTTAAATAAAGTGTTAAACACAAGTGTAAGACCAGTAACCGCTATTTTAGGTGGGTCTAAAGTGTCGTCTAAAATCACGGTAATTGAAAATATTTTAGATAAAATAGACCACATGATAGTTGGTGGAGGGATGACATATACTTTCGTAAAAGCATTAGGTGGTACAGTTGGTAATTCAATTTGCGAAGATGATAAGTTAGAATTGGCTTTAGAAATTTTGAAAAAAGCGAAAGAAAAAGGGGTTCAAGTGCATATCCCAGTAGATGTGATTTCAGCGGATGATTTTTCAAATAGCGCCAATACCAGAATTGCAGATTCAGATAAAATCGCTGATGGATGGGAAGGTTTAGATGCGGGGCCTAAAACGTTAGAGATTTTTGATAAAATAATTAGAGAATCAAAAACAATTTTATGGAATGGTCCTGTAGGAGTTTTTGAAATGGAAAATTTTGCTAATGGAACGATCTCAATAGGTAAATCTATAGCAGCAGCAACTAAAGATGGTGCTTTTTCATTAGTTGGAGGAGGTGATTCTGTAGCGGCCGTAAAACAATTTAACTTAGATGATCAAATGAGCTATGTTTCAACTGGTGGTGGTGCGATGTTAGAGATGTTAGAAGGGCGTACGTTACCAGGTGTTGCCGCAATATTAGAGTAAATTTTTAAATAGAATAAATGATTTATAACTATGTCTTAGCTCTAAAAAAGTCTAAGACATAGTTTTTATAATAGTATCGTATGAGAAATAAATATTGGTTATGGCTGGGTTTATTATTATGTTCCGTTTTTGTTATTGGGCAAAACAGTAAACTTACAGATAAAGAATATTTAGACTCCGTTAAAGCCAGTTTTGTTGATCACAAGTCTGCGACTGCAATTGATGCCAAATGGCTCAAACAAGTATATACTGAAGATTTGTTTCTGGAGTTGCAAGAATCCTTGATAGATGTTGATATGGAGCAACCTGTAGATTATCAATTATCAACCGAATTACTAAAAAAACGCCTCAAAAAGCTGGATTCAAAATCTCCTTTTAATATTGATTACCACCCCTCTTTAGAAAACTTAATTAAGTATTACCTCAAAAACAGAAAACACAGTTACGAGCGATTAATGGCGGTGTCGGAATATTATTTTCCGATGTTTGAAGCTACATTGGCAAAATACAAAGTGCCTTTGGAGATCAAATATTTAGCCATTGTGGAGTCGGCATTAAATTCAAGAGCAATTTCGCGAGTTGGTGCTTCTGGATTATGGCAATTTATGTATAACACAGGTAAAGAATACAATCTTAATGTGGATTCGTATGTTGATGAGCGTTACGACCCTTTAAAATCAACAGAAGCTGCTTGCCAATACATGGTTAATATGTATAATATTTTTGGAGATTGGGGCTTGGTATTGGCATCCTATAATGCTGGACCAGGTAACGTAACCAAAGCCATCCGAAGGTCTGATGGCAAAACCAATTATTGGAATATCAGACACAATTTACCCAAAGAGACCCAAGGCTATCTTCCCGCTTTTTTAGCAACGATGTATATTTTTGAATATCATAAAGAACACGGCATTAAACCCAATAAAGCAAAACATAACTTTGTAAAAACAGACACCATAGTTGTAAAAGAAAAAATTTCATTTGAACAAATATCGGAGTTGTTAGACATTCCGTATGCCGAATTACAATTTTTAAACCCCTCGTATAAGTTAAATATAGTTCCTTATGTAAAAGGTGAACGTAATGCTATCCGAATGCCTTTAGATAAAATTGGCGTTTTTGTTTCCAATGAAGATAAGATCTACGATTATTGCCGATACAAGCACAATAAAAGAGAAAAAATCGCTGACGGTAGTGCAGCCACTAAAACCGATGATGCACCTAGTAGTTCAGAGTCAACATCAACGACTAATCATACAGTAAAGAGTGGCGAAACGATATCTGCAATTTCACGTAAATATGGTGTTTCTGTAAAAGATATCATGAGCTGGAATGATTTAAAAAATTCCACTATAAACAGAGGGCAACGTCTTAAAATTAATACCAAGGGGGGATCGTCCACTTCTTCATCCTCATCTTCAAGAAAATACCACAAGGTAAAACGAGGAGAAACGCTTTCTGAAATTGCAGAAAAAAACAATGGCGTTTCGGTTTCTGATATAAAAAAATGGAACAAATTGCGATCAAACCGATTGCAAGTAGGGCAAAAATTAAGAGTTTCACCATAAAATAAATTCATAGCGCATGAAAAATAGTGTATTAACAGTCGTGTTTGCTCTACTTTTATGGAGCTGTAAAAATGACCAATCAACTCACGAAGTTGTAAACGAATCTTCTGGGATTATCAATAACGTGTCTATAATTATTGATAACGATTTATGGAACTCGGAAGTAGGAGATTCACTGCGTTACAAATTAGCCTCAGAAGTAGAAGGTTTGCCTCAATCCGAACCGATATTTAACCTAAATCAGTATCCGACCAATATTTTTAAAGGTTTAATGAAAAATAGCCGAAATATTGTGATTGTAACATTGGGCGAAAGAGACGCTTTTTCATTAGAACAAAATCGCTTTGCTAAACCACAAAATGTAGCTTTTATTACGGCAAAAACCAGATTAGGGTTGATTCAATTGGTTAGTAAATACGGCGATTCAATCATCAATTCGATTAAAGCAACGGAAATTGTCGAGAAGCAAAAACGAATTAAAAAGTCGCTATTAAATATCAAACAAATCACAAAAGATTTACAAGTGACTTTCGAAATCCCATCGGCGTATCAATACGCAACCACAAAAGGGGATAAGTTTTATTGGTTAAAAAAAGAAATCCCAACAGGTAATTCGAGTTTGTTAATTTATCAAGTACCGTTTAATCGCATAGAAAATGATTCAAATCTTGTTCGTAACATCATAAAAATAAGAGATTCTATCGGTAAACAATTTATTCATGGCACCTTGGATAATACCTATATGGTTACTGAAGCTGCGTATTCGCCTTATTTTTATGAAACAACCGTAAACCAACAAAAAACATATTTAACCAAAGGAACTTGGGAACTCAAAAATGATTTTATGGCAGGACCTTTTATTAATTATGCGATTAAAGACGAAAAAAACCAACGGTTTTTAATCATTGAAGGTTTTGTGTATGCACCCTCTAAAGCCAAACGCGACTTAACACAAGAGTTAGAAGCTATTATAGTATCCGCTAAATTGCAATAATGGTTATCCGTTTTTTGATATACTTTTGTTTTTTAATGGTAATAAAAGCCTGTAAACCGGACGTAAAAACAGAAGCTCCAAAAACAATTGAAAGCGATAAAAATACTTTAAAGCCAAAATACGATATAGATAAGATCGTACTCACTGATCAAAATGTGGTGGATTTTTTAATGTGGTACGGTGATTTTAATCCTGAAACTGACATTGTATTTCAGACCAAGTTTGGAGATATCGAAGTGCAATTATATCAAGACACTCCTTTACATCGGGCAAATATGATTTATTTGATCAAGAAAAAGTATTTTGACACAACATTTTTTCATCGTGTAGTTGATGGATTTGTCGTGCAAGGAGGCAACTCCGATGAGATGAAAACCAGTAAGTCGCGAAAAAAAATTGGAAAATACACCCTTCCTCCTGAATTTAAACCACAGCACCAACATGATTTTGGCGTATTGTGTGCCGCACGGTCTTGGGTTGATAATCCCGATAAAAAAAGCACACCTTACGAGTTTTATTTTGTACACAACCGCAAAGGAGAACACCACCTTAATAACGAACATACTGTTTTTGGTAAAATCACTAAAGGATTAGATGTTTTAGATGAAATCGCCCGACAAGATACCGACAAAGGCAATTACCCCTTGTTTAATATCTATATGAAGGTTGTTTTAAAGAAATAGTTCATTTATATGTATAGTAAGGAAGATACACAACGTATCAGAAAAGAATTTTGGACCCAATTTGGGCAACAATACCCGCGCAAATGGTTGTTGTACAATACGCAAATAAAAGATTTTTCGTTTAAGTTTTATGCCGACCAAAAAAAAGCAGAAGTCTCTTTGGATATCGAATGTAAAGACGATGAACTTCGGTATTTGTACTATCAAAAAATTACGTCGTTACAAACTATTTTAAAAGAAGATTTTTTAGAAAGCGCACAATTTGAATCTGAATACCACCTCGATAACGGAAAAATAATCAGTCGTATATGGGTTACTTTAGATGGTGTAAGTATGAATAATACTAAAAATTGGGAAGAGATATACGTGTTTTTCTATGATATAATGGATGCTTGGGAACGTTTTTTTTATGAATACGAAGATTATATCCGAGATTTAGAAATGAATAGTTAATTAATAAATCAGACGTAATAAAAAATGTTTGATGAGTTTGCTCATTATGTTATCTTTGCAGTATTATAAAATACAAGCCAAATGTTTGAAAATCTTAGTGATAAACTTGACAAAGCGTTACATGTCTTAAAAGGACATGGTAAAATCACCGAAATTAATGTTGCTGAAACCTTAAAAGAGGTTCGGAAAGCCTTATTAGACGCCGATGTTAATTTTAAAATAGCCAAAGAATTTACCGCACGTGTAAAAGATAAAGCCATCGGTGCCAATGTATTGACTACTTTACAACCGGGTCAGTTGATGGTGAAATTGGTTAAAGACGAGTTAACAGCTTTGATGGGGGGAGATGCGACAGGAATTGATTTATCAGGTAAACCTTCCATTATTTTGATGTCAGGTTTACAAGGTTCGGGTAAAACCACTTTTACAGGAAAATTAGGAAACTATTTAAAGACCAAAAAGAATAAAAAACCATTATTAGTAGCTTGTGATATCTATAGACCAGCGGCGATCAATCAGTTGCATGTTGTGGGTACTCAAATCGGTGTAGAAGTATACTCGGAGCCTGAAAATAAAAACCCGATAGAAATTTCTCAAAATGCAATTGCTTACGCCAAATCCAATGGGTTTGATGTTGTAATTGTCGATACAGCAGGTCGTTTGGCTATTGATCAAGCGATGATGACGGAGATTTCAAACGTTCATAAAGCGATAAAACCGAACGAAACGTTATTTGTAGTTGATGCGATGACGGGGCAAGATGCCGTTAATACTGCCAAAGCGTTTAATGATATTTTAAATTTTGACGGGGTTGTATTAACCAAATTAGATGGAGATACCCGTGGTGGAGCAGCAATAACAATCAAATCAGTAGTTGATAAGCCGATTAAATTTGTTGGTACGGGTGAAAAGATGGATGCGATAGACGTATTTTATCCTTCGCGTATGGCAGATCGTATTTTAGGGATGGGAGATGTAGTGTCTTTAGTTGAAAAAGCACAAGAACAATACGACGAAGAAGAGGCGCGAAAACTCCAAAAGAAAATTGCTAAAAATGAGTTTGGATTTGATGATTTCTTAAAACAGATTCAGCAAATCAAAAATATGGGTAGCATGAAAGACTTAGTCGGAATGATACCAGGCGCAGGAAAAGCATTAAAAGATGTAGAGATTGAAGACGATGCCTTTAAGCATATCGAAGCGATTATTCATTCGATGACTCCTAAAGAAAGAAAACATCCGTCATTAATTGATGCAAAAAGAAAAAGCAGAATTGCTAAAGGAGCAGGAAGAACCGTACAAGAGGTAAACCAATTGATGAAACAATTTGAGCAAATGAGCAAGATGATGAAAATGATGCAAGGTGGCGGAGCCAAAAACTTGATGAGTATGATGGGTGGTATGAAAGGAATGCGATAAAATTTTTTAAAAATATGCAAATACTAGACGGTAAAAAAATATCAAACGATATAAAGGAAGAAATAGCAGCAGAAGTAGCACAAATTAAAGCCAAAGGTGAAAAAGTACCGCATTTAGCTGCTGTGTTAGTAGGTACAAACGGAGCGAGTTTAACGTATGTTGGTAGCAAAGTAAGATCGTGTGAGGCTATCGGTTTTGAATCCACATTAGTCAGCTTGCCTGAAACAATTTCAGAAGCTGATTTGTTGGTTAAAATAAAAGAATTGAATGAAAATGATGCCATCGACGGATTTATCGTTCAGTTGCCATTGCCGAAACATATAGACGAGCAAAAAATATTATTAGCTGTTGATCCTAAAAAAGATGTTGATGGATTTCATCCTGAAAATTTTGGACGGATGGCACTCGAAATGGAAACATTTATCCCAGCAACACCATTTGGGATTATGGAATTGTTAAAACGGTACAATGTAGATACACAAGGTAAACACACTGTAGTGATTGGTCGTAGTCACATTGTGGGTCGTCCGATGAGTATTTTAATGAGTACCAAAGGAAATCCAGGAGACTCTACCGTTACCTTAACACACAGCCGTACCAATAACATCGAAGAATTTACCCGAAAAGCAGATATTATTATCACCGCTTTAGGGGTGCCTAATTATTTAAAGGCGGATATGGTAAAAGACGGTGTAGTGATTATTGATGTTGGGATCACGCGTGTACCTGTCGATAATGAAAAAGGATATGCCATTGTTGGCGATGTTGATTTTGATGCTGTAAGCCCTAAATCATCATTTATCACTCCTGTTCCGGGTGGTGTAGGACCAATGACAATTGCTATGTTGTTGAAAAATACGTTGTTGGCACGTAAAATACAAATGAAATAAGTAAAGTATCAAATGAAAAAAATCCCGCTAAACATAATATTTAGCGGGATTTTTTTTCGTTTACTATATTATTTACCTGCGTTGTAAATACTTAATAAAAAAGCTTTGCTAATGCGTGTGGCTTCTTTTTCGCAAATATGACCTTGTCCTTCTGGTGCATCAACGCCTTGTCCTTTACTTGGGCAACTATCTGTTGATCTGTATTTGTCGCAAATAGTCCAAACTCCATTTAAATTACAAGCTCCGTTGTCGGATTCTATTTCCTGTAAATCAAAAATAACATCTTTATCTTTAAAAGTAGATTTCATCCAAGTTGCCATTTTCATTTTTGCTTCATTGCCGTCGTCCTTGGTTTTAATATAAACTAATGGAGGGGTAATGTGTACAAATTTTAGTCCTGCAGCTCTTAGCTCATCTATCATTTGTTTGTATACAACCTTTACAGATTCTAAATTAGTGTCTGTAATATCTGCATAGCCAAATTTAAAAATCGCTATTTTAAGTTTGGCTTTTTGTTGTAAAGCTTCTCTTTTAAAAGCTTCTATCTTTTTTTCGGGTTCACCGTTAGAGATGTTATTTCCGTCATTTATAGAGTTCCAATCGGCGCCATTAATACCGTCATATAAAAAATTACCATCGTAAAAATTAAATTTAAAATCATTGTTTTGGCAACCATCTTCTAAATCACCTCCTACTGAGGCATGTATAAATAGAGTATTGTATGTTTTTACCTTTTCTTTTTCGGCAACAGCCAATTTATCCCATGTTGCAATACCTGATGTTGTTACAACATTTCCTATTGCTATAACAATTGGGTCTTCCGTTTTAGGAATAACAGCAACGGGTATTGCGTCTTCGGATTTTGAGCAGTTCATTAAAAAAAGTAAACCACCTAGTAAAATCGTGTGTTTCATATTGTATTTCATATTATTTCTTTAACCATTTTTGGATTGATGTGTTTTTTTCTTTGTCGGTGATTTGTATGATGTACATGCCAGATTGTAATTCATCAATTGACAAATTTTCTGTAGGTTGATTTATTAAACCTGTTTTACAGACCTGCCCAAGTAAATTGGTTATTTTTAATTCTAATGGATAAACATTTTCAGAATCGATACATTGGATAAATGAAATACCCGGGTTGGGATATATTTTTATAGTAGACTTTGCTAAAGTGGTTTCTGCCACAGATAAGGTATTGTCTAAAGTGCATAATTCATACCCTGTTTTGCTAGAAATATCATAACTGCCTGAAAAATATAAATTAGCATTATAGATCACCGGCATATCATTTCCACGGGCATTTCTGTTCATCCCTTCTTGCCAATACAACATGTTCTCATTTGTTAGAGGATCGTATGATAGTAATTGATTTTGGATAGAGCCATCCATACCTTCTTTGTAATACCAAGAACTATAAAATATTTTAGAGTTATATGCAATAAAGTTAGATGGATTACCATTATTCGTACCAGCCATATTATCGGCTATCATTTTTGTTCCTTCGGCAGTGCCATCGCTCATCCACAATTCTACCCCATTTATACCATTGGATGCTGCAAACCAAAATTTATTTTGAAAAACAAAAAATGACTCACCAGGAGACATTGTAATACCATTACTGAAATGAGGATATTCATCGGTTGTATTGATATCGATAAGCATGTTCGTACCTTGTGTTGTACCATCGCTTTTCCATAATGCTTGTTGGTTCACTTCGTCATATCCTATAAAATATAGAGATCCATTCATGACAGTAAGGTTAGCAGGGTAGGTTGATTTAGTGCCAATAGTAACATCTAAAACATCTAAAATGCCATCATCGTTAGCGTCACTAGGTTTTGGGGGGGTGTAACTAAATATTTCATGTCCAAAATTACTATCGACAGCTGAAAAATAGATTTTATTATTAAAAACAACAAGTTCTTTTTTATATCCTCGAGTTAACTTATTAAAGGTTTTTAATTTTTTAACTTGTAGATTTTGTAAATTCAATTTCCAAAAATCAGTCTCGTTCGCTACACAGTATAAGTTATCGTTTATGATGGTGACTGAAGTAGTACGTTGGAAACCACTATTCGGAAAATTTGCTACTAGTACAGTGCCTTCTGGTGTACCGTCTGTTTTCCAAATTCCGGTATTAAATCCGCCATTTACAAATTCCGTTGCAGGAAAATATAATTGCCCGTTGTAGGTGACAAATTCATTATTATTACCTCCCCCAGGATAGCTTGTGGTAGGTGTGTCAAAAGTAGGATTCATATTGGTGTTGATATCCTTTAAAAGTACAGTGCCTTCGCTTGTGCCGTCAGACACCCACAATTCGGTATCTCCGATTGCGCTTTTAAAGGCTGGAAATATTATTTTATTATTTAAAACCGTAGGTGTCCATTCTTGATTTACGCCATCGAAAGATAAACTACCATGATAATTACTAGCGGATTCGATATCTATATCTTTGACTAACCATGTTCCAGCTTCGGTGCCATCGGTTCGCCATAATTCTACACCATGCACACCATCGGTTGCGTTATAATAAGCGATGCCGTTTAATTCGACCATTTTAAATTTAGAATCAATAGAAGATCCATAAGGCGTTTCGTTGATGTTTTTGATTACTTTTTGAGCAAAAGTTTTGCACATCAAGAAAATAAATAAAACTGATAATGCTTTTTTCATGTTTTTCATAATAGAGTTAAAAAATTAGTTGGATTGTTACTCAAATATAAACTTTAATAAGTTTTAAAAAAAAATTAATATTATGTTAAAATCGTTTTTTTTTTTTTACATTTATTTAAGAAATAACCCAATCAATAACAACAGTTTTTTATGAAATTATTTATTCGAATACTCTTCGTGTTCATTGCTGTCCCATTGTTTTCTTGCTCAAAAAGCAGTAGCGAATCAAACCTTCAACCAAACCCCTTGCCGAACAATACTGCAAGTAAAAATTACTTGACCATGAAGATTAATGGAGTCGAGTGGAGAGCGGATCACAAAATTTTTGGCGCATTTCACCCAAAAGGATACGATGACGCTATTATAATTGGCGGTTCAAAAGGTCCTGAAAACAAAGATGAACAAATTTTTAGCCTTAATTTATATAAAAACCCCGGAATAGGTACTTATGATATTATTGACGGGGCGCCAAATTATAATGCAGCTCAATTCTTAAACTATTCTCCTGCTAATTTTCAGGCAGGTTCAATTACTGGTTTTGTGATGAAAGTTAACATTACCAAAGCAAGTCAAACACCTAGTGAAGTAGAGGCTACTTTTGAGGGTACATTGAACGGTATTGACGGTAGTGTACTCACAATTACCGAGGGCAAATTTTACTATCATGAATAACATAAACTAAATACTAACCAATAATATTTTTAAAAAATGAAAACAAATTTATCTAATGTAAGACTCGCTCTTATATGTTTTTCTCTCTTGTTTTTGCAAAGCGTAAAAGCACAATTAATAAACAAAGCGTTGGTGGTACCAGAGTTTGTGAACAGTCAAGTTCAAATGTATTATGCTACATCGCCTACAACTATTACTTACGACCCTAATTACACTTTTGCGACCCCAGGGACACCCAATTGTGTGGTAATGTTAGGTGATGATTTGTTTGTCTCAATTTTGAACTATCATAATATTCCTGGGTTAACACCCGGAGTTTATAAGTACACTAATTATAAAAATGACAAGAAAAATGCTGCTAGAACTTCGATTACTACTGGTAAAGCACACTATTTAGGAATGGCCTTTGATGCTGCTGGTAACTTATATGTATCTGAGGGAGAGTGGGAAAACACGAATATTTTTAAATACCCTTTAAAACCTACTGGTGGATTTGACGCTCCTATTAATCTGGGTAACGGAGGCGCACCATCTTATTTTGGTAATTTAGTTTTTGATACAAACGGTAATTTGTGGGTTTCTGATTATAAGAACAATAGAGTTTTAGTGATAAAAGCAGCTGATTTGAGTAGCGAGCCTGCAACATATCGTTCCTTTTATACTAATTCATCTGCTTGGTCTGCGGGTGGGACTAGCAGTAATTTGGATCCAATCTTGAAAGGAATACCAATAACTAGCGTTTTTTCGAAACCCGAAGGTCTTGCTTTTGATAGTAATGGTAATTTGTGGGTAGCTAATAATAACGATAATGCTGTTAATAAAGCTCCAACAATTGTGAAAATTTCAACTGGGCAAATTTCAAGTATTTTAGGACTAGGGCCAAACGAGAGAATGGATGCAGATCCCAACATGAGCAATAATATTAATGGTTTTAATATTTGGAACTTGCCAACTTTTAATCCAGTGGCTTCCAAAGGTCAATTAGGCGGCATGCAAATAGATAAAGCTATAAATAGAATTTATGTAAATGACGAAAATAATGGCGCTGGAATGTGGTTTGATATCGCTTCATTAAACTCAATTTCAAACGATTACGCATCAAAAAAACTTAATATTGTTTCGACTAACCCAGGGAACGGACAAAGCGCCTTGTTTGATTATGTGGCGCCAGTAGTAGTTGTGCCACCAACACCTGCACCAGCTGTAGCCGCACCTCTTGCATACAGAGGTTTAATTGTACCAGAATTTAATACAACAAAGCGTGTTGAAACATATTTTAGAACCAATTCAGGCATCGCAGCTGACCCTACTTATACTATTGATTTATCTACAAAAGGATCTCCTAATGTTGTAACAACGTTTGGAAACGATTTATATGTAACCACTGTAGGTACTGATGGGGATAAGATTTTTAAATTTCCAAGTTACATAAAAGATCCTGCTTATGCTAGAGCCAACGTATCTCAGGTGTCCAATACTACAGAAAAAGAATACGTAGGTATCGCTTTTGATGCTGCAGGTAATTTATATACAGCCGGAGGGCCTGAATTTGGAAAAAATAAAATTGTAGTGTATGCGGCACCAACCTATTTGTCTAGTAAGATTTTAATTGACGGAACTGATAATACTACTAATCCTTATGCATTCTTTTCAAATTTCGTATTTGATGCTGCAGGAAATCTTTGGGCTTCAGATTACAGAAATCACCGTATAATTTGTATAAAAAAAGCTAATTTAAATACGGCTAATACCTCATTTCAGGAATTGAGGACCAACGATGGCGGTACCATAACATCAGCAAATACAATTCAAGCATCTGTAGCTAAATTATTTAGTGACCCTACAGGTCTTGATTTTGATAAAAACGGCGTTTTATGGGTAGCTAATAATAATTACAATTCAGGCAATACAGCGCCTACTTTAGTAGCCATATCAAGCGCGTATCAAAGCACAATACTGAATGCATCAAGCCCTATAATTGCTGACCCTAATATGGCCAATCAAAGTGGCGGATATAATGTGTATACTCTGCCATCTTCTGGTTCTGGAACAGGTAGATTAGGCGGTATTCAAATAGACAAATTCAACAACATTATTTATTTAAGCGATAAAGCTAGCCAATCAGGGTTGGTATTTGATTTAGGTACTATAAAGGATATTGAAAATAATTTCGGTAAATACGAATTAAAAATTAAAATAGATGGAGGTAATGGCGGAATCGCTTTATTTAACTCTACAAAGTTGTCGGATTTTATTTTTAAAACAACAATACCTAAAGGTATGTTGTTACCACCTACCTATATCATAGGCAGGGCAGTAAATGGATCTGGTAATATATCGGAGAGTTATATGAAATTTATTGATGAAGTAGCTAAAACAGGCGCCAATACCATCGCAATACCTTGGTATACGACTAAACATTGGAATCAAAATCTAGAGTCGCCTATTCAGGTTACTGCTCAAACTATAAATGAGTTTGTTACTGACGGACATTTAAGTAATGTAATTGCGTATTGTATCTCAAAAGATATAACTCCTATTTTAAGTATCAACGATGATGCTATTTCTTGTAAAGATAATGTAGGAGATGCTACTACCCATTTTAATGATGAGGTAATGAAATTTTGGACAAGTGAGCCTGTGTTAAAACTTATTGAAACGAACAAATCGCACTTAATCATAAATCTTGCGAGCAAATTTGATAATGTTTACTCATCGCAAGATGTAGCTACGGAGCTTAATTCTTTTCAAGAAACCTACAATAAGGCAATTTCTACACTGAGAAAGCTAGGTGTAGAAGGGGCAATAATGATTGATGCTCCAGATTGCGGACAATCATCTACTGAATTAGCATCAATAGCTAATACAATGATTAAAAATGATCCAAAAAATGCGTTAGTTTTTGCAGCGAATATCGATTGGGCTTATGGCAATAGTTTAGAGCAAATTCAGCAAAAATTAGATGCGATTAAATCGGCGGATATTCCATTTATTTTAGACGGAATTTCATCAAAACAAAATAGTGGTTGTGGTGAATTGGATTTAACTACCACATACCCACAAATTTTAGAAGAGGCTTGTAGTCGAAAAATTGGATGGATGGCTTCTGATTTTGTTTCAAATTGTTCACCTGATCAACAAATAACCACAGATGGAAGTTTTAAAAATCTTACTGCCTTTGGTAACGATATTGTAAACAATAAATTTTATGGTTTAAAATCAACCAATGGCTGTGGTACAACAACACCTATTGCTATAGTTACTTATACTTTAATTCCTGACAGTAATTTTGAAAAAAAATTAATTGATTTAGGCATCGATACCGACGGTATTAATGGTAAAGTATTTACTAAAAATATCGATACAGTAACTAGTTTAGACGTATCCAATTCATCCATATCAAATTTGTCGGGTATAGAAGATTTTACAGCTTTGTCTAGTTTAATTTGTTATGGTAACGCTTTAACATCTTTAGATGTGAGTAATAAAAAGTATTTAACTACTTTAAACTGTAGTTACAATCAAATCAGTACGTTAAATATTTTAGGATGCGGATTACTAACAACTTTAGAAACTAATTCAAATAACTTAACAGCGATAAATTTATCAACTAATACCGATCTTGTTACTTTTTATTGCTTTACCAATCAGCTTACACATTTAGATTTGTCCAGAAATCCTAACTTGGCTGATTTTGGTTGTGCCTCAAATAATTTGACGAGCTTAAACATGAAAAACGAGAACAATACCAGAATTAATGCTGGAAGCTTACGACTTGAAGACAATCCTAATTTAACTTGTATTCAAGTTGATAGCAAAGAGTATTCAGATGCCAATTGGGAAGGCATAGTGTTAAAAGATCCTCAGTCAATTTTCCAAACTGTTTGTACAACCTTATCAAATGAGGACTTTATATTCTCAAATCTTGAAATTTATCCCAACCCAACTCGTGATGTGTTGCATATTAACAATGTAAATCTAAATACTATTGAAGTGCATAATGCAGTTGGAAGTTTAGTTTTAAACCAATCATTTGATAAGATTAGTACACAAAATACTATTGATTTATCAGGATTAGTAAAAGGCTTTTATATTGTGACTTTAAAATCTAAAAATGCGGTTACTACCCGAAAGGTAGTTGTCGAATAGCTTTATCAAGACATTCTGCTGAAAAAAGTTTGATGAAATTCGTTTCATCAAACTTTTTTTATATCGATATACCCAATTCAGGCAATTAACTAATAATGAAGATTATCTATAGACGAAAGTCGATTTAAAAATCAAAAGCAAACGTGTTTTTAAAATGTTAAACGTGTGTTAAAATTGATTATATTAGTTATACCAATCAAAAATAACAACAACCCAATTTAATCCTCTAACCCCATGAAAAAATTACTTTTAATTTCTGCAGCAATATTACTGGCTGCTAGTGTATTTGCTCAAGCACCAAAAAAAATGAGCTATCAATCTGTAATTAGAAATAGCTCTAACAATTTGGTTGTTAATTCTCCAATTGGAATTCGAATTAGCATTTTAAAAGGTAGTGAAGTTGGTGAAGCAGTTTATGTTGAAACACAACTTAAAAATTCGAACGCAAATGGTTTAGTTAGTATAGAAATAGGTACTGGTACAGTTGTATCGGGTGTTTTTACAGCAATAAATTGGGCACAAGGTCCTTATTTTATGAAAACCGAAACTGACCCTTTAGGAGGAGCTACCTATACAATTACTGGAACTAGCCAACTAATGAGTGTACCGTATGCACTATATGCAGAAACAAGTGGCTCTGTTGTTAGTGGCACTATCATTAAAGGTGTAAAAAATGGAGATATGTTAGTGTGGAAAGACAACTCTTGGGTAAATATTCCTGCACCAACAAATGCTTACGGGAAAAGTTTAGTTTACTGTGATGGCGAACCAAAATGGGGAGGTTGTTTACCTAAAGTACAAACTTTAGAACCTGATAATGTTGGTAGCAAATCAGCTACTTTAGGAGCATCTGTTGAAGATGATGGTGGGTTACCTATAACTGCTTATGGCTTTATTTGGGGTGAAAATAAAGAACTTACATTGGCAGATAGTATAGTAAAATTGGGAGTAGGAAAGGGAGAATCTAAACTCTCATTTTCAAAGTTTCAAGTAAATAAAACCTATTTTGTTAAATCGTTCGCTACCAACTCTGCTGGAACTGCTTTTGGACAAGTATTTAATTTTAAAACAGTTGCTTCAAAACCAGTCGTTCAAACAGTGCGAACTTTTGTAGAAAATGATATTGTTTATCTAGAAGGTTTCATTTCTGATGATGGAGGAGAACCGATTCTTACAAATGGATTTGGAGTTGCTTATGATACCAATAGTAATCCAACTACTGCTAGCACAACAAAAACAGCTGTTTATATTTTTGATGGTCGGTTTAGAGTGGAAGTACCTAACTTACTTCCTGGAACAACTTATTATTTAAGAGCTTACGCAAACTCTTCAGCTGGAACTGGTTATGGACAAGTAATATCATACAAAGCTCCTTCTGTAAAAATTGGTGAAAACAAATTTGGGGGCATTGTATTTTATGTTGATAGTACTGGCGAACATGGATTAGTAGCTGCCCCTAGCGATCAAAGTACGTATGCTAACCCTTTTATTGTTCCTTATTCTTTTGATTATAATTCGGACATATTAGGCTCAGGGAATCAATATGAATTATTCCTCAGTGCGGACCCTATTAAAGAACCATTTGCTAACAGCTCATTTTTATGTATGAATTTAACATTAAATGGATACTCTGATTGGTGGTTGCCCAACTTAAAAGAGTTGGAAGAAATGGCGAAATATTCGAGTATTTTAAACCTTAGCAAACAATCTTATATGTCATCATTCCAAAAACTTATTTTTGATCAATTAGGTATATCCTTTGCAGGTACAAGTATTTGGTGCCTAAAATACAATGTTTGGTCTAATAGTTGGGAAAAATTGTTAATACCATACCCACCTTATCAACATATAAAAATTGGAGATCAATTTTATAGTTTAGTTGATACAGAACCTTATGCAATAAGAGCTATACGAGCATTTTAACTTAATGTTATACCCTAAACTAATAATTAGTGTGTAAATATTTGATATACCCTAAAATTAGCAAGAAAAACTAACAACTAATAACTAATACTATGAAATATTTTATTTACATCACACTATTGCTTTTGGTGTTTTTTACCTCAAAAGCTCAAAATTCTGTAGTCTCTGGGGGAGGAGAGGCTACAGGTTCGGGCGGAACAATGAGTTTTTCAATTGGTCAAATAGATTATATAGAGGCTAAAGGTACAGGAGGAACAATGAGCCAAGGTGTTCAACAACAATTTGTGAAAATTATACCACTAGATCCTTACACGGCAATCCCTGACGCTAATTTCGAAGGATGGTTAATAGATTTAGGTATAGACACAGATGGAGAAGCAGGCAAAGTTCTTACCAAAAGTATAGTAGGGATTACAGATTTGGATATGGGATACCGCGACATCAAAGATTTAACAGGTATACAAGATTTTACCTCTTTAGTAAATTTAAGTTGCGACGGAAACCAATTAACTAGTCTAGATTTGTCAAAAAATCTTAATTTAAAAACGGTAAGTTGTCAATCAAATAAAATCACGAATTTAAACGTAACTAATAATATTTATTTAACGAATGTTAATTGTTACAACAATCAGTTAACCGCTTTAGATATTATAAATAATAAAGCTGTAACTGATTTGAATTGTGGGGTAAATCAAATATCCAATTTAAATTTATACAAAGCTCCATATTTAAAAACACTAGAGGTCAGTTTTAATAATTTATCGAATTTGGATATTGCCAACAATAAAAATTTAGTATCAGTCTTTTGTTTTTCGAATGTTTTGGAATCGTTTGATATTTCGAATAACCCAGCAATAATAGATTTAGGTTTGAGTGAAAATCAATTGACTTCTTTAAATTTAAAAAACGGCAATAATGCGTTGCTAAACATCAATAATTTAAGACTAAACAACAATCCAAATTTAAGTTGTATTCTGGTTGATAGTAAATCCTATTCTGATGCGAATTGGACAGGTGTTTTAAAAGACGCAACTGCAACGTATAATGAAGAATGTACAAATTTATCAAATGCTGATTATGTATTCTCAAATCTTGAAATTTATCCCAACCCAACTCGTGATGTATTGCATATTAACAATGTAGCATTAAACACAATCGCGGTTCATACCATTGTTGGTAGTTTGGTTTTTAACCAAGATTTTGACGGAGTTACAACTCAAAATTCAATTGATTTATCTGCATTAGCCAAAGGTGTTTATATTGTAACACTAAAATCAAAAGAGTCCTTTAGTACCCGTAAAGTTATTGTAGAGTAAAAAATATCCATCTAAAAAAATAAACCATGAAAACGAAAATAAAACTTACGTTATGCTTAACGCTATTTTTAAGCTTAAGCACTTGGGCACAAGCCCCACAAAAAATGAGCTATCAGGCAATTTTGCGTAACGCATCTGGCGAGATATTATCAAATCAAAAAGTAGGCGTACGTGTTAGCCTTTTACAAGGCACCGAAACAGGAGCAATAGTCTATCAGGAGGCACACAATACAACAACTAATGCAAGTGGTTTGGTTAGTCTTGATGTTGGTGCAGGCTCGGTGTTAAACGGTAGTTTTGCAACTATAAATTGGGTATCTGGTACCTTTTATTTAAAAACAGAAACTGACCCAGCGGGTGGCACTAACTATTCTATTGTGGGTAGTAAACAATTGATGAGTGTGCCGTATGCTTTTTATGCCGAAAAATCAGGCAGTGGCAGTGCAGGCGGATCAAGTACTTTTACGGAGTCTACTTTTAACAGCGTGCCTTTTATGTACACTAATGCCAATATAAAAGCTACCTCGATAAATGGTAGAAATCTTCTTGATGCAAAAACTTGGAATACTAATTTTACTCAAATGCCCAATGCCGCACTTAATATAAACTCACCTATAGGTACCCTTGCTGCCGATGGCTCAGGTTTCCAAGCTTTTGTTTGGAATGAAGGTTTAGCAGAAAATGCAACGGGCAATTTGTATCTTAATAAATTTGGGGGCAATACAGGTATTGGTTATAGCGGTTCAGCGCCAAGAGCACAAGCTACATTAACCGTAAAAAGAGGTTTTGACAGCCCTTGGGGTACCGCTGCTTTTGAGGGTACTGAACATGTTTCACATTTTAATTATGATAAAGAAGAGCATACTTATATCAGAGGGGGGAAAAACACATCAAATGTGTATATTAATGATAATCCAACAGGAAATGTTATTATAGCAAACGGAGGCGGAAAGGTAGGAATAGGGACCAATAATCCTACGCATAAATTAAGTGTTAACGGAACCATCAGAGCCAAAGAAATACGTGTAAATACAGATTGGGCAGATTTTGTATTCGAAAAAGAATATAAATTACGTCCGTTGGCGGAAGTTGAAAAATACATTTTAGAGCACAAACATTTACCTGAAATACCATCGGCCAAAGAAATTGAAGGAACCGAAGGTGGGTTAAACGTAGGTGAAATGAGCAAGTTGTTTATGCAAAAAATTGAAGAACTTACTTTATACATGATAGAAGCACAAAAACAAATAGATACATTAAAAAAAGAAAATGAGCTTCTAAAAAAAGAAATCTCTAAATAATTTATTATGAGACATTCTATTTTACTTACGCTCCTAATGGGGACAAATTTCATTTGGGGGCAAATAAATTTAGGTGAATTCACCATGACCACTCAGTTAAAAACCATCGCCACTTCAGTTAAAAATAATGGCAAATGGATTTTTATTAAACCTGAAGCGAATTTAACATCCGATTTACTTTTTAAAGAAAAAACAGCGCTAAATCTATCCGAGTTATCGACGTTTAAAATAACATCAACAATCCCATTAACAGGAACATATGTAATGGAAAGACACGATCAATACCTGAATAACATTAGGGTGATGAATAGTGTTGCAGTTGTGTATTTAAATAACGGTATTGTTGATCGAGTTCAGGGTGGATGGGTAAACGATATGCCTGTTTTTAACACATTTGCATTAACGCCCGAAGCTGTGATTGCTTCTGTTTTGGCACAGTACCCAGCTACAGAATACGCTTGGCAAAATGATTTTGATGAAAGCGGTATTAAGCGTCGTGAGAATAATCCAGATGCAACTTATTACCCCAAACCCGAACAAGTATACTACCAAAAAGGGGATAAATTATATGCCGCATTTTCATTGGAAATACATGCGTCTAATCCTTCTTTTGATTATAAGTTAATTATAAACGCAGAAAATGGAGAAGTACTAAGTCAAGAAAATTTAACACACGATTGTTTTGGTCATAATCATGAAAAGGGATTTGCTAAAAAAATAACAAAACATAAAAATGATAGTCATTCTAAAAAAATAACTTCTAAAGTTAATACTGAAACTGTTGCTGCTGGAGAAAATTGTATCGAACGTACAAACGTGGCAGGTTTATCATCTGATTCTAAGATACATACTTATGCCGAGGAATCATTAGGTAAGTATCGGTTGTCAAACGATTGTAACGGTACGCTTAATTTGTATGATTGGAATGCAAAAAATCAAAGATTTTATTATAATGACTTTTTAAAAGCAGTGTCTGCAAATGTAACTCTATTTAATATGGAGGTTACTTATAAATACTATAAAAATACATTTAATAGATTGGGGTGGGATAATAAAAACGGAAATATTGATGTTATTTTAAATTCTCAATTTACAAAAAAAGATTCTAAAGGGAAGGATATTCCGTATTATGAAAATGCTTCATTTGGAAATGGTATAATGCGAGTCGGTAATAGTGATGGAGATTCAGATGCTTCTAATATAACACTTAAAGACGATTATAATACCATTGATATTATTGGTCATGAATTTACCCATGGCGTAATAGAAAAAACTTCTAAATTAGTTTATCAAGGCGAATCAGGAGCACTAAACGAATCTTTTTCGGATATATTTGGTAATTTAATAGAGATAGATCTCGAGGGTTTTGAGTTTGATTCGACTGATGAATACGGTAAAATTATCACTTTAAATACTTGGAATATAGGTGAAGATCGTAATGGTTACGGGGTGCTTAGAAATATGTCAAATCCAAAAATACATAATCAACCCGACACCATGAATGGTCTAAATTGGTGGGATCCTACTATTATTGGTGGAGATAACGGGAGTGTACACACCAATAGTGGCGTACAAAATTATTTTTTCTACTTACTATGTATGGGAGGAAATGGTGTTAATGATCATAATGACAGCTACTCTGTTACTCCTATTGGTATAGAAAAAGCACAACAATTGGCGTATAAAACACTACAAGCTTTAGGCCCGACTTCGGATTATAAAGATGCACGTATAGCCTGGTTGTCTCAAGCTCAAATTATGTTTGGTGTTTGTTCTCCCGAATTCTTATCAGTTAAAGCAGCTTGGAATGCCGTAGGTGTTTATGATGTGTATGGAGAAAAACAATATTGTGATGTTATTAAAGAGGGTGAATTAAACTCAGTAGATCAAATCACAATTGCGGGTTATAAAGCGTCAATTAATGCCAATTGTTCTGCACAAATAAATACGGCTCCCAATACAGTATTAACAGTAACAGCAGGAAATGATATAATAATAAAAACAGATACCGTTATTACAGAAGGAGCTAATGTGATTTTGCAGATAGATCCTTGCGAATGGTAAATAAAAATTTTCTAAACTAAAATAATTAACGCTTAAATTGTCGTTCTTTCCAAACGAAAAATCCAAATAGGCTATAAAGTGCGACTGCGGTACTAAACAACGGATAGATAAAACTATTGATTAGGATATCCAAAACGCGAGTAGGTATTTTTAGGTGTTGAGCTGTTATTTTTAAAAATAGCAGATCAACGCCTATTTTTAGGACTAAAAAAGCCAATACAATTTCAGGATTGTAGTAAAAACATATTGGAGATAGCACCATCAAAAGATTGCTGATGAAACTTATAATAGCAATAAATTTGCCTGATTTAAGAGGGTATCGAGATGTTTTGGCCGCCCATCTAACCCGTTGCTGAAATGTGTTTCCCCATGATTTTTCGGGAGGTGTGCTTACCGTATTTTGAGGATGTAATAAATAGTGAATCGCTTTTTTATCTTTCAGAATCGCTTTTTGTAATAAAAAAACATCATCACCACTAACCGAGTCTTCATTATTTTCAAAACCATTTAATTGAATAAAAAAATCTTTGGTGTAAGCTAAGTTAGCACCGTTACATAAAAACGGAAAACCCATACCAAAACTTCCCAACGTAACGCCTTGTAAACTCAATAAATCATAATACTGAAATTGATCGAGCTGGTTTTTACCTTTTTGAAACATAACAGATCCAACAATCATTTTTGGATTGTGAGTAATCACAGCGGTATGAAATGTTTGTAACCATAGTGACGATACCACACAATCTGCATCGGTTGTGATAATCCAATCGTTTTGTGCTGCTTGTATTCCTATCTGGAGTGCGTCTTTTTTAGGGCTGTTGCTATCAATTCGATTGTTTATTACGGTATAATAAAGTGCAGATTTTTTTAAATAATCATCGATTACAGCAATTGAATCATCTGTGGAGTTGTCATTGATTAATATAATTTCAAACTCAGAAGTTGGGTAGTTAATTTCGAGTACACTTTTTAATAACGGAATAATTCGATGCGCTTCATTTCGGAAAGGGATAAGAATCGTAAACCGAGTTAAAGGATTCGTTAAAGAGATATTAGGCATGGGTTTAATTACCCGAATACCAAACGATAATAACAAGATTAAAATCAGATAAAACACTAAAATGATACAATAAACTATACCCATTTATAGTTGTATTTAAAAACAAAAACAGATCCGATCAAGCTGGGTAACATCGCGTTAAAAAACCACATAATAGTAGCGGATAATAAAATAGAAGAAGCATCAACACCAAATAAACCAAATAAATAAATACCAACACTTCCCTTAATGGCGACATCAACGATTTGAAAAGTAGGAATTATCGAAGCAAAAAGATATACCGTAAATAACGTAAATAAACTGGTGTGGTATGCTAAATCAACACCAACTAAATACAAAATAAAAATATATTGATGGCAAAATATCGCGTATCGGATAACCGCATAGAGGGTGTTTTTGATATGAATTTCGCGCGGTATTTTACCGATTTTAGCAATAGTTTTTGAAATAGAAAAACCAAACAACATCTGATTACGAAGTTTATAAATCACTATTAAAATTAAAACGATCGCGCCACAAATTAATAGTAATGTGTTTTTATTCAAAGGAATTGAAACAACCGCACTCAAATAGAAACAACCCAAACCCCCTAAAATAGTTGTGATTACCATTTGAATTCCGTTAGTTAAAAGGTTGAGTAACAATATTTTTTTGGTAAACGTTTTCGGATAGTATAAAACTTTAGCCCCGTATTCGCCAATGCCATTAGGTGTAAAAGAAGCCAACGTCATACTACTAAACGTTTGTGTAAAAGCATCTTTAACAGAAATAGGTTGTATGTATGATACTAAATTTTGCCATTTAATGACTTCAAAAAATAAATTTAGAGAAGACAAAAACAGTAAAATTACCAGCGAAAAGAAAGAAAAACTAGTTTTTAATTTTTCTACTAAAAATGAAGAGACCGAATTCGATTTTGTTTGTAGCTGAAAGTAAATAAATAAAAATGCGCTACATATTAGAATAATCTTAGTAGCTTGAAAGGCTAATTGCTTAGATTTGTATCTCTTACGGTATTTCATCCATGCAAAATAACACAAATAATTTGACAAGCGAACGTATCATTTTAGGAATCGATCCAGGAACCACCATCATGGGTTTTGGATTGATTAAAGTTATCAATAAAAAAATGGAGTTTTTGCAATTAAATGAGTTGCAACTGTCTAAATACGACGATCATTACGTTAGATTAAAATTTATTTTTGAAAGAACTATTGAGTTAATTGACACTCATCACCCCGACGAAATAGCGATTGAAGCCCCTTTTTTTGGTAAAAACGTACAATCGATGCTCAAATTAGGACGAGCGCAAGGTGTAGCAATGGCCGCGGGTTTGTCACGACAAATACCGATCACCGAATACGAACCTAAAAAAATTAAAATGGCGATTACTGGTAACGGTAATGCAAGTAAAGAGCAAGTCGCCAAAATGTTACAGCAATTGTTAGGATTAAAAGAATTACCCAAAAATCTCGATAGTACCGATGGTTTAGCTGCAGCGGTTTGTCATTTTTTTAATTCAGGAAAAATTGTAGCAGGCAAAAGTTATACAGGTTGGGATGCTTTTGTAAAACAGAATGAAAAACGGGTGACTAAATAAATGGCAGGTATCTATATCCACATTCCGTTTTGTAAACAAGCGTGTCACTACTGTGACTTTCATTTTTCGACATCGGTCAATTATAAAGAGGAAATGGTTTTGGCTTTAGTCGAAGAAATGTGTTTGCGTCAGCACGAATTGACTAACGAAACCGTAAATACCATTTATTTTGGAGGCGGAACACCTAGTGTTTTAACTGTTGCACAAATTCAGTTTTTAATCCAAAAAGTGTACGAATTGTTTACCGTATCGGATCATCCCGAAATTACCCTTGAGGCCAATCCAGATGATTTATCGGAATCAAAAATAATTGAACTCGCACAAACACCAATAAACCGATTAAGTATTGGTGTTCAGTCTTTTTTTGAAGAAGATTTAACGTTAATGAATCGTGCGCACAACGCACAAGAAGCCGAAAACTGTTTACAAATCGCTACACGCTATTTTGATAACCTGTCGGTAGATTTGATTTATGGAATCCCTGGATTAACCAACGAGCATTGGTTGCAAAATATCCAAAAAGTATTGTCTTACGGCATTCCGCATATCTCCTGTTACGCCTTAACGGTCGAGGATAAAACAGCATTGGCCACATTTGTTGAAAAAGGAAAAATACCATCGCCAGATGAAAAAGAAGCCTTACAGCATTTTGAAATTTTGGTAAAAACTTTAACCGAAAAAGGATTCGTACATTATGAATTATCTAATTTTGGTAAAGAAGGCTTTTTTTCAGAAAACAATACCAATTATTGGAAAGGAGAAAAATACCTCGGTATTGGACCGTCGGCACACAGTTTTGACGGACAATCCAGAAGTTGGAATATTTCTAACAATCAAAAATACCTAAAAGCAATAGAAAAAAGAGAGTCGCCTTCTGAAACAGAAAAATTATCACTTTCAGATCGATATAACGAATATGTCATGACGGGTTTGCGTACCCAATGGGGGGTGTCTCTCGTTACGATTGAGCAAAATTTTGGGACAGCATATCTAAATTATTTTAAACAACAAGCACAAAAATATTTGGATAACGCATCGTTAGAAATTTGTGATGACACGATTGTAAAAGCCACGCCAAAAGGCAAGTTTTTAACCGATGGGATTTCGAGTGATTTATTTAAAGTACAATAAAAAAACATGAACAACTTAGAAGAATTTTACGAATACTGCCAATCTAAAAAAGGGGTAACCGAGCATTTTCCGTTTGACGAAAACACCTTGGTTTTTAAAGTTGGCAATAAAATGTTCGCCTTAACGTCACTCAAAGGTTGGGAGTCGGGTGATGATTGTTCTATAAATTTAAAATGCGATCCCGAATATGCTTTAGAGCTCCGTGCCGAATACGAAGCTGTGCAACCAGGTTATCACATGAGCAAAAAACATTGGAACACGGTGTCGTTCAATCAAGATTTGCCTTCTTCCAAAATCAAAGTATTAATCGATCATTCGTACGACTTGGTTTTTAAAAGTTTGACAAAAAAGGTGCGGGAAGAATTGGAATAATTATTTACCCGTGAATCGTTTCGTCTTTCCCAAACTTGGTGATTAACTCATTCTCGAAAGTTAACCATTCTTGCCAGCGTTTATTTACTTTTTCTGCGTCGCCATATTTACGAGCAAAGTTTAAAAAAGTCATATAATGACCCGCTTCACTTTCCATTAAATCACGGTAAAATTTAGCTAATTCGGGGTCGTTAATGTTTTCGGATAATGTTTTAAAACGTTCACAACTACGGGCTTCAATCATGGCGGCAAATAATAAGCGCTCAACCATAGAGTCAATTCGGCTTCCTCCTTTATTCATGAAAATGAATAATTGATTGACGTAATTATCTTTTTGTTCGCGTCCTAAGGTGTAGCCTCTTTTCTGGATGATTTCAAAAACCATTTGAAAATGTTCTAATTCTTCTCGAGCAATTTTAATAAGCTCTTCCACTAATTCGGGTTTTTCAGAATTTTGAATAATCAATGCCATTGCATTTGTGGCTGCTTTTTGTTCGCACCAAGCATGATCTGTTAATACACCCTCGAGATTGGTTTCTACTAAACGTACCCATCTTGGGTCGGTTTTTAATTTAAGTCCTAACATAGCCTGTGCTTTTGGTTTCTTTATGCAAATATAATGTGCATTTTTGTAACCGTTAATTACACAAGATGTCAATTTCAAAAAAGTTATTAATTATCGGAATGGTTTGGCCAGAGCCTACTTCTTCAGCTGCTGGGAGTCGAATGATTCAGTTGGTTGAGTTTTTTATGGATTGGGGATGCGAAATTACATTTGTGAGTTCGGCGGCTAAAAGTGAATACAGTTATGATCTACAACATTTAAGTGTTCAGGAACAGGTAATTACATTAAATGATTCCAGTTTTGATGCTTTCGTATCGGAATTACAACCCAAGATTGTTTTATTTGATCGTTACATTACCGAAGAACAATTTGGTTGGCGTGTAGCCGAGAATTGCCCTGATGCTTTACGGATCTTGGATACCGAAGATTTACATTTTTTACGTTTAGCACGTCAAGAGGCTTTTAAAAAACAAATTTCGTTTACCGATTTGAATTTACAAACGGATACCGCAAAGCGAGAAATTGCCAGTATTTACAGATGTGATTTATCGTTAATCATTTCAGAATATGAAATGGATTTGTTGCAACAAGACTTTGGCGTACCCAATCAAAACTTATATTATTTGCCTTTTTTACATTCAGAAACTTCTCAAAATTTAAAACCTTTTGAAGAAAGAAGTGATTTTGTTTTTATAGGTAATTTTTGGCATGAACCCAATTGGGATGCTGTTCGTTATTTGAAAGAAGAAATCTGGAGTTTAATCAGCGTTCAATTGCCCAAGGCAAAATTGTTAATCTACGGAGCTTATATGTCCGAAAAAGTAATGCAGTTGCACAATCCTGTTTCGGGGTTTTATGTGATGGGTCGGGCAGAAAGTTCAGCAGATGTGATCAAAAATGCGCGTGTTTTATTAGCTCCTTTACGTTTTGGTGCAGGAGCAAAAGGCAAATTGTTAGAGGCTATGCAATGTGGTACGCCAAGTGTAACCACGTCTATAGGAGCCGAATCGATGTCAGGTAATTTGCCTTGGAATGGTGTTGTTGCTAATAATTCAACAGATTTAGCCAATGCCGCTGTTCAGATGTATTGTGATAAAACAATGTGGCAAAAAGCACAAGATAATGGGTTTGAAATCATTCAAAAAAGATATGTGAAATCCTTATTTGTGGATGATTTTAAGGCTCGAATTAATTTTCTTTTGAAAAATTTAAACACGCATCGCAAATCCAATTTTATCGGTCAAATGTTGATGCATCATACCTTAAAAAGTACCAAGTATTTATCTAAATGGATTGAGGAGAAGAATAAATAATTTATAATTTACTTTTTTTCTTGCAAATACAACTCCGTAAAATACTTATAAAACGACGGTATGGTTTCTATTCCTTTAAAATAATTAAACAATCCAAAATGCTCGTTAGGAGAATGGATCGCATCGCTATCTAATCCGAATCCCATTAAGATAGTTTTACTTTTTAATTCTTTTTCAAACAAAGCCACAATTGGGATACTTCCGCCTGAGCGTACAGGGATGGCAGGAGTCTCAAACGTATCGTTATATGCTTTTTTAGCGGCTAAATATTCGATACTATCTATTGGTGTTACATATGCTTCGCCACCGTGGTGTGGCGTTACTTTTACAGAAACACTTTTAGGGGCAATGGATGTAAAATGATTGACAAACAATTCAGTAATTTCTTTCGAAATTTGATGCGGTACCAATCGCATGGATATTTTAGCGTACGCTTTACTGGCGATCACGGTTTTTGCACCTTCGCCCATATATCCCCCCCAAATTCCGTTGACGTCAAGGGTTGGTCGTATCGAATTTCTTTCGTTGGTCGTGTAGCCTTTTTCACCGTGTACATCGCCTAAATTAAGCTCTTTTTTATACTTTTCTAAAGAGAAGGGGGCTTTTGCCATTTCGTCTCGTTCTGCTCGGGTTAAATCTTCAACGGCATCATAAAAACCAGGAATAGTAATATTGTTGTCTTGATCGTGCAGTGACGCAATCATTTTGGCTAAAATGTTGATTGGATTTGCAACTGCACCTCCATATAAGCCCGAGTGTAAATCGCGATTTGGTCCTGTAACTTCCACTTCCAAATAACTTAAGCCTCTTAATCCTGTTGTGATAGAGGGCTGTGTGTTGGATATCATACCTGTATCCGAAATTAAAATCACATCGTTTTTTAATTTCTCTTTATTTTCTTTTACAAAAGCCTCTAAATTGTCTGAACCGATTTCTTCTTCACCTTCGATAATAACCTTAACATTACAAGGCAAACAATTATTTTGAATCATGTACTCAATCGCCTTTACATGCATATACATTTGACCTTTATCATCACAAGCACCACGGGCAAAAATAGCGCCTTCGGGATGGATTTCTGTTTTTTTGATTACGGGCTCAAACGGGTCGTTGTCCCATAAATGAATAGGGTCAGCCGGTTGTACATCATAATGACCATAAACTAAAACGGTTGGTAAATTAGGGTCGATGATTTTATCGGCATATACAACGGGATAACCAGGTGTTTCGCAAATTTCGACATTGTCGCAACCAGCTGCTATTAAGGCATTTTTAACAGCTTCGGCAGTTTCAAATACATCTTGATTGTATGCAGGGTCAGCGCTTACCGATGGAATTCGGAGTAAGTTAAGTAGTTCGGTTATTAATCGGTCGTTATTTTCGGATATAAATTGTGTTATAGTTTTCATTAAAAAGGGTTTGGTTTCAAACAAAAATAGCGTTTTTATTTATTTTATTTTTTTAAAAACAATATATGTATATATTTGCATCTCTATTTTTTTGCGGATATGGCGAAATTGGTAGACGTGCCAGACTTAGGATCTGGTGCCGCAAGGCGTGTAGG
>CAYQSQ010000024.1:0-32427 GCA_964420215.1 uncultured Flavobacterium sp. | reverse complement strand
TCAATATTAGTTGTCTCATTTATCTGCTTTTTCGGGAAAATAACCGCCAACGGTTAGTATAAGAGCAGTAGCGGATTTCAAAGCGATTACCTGTCCGCCACTACCAAAGTTTATTATATGCACAGACCTTGATTTTACTACTTCACCCGCTATTGCTCTTATACAATGTTGTGTGCTGGCTTTATTCATTCATTTTGTTTATTATGTTCGTGAATTAGATTTGAGCAATTTCCTTTATGAGCCATGAACCCATAAGATGAATTTGAAGCTCTATCTTCCTTGTAAATAATGTATTCACAACCATCATAAACAATTACTTCAATTTTGTTTGACGGGATATTTTTTATCTGTTGCTCTATAGTAGGTTTTTCAGTATTCTCGTTGACTGTTTTTTCGTTTTGCAAATTACAAGATGCAAATACCGTCAACACTAATATTATGGATATAAGTTTCTTCATTATCTCAATTTTTGTTTTAGGAATATTTGTAAATCCTTGTTTGAGCCATAAAGAACGACAATGTCATTCGGCTCAAGTATGTTATCAGCGGATGCAACACCTTGAATTTGTGTTTCGGTTTTTGTCTTTCCCAAAATACTTTTTACTTCTACCTTTTTTATAATTGTTAGCACCAATAAATTAAATTCTCTACGAAAACCTACTTCTCGAACTGTTTTGCCAATATAGTCATCTGGAACTTTTGCTTCGATAATGCTGTAATCATCATTTAACTCAAAAGAATCCACCACATTCTTAAGACAGAGTTTTTTCGCCCACCTTTCGGCTGTTTCTTCTTCGGGATGTACAATTTCATCTACTCCTAAAGCTTGCAATACTTTTTCGTGCAAAGGATTTATGGCTCGGCTTATCAATCGTTTTACTTCAAAATTTTTCAAAATTGCAGTTGTCATAATATTTGCTCCTTGGTCTTCTCCGATAGCAACAAGTACTATATCAGTATCTTTTAACGGAAGCCCTGAAACGGTAAACTCGTCTGTAGCGTCCATGCAAATAGTATGAGAGATTTTTTCTTTATAGGCATCCACTTTTGACATACTGGTATCAATACCTATTACTTCATTCCCTTGTTCAGTCAATTTTTGAGCAAGGGAAGCACCAAAATTCCCAAGACCGATTATAATATATTTCATTTTAAAATGTTTTTTTAATTTATTGTGATTTCTTCTTTTGGGTAACTGTAGTTTTTATGTTTTATTTTTTTGAAAACTGCTATTACCAATGATAGCATACTGATACGCCCAACAAACATTACAACTATAATTACAAGTTTACTCGCACTGCTCAAACCGCCTGTAATCCCCAAACTTAAACCAACAGTACTGTATGCGGAAAAACACTCAAATGCAATGTCTATTAATTGCTTTTCGGGGTCAAAAATGGAAATAAGCATTATTGCAAAACCTATTACAACTAAGGATAATGAAATAATGGCAAATGCTCTGCGTACTGAAATATCCGCTATTTCTCTTCTGAAAATTTCAATTCTTGCCTTTCCTTTAGCCAAACTTAAAATATTTAGTGTTGCAATAGCAAAAGTGCTTGTTTTTATACCCCCACCTGTGGATTGTGGAGAAGCCCCAATCCACATTAAAAGGAAAACCATCATCAAGGTTGGAAATGCCATTGCTGCTGTGTCAATGGTATTAAATCCTGCCGTTCTTGGTGTTGTGGCTCCAAAAAGTGCTGTTACTATTTTTCCAAATCCATTGTGTTCGGCTAAGGTGTTATTGTATTCAAGAAAATAGAAAAGCACAAAAGCAACTATTGAAATTGAAAGAGTAGTGACCAAGGTAATTCGACTATTTAAGTTTAATACCCAAGGTCTATATTTACTTTTTTCAGAAGAAAACAACGTGATTATTTTATACTTAAAGTATTTTAGAATGTTTACTACTATGGGAAAACCCAATCCACCAAGTACAAAGGTTAGAATAACCACTAATTGAAGGTAATAGTTAAATCTAAAACCTGTCTCGTACAAACTATTGGTGAGTGTTGAGAATCCTGCGTTGCAAAAGGCTGAAACGGAATGAAATGCAGAAAAGAAAAGTTGCTCGGATTGAGAAGTAAAGTTACTGGAATCGATACTTGTATAAATTAAAACCCCTGCAAATAGTTCTATGCCAAAAGTGATGAGAATAATGTACTTTAAAGTTGAAAACACTTCTCCTAATTTTCTTGAACTCGTCATATCACTTAATGCCAATTGGTTTTCGTAGGATGTGCCACCTTTAAAAAAGTAACTAAAATAACTCGCAAAGGTCAAAATGCCTAAGCCACCAACTTGTATTAAAATCATTATGATGGTTTGTCCAAATAAGGTGAAATCCGTAGCTGTGTCAACCACTACTAAACCTGTAACACAAACCGCGCTTGTTGAAGTAAAAAGTGCGTCTATGTATGAAATTCCGTCATAAGTGGCGTTGGGCAAAATCAGTAAAAATGAGCCAATAAGTATGATAACTAAAAAGCTTATGATAAAAAGCTGTGCAGGATTTAAAACCGTTCTTTTGAAGTCTATTTTAAGTTCAGAAAATTCCCTTATAAATGTAAAAATGACCGCCAATTGAATCCAAATTGGATTTTCAAGTAGTAAATCGGTTTCAAATGGAATGCCTACAAAAAGATACAAATAAAATACCCATAATGTAAAAAGCACTGAAAGTGTGTCAAAAATAAAAACTTTATTCTTAAAAAAAATCCTATTCTTAATATGTCGATAAAAAGTAGAAATCAAACCAATTCCCAACACAAAAAAGTAAAATCCGTCTAAAAACTTTTGAGAAAATTTAGATTGAGAAAATCCAAAGTCCCCAATTATGGCAAGAAGCCCAATTAGGCTGGTCCAAAATGCAAATCTATATAACAGTTTCAAATTCATTTTCATAATGCAAAAGTCGGTATTTTGTTTGGGTTGTCAAATGTTTACACGGACGTTAGCTTGCACACAACGGTTTGGGGCTTTGTGGCAGTAGGGGAATTATGAAAACCGAAACTGTCTGCCCGTTGATAATTTGTTAAAAGTAAAAAATATAATTGAACCGGAAAACCCCTATTGCACAAAACCCCTGTTGGTGGCAGTTCTTTTATTTTTGAGTATTATTAGTTTAGGTTCTAGATAAAAATTTCATAATGATTTTGTTAAATTCTTTTGGATTTTCATATGGTGCATTATGTGTTAAATCTGAAAAAATGTGCAGTTCACTTCTTTTTAAACTTTTTGCAATTAGTTCAGTATGAGCTTTTTTAATAACGTCTTTTTCTCCTGCCAAGACTAAAACAGGAATTTGTACTGTATTTAAACTTTGTGGATTAATATTTGGATATTTCAGGCACATTTTGCTAACTTTTATGTTTGTTCTGATAGATGGAATAAACACTTTAGCTAATTGTCCCATCCGAACATTGCTTTTAAAATTATTCCAAAATTTTGGTTCAATTGCATCAGTAGATGGATATAAGTTTGCCCCCATAATAATCAATGCCTTTACTTTTTTGGGATAATTTATTGCCATTGTCAAACCAGTATTTCCTCCATCGCTCCAACCCAAAATATTAACTGTTTCTAATTTCAGAAATTCTAAAAATGAATTCATGTCTTCAGCCATTTGGTCGTATGACATTTTAGTATTATCACACGAAGTTCTACCTTGACAACGGCTATCTACTGCAATCACTTTATATTTATTTTTTAAACTATCTATTTGAAAACGAAAAGAATTAATAGATTCATTGTTGCCATGTAATAAAAGAATTGGTTCACCTGAACCGTAAATTTCATAATAAAAATTTACATCATTAATTTTTGCAACTTGACCAAGTTCTAAATTATTGCCATATAATACAGTTTCTTTAATGTCTAGACGTAAGGTACTTCGATTTTGATATTTAATCAAAGAATCTTCTGTTTTTCTATAATTATAAATGTCGTATTTACGATTTGAATTTATCAGCATAGATTCGTCTTTCAGTATATTTCCCTCAACGTCTGTTAGTGAAATCTCAGCAATATTAATCGATTTTGGAAAAGTTGAAGTTAAAAGACCTAAATCTAAATTTTTAGCATTTTTAGGAATATCAAATACTCCTTTATATTTTATCCAATTATCTGATAAGTTAATAGCAGTAAGTTTCGCAGTATTATATCCTATATATTTTTTTGTCTCAGAGTCAAAAAAAGCACGAATTATACTACTCGGAGTATCGTCATTAGTTTTTTTGATTATTAATGTTACAAAAAGTTTCTTATTTTGATATTGTTCTACATCAAAATCTTCTTTAAAGATTCTCACTGTTTTAATACTTTGTCCCAATATTGTAGTACTCCAAAAAAGAATAAAAAGGACAAGAAAAGATGTGTTTTTAGTCATTTTTTCTAAATGTTATTTTTCTCTATTCACGTTGTAATTTAGAATTGCCACCAACGGTTTGCAGCTTGGCGAAGTGGCGGATTTAGAAGCACTTACTTTCAATATAGCACTAAACTTCATTTGAAAACCGAATGTACAATTTAGCACTGAACCCGCCATTTTGCCAAACTGCTGTTATAGCCAGTGGTTATTTATTCAACACTACTAGCAAAACCCCAATTTTATCGTTAAATCCCATTACAGGACTGACAATTTTTACTAAATTTTCTTCTGCATAAACTTTAGTGCTTGTAAGGTTCGAAAAAGCTGTTGTTTCAAGAGAAGTTCCTTCAAATTTCTTGTCAGACGATAATAGAACAATATTGTCCTTTGGGTTTACAAGTTGCACCAAGTCTGCTCCAGACTGTCGGACAAAAACACTGAGTAATTGATTGAGATTTTCAGTGTTATTCCTTAGTAATTCGCTTCTCACTGACCACGAGAAAACTTCGGTTGCAAACTCAAGGTGCTTTATTTGCAAACTGTCAATTTTGCTTTCATATTGAGTTATCAATTGTGTTTTCTCATTGTTGAACTTTTTCTCGTTTAAACGAATTTTAATGGAAAACCCGATAAAAACGACCAACAACAGTACAGTTAAAACCGTTGCTGCTTTATTGTTTTTGAAAAAGGCAACAACTTTGCCTTTGAATTTGCTATGGTTTTTAATTGATTCATTGTCATTGGACTCTGGCAAATTATGTTTATCTTCTGTGTTCATACATTTCTGTTTAAATGGTTATTTAATTTTTCTTTTCAGAAACCTCTATTGTTAGTTTTTTTAATAGAGAAAAAACCAAACCACCCGAAATTGCACCTAAAATATAAATTATAGCAGTTGCAAACGATAAAGGTATAGTAACACTCCATTTTAAAAAAGACAACTGTACAGTTTCTAAGTTTTGTACAATAAAAGTAACTGCTACCCCAAGAAGGAGTAGCAGTTAAAATGTTTTTAAAAACTTCATAACATTACTTATTGAAAGTAGTTCGAGAAATTTCTGTCCCAGCTGGGTAATTCAAATTTCCTTGTTCTTCAGCAGTAATGAAAATTTCCTTCACATTAAATGGAGTTGTTGTTTTCAATGTTGCTTTTTTAGCATTTTTGTTAATTAATTGACCAACATTTTTAGTTGTTCCATTTTCAACAACTATCCAAACACTGTAGTTGTTTTTAGGGGGATTTAATCTACTAGCTTCCGCTAAGTTTTTTGCAGTTACTTCAATAACATAATTTTTGTTTTTGTCCTGTTTTTTTGTAGCGGTAATATCCGCAGCAGGTACTGTACTCGAAACGGGAAAATTGGCTGTGCTTGCACAAGCTGACATTAGTGCCACAACTCCGATAATTGCTAAATTTTTGATTGTTCTCATTTTTTTTGTTTTAAATTTTATTTAATACCTACTCTTAAAGATTTTCGGCATTCTCTCCTTTGAAATGTGTGGTCATTTTGTTGTGTCGGTCGTCCTACCATTGGCTATAACGTTTCGGGGGTTGCCGTCAGTGCGGGATTTAAATGCACTAAACTGTCCACCCAAGACAAATGTATGTAAAAAGCACAACCGTTCAATTAAACACTGCACCCCGCATTGCGGCAACCCCTTGTTAGCGGCTGGCATACTTTTATAGTTGAGTTTTCTTTCAGTTGTTGGCAAAACATTTACTATCTACTTAGTCTAAATAACGTGCTATATTTTTATCTGCCTGATTTGCTTGTCGCTGGTGTTTCTTGTCTATTTAATTTTGTTTTGTTTGCCTTGTTTGTTAGTCCTGTAAATATTTATAAAAATGAGTGTCAGAAAGACAAAACAAAAGTAAACAAATGTGTCACCAATAATTGAATACAACGTAACAATTCTATTGGTTGGAAGTTGAGCCAGCATAATTTTTTCATTATTATCAAAACTGCTCATTTTAGAAACCATTTCGCCATAGGGTGTTATGGCAGCCGAAAGTCCAAATCTTGTTGAGCGTAATATAGAATGTCCTTGTTCAATTGCTCTATATGCAGCCATTCTTGTATGCAACGGGTCTATGCCTCTCCAGTCGGAAGATGGAACAGCAACAATGTCGGCTTGTAATTTGCCAAATCCTCTTGCTAAATATGGAAAATCATAGTCGTAACAAATTGCCCCGCCTATTTTTATACCATTAAAATTCATTACTTGCAATACCTCATTTCCTTTATTTGCAGGTTCGCCAGGCACTGGCTGATGCTTGCGATACAGATATTCTATTTCTCCTTTTGTATTTATAAAGAGATATTTGTTATCATATTTTAAAGGGTTTACTGAAATAGGAACAATATAAGAGGCAACGACATTGGTATTTAATTCTCTACACAATAAAGTCAAACTATCATTAAATATTTTTTCGACTTCGGGAAGAATAATTATAGCCGCTTCATTCCATACGACCAATTTTGCACCGCTTTTAGACGCTTGAATAGTTCTATTAAACAAACCTTCTTTTATTTTCTCATTGTATTCTTTTGTTGGAAGCGGTAAGCCACTGACTTCTGATGTAGTTCCAATTGCTGCAACTGAAATCGTATTTTTTGAATTGGAATTACTTATATCTAATCTCAATGCTCCAAATATTGTTAGACACACAAGAATTGTTAAAGGGATTTGAAACGTGAAGTAGGATGATTTGTTTTTATTGACAATGTTTTCTGCAATTGAAATATTGAGCCAATAAATTAAAAAACTTAACCCGGGCATCCCAAAAAGTGATACCGACTGCATTATAGTTAGCGTGTGTGATTGTGTATATGCGGCAACACCCCAACTTGCAAATGGGGTAAAGGTGTATTGAACCCACTCCATAATTGTCAATGTAGCAGGGAACAATAGAAATGACCATTTGAAATTCTTAAACCTGTCCCAAAGTAAATATGCAGGAAGATGAAACAAGCTAATGGGTATTGAAAAGAGAAATACCATTGTAAATGGTATTGGTGGAGTAATGATTTTAGCTGTAACAAACGACCAAGCAGTAACAAGTGCAAGAATAAAAAGCCATCTTGATTTTTGTCCTTTTGTTAGATGTAAATAAATTAAGAATGGAACGCTTGAAATCCATGCCATCAAGTCAACACTATAAGATACGTGTGAAGCGGTCATAGTTAGGATACCTATGACTAAAAACCATTGTGGATTAATTCTATTCAGCATAATTTAAATCACTATATGTTACATTTTAAAGCATTTGGGATTTATTTACATTTCCTGTAAGGCTTAATTGCTAAAACCTAATTTTGATTTAAATATAAGTAGTAGTAAAATCAAAATTGAAATTAAAGTGCCAAATGGCAAATACCAAAGTGTAAGTAGAGATAAAACAATCGCATAGATATAAGCCCATGATTGGTTTGTGTGGAAAGAAAAAATAAATATGAACCAAGCAAGACCATACAGTATGAATAATGGGCCAAGTTTAAATACATCAATATTCAATTGATAGAAAAGATTTGCCCATGGGCCTGGCTTTTCAGGACCAATATATTTTCCATTAATAAGAACATAAATTCCGTCAGCAAACATAAAGCAACCATTAAGAATTGATAGGAGTTCAAGAAGTATTTTCATCTTTTGATATTAATTTGATGTAATTTATTTCAATTTTACTTTACAGCTCTGAAGTTCAGGTAGTCTGCTTTTGTAGATTTATCACGTGGAAAAACTTTTCCATTGTAAACAATTATGTATGCTTGGTTGTCATCTTCTTCTGTAGATGTCCACAAGTATATTGTTTTTGAATTGACATTCCACAAAGGAGATTCCTTGTCGGGTTGATGATTGTATGTTGCTCTCTTTTTCTCATTATTCCAAATGCCTCCTGCATTTTTGCCACGATAAACTTGCGAGGCAACGGCTTCCTGAACGGTTGGTAAACGCCAAATATTTAATTCTTCTTTTGATATTGTTGTGCCATCTTCAGAAAGGTGGGAGCAGATTTGTTTGGCTTCATCCCAGGTTGTTCCATTATCTGTCCAACCCGGACCAACAGGAGCCCAAATAAGTTGAACTTGGTTACCATGGATTAACTGTGCATTGACGTTGTGATTGTTGAAACGATGAGATACCTTGTAGAGTTGAAATGAACCGATGCCTAAAATGATTAGAATAGGTAAAGCAATAATTAAAACGTATGCGATATTTTTGTGTTTAAAATTACCGAACCAATAGAGAAATGACAAGCCGATTATTGGAATAGCAATTAAAAAAAAACCGGCATTAAAATTTTCAAATAGAAAATATGCTGAACATGCAACAACAAAATGTAGTATCGCTCCTATCTTATTCCATCTGACAGAAATAAAACCAAGAAGCACAAAGCCTATGGGCACTAATAAATATTGACCAAACAACATGAGTATGTTATCCCAAATATTTGCTTCATACCATCCCTCATGGAAATTTTCAATTATGCCCCAATATGCCCAAAGGTTAGCAAAAATTGCAGAGATAGAAATGGCTATCCACCCAGTTATGTTTTTCTTGAGCGTATTTAAAGTCATAACGGAATTTTCAATATCATCAGGATTAAAGCTATTACCGGAGCTATTAATGATATACCTCCCCAGATTTCCCAATATAAATAAACTTTATTAAAATTTGACCAATCAAAATCACCTGATTTTTCATAATTTAATGTGAGCTGCATTATCTCCTTTTGCAATGGGGCAACTTTTACTGCAAAAACGATTCCCGAAAAAGTAAACAATATTATTGACCAAAGAATCCATCCTGTGTTCAATAGAGGGATGCGTGCTAAAATAGCAGCAAATAGACCAAATGCGGTGATAAATACAACTCCAGGTATTGTAAAATATCTGTCGCTTTTTATCACCCCTTTTATTGAATGGGATATTATTTTTATGTCATTCGTTTTTTTAGCAATATGCATCCAGAAAAGACCAGTGAAAATATTCCCTAAAAAGATGATTACTGATATTACATGAAGTAGTTTTAAGTAGCTATATTCCATATTATTTTAAATTAGACCTTTTAAAGTGGTGATTAACTGTTTGCACGCAGTTAGCTATTTGTTCGAATTATGTTGATTCTTTTCATTAGAATTATAATGCCTTGGCAAGCCATCTTATAATATTAAGCGCAAATTGCTTGTTGTCATTTCCTTTAGTATTCATTCCAAATTTTTCTTTTTCATATACTTGGGCAGTTATCATAGCTGCTTCACCGAGTATTACCACTCTGCCCTTTCCGAATTTAAGCGCAAGCCCTTGACAATTTCCATAAGCACTAAACGGCCCTTGAAATCTCACCTTGGTATTATCTCCGTCTTTCCAAATACTGTCGGGCAACATTTGAAATGATGTTTTTGATAAATTTAAAAGCACAGAAGCATTGTCGGGTATAGATATGCTTTGACCTCGGTCAGATAAAACTTTTGTAAGCCCTTTGGTAATTTCATGATTTATCAGAAGTCCGTTCTGAACACTAAAAACTAATTTGTCTTTGAAATTGCTATCACCTTCAAAATGGATGGTGTCACCCACTTCACCGTTGAACATGTGAACTCCAAATTGTTGTGATAGATTTTCTGCCGCAGAACCCATTGGATAATGGTCGGCAATGAGTAAAAGAGAACCACCTTGTTCTACCCACTCTTTCACTATTCTACATTCTTCATTTGCAAAGGCAGGCTTCTCTTTGTTATCGTGTTTCCCCCCTTTAGCATTAGAAATAACTAAAATATCTGCATCCTTCAATGAATTAACAGAGAATGATTGTGAATTTATCTTCACAATGCAGCCGTCATTTTTAATCAGGTTTACGAATGGTTTGTAAGTTCCATTTGCTGTGTGCATATTATTATGGGCTTCATCAAACAATACTTTAGGTTTGATTGACATCAAAGCAGGATTGGAAACAGAAACATCAAAAGAATTGTCTGCCTTTTGCCTTGTAGCACAGGATGAAAATACTATGAGGATAATTAAATGAAGAATTAGTTTATTTATTTTCATGATAAGTGATTTTATTATGTTCCATGACCGAAACAATTGCAACCGCTTCGGCAAAAGCAATTATCAACCAAAAGAATAGTTCAAAAAAAATAAGGAAGAGAGGTTCGCCAAACAAATTGTAAGGCGTAAAAAATTCCCAAAACAAGAAGGTTAATAAAAAAATTAAAGAAGTAAATCGGAAAATTCGGTTCACTATACTTTCTTGCCATGCAATTGATAAACTACGATAGGCAAACGAGTGTATTAATGCAATGAGAATAATTCCTATAGACATTCGCAAAGGATTTGTAACGATAAGTGGAAGCGGTTTAATCGTTGTCCAAACAGCAATCAGTTTGGAGCTTTGATGGTTAGGATTTAAAATAAAACCACCCCCATTCAATCCAAAGCCAACTAATCTAAAGGTTAAAAACATGCTGATATTAAATGCTAAGCCACCAGCTATTCCTGCTACAACAGTTCTGAAAATGGAGTATTCATTCACTTTCATTTGCCCAGTTTTTTCTTTATCATTTTTTTGGCAGAAGAACTATTAGCTACAAAACTTACAGCTTCAAATAACACTTTTTCATATCGCCTAATTTCAGATGGTTCTTTTGGGAAAATTATAACCCAATTTCTACCCATCTTTTTGCCCATCGGGCAAAATGGTTCAGCCACAAGATTTGATTGCATTAAAGCATCTACTGAATTTTCAGGGAGCTTTAGTGCAATACCTTCATCATAATGACAAATAGCGAGTTTCTTATTTACATAATAAGCAGGGTAACCAAACATTTTACTTTCTTTTATAGAAGCATCTTGAAGTAGGATTGCATCCACTTCCTCTTTTAATTCAGGCCAGTAATTCAATTTATTTTGTTTCAATTTTTTCATAAAGAATTTTTGAAATAATTAAACCCTCAACAAAACTTCCAGCTAAAAGTATAGTCAGTTCTACCATAGTTAGCATTAGTGGTTCTCGCAAAAGCGTATGGTAAATAAACCACTCCTGAAAAACCCAATACATCAGCCAAATAGTAAAGCCCCAAAAAAGTCCTTTTCCTGTCCAGCTCTTTCCGGGTATAGATTTTTGAAAAACAGTAAATAGCCAAGCATGAATAATACTTAATACAACTATGCCCGCAATAGATGGGAATAAATCACGGGTAGGTGTAACTTCTAAAAAAAGTTTGCTTTGCCATTCAGGATTGTATAATATTTTTTGAATGGGAGGGCTCATAAAAAGTGCCCCTAAAATTCCTTCGCTTACAAACCCTGCCAGTAAGCCTGTGCCAATAATTTTGATTGTGTTTTTTTTCATGTTTTGTATGTTGTTTTAGTTTTAGACGAACAACACCATGAAAATGGCTGAAAGATGGTTAATCTTTTATGGCAGTCCTTAGCACTTTCATTATTTCATCTTCTAAAACAGCTCCATTAGAATTAAGTGGATTTATGTTTTTAATGAGTTCTGTTCGTAATTGATATAATGACTTTTCATCTGCATTCTCAGGAAAAATATTTTTAGGAAGCGGAGCATTGGGGTTGAATAATCCGTTTAATTCAGAGCATTGGTAACAAACTCCATTTTTATTTACCAACGCACATCTTTTTTCAAAAATGGTATTCATAGATTTTCTGGCGTGAAGTAGCCAATGCTTTACTGTTCCTGTTGGAGTTTCAAGAATGGTGCAAATTTCTTCCACTTTAAAGTCGTAAATATCTTTAAGTATTAAGGCAATTTGTTGTTCAATTGGTAATGTTTTTGAAATGCAGGTAAAGCAAAAATTGATATGCTCTTTAAATTCAAAGCTGCCTTCGGATGAGTTTTGGTTTATTTCTAAAAAGCGTGTTCGGTAAGCAGGGTTGGAGGCTGCCAATTCTTTTGCTTCGTCTTGTGCCGTTTCACTCCATCTTTTTTTCTTGCGGAGATAGTCTATGGTTAAGTTTGAACCAATTGAAAATATCCATGTCTTTACAGATGCCTCGCCTTTAAATTGATTTTGCTTTTCAATTACTTTCAGAAAAGTGTCGTGTGCAAGGTCGGCTGAAAGTTCTTTGTCACAGGTCAATCTGTATAAAAAGGATTTTAGTTCAGGTAGTATAAGGTTGTATTCTGCTTCTATATTCATTATTCTCAAAGATATTCAATGTCGGTTTAATCTGAATTTGCTGTTATTTAGGTGTTCATATAATTTTTTTGTCCTGTTTAAATGCTCGTCAATTAGAATTACGCACTGTCCAAAATGCTTGCCGCTAACTTGTTTATACCTCCGATAAAATCAAACCTATACACCCAACGTGGGGGAGATAGGTCTGACAAGTGTCGGATGATATTTTTAGCTAAAATAGGAAATGGATCGTTATAAATCATCAAATGGGCTTTTAATTTGTAGGATACTTTTAGTGCTTACGTGGGTGTAAATTTCGGTGGTTCGGCTACTGTTGTGCCCCAATAGTTCTTGGATAAAGCGCAGGTCTGTACCACTTTCTAATAAATGGGTGGCGTAACTGTGTCGTAACCAATGTAGGCTTACGGGTTTTGTGATATTGGCTTTTTTGATCGCTTGTTTTAATACACATTGAAGACTTTTTTCTGAATACAATTCGCCAGGGTATTGTCCTTCAAAAAGCCATTTTTTGGGTTTGTATGCGGTGTAATAATCTCGTAGCATAACCAATATTTTGTCGGATAAGGGAGCGATTCGGTCTTTTTTACCTTTTGCTTGTCGGATGATTACGATGCCTCTTTTAGAGTCGATATCGGCGGGTTTTAGATGTAATAATTCGCTTCGGCGTAGGCCACAAGAATATATTAAACTCAACATGGTTTTGTGTTTGATATTGCTATGAGCGTTTAAAATCAGTTTAATTTCTTCTTTACTTAAAATATTCGGCAACAGTTTGGATCGTTTTGGACGGTGTATTTTTGCAATTTCAATTTGGGTGTTTCGCATATTCGCAAAAAATAATTTAATGGCATTAACCATTTGATTTTGATAGGATGCCGATAAGTTATTATTTAGGATGTATTCGTTATTGTATCGAATTACATCGTCATTCGTGATTTCGGAAACGGGTTTTTCGGTATAAAAAGTCAGAAATGATTTTAACGCTTCGGTATATGATCTTACGGTATTATCGCTGTACCGTTTGGATAATAACCAATACCTAAATTTTTCAATTTGTATGATTCCTTCTGCCGATGGGCGTTTGATAATAGGTACATCTTCGAGTTTAAAACGGATCCGATTCTCGATGGTGTCGGGCAAATGCCAACAATTTAAAGTAACACTCCATCTAGCATCGGTTAGTTTTTTAATTCGAGCGATCCAATCGGCATTTTTTTCAAAATAAATAGCAATTCGATTTTGATTGCGATGTTTTACCAATTTTGCGGTCCAAATCATACATGTTTTTAGCTAAATTAACTTTTGCTATTTCCGAGTAATAAAAGTTCGTTTACGATGATTTCGGTCACGTATTTAGTAGCGCCGTCTTTGTCGGTGTATGATCGGTAGGTTAGTTTGCCTTCTATAGCGATTTCGTCTCCTTTGTGGGTATATTTTTCGGCGATTTCAGCAGTTTTACCCCATATAACCAGATTGTGCCAAGCGGTGATGTTTACTTTTTCGCCTTGTTTATCTTTATAGGTTTCGGTGGTGGCAAGCGATATTTTTGCCATTTTTTTACCGTTATCAAAAACTTTTACATTGGGATTGATGCCTAAACGTCCGATTAAATGCACAGTGTTTCTTAAATTTTTCATAGTATTTTGTTTTAGATTGTTTTAAAATTGTAGGGCAAAATTGAGTAGTTTGATAGGTTGTAATCGGTTGTTAATTGATTAGATACGTTTGTAGTCATTTGTTGTCGGATAATAATATTTTTGCAATCATTTTTTTAGCATTTAATATGGAAAAACATTGTTTAGAGTGTGGTGAAAAGATGGTCGGACGGGTAGATAAAAAATTTTGTTCCGATCATTGTCGTAACAGTTTTAATAACAAACAAAATTCGGATTCGACCAATTATGTTCGGAACATCAATAATATTTTACGTAAGAATAGACGTATTTTGGCGGAGTTAAATCCCAACGGAAAATTAAAAATCCACCGTGATATGTTGTTGAGTAAAGAATTCAACTTTCAATATTTTACCAATACCTATACCACTCAAAAAGGGACGGTGTATTATTTTTGTTATGAGCACGGGTATTTACCTATGGACGACAATTTTTATTATTTAGTAATCAAACAAGGCTATGTGGGATAAACAGTATGTTTTTTATTTGTTGTTGTTTACCATTTCGGGCTGTTCGCAAACCAAACAATACACCCAGCATACCATTGCTTTTTATAATGTGGAAAATTTATTTGATACCATAAATAATCCTAAAAAAAATGATGATGAGTTTACGCCTGAGTCAATAAAACGTTGGAATACCGAAAAATACAACGATAAGGTCGAAAACATAGCCAAAGCCATCCGAATGATCGGTGCTGACGAAAAAAACACGTTTACGCCCACCATAATAGGCTTGTGTGAGGTTGAAAATCGTCAGGTTATTGAAGATGTCATATACTCAAAATATCTTAAAGATTTAGGTTATGAAATCATTCATTTTGAATCGCCCGATAGCCGTGGGATTGATGTGGCATTGGTGTATCAAAAGCAGCATTTTTTTCCTTTAAAAAAATCGAAACATCAGTTACTTCTCCATAAATCAAATGGTTATACATCATATACACGGGATCAATTGTTGGTGACGGGGTTATTGGATAAAGAAGAAATTCACATCATCGTTAACCATTGGCCGTCACGAGTTGGTGGTGAAAATAAAAGCAAGCCTAAACGTATAGCGGCAGCACAACTAAACCGTAAAATTGTAGATTCATTATTATCCATTAATCCGCAGGCTAAAATTATTACGATGGGTGATTTTAACGATGGTCCTAATGATTATAGTATTCAGGATGTTTTAAAAGCGTCTGGGCAAAAAGAAGCTCCGTCGGGTTTATATAATCCAATGTACGTATTGTCTGAGCAAAAAGGATTGGGCACGTTGGCGTATCGGGATACGTGGGAATTGTTTGATCAGATTATTATATCGAAAGCTTTTTTGAAAAGAGACTATACAGGTTTTCAATTTCGTACCGTTCAAATCGTAAATCCGCCATCATTACGCCAACCGCAAGGTCGTTACAAGGGATATCCTTTACGTAATACCGATACAAAAGCAGGGTATAGCGATCACTTTCCGGTATATATTACCTTGGTAAGGGAGGTTTTGGAATGATTTTTAAAAATTCTCAAACCAGTTAAAATGCTGTTTGATGATGTCGTTTTTATGACTTCGGATATACTCCAAATAAGCAGTAGCGACACGTGATAATTTTTTGTTTTTAAGCCAAATAATGTACCAGTTGGTGGTGATGGGCAATGATTCCATCGGGATGATTTCGAGTTGTTTGTTCAGTAGTTCATTTTTAATCCCGATTAAAGGCATTATGGAATAACCCAATCCAGCAATCACGGCTTGTTTTACCGCTTCGTTGGAGGTTAATGCTATTTTTTTACGCGAGGTAACTTTATTTTTTTCAATGAAAGTTTCCATCGCTTGGCGGGTTGCGGAACCTTTTTCTCGGTAGAGTAGTGGCATAGATTCTAGTATTTCCGAACCTGTTTTTGGTTTTAATACGTTTTTTTCAGGCTTTCCTACAAGGTATAGTTGATTGGGGAGTAAAAGCTCACAGTCAACGGTTATATTTTTAGGAAGTACAGATACTAATGAAAAATCAACTTCATTTTTTTCTAAGCTTTCAATGACTTGTTGTTTGTTGGTGACATCCATAACCAATTCTACACTTTCGTTTTCGTGAATAAAATCGGTTAAAAAATAAGGCATCACATATTTTCCAGTAGATACAATGGAAACTTTTAAACGTCCGGCCAACTGACCTTTATGTAACGCGGATTTATAATTAATAGCATACACTTCGTTTAGAATAACTTCGGCGGCTTCGGCGATTTCAGCACCAAAATCGGTTACATATACCTTTTTACCGATTACTTCAATCAATGGAATTTCAAACTGTTCTTGAAAGTTTTTTAATTGAATAGAAACAGCAGGTTGGGTTAATAACAACTCTTGAGCGGCTTTAGTGATGCTTTGATTTTTTACTACTTTATTAAAAACTTGAAGCTGATGAAGTGTGTAGTTCATAAAAATTGTTTATGATTTATATAAAAATTATAAATTTTTATAAATGTATTAAAAAATTAAAATTTGCAAAGAAGAAACAATATAAATTTTTAACACTTAAAATTACAATTATGAGACAGTTTTTATTTTTTATCGGATTAGCAGCCATAGTAGTGCTTTTCGTTTTAGCTTTAGTTACCGAAAACGCGGTAGACTCTAAATTATTTTCGGCTTTGTGTTTGGTTATCGGTTCAGTTACAGTCGGTCAATTGAATACATCAAGTAAATTATAAAACAATAACCTTTTTAAAAAACAAAATCATGGACTTAAATTTATTAATTGAAAACCTAACCAACCCAGCCCTTTTATTTTTTATACTCGGTGTGTTTGCGGTGATGGTCAAAAGCGATTTAGAAATTCCACCAGGGAGTTCTAAATTCATCTCCTTATATCTTTTGTTTTCCATCGGATTTAAAGGCGGTCAAGAGTTAGCCCACAGCGCATTTAGTATGCAAATTATTTGGGCAGTTGTAGCAGGTGTTGTTTTATCCATGCTGATACCGTTGTACACCTTCTTTATTTTAAAAAGAAAATTAAGTGTTTCTGATTCAGGAGCCATTGCGGCGGCTTACGGATCGGTAAGTGCGGTAACCTTTGTAACGGCCATTTCTTTTTTAGAAACACAAAACATCACTTTTAGTGGTCACATGGTGGCGGTTATGGCACTAATGGAAGCGCCCGCGATTATTATAGGAGTCATCTTAATCCAAATGTATATTGGTAAAAAAGAAGCTGGTTCAGGCAGTTTAAAACACATTATTGCCCATTCAGTAACCAACAGCAGTGTAATGTTGATTTTAGGAAGTTTAGTGATTGGGTATTTAGCCAACGATCAAGCTGCTCAAGGCATCAAACCTTTTACCAACGACTTATTTAAAGGATTTTTAGCCATCTTTTTATTAGATATGGGAATCGTAAGCGGAAGAAAATTAAAAGACTTTTTCCAATCCGGTTGGTTTGCTACAATTTTTGCAATCGTTATTCCTTTTATTAACGGAGCAGTAGTCGCCGCTGCAAGTGGCTGGATCATACAAGATACTGGTGACCGATTTATACTAGCGGTATTAGCCGCAAGTGCATCGTACATAGCCGTACCAGCCGCTATGAAAATTGCAGTACCTAAAGCCAATCCAGGTTTGTTTATACCGATGGCGTTAGCGATAACGTTTCCCTTCAACATTACCTTCGGAATGCCGATTTACATGAGTATTATAAAGTTTTTTTAACGCTTAAATTTTAAATAACTATGAAAACAAATGTCTTAATTAGTTTCGCAATCTTAGTGAGTGCCTTTGGTTTTTCACAAGAGACCATCACTCCACAACAAGCACTAGTAAAGTTAAAAGAGGGTAACCAACGATTCGTAACAGGTAAATCCATAAAACCGAGACAAGATTTTAATCGAATCAAAGAAGTCTCTAAAGGACAAAATCCCTTTGCAACCATTGTTGGATGTTCTGACTCTAGAGTACCTAATGAGATTATTTTTGACCAAGGACTGGGTGATTTATTTATAGTAAGAACAGCGGGTCAAGTTTCCACATACGCTTCATGGGGAAGTATTGAATTTGCCGAAGAAGTATTAGGCACTAAATTGATTGTTGTACTTGGTCATACCAAATGCGGAGCGGTAAGTGCCGCAGTACAAGTACCCGAAGTGCCTGGGCATATTGTAACGCTAATCAACGCTATTAAACCAGCAGTAGAAAAATGTAAACAACACAATCATTATCACTCAGAGGCAGAGCTTATTGACGAGGCTATCAAACAAAATGTGCTGATGCAAGTGGAACAACTTAAAAACCTAGAGCCTGTTTTAGCCAAAAGAGTTAGAGAAAAAAGCCTGTTAATAGTAGGGGGTGTTTATGATTTGGAAACAGGAATTGTAACCTACCTTGAATAATATATAATTTACCTACCTGAAATACATTAATTTATTTCAGGTAGAATTAAAAAAATAATAATATTTGTAAAATGTTTTCAAATCGTAAGTTGGTTATTGCTACTAAACATTCCAAAGAAAAAGTAATTGCTCCAGTTTTACATGAGCAATTAGGTGTAAATTGTTTTGTGCCGTTGGATTTCGATACCGATTTATTAGGTACTTTTTCTGGTGAAATTGATAGAATTGACGATCCCTTAACAACCATTCGTAACAAATGCTTACAAGCCATGGCGTTAACAAAATGCGATTTGGGCGTGGCCAGCGAAGGTTCTTTTGGGAATCACCCAACTGTTTTTATGGCTCCTGCCGATGATGAATTTTTGATTTTTATAGACCTAAAAAATAATTTAGAGATTGTTGTACGAGAGTTAACCTTAGACACTAATTTTGCCACCGAAACGTGTACCACATACGAGCAAGTGGTTGAATTTGCTGAACGAGTACAGTTTCCGACTCATGCGCTTGTCATCAAAAAAAGCCAACACGATGTGTCTAATTTATTTAAAGGCATAGAACATTGGGACCAACTACAAACGGTGGCTACACATTTTATAGAAACCGAGGGGCAAGTATATTTAGAAACCGATATGCGAGCGATGCATAATCCTACACGGATGAAAGTCATTGAGAATTTGGCGCATAAATTGGCTCAAAAAATTAAAAGTAACTGCCCTAAATGCCAAACCCCAGGGTTTGACATTACAAGCACAGAAAAAGGATTGCCATGTGTCACTTGTGGAAGCCCAACAAATTCGGTAAAAAAAATAGTAAAAACCTGTAGTGCTTGCACATATACCGAGAAACTCGAAAGACCAGATGCCAAAAAAGTGGAAGACCCAATGTATTGCGATTATTGTAACCCGTAACTAAAAATGATAAAAATAACCACTTCCGTATCCGAAGCTGCCAGCTTGTTAAATAACCATCAAGTGGTGGCGATACCTACCGAAACCGTTTATGGATTAGCCGCTAATATTTATAACGACCAAGCCGTTAAACAAATTTTCGAGATTAAAAAACGGCCGTTTTTTAACCCCTTGATTGTACACGTTAAATCCATTGAGGCTTTACAATCGGTAGCGAAAGATATTCCTGAAGTGGCGTACCAGTTAGCCCACGCATTTTGGCCAAATCCTCTGACTTTGATCTTAAATAAACAAGACCATATTTCGGATGTAGTCACAGGAGGTAAAAACACGGTTGCCGTAAGAATGCCTAATCACCCAATTGCCTTAGCGCTGTTAGAGTCTTTAGATTTTCCGCTAGCGGCGCCAAGTGCTAATCCTTTTGGTACCATTAGTCCCACTAGTGCCCAGCACGTTGCGGATTATTTCCCCGAATCGTTACAAATGGTTTTGGACGGTGGCGAGTGTGCTAAAGGAATAGAATCTACCATAGTTGGGTTTGAAAACAATCAAGTAATCGTGTACCGCCTAGGCGCTTTATCGTTGGAAAAGATTGAAGCAGTTGTTGGAAAAGTAACCTTATTTACCCATCAAGAAAATAAACCCATAGCGCCAGGGATGTTGCTAAAACACTATTCGCCTAAAACCAGATTAATTACCTGCGAGAATGTATTACAAGAAATCCAAAAACACCCCAATCAAAAAATAGGCTTGCTTTTGTTAGAACCTTTACCAACAGAAAAATCCAATTTTGAAATTGAAGTTTTATGCAAAAACGAAGATTACGAACAGGCAGCCAAAAATTTATATGGTGCTTTACATCGCTTAGATCGTAAAAAACTAGATTTAATTATTGTGCAATCTTGTAAACCAAAAGGACTTGGGCTATCCATAAACGACCGATTGTTTAGAGCTTCACAACAATAAAAGCATAGTTTACCTCATTTGTTAGGACGATATCATTTTAAGTTTTTATTTTTAGAGACTTAACATTTCTCAGCAATGATGTTTTTAACCAACCGCAATTTTATTTTACACGCACTTGGTAGTATTGCATTTTTGAGTATTCCGTATATATCATTTACGTATCTCGAAATGGATAAAGGTATTTTGAGTGTGCCACATTACCAACGCAATCAATTATCCTACGTATTATTGTGGTTATTTTTTTATGCCAATTATTTATACTTTATCCCCAAATTATATTTCACCAAAAAATATTTTTGGTTGTTAATTGCCATCGTTTCGAGTTTTTTTATCATAAAAGCTGCACCACGATTTTTTGTGGATATGGAGTACTGTAACAATCATAATATTGACGGAACGGTCAAATGTGCAAAACGAAAAGCGTTTCACCTCAATAAAGAATTACGATTTTTAACACTCTTTTTGTTTCTGGTTATATTGTCTTTTGTACTTCGCGTAAATCGGCAATTAGCAAAAATTAAAAGCGAAAAATTAAAAGCTGAGGTATCGTATTTAAAAGCTCAAATCAATCCACATTTTTTATTCAATACCCTTAATAGTTTATATGCGCTAACGTTAGAAAAATCGGACGAAGCTCCCGAAGCGGTATTGAAACTATCCAGCATGATGCGGTATGTAGTTACTGAGAGTGTCGCAGATTATGTTTCGTTGGAAAAAGAATTAACCTATATCAACGATTATATCGCCTTGCAAAAGTTGCGTTTGGACGCTTCTACGAAAGTGTTTTTTGAAGTAAAAGGAGATACAAAAGGAAAAAGAATAGCACCTTTGATATTAATTTCGTTTATCGAAAATGCGTTTAAATACGGTGCTAATCCCGATATTCAATCAACTATTTCAATTTTGATTGATGTATTTGACACAAGTTTAAGCATGCGAGTGAACAACCAAATTGTAGTGGAGGCCGTTTCGGATGATTTTAAAACCGAAAAAGGAATTAAAAACACCATAAAACGATTGAATTATATGTATCCCAACGAACACGTTTTAGAGATCAATCAATCAAAAGATGCATATAGCGTTGTTCTTAAAATTGAAAAAATATGATACGAGCGATAGCAGTTGATGACGAACATTTGGCGCTAAAAATCATCTCTCATTTTTGTGAAAAGTTAGATGAAATTAGTTTAGAAAAAACGTTTACCAAACAAAGTGAAGCGTTAGATTATATCCAAAATCATAAGGTTGATTTGATTTTTTTGGATATCCAGATGCCAAATAAAAACGGCGTTGATTTTTATAAAATGTTAGATCAAGAGATTTCGGTAATTTTCACCACAGCACATAGCCAATATGCTGTAGAAGGATTTAATGTAAGTGCGATGGATTATTTGTTAAAACCTTTTTCATTTGAAAGATTTGCCATTGCTGTTGAAAAAGTAATTGCGGATTATAAACTCAAAAATACTTCTGCTACTTCGGATTATATTATGATTCGGGCAGATTATAGATCGCATCGTGTCGCAATTGATACCATTGTTTTTATAGAAGGGTTAGATGATTATATTCAAATTCATTTTGAAGACAAATCCAAATTAGTAACACGAATGTCGATGAAATCAATTGTAAGATTGTTACCCGATCATTTGTTTATGCGGGTGCATCGCTCTTATATTGTTGCGACGAATAAAATTGCTTCCATACAAAATAAAAGCATTAAAATCAGAGATTTTGTATTACCTATTGGGGATACGTATAAAAAACACATAGCAGATTCTTTATAAAAGAAGGGTTAACCGATTTTAAAGGTGGATTAACCGAAAAAATTTTTATACTAAGCAAAAACAATATACTTTTAAACAAACTTAAAATAATTAAAACATGAAAAAGTTAGCATTAGCATTATTATTGATGGTCGGATTGACTGTTAGCGCACAAGACAAACCTGCTGAAGGTAAAAAATGTACAAAAGGTGAAGCATCATGCAAATCGCCTGAGCAATGTGTTGAAAAAATGACCAAAGAATTGAGCTTAACCACAGATCAACAAACTAAGGTTAAAGCAATAGTCTCTGAAAAGCAAGCAAAAATGAAAGCCGCTCACGAAGAAACAGAAACAAAGTTAAAAGGTGTTTTAACTGCTGAACAATTCACAAAATGGCAAGAAATTAAAAATGAAAATTCTTCAGAAGGTAAAAAATGTTGCAAGAAAAAGAAAGCCTGCTCAAAATCTAAAAAAGAGGAGGAGAAAAAATAGTTAGGGAGATTATTTTTTATTTTGAAGAGCCATCGTTATTTAATAGCGGTGGCTTTTTAATTTTTAAGTGCCGTTAATCTTACATATAATTCATTACTTTTAACAAAAAATTAAAATTTATTTAAAATAGTACTAAGCAATAAAAAAATTAATGAGTAATTTTTCTCCGTTTATCAACCCCGTAGAGTGGTTTAAAGCCTATAAATTTCATAAAGAAAATTCGAAATTCGATAAATCACAATATGATTTAGAGTTGTTTTTGTATTCTAAAATATTAAAAAACAACATGTTGCATTACGGGTATTTTGAGGATCCAAACATTAATCCCGAGGATATTTCTTTAAAAATGGTCGAAGACGCTCAAGAAAATTACGCCAATAACATCATTGCCCAAATAAAAGATAACGATAATGAAATTTTGGATGTTGGCTGTGGAATGGGTGGATTAGCTAAAATGATGTTCAACAAAGGGCTTAAGGTTGAAGTATTAACACCTAACAAAAACCAAATTGAGTTTATCAAGCATAATCAACCGTCTTTAACGGCTCATAATTGTCGTTTTGAGGATTATAAAGGAGAGAAACAATTTGGTACGGTGATCAATTCAGAATCGCTTCAATACATACCTTTAAAAGATGCTTTTCAGATTTTAGATCGGGTTTTATTACCTGGCGGACGTTGGATAATTGTAGATTATTTTAGAGTCAACGCTAACGGAATCAATAAAAGCTCACATCTTTTGGAGAGTTTTCAAAAACACATCATCGATAACAATTGGAAGATAGTTTATGAGCAAGATATAACCCTAAATGTATTACCAACTTTAAAGTTTGCGAATATGTATTTAGAGCGTTTTTTAATGCCTGTTAAACATTTTGCCTACGAAAAATTACGTTTCAAAAAAGCATGGTTATATTATTTAACCGAACGTTTGAGAGGTTCAATCGAGAAAAAAATTATAAAAGAACAAGCATCGATCGATCCTACAAAATTTACCAACGAAAAGAAATATATTCTGTTTGTTTTAGAGAAAAAATAAGAGATTAAAAATATGGCAACTTCAAATTACGATACAGTTGAGGAGTACCTTTATTCTTTAAATGATGAAAGGAGGGAGGTAGTTCATAAAATTCGTCAAATTTTTCAAAAAAAATTACCTAAAGGATTTGAAGAAGTAATTAGTTATGGTATGATTGGCTATGTTGTACCGCATGAATTATATCCCAAAGGATACCATTGTGACCCTAAATTACCTTTACCTTTTATCAATATCGCTTCTCAAAAGAATTTCATAGCGATTTATCATATGGGTATTTACGCCAATCCAGACTTACTGAATTGGTTTGTATCAGAATTTCCTAAACATTGTACGACCAAATTAGATATGGGAAAAAGTTGTATTCGTTTTAAAAAAATGGATCAAATACCCTACGATTTATTAACACAATTAGCAATAAAAATGACTCCGCAAGATTGGATTTTGTTATACGAGAGTCAATTCAAAAAAAAGTAATTTGGAGCATTTGTTTTTTGGTACTTTAACAAAACATTTTATCTTTGGTATGATGTCAAGATTTATTAATAAAAATCACCTTGTTTTTTAACGCATGATTAAATTCAGAACGTGCCCTAATTGTAAACAGCATTATTCTTATTTCAAGCATTTGAAAACTACTTCGTATTTGTATTATTCGCAATTTAGTTGTGATTCGTGCTATAAAGAGCTAAAAGTCAATCGATTTAGTATTATACTTCGATTTATTATTTTGATGGTTTCGATAGTGCTTTATATGGAAGCGTATGATTTTTTTAGCTTTTTGTTAAGTAGGATACCTTTCACGATTATCTATTTTCTTTTTGTGGGTTGGATAGTATCCGTAGGTGATATTTATTCCTTAAATGAATATAAAAGGAAAAGAAAACATCGAAAAAGAAGCCAAAACGATAGTACAATTAATGAAATGGCACAAAAATCTTAAAAAGATTATTTACCACTTTTATCTACTTTAGGTCTGTTTTCGCGATTGGCTAATTCCCAAGCTGTTGCAAAAATTAATTGCACCCGTTTTTCAAGCGCATCAAACTCAATTTTAGAAACATCATCAGTAGGTTGGTGGTAATCGTCGTGTACTCCATTAAAATAAAATAAAGAAGGAATCCCGTTTTTAGCAAAATTATAATGGTCTGATCGGTAGTAAAAGCGGTTTGGATCGTCTAAAGCGTTATATGTATAATCCAACTCTAGTTGTACGGTTTGTGCGTTGGCTTTTTCTGAAATATTATGTAAATCAGTACTTAGTCGATCGGAGCCAATTAGGTAAATATAATGATTCGAATCTTTGTGTTTGTCATCGCGTCGTCCGACCATATCTATATTTAAATCAACAATGGTATTGGCTAGTGGGAACAGGGGATTTTCGGTATAATAACGAGAGCCATGTAATCCGTGTTCTTCACCTGTTACATGTAAAAACAAAATGGAGCGTTTAGGGCCATTTCCTTCTTTTTTAGCTTGAGCAAAAGCTTCGGCAATCTCGAGTAAGGAACTTGTCCCAGAACCATTATCATCCGCTCCATTATAAACTTCGCCATTTTTCATTCCTACATGATCGTAATGTGCGGATAATATTACGATTTCATCGGGTTTTTCAGATCCTTCAATAAATGCCCAAACATTTTCAGAATCACCTAATTTAGGACTAAATGCTTTTTGAAAATAAGTGGATGGAATTGGCTGAAAATATGATTTTGCTCCTTTTGGATATGTTATATTTTGTGAGAGGTAAAAGTTTTTAAGGTAATTGGCGGCTTTTTTTTGCCCTTTTTCACCTGTGTTTCTACCTTCTAGACTGTCTGAAGCAATAATACTAAGGTGTTTTTTTAGATCTTTTTCTGAAATCGTATTGATATAGTGTGACATATTTTTTGTTTCAGAATGTATTTTTTTAGTACAAGTGCATGAAACATTAACAAGTATTAATACAGATAAACTAAGGTAAATGAGTTTCATAAGAGGGAGGCTTATTTTTGTTTTTCTAAAATAACATAAAAACGTTGATCAACTAAGGATATTGAACTTAGATCTTTTGTTTTAATGGCGGATTTTTTCCAATTGGTGGTGCCTTTTAAACGGTAAATTTTATTGTTGTAGGTAACTTCAATTGGCATTTCAAAATCAGGCACGTTTACCTTCCAGCGGTAACGAACTTTTCCCCTTTTTTGTTTGATTTCCAATATGGGTAAATCTTTATATTTGAGATATTGATTAAAAATTGGGGTTAAATCCATGCCTGATTTTTCGTTAAAAAAAGCAACAACAGTAGGTGTGTCTATTATTTGATATTTAAATTTTTCGGAATAACTAAGTAATAAATCCCACCATAATTTATCCTCGTTAATGACGCTTCTTAGTGTGTGCAAAAGTAAAGCTCCTTTGCTATACATATCGGAGTTGGTTGCTTTAAAATTAACCCCAAACTGCCCAATGATAGGAGCTTTGTTGAGGATGTTTTTTCGTTTGCCATTCATGTATTTTACGGATTGGTCATATCCGAATTGACATTCAATAAAAATACCTTCACAATAAGTTGTAAAACCTTCATGAATCCACATATCGGCGATATCTCTTGAGGTGATGCTGTTGCCAAACCATTCGTGTCCAGACTCGTGTATCGTGATGTAGTCAAAAAGTAATCCAATGCCAGTACCAGAAATATCTTGACCTAAATATCCTTTTTGATATTGATTTCCATACGCGATGGCGGATTGATGCTCCATTCCTAAATATGGTGTTTCGACCAGTTTATATCCATCTTCCCAAAACGGATATTTCCCAAATTTTTCTTGAAAACAATCCAACATAGGTTTTACTTCTTTAAAATGTTTTTTTGCTTTTTCGAGATTGCTTTTTAAAACATAATAATCAATATCTAAACCTTTGTAGTTTTCGCTTAAATGTGCGTAATCACCAATGTTTAGAGTGATGTTGTAATTGTTGATGGGATAAGTAACTTTCCATTTCCATTGCACAAATTCTTCCGAAAGCACTTTTTTTTCAATTAAACGTCCGTTAGAAACACCCATTAAATGTTGCGGAGTTGTTATTGAAATTGTGGCGCCTTGATCGGGTTCATCGGATTGATGGTCTTTAACAGGATACCAGGTACTAGCTCCTTTGCCTTGCACTGCGACACCAATCCAATCATTTTTATTAATGTCTTTATCCCAAACAAATCCACCGTCCCAAGGTGGTCGTTGTGCGGTTTCAGGATGTCCAGAATAATAAAAATGAATATTGTGTAACGATTCTTTTTCTAAAGGTTGCGGAAACAGTAAAAACACGGCATTAAATTCTCTGAAATAGGTCAGTTTTTGACGGTTCCAAATTATGGAATCAATTGTCATATTTTCAAAAAGATCCAATTGTAGTGTTTTAATGTTTTTTTCTACAATTTTAAAATGGATGTTGTTTACACCAATAATACTTCGTGTTTTTGGAGATACTTGCACCTCTAAATCGTACCGTAGTACATCGTAAGCCGTTCGTTCGAGTCGTAAATCTCCTTGTAACGAATCTGCTCGGGTATATTTTTGTGCCCAAGTAGAAGTAGAACTTATAAACAAGATTAAGAGAAGAATATTTTTTTGAAGCATTATTTTTTAAATAGAAACTTTAAAATAACATCAGATCTTTTACCCCAAGAATCTTCGTGATGTTCGGCGTTTTGAAATTTTTTGGTTTCCCAGTTTCGACCTTTAGTATATCCTTTTTTAACCATTAACGCATCTACTTTGTTTTGATGTACTTCATACAATTGATCCAATGTTAAAGTTCCGTAATCGAAATAAATGCGGTGATTTGTAGGATCGGGTAAGTGGTCTTTTAAGTAAGATCGTACAGCTTCTGCAGGGGCAGTGAATTTATTATCAAACAAAATAGGCCAATGTGTTGAAATACAAGCCGCTTGACCAAAAACTTGAGGGTATTCACAAATACCATATAACGAAATTAATCCCCCCATCGAACTTCCTGCAATAGCGGTATTTGAGGCGTCTGATTTTGTACGGTAGTTTTTATCGATAAAAGGTTTTAATTCTTCCACCAAAAATTTTAAATAATTGTCAGCTAAAAATTCTGATTTGTATTCAGCACGTTCTAAACGGGCTTTTTCCATTAAAATATTATCTTCTTTGGTTAAATGAACGAGTGCTTTTTGAGGAAAATATTCGTGAAATCGAGCCGGAACACTCGATATTCCTACAATAATACATGGTGTAATTTCATTTTTATTAATTGATTGGCGTGCAACTTGATCGATTTCCCAAGGTACACCGCCATAAGCAGTTCTTCTGTCAAATAAATTTTGTCCGTCTTGCATGTATAAAACAGGAAAATTTCGGGTAGGATTCTCATTATATTCTTTTGGAAAATAAATTTCTACAGTCCGCGGAATAACATATTCAGACTCAAAATCATCTATAATTACCACTTTATCTTTGATTTCTACTTTGTTTTGTGCCTGAATAGTTGTGTTTAATGCGAATGTGAATAAAAAGGCAATAACTAAAAATGAGTTTTTCATAGTATATAATAAGTATTAAGACTGTCAGTTAACTTTAAAATGAAAAATTAATAAAAAAAATAATATTTATGGTACAATTGTTGGATTTAATTTAAAAATCTTAATTATTTTATTCTTATGAAGTATCGTTTGTTGTTGTTTAGTTTGTTTGTGTTTGCATTTGTAAACGCACAGTCTGTGATTCATGTGAGTGGAAAGGGAGTCGTCAAAATGACCCCAGACCAAGCTTTAATCAAAGTAAGAGTTGAAAATGAAGGACTTGTTGCAAAAGAGGTTCAAAAAATGAATAACGAGTCTATTAACAATGTTTTAAAGGCGTTACGTTTTGCAAATCTTGATATGAATGATGTTTCGACGGAATTTATTAACTTATCCAAAAACTATAATTACGAAGCAAAAAAGCATATTTATGTAGCAAATCAATCAATTGTAATTATTTTAAAGGATTTAAAAAAATATGAATCCGTAATGAATAGCTTGTTAGATTCGGGAGTAAACCGCATAGATAATGTTATTTTTTCTTCTTCGGAAGAAGAAAAATATAAAATTCAGGCCCGAAAAAAAGCTGTGGAAGTAGCCTTGCAAAAAGCAAAAGATTTGACTTCTGTTTTAAATCAGAAAGTAGGTAAAGCAACCGTTATTACAGAAACAAATAATGATTACCATCCACGTCCAATGCACGAAATGAGTATGCTCAAAAGTGCACGATCAGATGCTTCTACAGAAAGCGTAGCCGTTGGTGACATGGAAGTAGAATGCCAGGTGCAAATTACATTCGAATTATTATAGGGGTTATCGATTATTATAAGCGGTGATAGCTTTCTTTAAGATGGCCGCCGCTTTTTTAAGATCGTTTTTGTTTAAAACATAAGCTAATCGAATTTCTTTTTCGCCTAAACCTGCTGAGGAATAAAATCCCGTGGCTGGAGCAACCATAACCGTTTCATTATTATCAGAAAATTCTTCCAATAACCAACGCGCAAAATTTTCAGAACTATCTACTGGTAATTTAACCATACAATAAAAAGCCCCTTTTGGTTTAGCGACTACAACTCCTTCAATTTCGTTAAGCGCTTCTATCAATACGTCTCGACGCTCTTTATACTCTTTATTAACAGCATCAAAATAAGATTGAGGCGTATCTAAAGCTGCTTCGGTAGCAATTTGTTCAATTGTAGGAGGACTTAAACGTGCTTGTGCAAATTTTAAAACGGTTTCCAAAAACTCTTGGTTACGCGATACAATATTACCAATACGGGCTCCACACATGCTAAAACGTTTTGAAACCGAATCAATCATGATGGCGTTTTTTTCTAAACCTTCGATATTCATTACAGAGAAATGTTTGGTATCTCCATAAAAAAATTCGCGATACACTTCGTCCACAATTAAAAATAAATCGTGTTTTTTAACTATTGTAGCTAATTTTCGTATTTCTTCTTCCGAATATAAGTGACCCGTTGGATTATTTGGGTTACAAATTAAAATAGCTTTTGTTTTGTGTGAGATTAGTTTTTCAAATTTTGACGTATCGGGTAATCTAAACTCGTCTTCAATTTTAGAGGCGACAGGTATAATGTGTGCATTTGATGCAGAAGAAAAAGCAATATAATTGGCGTAAAATGGTTCTGGAATTATGATTTCATCACCATCATCCGCTATGCTAGAAATGGCAAATAAAATTGCCTCAGAAGCTCCAGTTGTAACAATGATTTCTTCTGAAGAAACATGGATATTGTTTTTTATATAATACTGACTTAATTTTTTTCTTAAACTCGGCATACCTGCAGAAGAGCTGTATTTAAGAATATCTAAATCAATGTTTTTTATGGCGTTTATAGCGCATTGTGGTGTTTTAATGTCAGGTTGTCCGATATTAAGATGGTACACTTTTATGCCTCTCTCTTTTGCTTTCTCAGCAAATGGTTCTAATTTTCTAATCGGAGATTCTGGCATTTTAGAGCCTTTTTTAGATATTGATGGCATAGTGAATGGTTATAAATGCGATAAAACTAAAAACTATTTTACCCTTCTTAAAGAAGGATAAAATAGTTGTGTAATTAATAATGAAATTATAAAATGCTTATTTTTTGTCTTTGAAACCTTCAATCAAAACTTTTTTGTTTTCAACTGCTGGAGCTTCTGGCGTAGCTGTTTCTTCTTCAACTAAACCTCTGATGTTCAAAGCAATTCTTCCTTCTTCGTGGTTGATTGCGTTTGACTCTACTGTAATTGTTTTACGGATTGGACCTGGTTTCATGTTGTATTTTACCTCAATTTCACCTGTTTTACCCGGCATAATAGGTTCTTTAGGACTTGAAGGGATAGTACAACCACAACTAGAGTTTACTTTATTAATAATTAAAGGTGCATCACCAGAGTTTTTAAATTTAAATTTACGGATACCACTGTCGTCTTTTGCAACTGTACCATAGTCTATTGTGGTTGTTTCGAAATCAATTTTAGGACCTTTTTGAGCAAAAACGACTACATTCACTGCGATTAAAGCAATTAAACTTAATACTGTTTTTCTTGTTTTCATAATGTTTAAAATTTTAAGTTGTGTAAAAATAATTAGTTTTTAATAATGTGCAAATTTTATTTTTTTTGATATGCGCCTTAAAGTGTTACTTTTGTTTTAAAATTACAAAAACTAAGCCAAAATAAAATTTTAGCCAAAAAAAATATTTTTCGTATGATAATTCCCGCACATTTTGACGCTAATTCTGTAGAGAGTAAATGGTATGCCTATTGGATGGAAAATGAATATTTTTATTCTGTACCTGATCACCGCAAACCGTATTCTATTGTAATACCTCCACCAAACGTAACTGGAGTATTGCATATGGGTCATATGTTAAATAATACAATACAAGATGTGTTGATTAGACGTGCTCGTTTAAAAGGATTCAATGCGTGTTGGGTACCAGGCACAGATCACGCCTCTATTGCGACAGAAGCAAAAGTGGTAGCAAAATTAAAATCGGAAGGGATTAACAAAAGCGATCTGACCCGTGAGGAATTTTTAAAACACGCCTGGGATTGGACAGAAAAATACGGAGGCACAATCTTGGAACAACTCAAACAATTGGGTTGCTCTTGTGATTGGAAACGTACCAAATTTACGATGGACGATGATATGTCAGCTTCTGTGATCCATTCGTTTGTAGATTTATATAATAAAGGAATGATTTATCGTGGCTACCGAATGGTAAATTGGGATCCAGAAGCTAAAACCACCTTGTCAGATGAAGAAGTTATCTTTGAAGAACGTCAGGGTAAATTGTATTTCATTAATTATAAAATCGAAGGATCCGAAGATGTTTTAACTGTGGCCACTACACGTCCCGAAACTATTTTTGGAGATACGGCGATTTGTATCAATCCAAACGACGAACGATTTACACATCTTAAAGGCAAACGAGCTATTGTACCGATTTGTGGTCGTGTAATTCCTATTATAGAAGACGAATATGTTGATTTAGAATTCGGAACAGGATGTTTAAAAGTGACACCAGCTCACGACATGAATGATAAAACATTAGGGGAAAAGCATAACTTAGAAATTATCGACATTTTTAATGAAGACGCTACCTTAAATAGTTTTGGTTTACACTATCAAGGCAAAGATCGTTTTATAGTTCGGGAAGAAATTGCCAATGAACTGCAAACCATAGGAGCTTTAGCCAAAACAGAAATACATCTTAATAAAGTAGGAACTTCCGAAAGAACCAAAGCCGTAATCGAACCTCGATTATCAGATCAATGGTTCTTAAAAATGGAAGATTTAGTAAAACCAGCCATAAAAGCCGTTTTAGAAACCGAAGAAGTAAAATTATATCCTTCACGTTTTAATAATACCTATAAACACTGGTTAGAAAACATACGTGATTGGAATATCTCGCGTCAGTTATGGTGGGGACAACAAATCCCAGCCTATTATTACGGTGACGGAAAAGAAGATTTTGTAGTTGCAAAAAACATCGAAGAAGCTTTAGTTTTAGCTCAACAAAAAACTTTAAACTTTAAACTTGAAACTAAAGATTTACGTCAAGACGAAGACGCTCTCGATACTTGGTTCTCCTCATGGTTATGGCCAATGGGGGTTTTTGGCGGTGTTTTAAATCCCGAAAGTGAAG
>CAYQSQ010000023.1:0-34089 GCA_964420215.1 uncultured Flavobacterium sp. | reverse complement strand
TGAAGTTCGAGAAGAATATAAAAGAGGATTTGGTGTACCAACTTTAATAGCTGTTCACCCAGAAAATGATCCAGAAGGAAAAGGATGGGATTATGCTAAAGCATATGCAGTAGCAACTGGTGGTCACACAGCAGGCGTATTGCGTTCTTCTTTCGTAGCAGAAGTAAAATCAGACTTAATGGGAGAACAAACTATATTATGTGGTTTGTTACAAACAGGATCTATTTTATGTTTTGACAAAATGGTTGCAGAGGGTGTTGACGCTGGATATGCTTCAAAATTAATCCAATACGGTTGGGAAACCATCACAGAAGGATTGAAACACGGTGGTATCACAAATATGATGGATCGTTTGTCAAACCCTGCTAAAATCGCAGCTTTTAATGTAGCAGAAGATTTAAAAGAGATTATGCGTCCATTGTTTCAAAAACATATGGATGATATCATTTCAGGTCATTTCTCTAAAACAATGATGGAAGATTGGGCAAATGATGATATTAACTTATTGACATGGAGAGCAGCTACAGGAGAGACCAATTTTGAAAAAACTCCTGCCGGAAATGTTGAAATATCTGAGCAAGAATACTACGATAACGGAGTATTAATGGTAGCCATGGTAAAAGCAGGTGTAGAGCTAGCTTTTGAGGCCATGACGGATTCAGGAATTATTGAAGAATCTGCTTATTATGAGTCGTTACACGAAACGCCACTTATAGCAAACACAATCGCTCGTAAGAAATTATTTGAAATGAACCGAGTGATTTCGGATACAGCAGAATACGGATGTTATTTGTTTGATCACGCTTGTAAACCACTAATTGCGGATTATGTTAAAAAAGCACCAAGCAATTTAATTGGTCGTCCGTTTAACAATGGTAACAATGGAGTTGATAACAAAGAATTAATTGCCGTAAATGCTATTATTAGAAATCATCCTGTAGAAGAAATTGGAACTTACTTACGTGAGTCAATGACTGCAATGAAAAAAATTGTATAATTCAAGCTACTGAATGTACATACCGAGTATAGATAAAATAAAGGAAGCCTCTGATACGTTGAAAAGCGTATCTGAGGTTACACCTTTATCTACAAATTATACGTATTCGGAAAAATATAACGCCACAATATCGTTTAAGCGAGAAGATTTACAAGTGGTAAGGTCATATAAAATAAGAGGAGCATACAACAAAATACATTCATTAACTGATGACGAAAAATCAAAAGGTGTAATTTGCGCTAGTGCAGGCAATCACGCCCAAGGGTTTGCATTATCTTGTGCGCTTTTAAAAATTAAAGGTACGGTTTATATGCCGGCAACCACACCCAAACAAAAAATAGGTCAAGTAAGGATGTTTGGTAAAGAATATGTAACCATAAAACTACAAGGCGATACCTTTGATGACTCATATGAATTAGCAAAATCAGAATGTAAACAAACGCAAAAAGTATTTATACATCCTTTTGATGATGAAAAAGTAATTGAGGGTCAAGCTACCGTAGGTCTTGAAATTTTACAACAAACCCAACAACCCATAGATTATTTATTTTTACCCATCGGAGGAGGAGGTTTAGCTGCTGGAGTATCCAGCATTTTTCATTTAATCTCTCCAAATACTAAAATTATAGGAGTAGAACCTTTAGGCGCAGCTTCAATGAAAACATCATTGGATAATGGGATTAATACAAAATTAGATACGATTGATAAATTTATTGATGGAGCTGCGGTTAAGCGCGTGGGAGATCGAAATTTTGTAATATGTCAAGAATTTTTACATGATGTTATCATGGTCCCAGAAGGACAGGTGTGCCAAGTAATTTTAGACACCTATAATAATGATGCTATTGTATTAGAACCCGCAGGAGCATTATCTGTTGCTGCTTTAGAGCAGTATAAATTACAAATTGAAGGTAAAAATATAATTTGCATCTTGAGTGGGAGCAATAATGACATCACCCGTACCGCCGAAATAGAGGAAAGAGCTTTGCTTTACGCCAATCTCAAACACTATTTTATTGTTCGATTTCCGCAACGGGCAGGAGCACTAAAACAATTTGTAGCAGAAATTTTAGGCCCGGATGATGATATAACGCATTTTGAATATACCAAAAAACATAACAGAGAAAACGGCCCTGCCGTAGTCGGGATAGAATTAAAACAAGCCAAAGATTTTCAGCCATTAGTAGACCGAATGAAGGCTCATAATTTTTTTGGAGAATATTTAAATAACAAACCCGATTTGTTTCAATTTTTAACATAAATAAATAATAAATGAATTCAATACCAGAAGCATACAGAATCAAGTCTGAATTACATCAAAAAACATATCTTGTTGATGGTAAATTAGAAATTTGGAGTGGTGATTTTTCAGATGTAACATCAAGTATTCAAACTAAAAATAAAAATGGCGAATTAGCTCCGACTTTATTAGGTAGTGTACCTGATATGGACGAAGCCGCAGCAGATAAAGCATTAGCTGCCGCCTACAAAGCCTATGATAAAGGACAAGGATTATGGCCGACTATGAAAGTAGCGGATCGTATCAAATGCATGGAGAAGTTTGTGGAGTTGATGAAACAAAAAAGAGAAGAAATTGTACAGTTATTAATGTGGGAAATTGGGAAAGCTTTACCTGATTCTCAAAAAGAATTTGACCGTACCGTAGATTATATTTATGACACCATCGAAGAGTATAAAGTATTAGATCGCAACTGTGCTCGTTTTTCAAAAACGCAAGATGTTCACGCTCATGTACGTCGAGGTCCTTTAGGAGTAGTATTGTGTTTAGGTCCTTATAATTATCCGTTAAATGAGACTTTTGCCTTGTTAATCCCTGCCATAATTATGGGGAATACCGCAATTTTTAAACCAGCGAAATACGGTGTTTTATTAATTGCACCTTTGTTAGAAGCTTTTAGAGATAGTTTTCCGAGTGGTGTAGTAAATGTTGTTTTTGGTCGAGGACGAAAAATAGCTTCACCAATTATGAAATCAGGTAAAATTGATATTTTAGCTTTGATTGGCAACAGTAAATCGGCGATTGCTTTACAAGATTTACACCCGTTCAAAAATAGATTACGTTTAGTAATGGGCTTAGAAGCTAAAAATCCAGCCATTATTTTACCAGATGCGGATTTAGATTTAACCATAAAAGAATGTATTTCAGGTACTTTGTCGTTTAATGGACAACGTTGTACGGCATTAAAAGTATTGTATGTACACGAAGCAATTGCTGACGAGTTTAACGAGCGTTATTCAAAAGCAGTAGACCAATTGAAGTTTGGAAATCCTTGGGATAAAGATGTATTTTTAACTCCTTTACCGGAAGTTGAAAAACCAGAATACATAAAAGGATTAATTGCTGATGCAACTACCAAAGGAGCAAAAGTGCTAAACAAAAAAGGAGGTGAAATATCATCAAACTTTATTTTCCCTGCGGTATTATTTCCAGTTGATGAGTCGATGCGTGTGTATCAAGAGGAGCAGTTTGGTCCTGTAGTGCCTATTATTAAGTTTTTCAGTATTGACGAAATTATTGACGATATGTCAAAATCAAATTACGGACAACAGGTGAGTATTTTTGGTCGAGACATCAAAACATTAGCGCCGCTAATCGATACAATGGTAAATTTAGTATGTCGTGTAAACTTGAATAGCTCATGCCAACGTGGGCCCGATGTGTATCCATTTACAGGACGTAAAGATTCGGCTGTAGGTACATTAAGCGTACACGATGCTTTACGTTCATTCTCGATACGGACATTCGTAGCTTCTAAAAATAATGACTACAACAATGCCATTATTCAAGAATTGTTGGAAACAAGAATGTCTAATTTCATTAGTACAGATTATATTTTATAATAATAAATGATTAAAACAACAAAGCCTTCATATTGAAGGCTTTGTTGTTTTAATCTGAATTTTAAATTGTAAAAACATGAGTTCATACGTAATAAAAAATTTAGAAGACTACTTTAAATCCTATAAAAAATCTATAAAAAATCCTGAAAAATTTTGGGCATCAATTGCCAAACAAAACTTTAAGTGGGATCAAAAATGGACTAAAGTGTTGGATTTTGATATGAAAAAAGCCAATATTAAATGGTTTTTAAATGCAAAACTAAACATAACTACCAATTGTATTGATCGGCATTTAGCGGTTAGATCCGATAAAACGGCGATAATTTTTGAACCGAATTCTATTACAGAAAAAGCAGTACATATTACCTATGCAGAATTGCATAAACGAGTTTGTAAAATGGCGAATGTTTTAAAAGACAAAGGCATACAAAAAGGTGATCGCGTATGTATTTATTTGCCAATGATTCCTGAATTAGCTGTTTCTGTTTTGGCTTGCGCCCGTATTGGAGCGATTCATTCGGTCGTTTTTGGAGGTTTTTCCGCGACAGCATTGGCATCCCGTATCAATGATTCGGAATGTAAACTTTTAATAACCGCAGATGGTGGCTATAGAGGCAATAAAACAATTGATTTAAAAACGATTGCGGATGAAGCTTTACGTCAAACTCCATGCATAGAAAATGTATTGGTAGTAAAACGAATTAATAGTGATATTGATTTACTATCAGATAAAGAATCGTGGTTACAGCCGTTATTGGATAATGCATCAGCTCAATGCGAAGCCCAAATAATGGATGCAGAGGATCCTTTATTTATACTTTATACCTCAGGATCAACAGGTACACCAAAAGGAATGGTACATACCACCGCAGGTTATATGGTGTATACCGCTTATACGTTTAAAAATATATTTAATTATAAAGAACAGGATGTGTATTGGTGTACCGCAGATATCGGTTGGATAACAGGACATTCCTATTTGTTATACGGACCTTTATTAAACGGAGCTACTACTGTTTTGTTTGAGGGAGTACCATCCTACCCAGATTTTGGACGTTTTTGGGAAGTAATTGAAAAACATAAAATCACGCAATTTTACACTGCACCAACAGCGATACGCTCGTTAGCTAAAGAAAATATTGATTGGGTAGAAAAACACGATTTATTTTCCTTAAAAGTAATAGGATCAGTAGGCGAACCCATAAACGAAGAGGCTTGGCATTGGTATAATGATCACGTGGGCAAAAAGATATGTCCGATTGTTGATACATGGTGGCAAACCGAAACAGGAGGAATAATGATTTCACCAATTCCATTTTCGACTCCAACAAAACCTACATACGCTACCTTACCTTTACCAGGAGTACAGCCCGTATTAATGGATGCAAACGGAACAGAAGTTAATGGGAATCAAACAAATGGTAATTTGTGTATTGCCTTTCCGTGGCCGTCGATTGCACGTACGATTTGGGGCAATCACCAGCGGTATATTGATACGTATTTTACAGCCTATGAAGGGAAGTACTTTACAGGCGATGGAGCGTATCGAGATGAAGTGGGTTATTATCGTATTACAGGTCGAGTAGATGATGTAGTGATTGTATCGGGTCATAATTTAGGAACCGCACCTATTGAAGATGCAATTAACGAACATCCAGCTGTTGCGGAATCGGCAATTGTAGGTTTTCCGCACGAAATTAAAGGAAATGCATTATACGGTTATGTGATTTTAAAAGAATCAGGCGAAAATAGAGATAAAGAAAATCTACGTAAAGAAATCAATCAATACATTTCCGATCATATAGGAGCCATAGCTAAATTAGATAAAATACAATTTGTTTCAGGATTACCTAAAACACGATCGGGTAAAATTATGCGACGTATCTTACGTAAAATTGCGGAAGGTGATTTTACCAGTTTTGGAGATACAACTACATTGTTAAATCCTGAAATTATTGAAGAAATTCAGGAGAATAAAATATAGTAGGATTTTTTACAAGGTGTCATTATGTCAGGATACGGTTAATTTCATATCTTTGTGGTTCATATTGAAATAGAGTGCAGTAAATCTAATTATGGAAAAAATTATAGATGAAAAAATACAAGGGCAAAGCCTTTTGTTAGAGCCAAAAAAAGAAAATTCAAAAAAGTTATTTGTAGAAAGTTACGGTTGTCAGATGAATTTTTCCGACAGCGAAATAGTAGCGTCTATATTGGCGAATGAGGGCTATAATACAACTACCATTTTAGAAGAAGCGGATTTGGTTTTAGTAAACACTTGTTCTATTAGAGATAAGGCAGAGCAAACCGTTCGTAAGCGATTGGAAAAATATAACGCCGTAAAACGTGATGTAAACCCAAAAATGAAAGTAGGTGTTTTGGGTTGTATGGCCGAACGTTTGAAAAGTAAATTTTTAGAAGAAGAAAAAATTGTAGATATGGTCGTTGGACCAGATGCTTACAAAGATTTACCTAACTTATTGAAAGAAGTGGAAGAAGGTCGGGATGCGATAAACGTTATTCTTTCAAAAGAAGAAACTTACGGTGATATTTCTCCCGTTCGATTACAAAGCAACGGTGTAACCGCTTTTGTGTCGATAACTCGAGGATGTGATAATATGTGTACGTTTTGTGTCGTTCCTTTTACTAGAGGAAGAGAACGCAGTCGTGACCCACAAAGTATTATTGAAGAAATACAAGATTTATCCAATAAAGGTTTTAAAGAAGTAACCCTATTAGGGCAAAATGTCGACAGTTATTTGTGGTATGGAGGCGGACTTAAAAAAGATTTTGAAACCGCATCAGAAATGCAAAAAGCTACCGCAGTAGATTTTGCACAATTATTAGATACTGTCGCCACAGGATTTCCGAAAATGCGTTTTCGTTTTTCGACATCCAATCCACAAGACATGCACGAAGAAGTATTACATATTATAGCCAAACACGCTAATATTTGCAAATACATCCATTTACCTGTACAATCAGGAAGTACCCGTATTTTAAAAGCGATGAACCGCCAACATACCCGAGAGGAATATATGGCGTTAGTCGATAAGATTTATAACATAATCCCAGAAATATCACTTTCGCAAGATATGATATGCGGTTTTCCGACCGAAACAGAAAAAGATCACCAAGATACCATGTCGCTGATGGAATATGTAAAATATGATTTTGGATTTATGTTTATGTACTCAGAACGTCCGGGAACAATGGCGGCTCGTAAAATGGAAGACGATGTGCCAGAAGCAACAAAAAAAAGAAGGTTACAAGAAGTTATAGATTTGCAATTGCAATTGAGTCATCAAAGAATCTCAAAATGGGTTGGTAAAACGGTAGAAGTTTTGATTGAAAAAGAATCGAAAAAGTCAAATGAAGATTGGTCAGGAAGAAATTCTCAAAATACAACCGTTATTTTTCCTAAAGAAAATTACAAACCTGGAGATTTTGTAAATGTTAAAATCACAAAATGCACCTTAACCACTTTGATTGGCGAAGCGGTAGGTTATGGTGATATGAATTAGAGAAAGTTTAAGGATTAAGGATTAAGGATTGAAGTTGCATCAATAACTTGAAACTTCAAACGAAGAAAACTTGAAACAAAATTGTAAAAGATGGAAACCGTTCAAAACATAAAACAACGTTTTGAGATTATCGGGAATGATCCCAAGCTTAATCGAGCGATAGAAAAAGCGATACAAGTTGCGCCAACAGATATTTCTGTATTAATAACAGGAGAAAGTGGCGTTGGTAAAGAAAATATGCCCCGAATAATACACGCTTTATCGCACCGTAAACACGGTAAATATATTGCTGTAAACTGCGGTGCAATACCAGAAGGTACTATAGATAGCGAATTATTTGGTCACGAAAAAGGCTCTTTTACAGGAGCAGTAAATGCCCGAGAAGGTTATTTTGGCGTAGCAGATGGTGGTACTATTTTTTTGGATGAAGTAGGAGAGTTGCCTTTAACCACACAGGTTCGATTGTTACGTGTTTTAGAAAATGGAGAATTTATAAAAGTAGGATCGTCAGCTGTTCAAAAAACAAACGTACGGATTGTAGCTGCAACCAATGTTAAAATGGTAGAAGCCATCCAAAAAGGAAAGTTTAGAGAAGATTTATACTATCGTTTGAGTACAGTAGAAATTTCAATGCCACCATTACGCGATCGTGAACAAGATATTCATTTGCTTTTTAGAAAATTTGCAGCTGATTTTGCTCAAAAATATAAAATGCCTCCTATTAAATTAGAAGACGATGCCGTACATCTCTTATTAAAATACAGATGGAGTGGTAACATTCGCCAATTGCGAAATATAGCCGAGCAATTATCAGTTTTAGAAACAAATCGGGTTATTTCTTCAGTAGTTTTAATGTCGTATTTGCCCAAAGAAGGCGGAGCTAATTTTCCGGTAGTCGTAAAAGATAAAAAAGAGGACAGTGATTTTAGTTCCGAGCGCGAGATTTTGTACAAAGTTTTATTTGACATGAAAGCGGATTTAAATGATCTTAAGAAATTAACTTTAGAGTTGATGAAAAATGGCACATCTCAAGTGAAAGAAGATCACGAAGGATTGATTAATAAAATTTACGGACGCAAAACAGATACAGAGGTTGATTTTATTCACGATAAAGTTGCTCTAATCCCAACGAGTAATCCCGTAGTACAATCTCATGTCGATTTAAAAGAGGAAGACGGTTATCAATTTGAAGAAACCGATGATTTAGCAGAGAATGAATCGGTAAGTTTACACGAAAAAGAATTAGAATTAATTCGAAAATCGTTAGAACGAAATAAAGGAAAAAGAAAGTTAACGGCTGATGAATTGGGAATTTCTGAACGCACTTTGTACCGAAAAATAAAACAATACGATTTATGATACAGATAAGTAGTTGCACGGTACGTTTAAGTATGTTATTTTTGGTAGCTATCCTATTTTCAGCCTGTGGAGTATATAATTTTACAGGAACAGGTAAAATTGATGCCAAAACGTTTCAAGTAAATTATTTTAAAAACGCTTCTGAAATTATTGAACCAGGTATTGAACGAGATTTTACATTAGCGTTACAGGATTTGATTCAAAATCAAACCAACCTAAATTTAACCAATAATAACGGCGATTTAGTGTATGAAGGAGAAATTGTAGATTACCGAATAGCGCCAATGACCGCAACAGCAGATCAAAGAGCCGCTCAAAACAGATTAACGATATCGATAAATGTACGTTTTACCAATTCCAAAAAAAGTGAAGATGATTTCGAAAAACGCTTTTCATTTTTTTACGATTATCCCGCTTCAGATCAATTAGTAGGTTCAAAATTAAAAAGTGCTATAACCGAAATATATAGCAGAATAACACAAGACGTATTTAACGAGTCGTTAGCCAAATGGTAATAGTAATTCTAAAGCAATCAAAATTTGAAACCATCTGAATACATCGATATTTTAAAATCTAACCAAAAATTAGATAAAGAAAACGCAGCTGTCATTGAGGAAATTATTGAAGAATATCCCTATTTTCAGAGTGCACGTTCTGTATATATAAAATATTTACACGAAACGGGCAGCTTTAAATACAATGCTAACCTAAAACGAACTGCAGCACATACCTTAGACAGAACTGTTTTATTTGATTATATCACATCTACAGAGTTTCAAGGAATTGATAACATCAAGCCTATTTGGGTAAAAACACCAACACCACGTATCCAATTATTGGATGCTTATGTATGTAATGTATCCGAAGAGTTCCCGATCGTTCATCAAATAACATTAGAATTATTAGCGCCAAAAGTTAAAATACTTCCTGCAGAAATTGTAATAGAATCAATCGCAGAAGTAGAAATAAGAAAAGTAAATGTAAACGAAGAATTCCTGATTGTTCATCAAATAACGTTAGAATTATTAACTCCGAGAGTTAAAATACTTCCTGCAGAAATTGTAATAGAATCAATCGCAGAAGTAGAAATAAGAAAAGTAAATGTAAACGAAGAATTCCTGATTGTTCATCAAATAACGTTAGAATTATTAACTCCGAGAGTTAAAATACTTCCTGCAGAAGTTGTAATAGAATCAATCGCAGAAGTAGAAATAAGAAAAGTAGATGTAAACGTTGAGTTCCCAATCGTTCATCAAGTAACGTTAGAATTATTGGCACCAAAAACGGAACTAATTTTAAAAGAAGAGATTGCAGAGTTAACACCAATAGAGGAAGCTTTAGAAATAGGAAAACCATTAGCATTTGAAAAAAATGAAAATCACTCCTTCCAAGAATGGTTGCAATTAACCGCAATGACACCAATTGTAAGGGAAGAAACCACCCAAACGACAACGCCAATAGAAATAGTAGAACAAGTTTATCAACCCGAAGAAGACAAAAAACAAGATTTAATAGACCGTTTTATTGAGAATAATCCGCGAATGCCACGAGCAAAAGGTTTTGAAATTTCAGACAAAGATGTGCCAAGCCCTGTGGTTCGCCCCAGAAACAACACCCTGTTAATGACCGAAACTTTAGCAAAGGTTTATTTAGAACAAAAAAAATACGACAAAGCAATTCAGGCATACGAAATTTTAATTTTGAAAAATCCAGAAAAAAGTTCGTTATTTGCAGACCGAATAGATAATATTAAAATATTAAAAAACAATAATTCATAATATAATGACAACATTTTCCATTTTTGTAGCCTTAATCTCGTTAGTATGTTTTTTACTAATAATAGTAATTATGGTACAAAACCCTAAAGGCGGAGGATTATCTTCTACTTTTGGAAGTTCACAAACAATAGGTGGCGTTCAAAACACCACAGACTTTTTAGATAAAAGTACGTGGATGTTAGCAGCTGTATTGATTACATTAATTTTGTTGTCTAATTTAAGTTTTAATGGAGCGGTTGCAGATAGTGATTCAAAAATTATAGATGGATCAACGCCTACACCTGCACAGTCTTTACCAACAGCTACACCAACACCAGCGAAAGAAGAAGCACCAGATACAAAATCAATTGATTCATTGATTAAATAGTTTTTAAAAACGCATTTACGCGATAATTAAAAAAGGTTTTATGGATTAATTCGTAAAACCTTTTTTGCGTTTATCAACTCAGATAACTTTTAAAGATTAGCACAATCAGGTTTCCGTAATATTAGTAACTTGCGGTTTAGATTTATTTAAAAAACAACAACGCACACTTTTTTAGATGAGAAAAGTATTAATCGTAACCTATTATTGGCCTCCTGCAGGTGGTCCAGGTGTGCAACGTTGGTTAAAATTTGCGAAATATTTACCCGATTATGGGATCAAACCTATTATTTACACCCCCGAAAATCCAACCTATCCAATAGTTGATACCCAAATAGCAGACGAATTACCCCAAAACATAACGGTCATCAAAAATAAGATTGTTGAACCGTATGGATTAGCTTCATTTTTTTCAAAATCAAAAACCAAAACCATTAGTTCGGGATTGATTCCTGCCAAATACAAACAAACAAAAATCGACCGATTGTTGTTATGGGTACGTGGGAATTTATTTATACCCGACGCAAGAGTTATGTGGGTGAATCCGTCGGTTCGTTTTTTAGAACAATATATTTTAGAGAATAGCATTGATACCATTATCACAACGGGACCACCGCATAGTTTACATTTGATAGGTTTTCGCTTAAAGCAAAAAATAAACATACAATGGTTAGCTGATTTTAGAGATCCCTGGACAACCATTGGATATCATAAAGCATTAAAATTATCGCTATATGCCCAAAATAAACACCAACAGTTAGAGTTGAAAATCTTGCGGACTGCAGATAAGATTATAACAACCAGCCGTACAACCCGAAACGATTTTGTTGTAAAAACATCAAAACCGATAGAAGTTTTAACAAATGGCTTTGATATACAAAAAACATCTCCAAGAAATTTAGATACCAAGTTTAGTATAGCACACATAGGTTCCTTTTTGTTAGACCGAAACCCATTGATACTTTGGAAATGTTTAAAAGAACTATGTCAAGAAAATGAGCTTTTTAAATCCCATTTTCAGTTAAAATTAATTGGTAAAATTAGTGACGAAATTTTGACAACAATCAATGCTTTCGGGTTAGAAGATTATTTGTTAAATCTTGGGTATATAGCTCATGAAGAAGCATTAGTACACCAACGAAACTCACAAGTTTTGCTATTGATTGAGATAGATTCGCTGGAAACTCGATGCATTATACCGGGTAAATTGTTTGAATATCTAGTTTCCGAACGTCCGATTATCGCTTTAGGACCGCAAGATTCAGATATTGAGCCGATTATCGTATCCACAAACACTGGTAAGTATTTTGAATACGATCAAAAGGATGCATTAAAAGAAACTATTTTGGCGTATTTTGAGTTGTATTTACATCAAAATTTAAAAGTGTATCCTGTTGGATTGCAAATGTACAGTCGAAAAAGCATCACCCAAAAATTAAGCGATTTTATACAAAAATAAAATATGAGTATTATAGCGTCACAATCTATTAAAAATGCACTGATTACTTATATCGGATTTGGGATTGGAGCCATTAATACATTGTTTTTATACACCTATATTTTAGGAGATACGTATTATGGATTGGTTGGTTTTATATTATCATCCGCTAATTTATTGATGCCTTTAATGGCTTTTGGCGTACAGAACAGTTTGATAAGATATTATGCGACATACAAAACGGAAGAAGAGCGTTCCCAATTTTTAACCTTTGTATTGTATTTGCCTTTACTGTTCATCATTCCGTTAACCGTTGTTGCGTACTTTTTTTACGAACCTATAGCTCAAATGATTTCTGATGAAAATCCAATCATCTATGATTACGTTTGGATGGTGCCTGTTGTTGGTTTGAGTATGGCCTATTTTGAAATTTTTTATGCTTGGGTAAAAGTCCAATTACAAACCGTTTGGGGTAGTTTTATCAGAGAAATTTTGATACGTTTGTTTGTGACCATCACACTATTTTTAGTATATTTTAAACTAATATCACCTATAGAATCGATATACGCTTTGATGATCATCTATGCTGTAAGTATGTTGTTGATGAAATGGTATGCCTTCAGGGTTAAATTTCCAGCATTAAAATTAATTATCCCGTCTAATTATCGCGCAATTATCGAGTATAGTGCTTTTATCGTTGTTTCGGGTAGTGTAGCTATGGTATTGTTGGATTTAGACAAGTTTATGTTAGCGCAGTATATCAAAATTGAAAATGTGGCTTATTATTCAGTAGCCATATTTATATGTATCGTTATTTCTGTACCCAGTAGAGCTATGCACCAAATCACACATCCCATTACATCCCAATTGATGGCAGATAACCAAATGGAAAAATTAAATGATTTATATAAAAAATCATCTATTACCTTGCAAGTCGCGGGAGGTTTGGTCTTTTTAGGGATTTTATTAAACATCAATCAAATCTATTTGCTGATCCCTGAGCAGTATAGTGGAGGGGTTTCGATTGTATTTATGGTTGGTTTTTCGAGGTATTTTGAATTGCTTTTGGGAAACAATAATTCAATTATTTATAATTCAGAATATTATAAAATGATTTTGTTTTTAGGAGTAATGCTTGCGGTACTTTCGGTGGGGCTAAATATGATTTTTATTCCGATATACGGAATTGATGGAGCGGCAATTGCGACATTATTATCTGCAACAATTTACAGTTGGTCTAAATGGTATTTAGTGGTTAAAAAAATGCATCTTTTTCCGTTTACCATCAACACTCTTTATGCGCTGTTAATTTTATTTGGATTTGTAGGGTTATTTTATATGTGGGATTTTAATTTTCACCCAATTATCAATATCATTTTAAAAACTACCATTTTTGCACCTATTTATATTTATATACACTACCGATTAAAATTATCTAAAGATATCAATCGATATATTGATAAAGGGTTGACGTCTCTAAATTTATTTTAGATAAATACGTGTATACCATTTTTGGAAACAATAATATGTCCAAACTTTAAAGGTATTGTCTTTTTTGCCCGAAATATGATTATCAACAAGCTCAATGATTGTTGTTGTATTAAAGATATTTTGGGTTTTCAAAAATTGTGGTTCGATATAACTTAATAATTCGTTTTTAAGACCATCTCTTAACCAATCTCCTACAGGTACACCAAAGCCTTGTTTTGATATCTCAAGAAAATTTTTTGGAAATTTATCTCTAAAAGCCTCTTTTAAAATATGTTTTTTACTCCATTTATGCAGTAAATAATTTTCAGGTAATTGAAGTGTATACTCGAACAACTCTCTATTTAAGAAAGGTGCTCTGCACTCTAACGAATTTAACATACTCGTTCGTTCAACCTTTACAAGCATATCACCTTCCAAGCTTAAAACACTATCTGTAATTCTAAAATCAGTTAATGTTTTTGGATTACTAATACCCGTTTTGTTTTTATAATAATCAAAGATCAAAGGACATCTATATTCTTCTTTAATTAAACTTTGAACATCGTCAGCATTAATTCCTAATGATATGATATCCCAATAGTGATTATGTTTGTAATCAATAGCACTTATTAGTCGATCTAATTTAAATTTGACACCACGACTATCTTCTTTTCTTTGAAGAAAAGGTGCAGAAGCCTTCTTTATTTGATTATGAACAAATTCTGGTACAAACTGGGTATATCGACTATTTAATTTTCCGATGTAATATTTATTATAGCCACCAAAAACTTCGTCACCACCATCACCAGTTAAGGCTACAGTTACGTTTGATTTTGTTTTATTAGAGACCAAATATGTAGGCAAGGCAGATGAATCAGCAAAAGGTTCATCAAAATTTAATAAAATTTCGTCTACGTTTTGTTTTAGATCCGATTCGTTAATGATAAATTCATTGTGATTACTATTGATGATTTTTGCTACCGTACGGGCTTTGTCTGATTCGTCAAAAGTAGTTTTTTCAAAACCAATGGAAAAAGTATCAATTTTAGTATCGCTCATTTCAGCCAAACAAACTGAAATAACAGATGAATCTACACCTCCAGATAAAAAAGTACCTAAAGGTACATCGGATATCGAACGTGATTCCACACTTTTATAAATCAAGTCTTTTACCTCTTTTTTAGCATCATTAAACGAAATGTTTATCTTCGTTTTTGGAATAATAACGTGATGAATTTTATGAATGCTAAATGATTTTGAGCTTAAGTCGTACTCAATATAATTGTTGGCTTCTAATTTTTTAACTCCTTTGTAAATAGTATAAGGAGCGGGTATGTAAGTTAATCTAAAATATAAATTAAAACCGTCGATATCTATTTCTGGTTTTGATTTTAAAGAATTTATTAATGATTTTAATTCAGAACCCCAATACAATTCAGTATCAGAATTGTAATAATACAAGGGTTTTTCTCCAAAATAATCTCTTGCAATAAATACCTTTTGTAAATTGGTGTCGTAAATGCTAAATCCAAACATGCCATCTAGCTGCTTGAACCCATCTTTACCGTAAGTTTCGTATAATTTTAAAACTACTTCGGTATCACTGTTGGTCTTAAAAAGAACACCTTTTTGTTGTAACTGTTGTTTAATCGTTTTAAAATTATAAATCTCCCCATTAAAAACGATGGTTATTTTTTTGTCTTCCGAGTACATAGGTTGTTTACCGGAACTTAAATCAATGATAGATAACCGCCTCATTCCCATACCGATTGAATAAGTTTCGGTTTGATTTGCAAAAACACCATCATCATCGGGTCCGCGATGTGTAATCAAATCATTCATTTTATTGATTTGATTATTAACGATTTCGATACTAACCGGAGACTTGTAAATTACTCCGTTTATTCCGCACATAATTTTAAATCAATCATTTATTTGTTTTTTACTTAGGTTGTGGGTTTTTAAGCAGAGGAAATTTATAGAAAAAAAAATTTGTGCAAAGTTAAAGTTTTTTTATCAAACGAAATAGCTTTAAAAAAAATATTTACATAATCCGCTTAATCACTCTCAATCGATGGGTATGTCGTTGTGTGTCAACGTTAAAAATACCCAAATGATCTAAACGGTCGATACGAACGTGACCATGTGCATGGATGATATAATTGTTTTCCATCATGATGCCGACGTGTATGATATTGCCTTCTTCGTTGTCAAAAAAAGCCAAATCGCCAGGTTCGCTTTCTTCAATAAAACTCAAAGGTTCGCCTTGTGAGGCTTGTTGTGAAGCGTCTCGCAATAAATGATAGCCGTTGATTTGATAAACCATTTGCGTAAAACCAGAACAATCAATACCGTAAGGTGTTTTTCCGCCCCAAAGATAAGGCGTGTTGAGGTATAATATAGAGGTGTCGATAAGGTTTTTTTTGGGTTGAATACCCGAAATAGTTTGCCCGTCAAATGTAAATTTAGAGGTGTTGATTTCGGTATTATCCAAAAAAGTCAGATTAGCGCCTAACGGAATCATCACGAGCTGTTGGTTTTTGTTTTCGACAAATTCGACTAAATCGTAAGAGAAATTAGCCTTTTTTTGAAGTAAAGAATCGAGTTGGTCAAACGAAATTTCTTCAAATTGTTTGTGATCGATCCAACCTTCATAAGCATCAAAAGACAACCGTATTTTACGCCATTGTTTATGTTCGTCAATTATTTCAAAAGTTTCTCCGAATAAAACTTGTGAGACTTGTTCACTTCGGTCAGAAGCTTCTGCACGTAAAGGGATTACAGCCAGGTTACAGATACCAAACATAAATTGCAATTTCTACTATATTACACGTTCAACGATTATCGCTGATGCACCTCCACCACCATTACAGATGGCTGCAGCTCCCATTTTAGCATTTTTTTGTTGTAAAACATTTAATAATGTGACTAAAATACGAGCTCCAGAACAACCTAAAGGATGTCCTAAGGCAACAGCTCCGCCAAAGATATTTAATTTTTCAGGATCGATTCCCATAATTTTTGCATTTACAAGACTAACGACGGAAAAAGCTTCGTTAATTTCAAAACAATCAATATCGGCAATAGTATAATTTGACTTGTCAAGTGCTTTTTGCAAAGCTAAAGCAGGCGAAGTCGTAAATAATTCAGGATCCTGAGCTGCATCAGCATAACTGGTAATATAAGCTATAGGTGTTAAGTTTAATTCAAGCGCTTTTTCTTCTGACATTAATAAAATAGCCGCCGCGCCATCGCTTAATGTTGAGGCATTGGCAGCTGTAACCGTTCCGTTAGGATTAAATGCAGGACGAAGAGTTGGTATTTTGTCGAGATTAACGTTGGTGTATTCTTCATCTTCGGATATTGTAATTGTATTTCCGTTGCGTTGGGGTATAGATACAGGTGTTATTTCGGGAGTAAACCAACCATTTTTCCATGCTAAAGCCGCTTTTTGATACGATTGAATAGCATAATTATCTTGTTCCTCTCGGCTGATCGCATATGCTGTAGCGCATGAATCGCCAAAATTACCCATCGCCTGTAGTTTGTAGGCATCGGTTAATCCGTCTTTTTGCAATCCGTCTTCGAGATCTAAATTACCGTATTTTTTACCGTTTCGGATAGGAGCGTAGTGTGGTACTTGACTCATGTTTTCCATACCGCCAGCGATAATGATTTGCGCATCTCCCAGAGCAATGGTTTGAGCGCCAAGCATTATAGCTTTTAATCCTGAAGAGCATACTTTATTTACGGTCGTACAAGGTGTTGAGCTGGTTATACTTGCTTTTAAAGCAGCTTGTCGTGCGGGTGCTTGTCCTAATCCTGCGGATAAGACATTGCCCATAAAAACTTCGTCAATTAATTTTGGATCGAGTTTTGTTTTTTGTAAAATTTCTTTAATAGCAAATGCGCCCAATTCAGGCGCTGATATAGCAGATAAACTTCCCATAAAACTTCCCATAGGAGTACGGGTTGCTGCAACGATAACAATTTTATGTTTTTTCATATTTTTAAGAAAAGCATTTCTCTTAAAGATATAAATTTTAGGATTATCTCAGCATAAATTTCAGGATGAATTATTTTTTTAAAATGTAGAGGGACATACAAAAGAACTGATTGGGATTTGTGTTTTTTTAAGAGCAACAAATCCACCTTCAATATTGATAGCGGTATGAATGCCTCGCGATTTAAGTATCGAAATCATAATTAAAGAGCGGTATCCACCTTGACAATGCACATAAAATGGATCATTTTTAGGGAATTTCCCCAGATTTTCATTGATGTAATCTAACGGAATATTTACGGCATTCATTAAATGTTCGGAGGCAAATTCATTGGGTTTTCGAGCGTCTATAATCGTGATTAAATTTGATTTATCAGCTAATTCCGTAGCGGAAATAGAGGTTATACTGTCAGTCTCAAAATTAGCATTTTCCCAAGCGGAAATTCCTCCATCTAAATAGCCTAAGGTATTGTCAAATCCTACACGTGATAATCGGGTAATGGTTTCTTCTTCGTCACCTTTGGTTGTAACTAATAAAATGGGTTGTTTTACATCTTTGATTAACGCACCTACCCAGGGGGCGAAATTACCTTTGATTCCGATAAAAATAGAACGTGGGATATGAGATTTGATATATTCCGTTTCGCTACGCACATCCAAAATTAAAGCATCAACACTCTCCGCAGTTTGTTTAAACTGAACGGGAGTTAATTTTTTGTTTCCTTTTTCTAAAATAGAATCCATACTGTCATATCCCTTAATATTTAACAATACATTTTGTGGAAAATAAGCAGGAGGAGGCGTTAATCCTTTTAAAACTTCGGTTATAAATTCCGTTTCGGTCATATCAGTACGTAGGGCATAGTTGGTCTTTTTTTGATTGCCGAGTGTATCAGTGGTTTCTTTACTCATATTTTTGCCACAGGCGCTACCAGAACCGTGATTGGGATACACGATTAAATGATTGGGTAGGGGCATAATTTTATTTCGTAATGAATGAAATAAATACGAAGCTAATTTTTCTTGTGTTAGATTAGTAACTAGCTTTTGTGCCAAATCAGGACGACCAACATCGCCTATAAACAAAGTATCGCCTGTGATTATGCCATGCATTTGTTGGTTTTCGTCAAAAAGTAAATAACACGTACTCTCTAACGTATGACCAGGTGTGTGTAAGGCTTTTATGGTATAATCACCAATTTTAAATTCTTGATTATCTTTTGCTATAATAGCTTCAAACGATGGTTGTGCGGTAGGACCAAAAATAATTTTTCCGCCTGTGTTTTGTGCTAAATCCAAGTGTCCTGAAACAAAATCTGCATGAAAATGGGTTTCGAAGATATATTTAATAGTAGCGTTATCTTTTTGAGCCCGATCGATATACGGTTGTGTTTCCCGCAAAGGATCAAATATAGCGGCTTCGCCATTGCTTTCGATATAATAAGCGGCGTGAGCCATGCATCCGGTATAAATTTGTTCTATTTTCATGAGGAGTAATTTTTATATCAACAAAAGTAACCCGTTAAATTGGTAACGTTCGTAACTAATGTTACAACAATTCTTTAATCAGTATAAAAAGCCCCATACCGAGTACAAACCAGCCAAAGGATTTTTTGAGTTTTTCGTCGTTGGTGTGTTTGCCTATTTGGATGCCGATAAAAATACCCACGATTGACAATCCCGTAAAAGGAAGTAATAATAACCAGTCGATAGTTAAGTTTTCGATATCTCCGATAAATCCAAATAAGGATTTAAATGCAATGATAATTAATGAGGTTGCAATAGCTTTTTTGATGGGTAATTTGGCAAAAATGACTAAAGCAGGGATGATCAAAAAACCGCCACCAGCTCCGACTAATCCTGTTAAAACACCTACAACTAATCCTTCTGTAATAATCAAGGGATAACTAAAGGTTTTGCCATCACTACCGCACAGTTTACAAAAGTCTTTTTTAATCATCGAGTAGGAGGTCATGAGCATAATTAATGCAAACAAAACCATTAAAGCGAGATTTTTTGTAACGATAATTTGTTCGTTTTGAAACAAAATATCAGGTAAAATATAGATAATATATTTACGGGTAAGATATACAGATAAGAGTGAAGGCAACGCAAAAACAACTGCTGTTTTAAACTCAATATCACCTGATTTAAAATTTTTGAAACTACCAAATAAGGATGTTGATCCGACTACAAATAACGAGTACGCCGTTGCGACTACGGGATTTAAACCTAATAAATATACAAATACAGGAACTGTTAGTATTGAACCTCCGCCGCCAATCACACCAAGCGTTACACCAATCAGTAAAGCAGCAATATATCCTAGTAGTTCCATGAGGTTTTAAATTTGAATCACTTCAATCATGTTGCGATTGAGTTTGATTTTATGTTGTTTTTCTAAGTTTTTTAAGAGTCGAGAAATTACTACTCGTGAGGTGTGTAATTCGTTTGCAATCTCTTGATGTGTATTTTTTATTTCGGTATTGCCTAATACCTTAGCTTTATCGGTTAGGTATTTGTACAATCGTTTGTCCATGTTCATAAAAGCCAATGTATCAATAGCTTCTAACATTTCGTTTAAACGGATGTTGTAACTCTCAAAAACAAAATTGCGCCATGTTTTGTATTTGGTAATCCATTCTTCCATTTTTTCGATAGGTATCATAAACATTTCTCCATCCGTTTCAGCAATCGCCCTTATTTTACTTTTGGATTCACCCAAACAACAGGTTAGCGTCATGGCACAGGTATCGCCTCTTTCTAAAAAATAAAGTAACAATTCATCACCTTGTTTATCTTCTCTCATGATTTTAATGGCTCCGTGAACCAGCAGTGGCATACTTTTGATGTACTCACCAATTTCAATAATATAATCGTCTGCTTTAAATTTATATAATGTTGAATTGTTCGCAATTTCGTCTAACAAATCTTTTTCAAAAATAAATCCGTAGGCTTGATGTAATAAATCTTTCATAAGGGAAATAAATTATGGTTTAGATCTTACAAGGTATTACGGAAATTATACAATTCAAATAATTTGAATGTTTTTGTAAAGGTAGTAGGGGTTGTAAGTTATGGAAGTAACATTTGTTACAGTAAAAAAAAGGTCTAACTCTTATTTAAAGAATTAGACCTATGTGTCGTTTTTATAGTTATAATGATTTAAGAAATAACTGATTTCACTAAGGTTTCTTCCCTGCATGTTTCCAGCGTTTGTGTGTCCAAAGATAATGTTCGGGTGTTTCGAGGATTTGTTGTTCTAATTTCCGTAGGAAGATGCTTGATATTTCATAATCAGGGTAGTCTTTAGGGTTGTCGACTAATTTTTCAAAAGTAGCTTCGTAATGCCCACGTTTTACTTTTTTGATGGCTACGTAAATCATGTTTAAGTCCAAACGTTTGGCTAACATTTCGCCTCCAGTGTGTACAGGTACTTCTATACCCATAAATTTGTCCCAATAAAATGCTTTGTGTAAAACAGGGGATTGATCGCTAGCAAAACCGTAATAAGATTGAATTTTGTTTACCTTATTATAGGATAATTCGCGAATAGTATCTTTGGTAACAATTAAATGACCGTCAAATTTGGCGCGTATTTTTTTGACTAATCGATCAAAATATTTGTTTTCAACTTTGGTGTACACGGCGTATGCTTTGGAATCGGTGTACATTGCCATACTTACCATCCATTCCCAACTGGCATAATGCCCAAGCATGATGATGATGCTTTTTTCTTTTTGTTCTAATTCTTTAAAAACTTCGATGTTGGTAAATACAAAACGTTTTCGGATTTCTTTTTCAGAAATGGTCATGGTTTTGATCATTTCTAAAAATAAATCACACATGTGGGTATAAAACTTACGCTCGATAGTTAATCTTTCACTATCTGTTAAATGAGGTAAGGCTAATTTTAAATTTTCACGAACCACTTTTTTTCGATAACCTAAAATACGGTAAACCATAAAACAAATGAGGTCAGAAAAAAGATAAAACAACCGAAACGGCAATATTGAAATGATCCACAAAAAAGGGTAAACTATGAGGTATATAAGTAATTGCATTATCGTTGTAAATTGAATGGATAAAGATATTATTTTTATTCGATTACTATTTTATAGACGGTAGACCCTTTAGGTGTTTTTAATCGCAACAAAAATAAACCCGGGTACAAACAAGAGGTGTCGAAACACATGTATTTTTCATTTAAGAAGTTTTTTTGAGAGAGTAGAATTTTACCTTCCATTGTTGCAATTTCTACAATCATATCAGGTTGTATTTTATCTGCGTGCACTTCAATCCAATCGTTACCCGCATCGGGATAAAATTTTAAGGCTTTTATGCGGTTGGTCGCTAATTGAGAGAGGTGAAATATTTTTTTAAAGTTGTCAGCAAATTGATTGGTTTCTGTACAATTTTGATCCCAGTTGATCGACCAGGTCATTAATGCTGATAAATCGGGATAGCCGTAAGGGTCACGTAAAGTATAGGTTCCTGGTTTAGAACCTCTGCCTGTTAAGTAATCAAAAGCTTTTTTTACTTCGATCATGGGTGTAAATCCACTACCTGCAGCTTTATCACAGGCAGGTAAACCTATGGCTACTTTTTCAGGCGGAAAACCGTAAAATTCACCTCCTTTGGTATCAAATCCTTGTATGACGGCTTCTGTCATGGCAACGATAAAATCGGCACTTCCTTGCTCGTAAACTAATCCATTAAGCCCATACATCGATCCACTATTGTATAGTTGTACTTGAAGTAGATCTATGTCGTCATGTAACGCTTGTAAAATCGGTAAATAGGCGCCCCAAACCCCTGTAAATTTTGTTTGACCTCCTTGTACATATGCAGTTTCTGGCGCAAAAGTGAGGAGTAGGTTTTTATTGTATTTCTTTTTAAAGTCTCTTTTAACTTTATCTATTCCTTCAATTAAAAAATGAATAGAAGCATCAGCAGGTTCGTCTACGGTACCACCTGTTATTGAAACAGATTTGCCTTCGAGATCAATGTCAAAACCATCAAAACCATATTTTTCAATAATAGTAAGTAATGAATTGGCAAAAATATTTTTTTCAGAATCATTATTAAGTTTAACAACAGTGGTCGCACCGCCGATACTGATGAGTACTTTTTTACCTTTTTTTTGATGCCTTTTGATCTGTGCTTTAAATTCTTCTTCGGATACTTCAAAGGGTTTAAAATCAATATCGTAGGTTGTTTTTATTTTAGGCATAGCAAAAGCTATAATGATAACATTGTAACGATCATCAATTAAATCCAGATCGATGTAAGGCACTTTGTTGGATTTCCAGTTATGAAAATAACCAATTAAAGCAGGTTTGGGAATTTGATTTTGTGCGTGAAGTTGTAATGAATTCGAAAGAATAAATAACAGCGTTAAATTCAAGAAAACTTTTTGCAAGCGTATTTTTGTTGTGTTTAAAAACATTTAGTTTTCTTTTTTTAACAATTGATTGATTTTGAATTTTATCCCGATATCTACAAGTGCGGGTTTAAAATTTCCTGCTAAAGGAATTAATTTTCCGAATTGGGTAAAAATAGCCCATTTTGGGTTTAATTCTTTTTCCATACCAAAGTATGCTTGACCGATTAGACCACTACCCAAATCAATAGCACCGCCTCCAGCGGCTCCACCTAAGGCTTTTAACTTGATTTTAAATGTAGAAGTTATCGGTTGGTAATACGTAAAACCTAACAATCCTTCTGCGTAAGCGCCATAATCACCTTGGTACGCCCAAACGGTTAATCCATTTATAGCGAATCGTTTACCTAAATATTTTTCCACTTCAAAACCTAATAAATTAAAATAGGATTGATAATATCGTCCCACATTTTTGGTTTGACCATAAGGAGGAAAGTAGGTTCGGTTAAACGTTGAAAACGACATTCGATTGATATAGTAATCTGATGCTGAAACTTTAAATGTTTGAGGTGAATAAGTAGTTTTATTTGGGAATAAATTATCAAAACTGCGACCGATACCAATTTCAATGTGATTGGATGCGTAATTGCCCCAAGGAGCGAATGTTTTACCCCACATGGCCTTTAGATCATATTGATCAAATAATTTAATGCTTGTTCCAATTTCGGCTTGTACAGTAGCGCCACCACCTGATAAAATTGATCCACCGCCACTTGGTCCGGCTAATACTCGTGATTCTAATGAAATTTGATTATTAAGAATAGGAAGTTTGCCACCCAATCCTAAAAATATATTCATGTATCCATCGGCTCCGCCTGTAACGGCACCATTTAGTTTAAAGATTCCGTATAAATTGGTGTTGATTTCACGTTCGAGTTGCGCACCAAACAAACCCACTTTTCCGTTGTTGAGTTGTGGACGTTCGACAGAAGTGTTTTTACTGAAATTGTAGTATTGTGTGCCGACCAAAGAAACTCGTAATTTATTGGTTTTAAGAAGGTCTTTTTGGATATAATCCGAAGGTTTATTTTCGGTTGCAAAATAATTAAAACTGCTAATGGTTATACCTGCGTTGATTTGGGTACTTTTGATTTCACCTGTAGGAAATTGAAGGTGCGAAGCTCCTATTTGCAATCCAATCGCGCCTATATTATATTCCAGATTAAGATGTGGTCGAACAATTAGTCCGCCGCCATCAGCCGCCCCGCCGCCGCCGCCGCCGCCGATAAATCCTCCAAAATCAACATTTAAATTTTTGAATAAAATAGATTTTCGGTACCCCCCTGATATCCCTAAAGTGATTAGTCCTGGGCGTATTCCTGTAAGGGTAGAGTAGGTGCCAATCCCGCCGTAAATATTTGGGGATTGATTGATAAGGTTAAAGATGTCATAATTAATACCAACAAAACCCAAATCAGATTCAAAAGGCATGTGTACGGTTTCAAAACTAAAACGGTATCGGTTCGGAAACGTTTCAACAGTATGATCTTCTTGGGAAATAAGGGAAATAGGGACTAAAAAAACACTGAAATAAAAGATTTTTTTTAATCTGTAATAACCGTTGAGCAACAAGATCATAAAATTTGATTTTTAGAAGGATTTATTTTCCTTTTTTAGATAATCTAAAGCATAGCGACCTTCGTTAAAAAGAAGATCTAACATGCTTAAATTATTTAAGAATCCTTTTTTTTCTTGAAAAACTTGGGTGTAAGGTGTGATTTGAGTGGTATCTTTTTTTCCAACAGCCAATTCACGCCTATCGATTAATGGGGTAACATCTTTAAGGTATGCTGTTGTTTTATGTGTTTCTATAGAAAAAGGCAAACTCGAATTAATAAGTTCGAAAGTTGCTATATTAAGATCTAAAAGAAAGTTGTGTTTTTTTTGAAATAATGGAATGAATTCATCTTCAAAATATTCAAAAAATGGAGAAGAACGGTATGCAGCTTCTAAAGATTTAAAATGTTGTTTTTGCCAATTTTCACTGTAATCAATTTTGATATCTTTTGTTAGTTGCCGTTTACCATTTTTTTGATGTTGTATTGGAACGTATAATAACTGAATACCATTGGGGCTATAGATATACATTCGCGTGCGGTTGGTTTGTTTTTGAAAATTATCCTCAATTTCAAAAGTAACCGAGTTGGCATTAATCATAGCGATATAATGGCTGATTGACGGAAAATAAGTAGGTATAATTACAATATTTTGATTCATTCGTATTTATTCTTCTTGTTTTTTCTTTCTTTTTCGAAAATAGTCAAATCCAAAATATAGGGCTAATGCAACTAAAAAATACTTAAAGTAAGAGGTTGGTGTACCTTCTCCACTTACGGTTGTAAACAAACGTTCCCATCGGATTTTATCTAATCCTTTGCCGTTGGTATCAATGCTCATCCATACAAAAACCGGCTTTCCAACAATGTGATCTGCAGGTACATATCCCCAATAACGACTATCTTCAGAGTTGTGACGGTTGTCTCCCATCATCCAATAATAATCTTGTTTAAAAGTATATGCAGTTGCTTTTGCTCCGTTGATAAAAATATCTTCTCCATTAGACGATAACGTGTTTCCTTCGTATTCTTTAATAATGTCTTTGTATAATGGTAATGTTTCGGTTGTCAATGCAACTGTTTTTCCTTTTTGAGGAATGTAAATAGGACCAAAATTATCAATGTTCCAGTTTTTGAGATTAGATTGCGGAAATACATTTGACGTTTTGGTGTTTTTACGATAAATAACACGTATTACAGAGTCAATAGCTGTGTTTTTTCTTAAATTTTCTGCGGCAGCTAAGGTTAAATTTGCTGTAGTAGAATAATCTGAAATTTCTCTAATTTGAATTTGTAGTTGTTTAATCAACTCGTTAGGAATACCATCTTGATTGGTTTTGATTTTAATCAAATTAGGATTGATAACTTCGTAATCACGGATTAAATTGTTGCGATCCAGTACTTCTAATTGTTCTTGATACGCATTTGTTATTTCAAAAGTTCTGTTGTATTCGGTAGATCCAACTTGTAGCAATATATCATTCGGAATACCTTTACTAGAATAAATTTTATGAATATACTGTGGTTTTGCTCTCTCGGGTAACTCCAATTGTTTGCCGTTGATGTGGATAAATCCGTCAACAATAGATAAACTATCACCAGGTATTCCGACACATCGTTTTACGTAATTTGATTTTTTGTCAATTGGTTTTCTGATTCCAACACTATTTCGATCACCAAAATAGCGCACAGTATCTGCTGGCCAGTTAAAAACGACAATATCAGTACGTTTAACATCTTCTATAGCAGGGAGTCTAAAATTAGGTAGTTGATATTCGGATAGATAAGATTTCTTTTTTAACAAAGGAATAGTATCATGTACCATCGGCAGTGCTACGGGAGTTACTGGGGTTCTTGCTCCATAATGAAATTTACTAACAAATAAAAAATCCCCAACAAGTAAAGATTTCTCTAATGAAGAAGTTGGGATAATATACGGTTGCATCACATATGTATGTACTAAAGTAGCTACAACTACAGCAAAAAGTAATGAACTTGTTGTTTCGGATTTAGGAGTTAAATCACGCTCTTGGATGTATTTAATTTTATCAGAATAGTTGATTGAAAAAATATACAATCCACAACTTAAAACACCTAACCATGTATCGATCGTTTTATTTTTACCAAAACTACGAAGTGTTTCTACCCAAATTACAGGGAAAATAATCAGATTTATTACAGGAATAAATAACAAAACAATCCACCAAACCGGGCGTTGAATTATTTTCATTAAAACATAGGCGTTGTAAAACGGGATAATTGCTTCCCATGATTTTCTGCCTGCTTTAGGATATAATTTCCAAGTACCCAAAAAATGAAGCACTTGTACAACAATAAATACGATCAACCAAAAATTTAAAGTCATGATAGATTAATTTAAATTTAAGACGTCTTTCATGGTATAAATCCCTTTTTTACCGAACAACCACTCTGCAGCAACTACGGCTCCTAAAGCAAAACCTTCGCGAGTATGCGCGGTATGTTTGATTTCAATAGAATCAACAGATGAATCGTAAAACACAGTATGTGTACCAGGTACATCGGCAATGCGTTCGGCTTCAATTTTTATTTCGTTTGGATTGGGTTCATTAAGCGTCCAGTTGGTATATTCCGAATGTTTGATCACACCGTTAGCCAAAGATATCGCAGTACCACTTGGGGCATCTAATTTTTGGGTGTGGTGTATCTCGTTCATACTCACTTTGTACTGTTTTAATTGAGCCATCATTTTAGCTAAAGTTTCGTTTAATTCAAAAAAGATATTTACACCTAAACTGAAATTAGAACCGTAGATGAAAGCACCTTTGTTTTGTGTACATAACGCTACCATTTTATCATAATCGTTAAGCCAACCAGTCGTGCCTGATACAACAGGAATACCGAGTTCAAAACATTTAGAAAGGTTGGTTATAGCTGCTTCAGGTGCGCTAAACTCGATTGCAATGTCGGCATTTTCTAACCCTTCAAAACCATCATCTATAGATTTGCGAACAACGATAGTATGACCTCTTTCAATGGCGATGCGTTCGATAACCATTCCCATTTTTCCGTATCCTAATAATGCTATTTTACTCATATTTGATGTGTTCTTTTTAATAAATAAGTTAAAATTGATAATTTAAAGACAATCCCATTGTAGGTGATTGTCTCATGTCATCTAAAAAATAATCTGGGCGCAGGGATAAATTCTCATCCACATTAAACTGTAAAAGATGCGCATCAACACTGGCATCAACCACATTTAAAATGTATAATCCTACGGTTATGATTAATGAAAGTTCTTTATTTTTTTGAAAATAACGCTGTCCTTTTAACAAACGATCCGCATCAATATTTTTAAACTCATCGTCGGTATAACCTGACAAACGTCTTTTGTAAGCATCGCGGTATTGGTTGTATTTTCGGTCGTTGTTGATATAAAAGTATAAACCAGTACCTAAAGCAGCATACACCAAAGGAACTTTCCAATATTTTTTATTGTACGCTTGACCTAATCCAGGTAAAACTGCAGAATAAAATGCTGCTTTTGCAGGTGACAAAGGGTTAATTTCTCGAGTAGCCATACGCTTGGCATTAACCTCTAAGGTTAACTTATCTTGAGCCAATGTGGGTAAGCTCAATACAAATAACAGCAAGAAATAAAGTGTTTTATTCACTATTATTTTTTGAAACGATTGCTATGATTCGATTAAAATCATCTTCAGAATAAAATGGAATCGTAATTTTTCCTTTTCCGTTCGTTCCTACTTTAATTTCCGATGAAGCACTAAAAAAATCCGAAAGACTTTTTTGCGCTTCTTTTTCAATTATAAATGATTTATCTTTTTTAGTAGATTTTGATTTTGGAGCAACTTTAATTTGGTGTTTTTTAACCAAATTTTCAGTGTCTCTTACCGATAAATTTTGTTTAACAATTTTTTGGTAAATTTCTAATTGAGCATCTTCATCTGCAATATTGATTAAAGCTCTACCATGTCCCATTGAGATAAAATCATCTCGCATTCCGGTTTGAATGATGGGATTTAATTTTAAGAGTCTTAAGTAGTTAGCTATCGTAGATCGTTTTTTTCCTACACGCTCGCTCATTTGCTCTTGTGTTAATTGAATTTCATCCATTAAGCGTTGGTACGACAACGCGATTTCTATGGGGTCTAATTCTTGACGCTGAATATTTTCAACCAATGCCATTTCTAACGATTCATTATCGTTAGCAATACGTATATATGCAGGGATCGATGTTTCTCCGATTAATTTTGAGGCACGGTATCTGCGCTCACCCGAGATTAATTGGTAGCGGTTATAGTCTAATTTCCGAACTGTAATAGGTTGGATAAGACCGAGTTGTCGTATCGAAGAAGCTAATTCTTGAATGTTTTCTTCGTTAAAATTGCTTCTGGGTTGAAAAGGATTTACTTCAATTGAATCCAAATCAATTTCAACAATATTACCAACTAATTTCTCTGCATTTTTATCTGTAACCGATTGTATATCATTTTCAGGATCTTTCAGTAACGCAGAAAGACCTCTTCCTAAAGCTGGTTTTTTTGTTATTTTAGACATAAGTATGATCCCTAATTTTTAGTAATAATTTCTTCTGCTAACTCTAAATAATTCGAGGCTCCTTTAGATGCTGCGTCATAACCGATAATGCTTTCTCCAAAACTTGGCGCTTCACCTAATTTAACATTACGTTGTATCACCGTTGTAAAAACCATTTCATGAAAGTGTTTTTGAACCTCTTCTACCACTTGGTTTGATAATCGCAAACGTGCATCATACATCGTTAGTAGCATACCTTCAATATCCAAATTCGGATTATGTGTTTTTTGAATACTTTTAATAGTATTTAATAATTTACCAAGCCCTTCCAAAGCAAAATATTCACATTGTATTGGTATTAAAACCGAATCTGCTGCAGTTAACGCATTTATTGTCAGTAAACCTAAAGAAGGAGCACAATCAATGATGATATAATCGTATTGTTCTTTTACCGTTGCTAAAGCTGTTTTTAGCATATATTCTCTTTGATCTTTATCAACCAATTCGATTTCAATAGCCACTAAGTCAATATGTGCAGGTAAAATATCTACGTTAGGTGTATTGGTTTTTATGATAACATCTTGAGCGGCTGCTGTATGCTCGATTACTTGATAGGTACCTTGTTCGATTAAATCAATATCAATACCCAATCCTGAACTCGCATTGGCTTGAGGATCAGCATCAATTAGTAATATTTTTTTATCTAAAACACCTAAGCTTGCAGCCAAGTTTACGGAAGTTGTTGTTTTACCAACACCTCCTTTTTGATTAGCAATAGCGATGATTTTGCCCATGTGATGATTTCTGTTTTGAGGCGTAAAATTACGATTTATTATGGTTTATGAAAGTCTATTTTGTTAACAATTGCTTAATTAATGAGTTTAGGTGTGTTTGGTGTATTTTCCTTTTTTTAAGAACCTATTTTGTATATTTGGTTTTTATTTCAAGAACAAAAACAGCAACACTTATGTGGTCAGGGAGTTATAGAAGTTGGTCAGAAGCAATACAAAATACTACAGAATCCAACGAAACACTTGTAATCGAGCAGATAAAATCTGATTTATTAAAAGTTAAAAACGGAGAAGCAGCATATGAAAGAGATGGTGTTTTATACACTGAACATAATTATAGTTGGGGGGTGTTAGCAGGTTTGCAAAAAGCGGCGATAGAAAACGACAATAAACTTTGTGTAATTGATTTTGGTGGAAGTTTAGGACGTTGTTTTTACCAAAATATTCCATTTTTGAAAAATTTAAAAAATGTGGAGTGGTGTGTTGTTGAACAGAAAAAAGTAGTGGAATGTGGAAAAGAGTTTTTTCAAAATGAACAATTAAAGTTTTACGGTTCAATAGAAGAAGCATTACAATATCATCAACCTAATGTTTTGTTACTTAGTGGTGTAATTAATTATTTGGAATACGCTACAAAATGGATGGATCAATTTAACGCGTTGAAAATTCCATATGTTTTAGTGGATCGAACATCATTTATAGACGACACAAAAGATAATATTACTGTACAAAAGTCAAACGACGAAAACTCAAGTTATCCGTGTTGGTTTTTTAACGAAACTAAATTCGTTAAACGATTTACCAATTATTCAAAATTAGGTTGGTTTCCTGTAGATGATTTACCCAATTTGATTTTGGATAATTCTCAAAATGTTTCTTGGAAAGGGTTTGTTTTTGAATTAGCAAAATAAGTTAAAACTTATTTTCGACCTCAGCAGCTTCCAACATCAAATAATGTAAATCGGTGTTTTTCACAAACGGTTTAAGCAAATGACTGCCCGGACCAAACATCGCTAACTCTACATTATCGGCGGAATGTTTCATACTGATCCAACCTACGGAAGTATGTTTCTCTTGAATTTCAGACAACAATTTAAAAGGTAAGTTTTGATAATTATAAATCCCATTTTCTTTAGAGGCTTCTTGGTAATATGATAATATTTTAGAAGCTTCTTTATCGGATAATTTTAAATTATTCGCCTGTAAAAATATTTCTTGACACAATGATATAGATGTTTCGGTATTAATTTTTTGCAACATCCAATCGTTACTGTGTTTATACTCAAATAATGAATCAAAATTAGAATTTACTTCGTCACCATAAATTAATCCAGGATTGGCATTGCCGTGGTCGGTTGTAATAATTACGAGAGTTTCTTTGTCTTTTTCTGCAAAGTCAATCGCTACTTTAACGGCTTCATCAAATGCCAATTGATCGTATAATAAACCGCTGATATCATTTCCGTGTGCGGCCCAATCGACTTTACCTGCTTCCACTTGTAATACAAAACCTTTGGGATGTGATTGCATGGCTTCAATCGATTTAAGAGTCATCTCGGCTAGAGTAGGAATTTCTTCTTTTAATGAATTTGTGTTTTGATGATCGACGGCATACGGTAGCCCATCTTTACTAAAAACGCCCAAAATAGGTTTTGTGGTTTGTAAAGCCATCAACTCATTTTTAGTTTTTACAACATCAAAGCCTTTTTGTTTAAAAAGACTATACATATCTTGCTTATCACTACGACGATCGGCATCAAAATATTTACTGCCGCCGCCCATCATTACATCAAATCGCAAGTTGGCATATTCTATTGCGATATCGTCTTGTGAGTTTCTACTTTCTTGATTTACACAAAAACTGGCTGGAGTAGCATGCGTAATTGGTACGGTAGTGACACAACCTGCTTTTTTACCTGCTTTTTTAAATTTTTGCCAGATCGGTAAATGAAATTTACCTGTAGGACTAACGTTAAGCGAACCATTATTCACTCTAAAACCACCACCCCACGATGATCCTCCTGCCGCCGAATCCGTTACTAACGAATTTGCTGATGCCGTTTCCATCAAAGCTCGTGTGACTTTGTTTTCGGTATACAATTGCATCCAATTGGATAATTTACCTGTTTTGCGATACGCCAATTGATTTGCCATCGACAGCGTGCCTTGACTCATACCATCACTTACCAAAAAAATAATATTTTTAGCTTTTTTATTTTTAAATGTAGTTGAAGTTTCATTTTCAGAAGCTTGTAACAACTCAAAAGGATTCAATACAAGACCACCAAGAGTTAAAATTCCTGATTTTTTAAAAAAGTTGCGCCGATTGGTCATAGTTTTTGTAATAATTGATTACCAAACCTACAAAATTATTATAGGTTTTCATACCTCCTTTTTGATGATTTGCTTCTAAGTAATTTCCGTAAATGAATTTAGAAACCGTTTCTACAGGAGATTCATGCTCTCTTAAAAATTGTTCGGTTTGTTCAAAATTTTCCCAGACACCTATATTAATCTTGGATTTATACTTTTCAAATAAAGCTTCATCGATATCATATAATTCGCCCAAACAATACCGTAATGCATAAGTGTATCCCGAATATTGAAAGTATAAATCTGAGTTTTTAACAGAAGCCAAATGGCCAACTAAATTGGCTTCGCTTTCTGATCCAATCCCAATTTGATGTGCTATTTCGTGGCAGGAAGTTGTTGGGAAATTATACATTGGGACCAAACTATTTACCTGAGCTTCGTTAGTAAACGGATTCAGATACCCACTAAATCCCATGTAACTTAAGGGATAACTGAGTAACGAGGTTTTGATACTCGGATTGTTAAAGGTTAAAAAATCATATTGCATCCCTAAAGTAGTATATCCATTAACTGTTTTATCAAAAACCTGTTGATGTGAGTATGGATTCATAACAATTTCTGTTGAATCTTTGGTAATTTGTAGATGAATATAATTGATTTTTGTAATTAACTTTTCGGTAAAAATGATTAATTCTTGTTGAGAATATTCGTTGTTGATTTTAAGTTTTTGAGAAACCGTAATCCGATTGTAATTAAGCCCCCATAAAATACTGAATAGTAAGTAGATAGCGCCTAACGAGGTTAGGATTGGGTATAAAAGTGTAAAAGAAAACTTTTTTTTATTTTTTAGAAAAGAATACCCCCAATAACTGATTCCTAATATAATTCCTAAATAAAATAAGTCACCAATCGAAAAAGGAATCCAACCCCAAATTATTCTTGAAATATTTGATAAAAAAGGATAAATCGCATTACTGTAGTTGTTTTCTATGAAAATAGGATAATCTGCACTTTTTCTGAAAAGTAAAATCAAAGCTAATATAGCAATTGCGAGAAGTGTTTTTTTGGTAGACATTTAAAATAAAATTCGAGATAAAAATACCACGAAATAACTGAAATAAAAATTGTAATTTTGCCTTCCTATATAAAAGAGTAGCGATATGATGTTAGAACGTCTTCAGATAGTAAAGCAAAAGTTTGATGAAATATCGGATTTGATTATTCAACCTGATGTTATAGCAGACCAAAAAAGATACGTACAATTGAATAAAGAGTACAAAGACTTAAAAGGACTTGTAGAAAAGCGGGAAGAGTACGTTTCATTAACTAACAATATAGATGAAGCCAACGAAATTATTGAGGACGGAAGTGATGCCGAAATGGTCGAAATGGCAAAAATGCAATTAGAAGAAGCCAAAGAACGTTTACCTGAATTGGAAGAGGAAATCAAATTTATGTTGATCCCTAAAGATCCAGAAGATGCTAAAAACGTAATGGTCGAGATTCGTGCAGGTACAGGAGGAGATGAAGCCAGTATTTTTGCTGGAGATTTGTTTAGAATGTACACTAAATATTGTGAGAACAAAGGTTGGAGGACCAGTGTGGTAGATATGAACGACGGAACTTCGGGGGGTTTTAAAGAGGGAATGGTT
>CAYQSQ010000022.1:32938-34878 GCA_964420215.1 uncultured Flavobacterium sp. | reverse complement strand
CTAATAAGTCATAGCCACTTGGTAATTTTGTAGTTAATATAATATCTGTGCCGGTGTGGGGTCCTAAATTTTCTGCTACAATAGAAAACTTAACCGTTCCTCCTACTTGCGGTGACATATTAGACGTTTTTATAGCAACACTTAAGTTGGCTAATATTCCTGTTTGTAATGTAATAGACGCTGTATTATTTGATAAATCTGAGTCAGTTTCTTTTCCTTTAACAAATACTGTCGAATCGTAAATACTATCGGTTTGGTTAACCTCTTTTAAAAACAGAACGGTATTAATCACTAATGTTTTTGTTTCTCCGATAGCTACATTTCCAATATCCCAAACGCCTTTAATTGGATCATATATACCTTGTGAAGACACATTGCCTTCATAAAAATACCCTACAGGCAACAAATTATCAACAGTTACTTCTGTTGCGTTATTAACTCCTATATTGGTTACTGTGATGGTTAAATCAACAGGAGCGTATGGATAAAAATCTGGAGCAAAATCTTTACTTGTACTAACAGCAGTATAAGTAATTGCCAAGTCAATAGTTGGGTATGCATCTACTTGTATTGTAACATCTGCAGAAGAACAATTTAAAATATTTGTTTTTTCACAAATAGTGTATTCTAAAGTATATTGACCTGATAGTGTGTTTGGCGCAACATCAACCGAACCGTCTGTGTTAATTATAAATCCTGCTGGATTCGATGCGTTTACAGTCAAAATAATTTGATCTACATCCACACCTTCTACTCCGTTTAACACGTCATTTGATAATACATTTATTATATTGTTTTGACCTTTTATACCGTCAATTCCAGAAATTAAATCATCAACAGCTTCAATTGTACACTTTAAAGTCACATTGATTGCTAGTCTTAATAAACTTTCACATGTTCCGTCATTTTGGGTTGCATAATATGTTGCATTTTTTAGCAAATCTGTAGCTTGTAATGGAGTTCCTCCGCTTGGAACGTCGTACCACAAAACGTTGCTTCCCGTTACTTTAATATCCGAAATCGTTGGTTTCGTGAGTTCACAAAAAACTTGATTTGCTTCAACTGTTGTAGGAGCTTTGGTTTCGCTTAACGTTAACGTCACTTTTGCTCTATTGGTACTTTCACATTTCGATAAATTAACCAAAGTAGCATAATAATCAATTGTACCTGCTTTATTCAGTATTGGATCGGTTACAATATTGCCTCCTGTTAATGCATCATACCACACAACTGTATGATTAACAGGGATTGTAATACTGTTATTTGCGTTTAATGTTTGAATTGGTTCTGCAATACATTCACTCTGATTTCCTCCATCAATCGGTATAATATCTACAGGTGTGACATTTACTGTTAATGTAAACGTATCTGTTTTAGCTTTACACGGATCTCCATTAGGATTATCCGTCGTTATTGTGATTAATACGTCTTTTCCTGCATCAGAAACATCAGGTAAATAAGTCAGATTAAACGGAGAAACTTTAGACTCAATTTTATCTAACTTACCTGCTCCGTTTGTCAAAATTGTAACTTGTGTAGCGCTACCTCCAAATTCAATACCTGTTATTACTATTGGGGTAATACCACAAGTAGAACTTTTATTCGGAGAGACTTTTAATGTTGGACTATTAATACATCCACAATCAACACTAATTAATTCTGTTTGAGACGTACAACCTTGCGCATTTTTAACTGTTATTCTATGCCCTCCATTTACAATTCCTGTAAAATTAGGCGATGATTGATAATTAACTCCATCTAATGAATATTCATATCCTACACCAACAGGTGAACTCACCGTCATCACTGCGTTATTAAATCCTAATTTACAATCTATAACATCTATTACCGGGACTGCTGGTGTTGACGGTTGAGCTATCAGTGTTTCTGTTGCTACGGCATTGGTTATACAGGTATTGTCGGTTTTACTGCGGACACTT
>CAYQSQ010000022.1:0-32838 GCA_964420215.1 uncultured Flavobacterium sp. | reverse complement strand
ATGGTAAGCCGCTTAAAGCTACACTACCTGTTGGTACAGCACACGTGGGTTGGGTTATTGTACCTACTACTGGAGCTGAAGGATTAACAGGATCCGTTAATGTGAAATTCTCTCCTCCTATATCTGAACAACCACTAAAATCCGGATTATTGTATCGAACATTACTATATGTGCCTGCTGTTAAACCTGAAATTGTAGCAACCCCATTTAAAACAACAACATTCGAAAATACCGAATTTGCATTATAAAAAAAACGATCACTATATGTACCATCATCAACACCTACTAAATTTAATGTAATCGTACCATTACCGCCACAAGTAACAGGATTAGTTCTTGAACCTGAAGTATAAGTAGGGCAAATTGTAAAAGCTGCTTTATAATTGTTTCCCGCTTTATTTATATGACCTATCGTATTACAACCTGAGGTTCCACTGTTGTTACCTCTAATCCGAAAGAAAATTTCCAACTCATATGTACCTTCTTTTCTATTTGTTAAATTGAAATTCAAATTTGGATCTTGCCATTTTTGGTAATTATCCACACTAGAACCTACAACACATGGTCCTAATCCGTCAGAATAAAAGCCCCCGCTACAATTTGACAAATATTCTAAATTTTCAGTAGAAAATGAGCCTGTAATAGACCTGTATAAATCATTTACCCTATAATTTAATACGGGTTCACAAACATTGTGTGACCCTGTTACCTTGATAGTTTTTACTTCGGCTCCTTTTAGGTTTAAGGTTCCCGACTCTGTATTGTGACTTCCATATGTGATACCTGATCGTTCAAATAAGTTTCTATTGTGATTCCAACCACCACCAGAACCTGGATGAATGGCATTTACTTGGTCACTACCCGCAGCATTTGTAGCTGAAGTTATATTGTAAAACTTATCTGGAAAATTATCTGGTTCTCCACCTTGCATACTTCCATTTAAACTTCCTCCAGTAATCCATACAGCTGAAGCAAAAGGATCTACTTGAGCAAACGAGGACAAACCGGTTATTAAACCTAAGACAATAATTAATTTATTCATTGTTTTCATATTCAAATGAGTTTATTTTTATTAGTTGGTCTATTTTATTATTTAGTATTAAAAATCATCTGCGCACACTTTTCGCCATCAATCGCTGCGGAAATAATCCCGCCTGCGTATCCAGCGCCTTCTCCACAAGGATACAATCCTTTTATTTGTGGGTGCTCTAATGTTATGTTATTTCTTGGTATGCGAACAGGTGATGATGTTCTTGATTCTGGTGCGTGTAATATGGCTTCATTGGTATAAAATCCTTTCATGGATTTTCCGAATTCGACAAAACCACTTCGCAATGTGTCGGTTATAAAATCAGGGAATACATTTCCTAAATCGATACTTGTTGTACCTGGCACGTAAGATGTTTTAGGTATTGAGGTTGATGTAATGCTTTGCGTAAAATCAATCATTTTTTGAGCAGGTACTTTTTGAGTTTTCCCTGCAATATTCCATGCTTGTTTTTCGATTTGTTTTTGAAATTCTAATCCTGCCAATGGACCGTATTTTTCAAACGACAAAAAATCCTCAATCTTCAATTCTACAACAATACCCGAATTGGCAGTGGCTTGATCTCTTTTGGATGGCGACCATCCGTTGGTTACCACTTCTTCTGGTGCTGTTGCGCAAGGTGCGATAATACCGCCCGGGCACATACAAAAAGAATACACGCCTCTACCCTTGACTTGTTTTACTATATTATAAGGTGCTGGTGGCAAATATTCTCCTCTGCTATTACATTTATATTGTATTTGATCTATTAATTCTTGAGGATGTTCTACTCTTACTCCTATAGCGAAAGGTTTGGCTTCTATCAAAATATTTTTTTGATGTAATAATTCAAAAATATCGCGTGCAGAATGTCCTGTTGCCAAAATTAATTGATTTGAAAGTATAGTTTCGTTGTGATTTATCTGAATTCCAAAAACAGCATTGTCTTTTATCAGTACATCCGTCATTTTGGTATTGAACCGAATTTCTCCTCCCGATGCAATTATTTGTTCGCGTATCGTTTCAATGATACGAGGTAATTTATTGGTACCTATATGGGGGTGTGCATCTACTAATATATCATGCGAAGCACCAAATCCTACCAATAGCTTTAAAATTCGATCGACATCTCCTCGCTTTTTTGAACGTGTATATAATTTTCCATCAGAATAGGTTCCTGCTCCTCCTTCTCCAAAACAATAATTAGAGTCTGGATTTACAATCCCTTCTTGATTAATCGCTTTGAGATCTCTTCTTCTGTCTTTTATATTTTTGCCTCGCTCAATTATGATTGGTTTTAAACCCAATTCTATTAATTGTAATCCTGCAAACAATCCCGCTGGTCCTGCTCCAACAACAAGGACTTCTTTGTTTTGAGATACATTACTATATATAGGTAAAGTTATTTCTTCCTTATATAAATCAGCATGAGAATATACGGAAACTAAAAGATTAACAACTACTTGTTTTTGCCTCGCATCGATTGACCTTTTATCAATTGTAACGGTTTTAATTTCAGACGCATCAATCCCATGATTGCGCACAATAAAATCTAATAAAAGATTTTTTTGGGCGGCAACTTCGGGGCTTACTCTAATCTGAAATTGGATAGGCATTAACTTTACTTTAACTTCTAATTATACTAATCTTATGTTCTTTTCTATGAAAAAACAATAAGGGTTCGCAAGTTATAATAAAATCAAACTAGTTTTAAAAGTTTTTTTCAACAATTAATAAAGCTGTATAATGCTACAAATAAAAGGATAAACGGGCGATTTCAGGAGATAATCGGGGGTTGCGTGTGTTTATTCACAAAAAATTAACAAATTTAATTACCAACTACACTTATAAAATTAATTCGCATTAGACGTAACTCGTCATAATCGTACTCTCCATCAAATTCATTTACGGCAACAACTACGTCGTCAGTTTCTGATTCCATAAAATACTCGTGTATTTCTTCTTGTTGATCTTCATCCAACATGTCGTCTAACCAATATTTAATGTTGAGTTTGGTTCCTGAATTAACGATATGCTCCATCTCTTTAATCAAATCATCCATTTCTAAACCTTTTGATTTAGCAATATCTGTTAATGGTAATTTACGATCTATGTTTTGTATCACATACAATTTCAATCCAGAATTGGCACCTGTCGATTTTACAATTAAATCATCAGGACGTGTAATATCATTTTCTTCGACGTAAGCGACTATTAATTTCACGAAATCAGATCCGTATTTTTTTGCTTTACCCTCTCCTACTCCGTGTACATGACTCAATTCTTCTATTGAAATCGGATATTTAATCGTCATGTCTTCTAAAGAAGGATCTTGAAATATTACAAATGGTGGAATCCCTAATTTTTTAGATACTTTTTTACGAAGATCTTTAAGCATGTTTAATAATTGGGTATCTAATGCTCCTCCTCCAGATTTAGCAACTGACATTGCACCTTCGTCTTGACCATCGTCATAATTATGATCTTTAGTCATCAAAAAGGCTTCTGGTTTCTTTAAATAATTCAATCCTTTTTCGGTGATTTTAATAACTCCATATGTTTCAATATCTTTTGAAAGATACCCAGCTACTATAACTTGTCGGATTAAAGCTCTCCAAAATTTATCATCGTGCTTTTTACCTTTTCCAAAAAAGGGTTGTTCATCTGTTTTATGCGATTTTATAATCGCATTTACTGTACCTATTAAGGTGTAAATTAGTTCTTTGGTTTTGTAAATTTGTTTTGTTTTTGCAACCGAATCTAAAAGCAACACTAAATCTTCTTTTACTTCTATTTTCTCTTTTGGATTTCTTACATTATCGTCCATATCTGCTCCATCACCATTTATCTCATCAAATTCTTCTCCAAAATAATGGAGTAAAAACTTACGTCTCGACATGGATGTTTCTGCATAAGCGACTACTTCTTGCAATAGTGCAAAACCGATTTCTTGCTCAGCTACAGGTTTTCCTGACAAAAATTTCTCTAATTTCTCGATATCTTTATAAGCGTAATACGCCAAACAATGTCCTTCTCCTCCGTCTCGACCTGCTCGACCAGTTTCTTGATAATAACTTTCCAATGATTTTGGAATATCGTGATGTATTACAAAACGTACATCAGGTTTATCGATTCCCATACCAAAAGCTATTGTTGCCACAACTACATCTACATCTTCCATCAAAAACATATCTTGATGTTTGGCTCTTGTTTTAGCATCTAATCCTGCATGATACGGAACGGAACTAATCCCATTAACCTGTAACAAACTAGAAATTTCGTCTACTTTTTTTCTGCTTAGGCAATAAATAACCCCAGATTTATTCTCATTTTGTTTTATGAATCGAATAATATCTGATTCAATATTTTTAGTTTTTGTACGTACCTCGTAATATAAGTTAGGTCTGTTAAATGAGGCTTTAAAAACCGCTGCTTCTGACATTCCTAAATTTTTTAGAATATCTTCCTGTACTTTTGGCGTTGCAGTCGCCGTAAGCCCGATTACGGGAATATCACCAAATTGTTTAATTGTGTTTTTTAGATTGCGATATTCAGGTCTGAAATCATGCCCCCATTCTGAGATACAATGCGCTTCATCAATAGCTACAAACGATAATTTTATACTTTGTAAAAAAACTACATTTTCTTCTTTTATTAATGATTCAGGAGCTACGTATAACAACTTGGTTACACCTGCTTTAATATCTTTATGTACTTGATTGATTTCGGTTTTGTTTAAGGAAGAATTTAATACGTGTGCTACACCTGCCTCTGACGACAAACTCCGTATCGAATCTACTTGATTTTTCATCAATGCGATTAATGGCGACACCACAATAGCCATCCCGTCTAAAACAAGTGCTGGCAATTGATAACACAATGACTTACCGCCACCTGTTGGCATAATCACAAATGTATTATTCCCTTTGATGATACTCTCAACGACTTTCTCTTGAAGTCCTTTAAATTGAGAAAACCCAAAATATTTTTTTAATTCTTTGTGGATATCAATTTCTGTTGAATTCATCTATTTTGATAGTATTTTATGTAAATTTGTTTTCTAAAGGTAATTTATTTTTTGAATAATCAAAAACATAATTTCACAAAAAATCCTTATTAAATTGATTACAAAACAAAATATAATTGACACGGCTATTGCCACAATTGAATCTGAAAGCAAATCTATAGCGCAATTAGTCTCATTTATAACTGTTGATTTTGCTGATGCTATTGATTTAATATACAATTGTAAGGGACGTCTTATCGTTTCTGGAATCGGAAAGAGTGCCATTATTGCTAATAAAATTGTAGCAACCCTTAATTCAACTGGTACTCCTTCTATTTTTTTACACGCTGCAGAAGCAATCCACGGAGATTTAGGGATGGTTTTACCTAAAGATGTGGTGATTTGCATCTCTAAAAGTGGTAACAGTCCCGAGATAAAAACCCTCATACCAATACTAAAAAGTTTTGGAAATCCAATTATTGCCATCACAGGTAATATGGATTCTTACTTAAAACACGAAGCTGATATTACCTTAAATACCACCGTTGACAGCGAATCTTGCCCTAATAATTTAGCGCCTACCAACAGCACAACAGCACAATTAGTTATGGGTGACGCGATTGCGGTATGTTTAATGAAAAAGCGTGAGTTTAAAGGTGTTGATTTTGCCAAATACCACCCTGGTGGCACTTTAGGTAAAAAAATGTCTCTTCGAGTAAAAGATTTACTTGATACCACCAAAAAACCGATTGTCAGTCCAGAGAGCAGTGTTAAAGAAGCTATTGTTGAAATTTCTGAAAAACGTTTAGGTGTAACAGCAGTTGTTGATAAAAATCAAGTAATTGGAATCATTACCGATGGTGACATTCGTAGAATGCTTAACCGAACAGATGATTTTTTATGTCTAAAAGCAGTGGATATTATGACTCAAAACCCCAAAACGGTTGAAGCGGATGTTATGGCTACCGAAGCGCTTGATATTTTAGAAAACTATCAAATCACACAATTGGTAGTAAAACAAAACAACGAATATTTGGGTATCATTCATTTACATGATATTTTAAAAGAAGGTATTATATAATGAGTAGTCAGCCATCGGAAATGTCATTTTTAGGACATCTTGAGATTTTACGTAAACACATTATTCGGATTGTTATACTTATAACTTTCTTTGGATTTGTTGCTTTTTTCTTAAAAGAAATTATCTTCGATCAAATACTTTTTGCTCCAAGAGAAGTCGATTTTGTAACCTATCGATTGTTATGTGAGTTATCCCAACTTACCAATTTGGATGATGGTTTGTGTATTACAGAAATGCCTTTTATTATACAAAGCCGAACGATGTCAGGGCAATTTTCGGCACATTTATGGTCGTCGATTATCGTTGGGTTTATTTTGGCATTCCCTTTTATTTTATGGGAAATTTGGCGTTTTATTAGCCCCGCACTATATCCCAACGAACGAAAAAACGCACGAGGATTTGTATTTATTGCTAGTTTTTTATTTTTATTAGGGGTCGCATTTGGATATTTTGTGATAACACCTTTATCAATTAATTTTTTAGGCAGTTATAAAGTAAGTGAATCTGTTGTGAATCAGTTTGATTTAAGCTCGTATATCGAATTGATTATCACTTCTGTAGTTTCATGTGGAATTGTTTTTGAGTTGCCTATTGTGATTTATTTTTTCACCAAAATTGGTTTGGTTACGCCTGATGTTTTACGCAAATTCAGAAAATACGCTTTAGTCGTTATCTTAATTATTGCTGCAATTATAACACCTCCTGATATCGCGAGTCAGATTATTGTGGCGATCCCGATTTTGATTTTATACGAAATCAGCATTTGGATTTCTCAAATTGTTCTTAAAAAAGAAAATAAAAAAACCTCAACCCTAACCGTAAAAAAATAGTGTTTCAATATTTTACCAAAAAAACAGCCTACGCACTATTCACTCTTTGGGGGGTAATCACTACTATTTTTATATTATTTACCATCTTACCAGGCGATCCTGCTCGAATGATGTTGGATCAAAATGAAAATCCAGAACAGCTTTTAATCATTAAAAAAAAATATGGATTTGACCAACCCGTTTTCACCCAATATTGTTATTATTTAAATGATATTTCTCCGATTTCAATCCATCACACAAATCCTGAACATTATACGTTTTTAAACCCAAACAAATATAATTTTTCAACTTTAGTTACTTTTAACACTACTACTGTCGCTTTAAAATTTCCTTATTTAAGAGAATCATTTAAAAAAAGCGGTAAAAAAGTATCCGATATTATCTGGAATGTACTGCCCAACACCCTAATATTGGCGATATCTGCGATATTTTTATCCATCGTAATTGGTATTATTTTGGGTTTATTTTCTGCCTTAAAGCAAAACTCATTTTGGGATCGTTTGATTTCTGTAATAAGCACGTTGGGCATGAGTGTCCCTTCATTTTTTGCAGCAATTTTGTTTGCTTGGTTTTTTGGTTTTTTATTGCACGACTACACCAACCTTAATATGAATGGGAGTTTATACGAAGTTGATGATTTTGGAGAAGGCAATTACATCCAATGGAAAAATTTAATTTTGCCCTCCATCGTATTGGGCATCCGACCACTTGGTGTGGTTACACAATTAATGCGAAACTCCTTATTAGAAACACTCAACCAAGACTATATTAGAACCGCTAACGCAAAAGGTTTAAGTCCTCTCAGAGTAATTTACAAACACGCACTAAAAAATGCGTTAAACCCTGTTGTAACTGCAATTTCTGGTTGGTTCGCCTCCATGCTTGCGGGAGCTGTTTTTGTAGAATATGTGTTTGGATGGAATGGTTTGGGTAAAGAAATTGTTGATGCCTTAAACAATCTTGATTTACCTGTAATTATGGGCGGTGTTATTGTGATATCCTGTGCTTTCGTGATAATCACCATACTTGTTGATATCATCTACGCCTACCTTGATCCAAAAATTAGATTATAAAATAGCCTTATAATTAATTGATTTCCATTATTTTTGGGCTTTAATTAAAACGAATTTATCATCTTAAAATCATTATAATGAGAAAACAAATTGTTGCAGGTAACTGGAAAATGAACAAAACAGCTACCGAAACGAAAGCATTAATCACCGAATTACTTTCTAAAATAGGAACGGATAACAAAGCCGAAGTTATTATTTCACCTACTTTTGTGAATTTATCTTTAGCATTAGACGCTACAAAAGGAACCGCAATAAACGTTGCTGCTCAAAACTTACACCAAGCTAAAAACGGAGCGTACACAGGAGAGATTTCTGCAGAAATGTTAACTGATATTGGTATTGATACCGTAATATTAGGACACTCGGAAAGAAGAGCTTATTTTGGCGAAAATGACCAACTTTTAGCGGAAAAAACCAACGCTGCTTTAGCAAACAAATTAAGGGTTATCTTCTGTTTTGGTGAAGAATTGAAAGAAAGAAAAGAAAACAAACACTTTGATTTAGTTGAAAGCCAATTAACTAATGGTTTATTCCATTTAACAGCTGATCAATGGAAAGATATCGTTTTAGCTTACGAGCCTGTATGGGCAATCGGAACAGGCGAAACAGCTTCTCCTGAGCAAGCACAAGAAATGCACGCTTTTATCCGTAAAATCATCGCTGCTAAATACGGACAAGAAGTAGCAAACCAAGTTACAATCTTATACGGTGGTAGTGTAAAACCAAATAACGCCAAAGAAATCTTCGGAAAAGAAGATGTTGATGGTGGTCTAATCGGTGGTGCAGCCTTAAATGCTGACGACTTTTTAGCTATCGTTAAAGGATTTTAATTAAAATCTGAGAAAAGATATTTTCAAAAAAGGATATTGAATACGTTTTGTATTCAATATCCTTTTTTTGTTCAAGACACATAAACCACCCCCGAACAATGATCTTTTGATGCTCCAGTAACGCTCGACAATACATTAACCTCATTGCGTAATCGCAACACACCTAACAATCCAAAAATCAAAGCTTCTTTATATTCCAGCGTTTTTGCTTCAGGTATAATTAATTGCATTTCAGGCAAATGATATTGCATCCGCTGGATTAAATAATCGTTATACGCACCACCGCCAGTCACAAGCATTTTACCTTTTTTTTGAGGTAACGCTTTTGCGATTTGTACGGCAACATGCTCGACAAACGTATTCATTTTATCTTCGATTGGTATTGAGAAGGTTTCTATTAATGGAAATACCGTTTCTTTTACAAATTCAAAACCCAACGATTTAGGATACGATTGTTGGTAAAAAGGAATGGCATTTAATTGATCAAAAAGAGCTGAATTGCAATTTCCTTTTGAAGCCACATAACCTTTATCATCATACGCCAACCCCAACTGATTGGCATAGTGATTTAACACCGTATTTACGGGAGAAATATCAAACGCGATGCGTTGTTTATCTTCTTCAAAAGAAATATTTGAAAAACCTCCTAAATTAAGGCAATACGAGTATTCATTAAATAATAAACGATCCCCAATCGGCACAAGCGGAGCTCCTTGCCCACCCAACACGACATCCTGAACTCTAAAATCACACACAACGGTTTGCTGTATTAAATCCGCAATCACAGGTAAATTTCCGATTTGTAAGGTGATTCCTTTTTGAGGTTGATGCAAGATAGTATGCCCGTGCGAACAAACCGCGTCAAGACTTGTTATTTTATTTTTTTGAATAAAATCAATAATCCGTTCCGCTAACAAACGAGTGTAATCCTCATTGAGTAGCTCTAAATAAGTTTCATTTAAATTGATACCGTTTTTAAGGCGTTGCTCCCAATCGGTTGTGTACGGAATAGTTTCTGTTTGATGAATCACATATTGCCACGAATCGTTGATTTTAGTGAGCGTAATATGTGCCAAATCAAGACCGTCTAAAGAAGTGCCTGACATCGCTCCGATGATATGGTAGTTATTTTTCAAGAAAAAAAGAAATTGATATTATTTTCAAAGATAATTTTCTAACTTTAGAATATCGAGCATCTTTAAAAAAATCTCTCATTCTTAAACTTTCGAACCTCATGGACTTTACCTACACTCCCGAACAACAAATGATTAAAGAAGCTGCAAAAGATTTTGCACAACAAGAATTAGCTTTCGATGTAATTGAACGCGATGAAAAACAAGTATTTCCATACGAGCAAGTTAAAAAAATGGGACAATTGGGATTATTAGGCATGATGGTTTCGCCCCAATACGGCGGTGGCGGTATGGATGCCATATCGTATGTGTTAGCGATGGAAGAAATTGCAAAAGTAGACGCCTCAGCAGCGGTGATTATGTCCGTTAACAACTCCTTAGTGTGTTGGGGATTAGAGCATTTTGGCAATGAATTTCAAAAACAAAAATACTTAACCAAATTAGCCACTGGCGAATTGTTGGGTGCTTTTTGTTTATCCGAACCCGAAGCAGGCAGCGATGCTACTTCTCAAAAAACAACAGCTATAGACTGCGGTGATCATTACCTCATAAACGGTACTAAAAACTGGATTACCAACGGAAATTCGGCAGATATTTATTTAGTAATTGCCCAAACCGATGCAAGTAAAAAATACAAAGGTATTAATGTGTTTATTATTGAAAAAGGCACGGATGGTTTTACCGTAGGTCCTAAAGAAAACAAGATGGGAATCCGAAGCTCTGACACCCATTCTTTGATTTTTGATCACGTTAAAGTGGCGAAAGAAAACCGAATTGGCGAAGATGGTTTTGGGTTTACGTTTGCCATGAAAACTTTAGCCGGCGGACGTATTGGGATTGCCTCACAAGCGTTAGGGATTGCTCAAGGGGCGTATGAAATTGCACTTAAATATTCGAAACAACGAAAAACATTTGGCAAACCTATTTGCGAACACCAAGCCATTGCTTTTAAGTTAGCCGATATGGCGGTACAAATTGATGCGGCTCGTTATTTTTGCTTAAAAGCCGCTTGGGATAAAGACAACCATAATGATTACAGCATCAGTAGTGCAAAAGCAAAATTACACGCCGCCGAAACCGCCATGTATATCACTACTGAAGCCGTGCAAATATTAGGTGGAAATGGCTACGTAAAAGAGTATCATGTAGAACGTATGATGCGTGACGCCAAAATCACACAGATTTACGAAGGCACCTCCGAAATTCAGCGCATTGTAATTTCGAGAGGTGTTATCGGTGAGCGAAATTAAATATATCTATACTTCTTTTTTCTTAAAAAAAGAAACCCAAACGCCACCAAGCAATAGTAGTAACAATAAAATCGAACTACCCAAAGCGATTTGGCTTCCTGTTTGGACTACTGTAGGTTCAAATTTGAATTCGATGGTATGTTTACCTGCTGGTATTTCAAGGGCGCGCAACGTATAATCTGCACGTATGTGAGGAACTAATTTGTTGTCGATATAGGCGTTCCAACCGTTGGCATAATACACTTCTGAAAAAACCGCTAAACCTACTTTACTGTTTTCAGAAACATATTTTAAATGATTCGGTTGGTAGTTTGTTAATGAAATATTCGCCAAACTATCTAACACATAATCGGATTTTTGTGTAAATGCTGGAAATTCTTTATGATTGATAATTGCTGTTTTTTTGGAATTAAAATTCGTAATCGACTTCATTTCTTCATCTGGATTTGATGCCAATTGTATTTGTGAAACAAACCACGCGTTACCATTTGCATCCCTATTTAATCCCGGCATTTTATTGCCTTTATCATCCGTTTGCACCACATATTTAACATTAAGCATGTTTAAAACTTGAATGTTATTTTTAGCAATTTGATAATCAAACAATTGTTGCATCCTACGAGGCTTGGCAGCGTGATATCCACCTAATGATTGATGGAAATACGATGCACGAGCACTCGACATACCACCTTCAATTTCAAAAACGCGATACTGTGTTGGATCTTTTAAAATTTCTTGATCGTAAGGTTCTACCTGAAAAGGCTCATCAACCAAATTAGCTTGTACAAAACTATCCGTAGCTACATAATTTTTGGCTACCAATACGACATCTCCTACTAATAATACACCCAATAAAACGGTTGCAACGATTGTCGAGATTTTTCCTTTATACAACGACCATAAAACACCCGATGCTAAAGCGATTAAAAACAACGATCTAAAAATATCGGAAACATACATACTTTTGCGATCTTCTTTTAATGCTTCGACGAATTCAAATCCGTATGATTTAATGAAATACGAATCGCTTCCGCCTGAAAAAGAAAAACTTCCTTTGATCAAAAACAACCCGAATAATATCCCACCTGCTATAGCGGCTGATTTCCATAAACCAGTCCATTGTTCTTTTTTTTCTAAAGTAAAAAAGGTTTGAAACCCCATCAAAGCCAACACGGGCATACACAACTCCAACAACACTTGTATAGAAGAAACCGCTCTGAATTTATTATATAACGGAATCGTATTTATAAAAAAATCGGTGACCAACGGGAAGTTTTTCCCCCATGATAGTACTAATGAAAGTACAATCCCACCAATAAAAGCGTATTTAATTTTTCGTTTATCGGTATACAACGCCAAAACGGCTAAAAAGAAAACAACGGCGCCAATATACGCAGGTGCTGCTACAATAGGTTGATCGCCCCAATACGTAGGCAACCCTTTTAAAACATCTCCTGTTTGATGTTCGGGCACGCCTTGTTTGATTAAAAACTCGTGCATATTGGAGTTTTTACTTAATGTTTCTCGGTTAGAACCGCCAAATAATCGGGGCGCTATCAGGTTAAAAGATTCGGCAATACCGTAACTGTATTCTGTAATATAATCGTACGACATCGCATTATCGGTAACCTTGGGTTTACCATCGGGTTCAAAAGTTAATTCGCTTTTGTTACGGGTGCTAAATTTAGCATATTCGGACGTTGCTAATAAATTAGAAGCATTAACACCTACGGCTAACAATCCTGCTCCTATAAAAGTTAACACAGACAATCCTATAGTTTTGTATTCTTTCTTTTGCGCTAAAACGATACAATAATAGATGCCTATAACCAACAACAGCAATACTAAATAGTAGGTCATCTGAAAGTGATTGGCACTAATCTCAAAAGCGACAGCCAATGCAGTAAGCAACCCACCAAATAAATATCTTTTTTGAAAAACCAACAACACACCTGCCAAAACCATTGGCATATATGCAATTGCATGTGCTTTAGCATTATGCCCTACTCCTAAAATAATAATCAAATAGGTCGAAAAACCAAAGGCCAAAGCACCAAAAAAAGCCTTTAGTGGATCAATTTTTAAAACAGTCAACAGCAAATAAAACCCTACAAAATAGAGAAATAAATAATCTGCTGGACGAGGTAAAAACCGAATCATACGATCCAATTCTTTGATGTAATTATGAGGATAATTAGCGCCTAATTGATAGGTTGGCATACCTCCAAAAGCACTATTAGTCCAATAAGGTTCTTTCTGAAATTTTGCTCTAAAATCATTTTGCTCTTTTGCCATACCCGTATACTGCACTATATCGGATTGGTATATCTTTTTACCTTGTAATACAGGGTAAAAATAGAGCAACGACACAACTACAAATCCCAATATCACGAGGATATGTGGATAAATCGGTTTTAATTTTTCCATATAAAAATTAACTTGAATAATTTGAATTAAATTGGGTGATTAATCAATCTCTTCGTAATCGATATACTCTCCTACTTTTTCTTTTTGTTTCTTTTTAGGAACTTCTTGAGTGTGAGTTGATGTAGATTGATCTTGTTGATTATGATTGTACTTTTGTTGAAAATTCGTACTGACCTTTTGAATAAAATATTTCATCAAATAAGGTAAAAATATTCGTGCTAAAATTTTGATTCCGTAATAAACCAGTGCGATTATGAGTAACGTGCGGACTAATCCTTGAAATGATGCTTCGTACATTATTACTTTTTTTTGCCAAAATTAAGGAATCACTTCTTAAATTAATTATAAATCGTGTATAAATTATCCTACTTTTGAAGAAATTATATACAATAAACCTCATTATGACTCGTTTTCACTCGTTTATAATTATTCTCTTTTTACTTTTTAGTAAATTACAATTTGCTCAATACACCGAAACGATTAACTCCAACATACCAGGTATGTCGATGTCGCCATTTGCTGTGGGTAAAACCATTATGCAATTTGAAATGAATGCCTATTACATTTCCGACAAAAATAACGAACCTAAAACGGCTGACAAAGGAAAAGGATATGGCAGTAACATTGCCTTACGATATGGGGTTTGGAGAGAAGAATTTGAAGCTGTATTAACCGCCGAATACCGAACTTTAAAATACCAAAATTTTCAAACTAATGACAAAAGCGGTTTACGCTCATTAACACTCGGAGCAAAATATTTGTTTTATGATCCATTTAAAAATTATGAAGAAAAAGTAAATGTGTATAGCTGGAAAGCCAATCAAAAATTCAAATGGAGGCGTTTGCGCCCTGCCGTAGCCGCCTATCTCGGTGCTAACATAAACGTCACAAACAATACCTTTGTACCTGTGTATCCTAGTTTTGGACCTAAAGTAGCTTTATTACTGCACAATAACTTAGGTAAAGGAGCTATTTTAACTACTAATATTTTTGGAAATAATTTTTTAGACCCATCCGCCAATTATGGGTTTGTTGCCACACTATCCAAAGGATTTAAAGAAAAATATTCCGTATTTGTTGAAAATGAAAGTTATTTTGGCAATTACCGCAACTACATTTTTACTTTAGGTGCTACGTATATTTTACAAGAAGATATTCAAGTTCATGCTGCCGTGAGTGCAAGCCGTACTTTGAATTTTTATAACGGTCAAACGTATGGTGGTATTGGTTTTTCGTGGCGTTTTGATCGCAATCACAAACCTGTTGATTTAGGCCCTAAAGGCGGATCAAAAGATAAAAGTAAAAAGAAAGACGACAAAAAAGAAGATTCTAAAAAATTTGAAGAATGATTACCGTCAAAAAAATAACAAACACTACTGATTTCAAAGACTTTGTTACATTCCCCTTTCGATTATACAACGATAATCCATATTGGGTACCCCCTATTATCAAAGACGAGATTAAAAGTTTTAACCCCAACAATACCATATTTAAATCGGTTGATGCTGAATTTTATTTAGCGTATAAAAACAATCAAATCGTAGGTCGTATCGCAACTATCATTAACTGGACAGAAGTTAACGAATTAAAAAAAAGAAAAGTCCGTTTTGGTTGGTTTGATGTAATTGATGATGTAGAAGTGAGTCGATTACTGATAGATAAAGCTATTGAAATGGCAAACAAAAACCAACTCACACATATCGAAGGTCCAATGGGATTTTCGAATATGGATAAAGCAGGTATGTTAACTTTTGGTTTTGATGAAATCCCAACCATGATTGGGTTGTATAATTTTCCGTACTATGTTACACATTTGGAAGAATTAGGTTTCAAAAAAGAAGCCGAATGGTTGGAGTTCAAAATAAAAATGGATAATATCAACTTGGACAAAAAAACGTTGAAAATTGCCGAAATGATCGAACAACGTTACCAACTAAAAGTGCTTGACTTTAAATCCACTCGAGATATTTTGCCTTACGTTGATGAAATGTTTCAATTGTTAAATACCTCTTATGCCGAATTGCAAAGTTTTGTACCCATCCAGCAATTTCAAATCGATCATTACAAAGAAAAATACATTCCTTTTATAAACCCGCAATTCATTTCTTGCATCGTTAATCAATCGGGTAAAATGATTGCTTTTGCCATTACAATGCCTTCTTTTTCTCGAGCATTTCAAAAAGCAAAAGGTAAATTATTTCCGTTTGGATTTATACATTTACTCAAGGCAAAAAACAAAAATGATTACGGCGAATACTATCTAATCGGTGTAAATCCCGAATATCAAAATAAAGGTGTAACTGCTATTATTTTTAGAGAAATTCAAAATGCAATGAAAAAATTCGGAATTAAATATATGGAAACCAATCCTTTATTGGAAGAAAACAGCAAAGTGCAACTTTTATGGAAAAATTTTGATCCAATCATTCATAAAAGACGAAAAACATTTCGATTGGATTTGTAATTATTCCAAGACCTCCATCATCGCTTTTGCTTTGAGCAAACATTCTTCATATTCTTTTTCAGGAATTGATAATGCTGTAATGGCACTTCCGACCGAAAAAGAAACATATTGATTGGTCGCGTTGTATAAAATGCTGCGGATAACAACATTGAGATCAAAATCACCTTCGGGTGTAAAATAACCAACAGCGCCGCTGTACAAACCGCGTTTGGTTTCTTCCAACTGTTCGATCAATCGCATGGCAGAAACTTTAGGCGCTCCCGTCATGCTTCCCATCGGAAACGTAGATTCGATAGCTGTAACGGGATTGTATAAGGCTTCATCTAACTCGGATACAACTGTCGAAATCATTTGATGTACTTGGTCAAAAGTATAAACCTTACACAACTCTTCAACTTGTACAGAGCCTTTTTTGGCTGTACGCGACAAATCATTTCGCACTAAATCGGTAATCATAATATTTTCCGATCGCTCTTTTGCATCTTTTGCTAAATTTTCTTTTAAGGCATTATCTATCACCGCATCTGTATTTCGAGGAGCTGTTCCTTTTATGGGTTGTGTAATAATTTTCTGACCTACTTTTTTCAAATATCTTTCGGGCGAAGCCGACAATAAATAATGCTTGTTATTTTTTAAATAAACCGAAAAAGGCGCTTTTGATATTTCGCTTAACGCCTCAAAAACTTCAGGAGGATTCATCTCATAATTTTCTTGAAAAAATTCCATACAAAAATTTATTTCATACACGTCACCTCGGTGAATATGCTCTTGTAGTTGACTTATTTTTTCTAAATACTCTTCTTTTGAAATACGTTGCTGGATATCCGATTTTTTTAAACGTTTATCGATTTTTTGTATCTCAAACCTTAAAATTTCTTCAAAATCTGCATCTATTTCATCCGAGCACATCCCAAGATAACTAAACGTAACGGTTGTGTCTTTTATAAAAATAATTTTTTGAGGTTGAAAAAAGAAGATATCCGGAAACGCTAATCCATCATGATTTTTGGATTCTAACTGTTCTACCGCATTTTTATTATCGTACGTCAAATACCCAAACAACCAATCTGAGGTAGTTTTTTGGTATTCATGCAGTTTACGAAACGCATCTTGGGTATCTGTAACAACAGACGTAAAAGCATCAATGGCTAAAATAGCATCATAATCCGCGTATTTACCGCCGTGCGAGTTGGAATCTAAAAAAACAATTTCTCGACTATTTTTAGCCCAAAAAAGCATTTGTTTTTTAAAATTATTGGGATGCAAAACGAACCGTTGTTCTATCTCTCTACTCATGTATAAATCAGCTACTTTTCAAACGTTTAAAAGAAATCTAAAATTAAATCTTATTTATAAAAAAAACCTATATTTGCAGTGAATTTTCATAAACTTATTAATGACCTGAATTATAACAATTTTGGTTTTAATTTTTTATAATAATGCAAATAAATCACAACATTTTGGATTTCCATAGGATGGATTTTTTTACTCTAACGCGTTCTGTTGTGCTTAATTATCCTTTTAGTCGCCCGTAAGGGTTGATTCTTTTTTGGAATTAGGTGTGTCCATTTCCGCTTTCGAAAACCAATTTACTGATTTTTTTACCTAAAAATACGACCAACAAATGGAAATTGTTGTTGCTAATGAATCCCATACCAAGTTTGCCCAATTAATCTGTGATACGATTGAAGAATCCGCTAAAATACGCGGTACAGGTATTGCCAAACGAACTCCCGAATATATCATTTCTAAAATGGAAAGCCGTCATGCGGTTGTCGCAATCGAAAATGACAAGTTTGCTGGTTTTTGCTACATAGAAGCTTGGAGTCATGGTAAATACGTGGCACACTCTGGTTTAATTGTACACCCTGATTTTAGAAATATTGGTTTGGCTAAACAAATCAAAAAAATGATTTTTGACTATTCTCTTAAAATGTATCCAGACGCTAAAGTGTTTGGGATCACTACGGGATTAGCCGTTATGAAAATCAATTACGAATTAGGTTACCGACCTGTTACTTTTAGTGAATTAACCGATGATCCTACCTTTTGGAAAGGTTGTCAAACGTGTAAAAACTTTGATATTTTAACGCGTACCGAACGTAAAATGTGTTTGTGTACGGGAATGTTGTATGATCCCAAAGAAAAAGAAGCGCAAGCCAAGGAAAAAGAAAACGAATTAAGAACACTTCAGGAATCAAACAAAGAAAAAATTAAAGAGCACCCGTTTAACGTTAAAGTATTAATGCGTTTAAAAAAAATAAAACAAGCTCTTTTTCTTAAAAAAGAAAATAAAAAATAGTAAATCGATATATCAAATTTTAAAGATTTAAAAATGAAAAAATTAGTATTAGCCTATAGTGGCGGTTTAGACACTTCATATTGCGCCAAGTACCTTTCGGCAGATCAAGGATATGAAGTACACGGAGTAAGTGTTAACACGGGTGGATTTTCTGTTGAAGAAAAAAAAGCAATCGAAACCAAAGCATATGCATTAGGCGTTACTTCATATACCAATATCGAAGCTGTTGAAACATTTTATAGCAAAGTAGTTAAATATTTGATTTTTGGTAATGTATTAAAAAACAATACTTATCCACTTTCAGTAAGTGCTGAGCGTATCGTTCAAGCAATTGAAATCGTAAATCACGCCAAAAAAATTGGAGCAAAATATATCGCTCACGGAAGTACGGGAGCAGGGAACGACCAAGTGCGTTTTGATATGATATTTCAAATTTTAGCACCCGAAATTGAAATCATCACTCCTATCCGAGATTTAAAATTATCCCGTCAAGAAGAAATTGAATATTTGAAAAAACACGGTGTAGATATGCCTTGGGAAAAATCACAATATTCGGTTAACAAAGGCTTATGGGGAACCAGCGTTGGAGGCAGCGAAACAATAACGTCACATTTGCCGTTACCTGATAGTGCGTATCCAAGTCAATTACAACGAGAGGATAGCACAAAAGTTAAATTAACTTTTGTTAAAGGTGAGCTAGTTAAGATCGACGATAAAGAAGATACTTCTGTTAACAATATTAATAAACTAAACGACTTAGCATCACAATATGCGATAGGTCGTGATATTCATGTGGGAGATACGATTATCGGAATAAAAGGTCGCGTCGGATTTGAGGCACCTGCCCCTTTAATTATTATCAAAGCACACCATACGTTAGAAAAACACACGCTAACCAAATGGCAATTAAACCATAAAGATTATATGTCTAACTGGTACGGTATGTTATTGCACGAAGGACAATACTTAGATGCGGTGATGCGTGATATTGAAGCATTTTTAAACAGTTCACAAGATAATGTAAACGGCGATGTATTTGTATCCTTACACCCGTATCGATTTACGGTTGATGGTATCACATCTGATAATGATTTGATGAATGCCTATTTCGGGAATTATGGTGAAATGAATAACGGTTGGACAGCCGATGATGCTAAAGGTTTTATAAAAATAGCGTCGAACCAAAGTAAAATTTACCAACACGTAAATACAAAATAAAATGACACAAATAGGAATCGTTGGAGGAGCAGGATATACCGCCGGTGAATTAATTCGATTATTAATTCACCATCCTAAAGTTGCCATCAACTTTATATACAGTACATCTAATGCCGGTAATCCTATTTCTAAAATTCACCAAGATTTAGAAGGCGAAACCGATTTGATGTTTACCAATACCTTAAACGCGGATGTTGATGTTTTATTTTTGTGTTTAGGACACGGAAATTCAAAACGTTTTTTAAGCGAAAATAAATTTGCATCACACACCAAAATCATTGATTTAAGTAATGATTTTAGACTAACCAAAGATGCTATTTTTGAAGGAAAAGAATTTGTTTACGGTTTACCCGAATTAAATTTAGATGCCATTAAAAAAGCGCAATACATTGCCAATCCAGGTTGTTTTGCTACGGCTATTCAATTGGCTTTATTGCCATTGGCAGATGCTAAAAAATTAACCAATGATGTACATATTAATGCCGTAACAGGTGCAACAGGTGCAGGAACGTCGTTGTCTGAAACCACTCATTTTGCTTGGAGAGACAACAACTTTTCGTATTACAAACCTTTCACCCATCAGCATTTAGGCGAAATCAATCAAACACTTCAACAGTTGCAAAACGGTTATGAAAATGAAGTCATTTTTATGCCTTTCAGAGGAAATTTCTCTAGAGGTATTTTTGCTTCCATTTATACTCATTTTGAAGGCACGATTGAAGAAGCTAAAAGCATTTACAAATCGTTTTATAAAGATGCGATTTTCACTACCGTTAGCGATAGTGAAATTCACATGAAACAAGCGGTAAATACCAATAAATGCTTGATTCATTTACACAAACACGGGACTAAATTATTAATCAGTAGCACGATAGATAATTTAATCAAAGGTGCTTCGGGACAAGCCATTCACAACATGAACTTAATGTTTGGTTGGGCTGAAAACGAAGGATTAAAATTAAAAGCTACTTATTTTTAAAATTGCTTACTTATGAAATTATTTGACGTTTACCCCTTATATAATATTACCCCAGTTGCAGGTAAAGACGTTTACATTTACGACAACAACAACGAACAGTATTTAGATTTATACGGCGGTCATGCCGTAATTTCTATCGGTCACACCCACCCTACTTATATAGAAAAAATTACAACTCAATTAAACCAATTGGGTTTTTACTCCAACGCGATTCAAAATCCTATTCAGGTTGAACTGGCTGAAAAACTAGGTAAGCTTTCAGGTTGTGACGATTACAATTTATTTTTATGCAACTCAGGCGCCGAAGCTAACGAAAATGCTTTAAAACTAGCCTCGTTCGAAACCAACAAAGCCCGAGTAATTTCGTTTAAAAATGCATTCCACGGAAGAACTTCTGCGGCCGTGGCTACTACCGATAATCCATCGATTAACGCTCCAATAAACAAACAACAAGCAGTAACCATTTTACCATTGGGTGATTTAGAAGCCTTGGAGAAAGAATTACAAAAAGGCGACGTTTGTGCTATTATTATTGAATTTATACAAGGTGTAGGTGGTTTAGATGAATCAACACCTGAATTTTATGAAGGTGCTTTTTTATTGGCTAAAAAATACGAAGCCTTTTTTATTGCCGACGAAGTACAATCAGGCTACGGACGTACAGGTCAATTTTTTGCTTTTCAGAAATATCCTTCTATAGTGCCCGATGTAATTTCGATTGCTAAAGGTATGGGTAATGGATTTCCGATTGGAGGAATTTTATCGCACTCAAACATTAAAGCGAAGTACGGTATGTTAGGTACTACTTTTGGTGGAAATCACTTGGCTTGCGCTGCTGGTTTAGCGGTTTTAGAAGTGATTGAAAAAGAAAACCTGATGCAAAACGCTACCGAAATCGGAGCTTATTTTGCCGAAAAAGCGAAAGAAATTCCGCAAGTAAAAAAAATCAAAGGACGTGGTTTGATGTTAGGCTTAGAGTTTGATTTTGACACTGCTGAATTACGAAAAAAATTAATTTACGATAAAAAAATATTCACAGGTTCTGCCAGTAACAAAAACCTGATTAGAATTTTACCTCCGCTAACCATTCAGAAAAAACACATTGACGAGTTTTTTGAAGCGTTGAAGAGTTTATTATAACATTATAATGGAAAAAATTGTAATCAAAAGAACTAATGAATTCATAAATAGATTTAGGAATTATAAAATATTTATTGATGGGCAACAAGTTGGAACTATTGGAAACGGAGAAACAAAAGAATTTTTAGTTTCAATTGGTCAGCATTCCCTAATTGCTAAAATAGATTGGTGTACAAGTCAAGAACTACAAATAAATATTGACGAAAATGAAATAAAAAACATTCAAGTGAGTAGCTTCAAGTATGGTAAATGGATAATGCCATTAGCAGGTGGAATTATTATTATTGATTTTATACTTAAAGAAACGACATCATTTATTTTTTTTAATTTTTTATTATTTCCTTTTCTAATTACATTATTTTATTATTCATCATTTGGAAGAAAAAAATATTTACTTTTAAGCGAATCTAATTAACAAACATCAAAAGACTTGATTTTTTTGATGTTGAAGTAACGAAATTAATTACTGCAATACTTAAAACGGAGCTAAATGTTCCGTTTTTTATTCTAAAAAATGGATACAGACACTGTTATAAAAAACCGAAAAACACAAAAAGTATTAGCCAACAATACATGGGCGATTGATTCGGATCAAGATAAATTACACCAGACTATTAAAGAGCTTTTAGATTTGGCGTCTTATGCACCGTTTCATAAAAAATGTGATGAGGTACATCTTTCTGAAGATTTGAGTTCTTGCCTACCGTGGCGGTTTTATGTTTTAGACAGTCACAATTGTCGTTTGTTGTTAGAGCACATAAATGCTATTGATTTAAAAACAGGTAACATTGCTTCTATGTTAGCTACTGCAGATGCTTTGATTCTTGTGACTTGGCTTCCTAACTCATCGGATAGTACAGCTACTCAAACTGAATATGAGGCCGTTCCTTTTGAGGGAAACATCCAAAATATGGAACACATTGCTGCGGCTTCTGCAGCTATTCAAAATGTGTTACTTGGTGCGACAGCTCGTGATATTCCAAATTATTGGTCGTCAGGTGGTGCTTTACGCAATCAAACATTACGTAATTATCTTCAAATTCCTTTAAGTCAAATATTATTAGGAGCGCTATTTTTATTTCCAAAAGACAGCGAACTAAGAGATGCTGATATCAAACTTGGGCAAATGCGAAATCAAGGTAAAGACATTAAAACTTGGAGTAAATTTTTAGTATTGTGAATCAATTTTTGAAAAAAAGACTTTCCAAGCCAATGGAGAGACTTTACTTAATCTTTACTTTTATAAATTTTATAAAACTACTCTTTCACAATTTTAGTAGTCGTTTCTCCTTTGTCTGTTTTTACTTTTACGATATAAATACCTTTGGGTAAATGCGACACATCAAAGCTCATTTTTGTGACTTGTGGTACAGTTTGAACGATTTGCCCTTGTTGATTGTAAATCGCTAATGAAAGTATATTACTATTAGTCTCAATATTTATTATGTTGATTACTGGATTAGGATAAACACTGAAATCTATACTAAAATCATGTAAATCTGTGCTTAAAGTCTGTTCGCAATCAGCCGTTACAACCACATCTTTATAACCGTAAAAATTACTCGCTTGATTTTGCAAAATTGATATTCGGCTTTCATCAGCGCAGATTTGCTTTAATGTTGGATTTTTTTCAAATGTTAATATTAGATCTTCCTTTGAATTTTTAACATTCAAATATTCCAATTTATTATTCTGTAAATATAAATCGTTTAACTTCGTATTATTTGATGCATCAATAGATTTTATTAAATTAAACGCACAATTAAATGTTTCTAATTCAATGTTTTTAGAAATATTTATTTCTGTCACTTGATTTAGGGCTAATTCCAATGAGCGTAATTTTAAATTATTAGAAACATCTAGACTAACTAATTTATTTCCACTACACTCTACAGATATTAAATCCAGATTTTTAGAAAGATCTAGATAAGTAATGTTATTATAGAAACAACTTAATGATTGTAATTTTAAATTACCAGAAGTATCTATACATCCTAAATTATTATACGGACAACGTAATGATACTAAATTTGAAAAAAACTTTATTTCCTCAATATTTGATATTGTTTTTTGTTCAATATCTAAATGGAAAACTTGTAAAGCTTCTTCTATTTCAATTTCACCATTACTATTTGTGTCAATTTTAAAATTAACACCTGATTCATTTGTCGCGATATAATTTGAAGCATCGGCTTGTAACAAGGCTTCTTTAAACTTCGAGTCTTTAAACTCAATCACCTGAGCTTTCAATCCAATACACAAAAACAGAAGTAAAATAGTTACAAATAACTTTTTCATAATTTTAAATTTTAGACCGCAAAAGTAATGTTTAAAAAAGCTTTACTCTGTTAATTTTTTCATAAAAAAGCCCGTTGATTTCTCAACAGGCTTCTACTTACTTAATATCTTAAAAAACTACTCTTTCACAATTTTAGTAGTCGTTTCTCCTTTGTCTGTTTTTACTTTTACGATATAAATACCTTTGGGTAAATGCGACACATCAAAGCTCTCATCTAAACTTGTAATCACAACTTGACCTTGTAGATTACATACCGTTATAACCTCTATTTTAGCGTCGCTTTTAGCTGTAATATGTAATTGATTATGAGTTGGATTGGGGTATAGACTCAATTGATTATTAAACTCAAAATCAGGAGAACTTAAACTTGCACACGTATTAATATTAAATCCTAAAATCGTTCCGAAATCCCAAAACACATCAAAAGCTTCGCAATAAAAAAACACTTTTGTATATTTTGTAATATCAATGTTATCAGGTATTGTAACTGTAAAAGTTTTTGCTCCATTTGGGCTAATTGTATTACTACTAACCATGCCCATAGGTATTGAGCTTAAATTTGAAATTTTAGTTTTAGCAAGTTCAATATCCGAAAGCAAATTAGGGTTAACCAAATATACCCTCACATCTGGTCCGGATGCGGTTCTAAAATCGTCTTTTAGATTTAAAGTAACTTGTTTTTGTTTGGTATTAAGTAAAACCTCAACACCACCAGTAATATTATACATGGGTGTATTTATATTATTACCAAAAGCAAAAGCGGTTTGGATACACTGTGCATTACTCTGATATAAACTAAAAAAGACAATTACTAAAAAGGTGGGTAATGTTATTTTCATGATTTTTTTAAAATTTAATGATACAAAAAGAGCATTAAACCCATATAGTTTAATGCTCTTTTTAAATGATAGATTAATTAACGATTATCATACAATCTTTAGTAGGATTTAAAGGACATGAATAAACATATGTTCCTTTTTCTAAAGTTACTACTCCTGTTGATCTTTTTTCGTTGTTAGGAATTAAACCAGCTTTATCGGAATTTGGAACTTGCATTTTATCGTCTTTTTTATGAAGATAAAAACCAACATCTTTTCCTACAGCCTTGTTTGATATTTCAAAAATGTAATCCCCAGCCTTTAGGGTAAGTTCTTTTTTATCGAACTCACCTTTAGTTTGAGTAAGCTCAATTTTTTGTGGTTTCATCATTTTTTTGTCTTGTGCTTTAGCTGTTCCAAAACCTACTAAAACGATAAGAGCGATAATAAATTTTTGTAATGTTTTCATGATATAAATTTTATTTTAATGATTAATTATTTAGTTATTGTACCTGTTGGAAAACCACTTAAATCAGTTTTCATGTCTGTAGTAATTCCTGTAACAACTGGATTTGCTGCTGTGTGTAATAATGGTTTTAGGGCAAATGGCATTGGTGAATTATCAGGAACGGGTTCAACTGATATTACGAAAGTTGCGCCACTCATGTTACCCGGAAAAGTTACGCCTGCGGGTGCATTTACCAAAAAGTCTTCTCCTGGAAATGGTGGTGCAGATAATGAACCAGAGAACGGAGCCGCATCGTCAGGTCCGTTTGGATCTTTAAATTTACCTGTACTTACCGGAACGCCATTACTAACTACCCAGCCTTCATATATCCAACCTTCATCTAATTTCGGAAGTGATAAACCTGCCATTGGAGAACCACTTGAGGCATCTAAAAACCAAACTCCTGCTTGGGGTGTTAAATTTCCATTTGTTGGAGTTCCAACAAGATATTTACCCTTTGATTTACTAAAATCACCCACAATTGAAGCATCAACCTTAGCTGAACTTCCTGCAAAATCTCCTACCAATAATTTTGTATTAGACGGTGCTGGATCAGTATCTTTAGCTGGTTCAATACTTAAAATAAATTTTGATGCTTTAGATAAAATTTCAGGCGCTAAATCAAATGATGATTTTGATAAATTTCCTGCATCATCAACACTAAATACACCTGTACTAATAGGTTTTCCGTCAACCATTACCCATCCTTCGTACTTAAAATCAGAACCTAAATTTTCAAGTCCTTTAAAATTAATTTTAAGAGTGGATGGAGCAGGATTAACTTCTACTTTGTCATCTGAACTGCAAGCACTTAGTATAACTGCTAAGGCAAACATTGAAATAATTTGTTTTTTCATAATTAAAATATTTTTTACAAACTTCTGCACAATCCAGCAAATTACACTTTGCTATTTTTCCTTAATAGTTATCAATTTTTCCTTAGTTATTGTTGTGATTCTCTAAATGTTTTTGGAGATGTACCTTGTCTATTTTTGAAAAATCTGCTAAACGATTGGATATCTTCAAAACCTAATTCAAAAGAAATTTCTTTTATGCTTTTATCAGTGTGTGCCAAGATTCGTTTTGATTCAGTAAATATTCTGTCACCAATAATTTGTAATGGACTTTTGTTTAAATGACAAGCAAATAAATTGGTAAGTGATTTGGCTGGTTTATTTAACATTTCAGCATATTCGGCTACTGTATGTTTGGTTTTGTAATGCATTTCAACCAAGTAATTGAAGTTTCTTATTACATCAATTTTAGATTGTTGTAATTCGGTAATTTCATTTTGTTCCTTAAAAATTCGGATTCCTAATATTAAAAAACGTTTTAAAAGCATTTGAAGCATTTCAATTTGTAAATCATCTTTTGAGTTTAACTCAGAAATAAACACCTTCCAAAGCAGTTCAAATTTGTTTACATTTTCATCCGAAAGCGATATGATTGGAATATGTGAAGCGCCAAAAAATAACAATCCTTTACATCCTATTTCACTGTCATGATTATCAATACAATAAAAATATCGGTTAAATTTTAATAGTTTAATTGTAGATTTTTTAGGTAGATCAACCAAATGGAATTCTGTTAAAAAAAACATTTGATTTGATTTTATTGTGTACAAAACAGCATCTATAAAAATTTCTGTTTCTTCGCCTGTATTCCAAAAAACTGAAAGTGTTGATGTGTGATTTTTATTTATAAGCGACGCATCAGGATTACTTAAATCGGAAACAAGTAAATATTCTTCAGATGTGCCAAAAAACTCCATACTATTATTTATTTTACTTTTATTAAAAATATTGCCCAATGCCAAATACCAATCCACGATGATTAAAATCTTGGACATTAAATCCGTAATCTAGACGTAAAATGGCATTAAAAATGGTTTTGTGTATAAACCGAACCCCGAGTCCTGTAAAAACTCTGATATTTTCATTTTTGATAAAATCTGCAAATGTGCCACCCGATTGTTGCCATGTTCCTGCGTCTACAAACGCATTGCCTTGCACTACAAACCAGCCTTTTTCTAAAAGTGAATATCGGTATTCAGTGTTTACCAATAGGTTTGCCGAGCCTCTATCTACAATATTGCCCACGCCTCTGATGTTTAAATTATTATCAACCGCAAAAGCGGCTATTGGATTTTTATTATTTTCAGAGATTCCAGCTCGCAATCGGGTTGCCCAATTGCCTTTTTCGCCAATTCTAAGATATTTAGTAAAATCATTTTGAATCATCCAAAATGCGGTATTGTGAAAAACATATTGTGCCGTAATATTATTGCGATTACCCCAAATAAAATAGTAATGAAAATTGAGTTTATTGTACTCGTGATTTACCCTAATTTGTGATTTTGTAGGTTGGTAAAACAGCGGAAATTCACTAGGAATATCACCGCTTAAATACACATATTTTTCTTGAAAAAGGGTGGCGGAAAATTGATAGCGATGCGTAATATTGGGCTGGTACAAATACACCCCTTCGACAGATGAAATGGTATATTGATAACTTGATTTCATTTGATTGTTAAACACTGGCTCAAGCGAAGTAATTTGTTGCAAGCGCGCTTCGATACCCGATTTTTTAGAAAACAAAAAAGCATCTCTGAAAGCAATACTGCCCGAATGAAAGCCATTGTATTGATAAAATCCGCCGAGTTGTTTGTTTGTGCCTAAAAAATTATACTCGGCCAAGCCAATCCTAAAAGCAGTTTGGTTTACCGCACTCCAAACCTGAAATGTTGGGATTAATGTGATGTTTTCTTTAAAAGAATATTCGAGTATATTTTTATTTGTAATTGAATCTTTTTTTAATTCCGCTTTTACGAAGGAAACAGAGGGTAAACGACGAATAAACCGCAAATCATCTTCTATTTTTAAAGAATCATAAAATTGCTCTTTTTTTATATCAGAAATTTTCTGAATAAACTGAACATCTGTTCTTTTTAAGCCTTTGTAAATCACACTATCTATTTTAACCTGAGCAAAAAGTAGAGGTGAACCTAAAAACAGTATAGCTAAAATGATTTTTTTAATGCACATGTTTTTTGTAATAACTTAATAAATTATCGGGGCTTGCCCCCAACCATTTTTTTAAATGAATCACCGCAAAATGATATTGCAAACGCCAAACGCCGTTGATTTTGTATCGTCTGGCAGATGTGGTAATATATTTTGAAATCACGACAAATTGATTTTCGACATACAATCTCTTAATGATTTCGTTGTCTTCGTAAATGATATAGTTTTCGTTAAAACCTTTTAATTTTTCAAACAATTTTTTCTGAATAAATAAAGATTGATCTCCACCCCTACAAGAAATATGATTAAATCTGGTAAACCACTGCGAAACCAAAAGTACAGGATGCGCGTAATCAAATTTCATTCGGAAACAACCCGCCAAATTTCCATTGGCTATGCTTTCAAGGATAAGAAAATCAAAATCTTGGGGAGGAAAACTATCGCAATGCAGAAAATATAAAATGTCACCTTTTGCATTTTTTGCTCCAGCATTCATTTGTTTAGCTCTCCCCTTTTCGGACTGAACTAATTTAACGTTTGAGTTAGATTTAATAATTTCGACAGAGTGATCTGTACTACCACCATCCACAAATATAATTTCTTGAATATGCTGATAAGAACTATTTTCAATCATATACGATAAAAGCCGACCTACAGCGTCGGCTTCATTAAATATCGGTATGATGATTGAAATTTTATTCATTCAATTTCCAATTGTATTCTTTATACTTTATTTTAGCTTTTTTATCAATTTCTACGGCAGTGTATTTATTGATAAAATCGATTACAGTTCCGTTTGTTTTAAAATCGTCCGAAAACCAACTGAAAATCTTTGATAATTCTACTTTGTCTGCGGTGATTGTGTTTTTGGTAGAATCTTTTAAAAAGTTTTTGGTTGCGGTTGCTAATTGCGATTCTAATTTAGGTGCAAAATACGCCTCATTTAATAAATTAGGACACGAAATTGAGGCGCAATTTATTGCGAAATGTATCCGAGGCGCCCCCATTTTTCTTAAAATATTATGCTCTATTTCGCCTAAACTCATTTGAGTTGTGCCAATAGTAAAAAACTTTTTATCCCACGGATTCACAATATCTTTTATACTTTCTAGCGGATAATGATCTATGATTAACTTAACCGTAAAAGCGTTGTATGCATTGATCCAATAAGCCAAAACTTCAGCTCGTGACCATTGATTATTGGGCTGATTTTTAGATAACAAATCCAAATAAGTTTGCAGTTTGTCTTTGTCTTTTTTAAAGCCTTTATAATTTACATTTCCTTTATCGGAGACGTATTGTTTTAATAACGAATCCCAAATATCGTGCGAAAAATCTTTAGGCATACTCATTGCTCCCATCAACAAAGGAGTCATTAACAAAATAATCAGAAACTTTTTAATCATAACTTTTATATTTTAAAAAATTAAATTCTATGTATAGAGTCTTGTTTTGTGGGTTTTCCTGACACTATTTTTTTGTTTTATTTTTTGAAAGGATACAATTCTTGTTGTATAAAGTCGGACGGAAATAGACTCTCATCCTCAAAACCCAATTCAATATCCCTACCCGAATGAGGAATGTAACTGGTTTTAAACAAAAAATCCCATATACTTAATGATATACCAAAATTCACGCCATAGCCATCGGGTACTTTTTTACTGTGGTGCCAAATGTGCATTTTGGGATTATTAACGATATATTTAAAAAAACCATAATCCCAACCTAAATTGGCATGATTTAAATGCCCAATTGAGATGGCTATAAAATGTACAATAAAGACATCTTGTAACGAAAAGCCACCAATCAACGCAATCGGAACATACAACATTACTTTATAAACTATCGGCTCTATCCAATGGTATCTAAAATGTGCCGCAAATCCCATTTGTTTTACGGAATGGTGGGTTTTATGAATTTGCCACAATATCGGTATTTTGTGTAATAATCGGTGCGTATTCCATTGTACAAAATCACTCACAATAAAAAAGATTACTAAAGAGATTATTTTAGGGAAAAGACCCAAATCAAATATTTGAATTGATGCTAACTGCCACCCAAAAACACCTAATATATCATTGAAAAATTGTTCGGTTACCTGAGATAATGCTATCAAAACAATCAGATTTAGCAAAAAGAAATTGAAAAAAAGATAGAACAAGTCTAACCAAAAATCTTTACGCAAAATGGGTTGATTTTTACGCCATGGAAAAGCCATCTCTAACCCCCAAACGATTACAGAAATAATCAATAATCCGTAAAAATAATTATCCCAATCAGGTGTGGTTATTTCATTTTTTAGATAATTAAAATAGCCAGAATATGAATTACTGATTATTTCTATGTAGGTATTCATATCTTATAATTTTGCATAAACCCCTACATTTAATGTAGGAGATAATGGTGCATTGTCTATCCCAAACGCGCTAAAGGTAGAAACATTAGCCCCGTATTTACCTGCAACAAATTCATAATTGGCTTTTATACCCATAGCATTAAATGTTTGTCTGTCAGCGTGTGATGCCCATTGTAAATTGTCATTTAAAAATGCTTTTTCTTTAACCAAAGGATTTCGAGCGTCTAAAACCACCATAATATGTGCCTTCGGAATAATGTTATATCCTACCTCAACAGTGGCTTTAAGAAAATCCGAATAATCATTATTCATAAATCCATATCCGATTGTTCCAAAATAATACCATTTTTTAAAACTCGATCCAATGGTTACATAAGGCAAAATGGTAGAAGCGTTAATCCCTGTTGTGCTTACTACTAAATTTTGGTTTTTTGTAATTGAATTTGCTGAAAACAAAATTCCCGAACTAATTTTCCAGTTTTTATCCGATAACTTATACTTTAGTCCGGCTGTAATGTTACTCAAACCCGAAATTTGTTGTGAAACACCTGCATTTTTATACGATGCTGATTTATAAGGTAAAATAAGCTGGGCTTCTAATTTATTACTTATTCCATATTCGGTGTATGCTTGTATAGTAAGATCGTTGTAATCACCTATATTATTTAGTGTTTGTCCGTTGGATTGAATGGCGTTGTAAGATAAACTCGTAAAACCTAATTGCACGTATGCTTTTCCTTTTTCACGGGTCCAAGGACTTTGAGCCTTTGAAAATTGTATTCCGAATAACGTGATTACCGTTAAAATAAGTGCCTGTTTCATGTATAATTATTTTTAGAATTCTAAATTTATTGTTTAATTTTTATTGGATTTAACAACAACCTCCTCCGTTATAGTGATAAGTACTTTCGCTAATAAATATATCGTTTCTGTTTAATGACGCTAATGCGTTGGCTGTTTTGTCGCATACCGATAAAGGTTGATTTTTTAGTAAAACATGTCCTTTTTTATCGTCAAAATAATCGTCTGTTCCGTAATAAATTGCTGATTTTCCGGTAAAAACACAAGGGCCATCAACAGGCATTGGATCTTTAATCGCACAAACCTCAATACTTTCAATATAAATTAATTCATCTGTTGGATAATTTACGGTATCGAGTATTCTATACGGGCGACGACCTCGAATTTCAATAGTTCCAAATCCGACATCGGTTAACGCTTTTATGTAGTCTTTTATTGGAATACTGCCACTTAAACACAAGGCTCGTAAATGGTCATCATTTCGTAAAGTTTCATTCATTTCTTGTTCACAAGTAGGATCGCTCATTACCAATCGACCCTGTGGTTTTAAAACCCGATACATTTCTTGTAACGCTTTTTTTAAATCTTCTGCTTTAAAAATATTAAACAAACAGTTTTGTGCGCCTACATCAATACTTTCGTTTTCGATTGGAAGATTCAGCGCATCGCCTTTTCTTAATTCAACAAATTCGCTTTTAAACCAGTCATTTTGCTCTTCGGCAATCACAAAGTTTTTACGTGAAGCTTCTAACATTTCATCTACTACATCAACGCCTATTACGCCTGCCTTTTGACGAGAAAAATAAGAGAATTGCAATAATTCCATACCTCCTCCAACGCCTACATACAATATTTTTGGATTGTTAATTAAGTCTTGTGCCGAAATGGTACTGCCACAACCATAATTCATTTCTTGCATGATTTTAGGAATTTCTAAACCTGGAAATTTCCAAATGGGTGTAGTCGTACAACACAAGCCAACATCGGGTGTTAAGGCTGCATTTTTATATAAATCGTTGGTAGCGTTTAAGTAACTCATCGTATTATATTTCTTTAATTAATTGTTTAAAAAGGCTGATCATTTTGGGTTCGGCTTGTGCCGCTAAAGCAAATATTTCAGGGATATTAATCGGTTGTAAATGATTGGGATCGCACTCGTCCGTAAGCACGGAAACCGCCAATACGGGTAATTTTAAATGATTGGCCACTATTACTTCAGGCACTGTACTCATACCAACGGCATCGGCTCCAATAATTTTAAGCATGCGATATT
>CAYQSQ010000021.1:0-35701 GCA_964420215.1 uncultured Flavobacterium sp. | reverse complement strand
GTCAAGATGATGCATGGACAATAAACTGGGGTAAATCAGCGACAGCAGGAGTAGCTGAGTTGAATGCAAATACAAATATTGCTGTGACTGAAGCAGGTAAGTATGATATCACATTCAACAAAACAACCTTAGCTTACGAGTTGAAATTAGTAACATTAGGTCAAGATGATGATTTAGCTCATAATTCTAATGTAATAACAATAGAAAATAACCCTGTAGAAGGAGGTATATTAAAGTTGACTGATGTTGCATCAGTTGAATTATATGATTTGTCAGGACGTTTAGTTGCAAAACAAACAGAATCTAAGATTGATGTTTCAGGATTAGATAAAGGGATTTATGTAGTAATAATAAATGGTGTTAATTCATCAAAAGTTATTGTTAAATAAATAACTTAAAATTTGTTTAAAAAAAAGGAGGCAATTGCCTCCTTTTTTTATTTTAATACTTAATGATATGTTAAAATAATATTTATATTTGCACTATCATTAATTAAAAAAATAAAAACAATGAAAAAATTATTACTTTTTGTAGCTGTATTACTAGGTAGTGTAGCTATGTCTTATGGACAAACAACAGTTGTGAATGTAGGTATAATTGGCGATGCTACTCCAAAAGGATGGGATGCGAATACAGATATGATGACGACAGATAACAATGTTTTTACATTAACTAATTTCGATTTAGTCGCAGGGAAATTGAAATTCCGTCAAGGTGCTGCTTGGTCTCCTACAACTAACTGGGGAGGGTCAGCTTTAGTAGGTACAGGTGTAGCTGATGGTGGTAATATAACTATCGCAACAGCAGGTAAATATGATATATCTTTCAATTTGACTACTTTAAAATATAGTATTGCTCCTGCAGGAGTTGTTCCTTTTGCAGTAAGTATTAAAGGAGTTGCTACAGCTGATCTAGCAATAGATTTATCTTCTACAGATAATAATGTTTTTATGGCAGCGGGTGTTACTTTAGTTGATGGTGGATTAAGATTTACCGTTGCTCAAGGAGAAACTGCTACTGTTTATGAAGGCACAACTTTTGCTCAAGGTACAGCAGTAGTTGCATCAGAAGGTTCGATACCAGCTACAGCGGGTAAATATGATGTTACATTTAACAAAACAACATTAGCGTACACTTTTGCTCCGGCTGCGGATCCAGTTAAAACAATTGCTATCATTGGTGCTGCTACTCCAGGAGGTTGGGATACAGAAACTCCAATGACTAAAAACGAAACTACAGGTTTATGGGAAGTTAAAGATTTAGTTTTAACTGTTGGTGCATTTAAATTCCGTGCAAACTCAGCTTGGGATATTAACTGGGGTGTATCGGCAACAGCGGGTGTTGCTGCACAAGGAGGTACTGATTTGACTAACGAAACAGCAGGTACTTTTGATATTACTTTTAACAGAACTACAGGTGAATATGTTTTAACTAATAAAGGATTAAGTACTGTTTCTTTTGATTTAAATGGTAATCCAATAACTTATACTAATCCTTCTCAAGGAGGTGTAATCAAATTATCAGTACCTGCAGATGTAGTTTTAACTACTATAAATGGTGTGAAATCAGAACAAAATGATGTGGAAAATGTAGATGTTTCAAGATTACCTAAAGGGTTAAATTTTATTTCAATCAATGGGTCTGAACCAAGTAAAATAATAGTTGAATAATTAATTCAAGTATAAAAAAAAACCAGCCAATCGGCTGGTTTTTTTGTTTCAAAGTCTTTGACTTATTCTTTTCTGTATTTTTTAGACAGTTCAAATACGTTTTCTAAGATAGATTGCTCTTTTTGATCGAATACTTCATGTCTGCGCTCCATTACTTTTTCAGCAGTTTCAAAAGCTTTATGGGTTAAATAGGTGGTCATTCCGTTAGCGCCACCCCAAGAAAAACTTGGAATAAAGTTTCGAGGAAATCCTCCTCCAAAGATATTGGCACAAACTCCTACAACAGTACCTGTATTAAACATCGTATTGATTCCGCTTTTGCTATGGTCTCCCATCATTAAACCACAAAATTGCAGTCCTGTTTTAGCGAATCGTTCTGTTTCATATGACCATAATTTTACTTCGTCATAATTATTTTTGAGATTAGATGTATTGGTGTCAGCACCTAAATTACACCATTCACCCAATACGGAATTACCCAAAAAACCATCATGTCCTTTACTAGAAAAACCAAATAAAACCGAATTACTAACTTCTCCGCCAATACGACATTCAGGCCCTACGGTTGTAGCTCCGTATATTTTGGCTGCCATTTTAACTTGGGCGCGTTCGCATAACGCAAAAGGCCCTCGGATAATGCTTCCTTCCATAATTTCGGTGTCTTTTCCTATGTATATTGGACCTGTTGAGGCATTCAGAATAGCATGGTTAATTATAGCTCCTTCTTCTATAAATATATTTTCTGCAGAAATTACATTCACAGATTCAGGTATCGGTTGTGAGGCGCGATCAGCAGTGATTAATTTGTAATCTTCCCGTAGTACTTTGTCATTTTTTTGAAAAATATCCCAAGTGTTTTCAATTCGAAGAATTTCACCATCGTATGGAATAATTTGATACGTTTCAAAATCAACTTCTTCTTGTGTGTCTTGTGTGTAAAAAGCAATGATTTCGTCGTCTTGAAGAATTACTTGATTTATTTGCAAGTTTTCGATTAATTCGACCAGTTTATTATTGGGTAAAAACGAAGCGTTAATCATGATGTTATCTTCCAACTCAACCATTGGATATTTTTCCATCAGATAATCTTCGGTTAGCGTGCTGGTTGTATTGCCTAGATGTTTTTCCCATTTTTCTCTAATGGTTAAAATGCCGATTCGAATATCTGCTACGGGTCTGGTGTATGTAAACGGGAGTAGTGCCTCACGGACTGTTCCGTCAAAAAGTATATAATTCATGGATTTTAATGTTTTAAAATTTTAAAGATGGACTAAAATAGTTTAAAAAGAATTTGTTTAAAACAAAAAAAGCCCGAAAATGATATCGGGCTTGAAGTTTTAAGTAAGGTAAAACTTACTTTTTATTCAATGCTTGTGAATGTTCTAGTGAAACCGATGTTTTCTCAAATAATAATTTTCCAGACATGGTTTCAATAACAATAGTTGTATCATTTACTTCAGCAACTTTTCCGTGTAAACCACTACGAGTAACGATTCGCATACCGGGTTTTAAGCTTTCTTCAAACGCTTTCTCTTGTTTTTGTTTTTTTGCTTGCGGTCTTATCATAAAAAAATAGATTACAGCAAACATTAATATAAATGGTGCGAATTGTTGAACTTGTTCTAACATGATTTTTTATTTTTTAGGTGTTACTGATGCTTTAAATTTTAATTGGTATTCGCCTGTTGCTGTGTTGGTGATTACACGAACAGATTTAGATTGTTCACCAGGTTTGCCAGCCGAATTAAAAATAACTTTAATTTCTCCAGATGCTCCAGGAGCAACAGGAGTTTTAGTGTATTCGGGTACCGTACAGCCGCAACTAGGTTTTACATCTACGATGAAAAGCTCCGCCTCTCCTTCATTAGTAAAAGTAAAAACGTGATCTACGGTGTCTCCTTCGTTTATTGTACCGAAATCAAATTCTTCTTCCGCAAATTTAATAACAGGTAATTTTCCTGAGGTAGCTGCTTTTTGTTCTGCTGCAACTACTTTCGTTTCATCGATTAATGAAGATGCTTCGGTTTCTTTTTTACAGGATGTTGTAAGTAAAGTGACAATGGCTAAGCTGTAAATTATTTTTCGATTCATTTTTATAGTGTTTAATGTTTATAATAATCCTCTTCCTATTTTGTTTAGTTTGTTGGTTGTTTCGTATTCTTTGGATAGTTTGTCTAAAATACCGTTAATAAAAATACTGCTTTTGGGTGTGGCGTATTCTTTGGCAATTTCGACATATTCATTAATAGTAACTTTTACAGGTATTGAAGGGAAATGTAATAGTTCTGCAATTGCCATTTTTAGTAGTGTTGTATCTAATTCGGCAATACGGTCACTATCCCAATTGGGGGTCTTATTAGCATATTCCTTTGCTAAGCTTTCGTTTTGTAGTACGACTTTTCTAAATAGTTTAATCCCAAAATCTTTGTCTTCCAGATCTTTGTAGGTATCAGGAATGATAAAATTTTGAGTAGAATTGTTTTTAAGCTGTGTTAATTGTTTTAAAAACAATGTGTTTACGATTGGAATATCGTCAGACCAAGATAAGTTCAGGTCTTCTAAGTAATTATTTAATTTTTCATTTGGCGCAATGATTTCGGTAAAGATGTCAATAACAAATGATTTGTCATCAGCGAAATTAGGTTGTTCCAAAGCCATATACGTATGGTAACTTGGGCTTTGTTTGATTTCCGTGATAATGTGTTTTAAATAACTATCGTCAACAACCCAATTATTGATTCTTCGTCTTTCTAAATGATTTTCCAACGACTCGCTGGAGCTTAAAATTTCAAAAATGCGGTTAGAAACAAAATTCAAGTTTGGATTTTCGTCTTGTTTTGTCTTAATCCTTTTTTGTTTTGACTTTTCTAAAAAGTCTAATTCGATATTTTTTATAGAAATCAGCGACGAGGCGATAATCAGGTATAAATCCAAAATATCCTCAATACTTTTGAGTAAAAAACGTTCTTGTTTACTAATGTCAGAAGCATGCTGCTGTTGCATGGCATAGATGGATTGCATTACTTTGATTCGTATATGTCGTCTGTTTACCATGTTTTTTTAAAGAACTTTGTGTTGTATGATTCAAAATTGTTGGGCAAAAATAAAAATAATAACCCAATTAGATGAATAAATTAGATTCAAAGTTTTAACAAAAAAAGGTTAGACAATTATATTAAATTATCTTTGTGGTGTTTAAAATCATATTTAAGGCATGAAGTCATTACAATATTTGCATCAATTCTTCTATAAGTACAAATACATGTTTGTATTGGGGGTATTGATAACTATCGTTTCGCAAATATTTTCGTTGTACACGCCTCGATTGGTAGGCGCATCATTTCGAGCAATAGAAGTATATATGCAAAGTGGAGAAACAAATCCAGAAGCGATAAAACAATTGTTGCTTAAAAATATTTTGTTAATAATAGGCACCACTTTGGTTGCTGGTTTTTTTACATTTTTGATGCGGCAAACTTTAATTGTGATGTCGCGTAAGATAGAATACGACTTAAAAAATATCATTTTTAGAAAATATCAAGAGTTGTCACTTCGTTTTTATAAACAAAACCGAACAGGTGATTTGATGAATCGTATTAGCGACGATGTAAGTAAAGTTAGGATGTATGTTGGCCCAGCAGTAATGCAGTCAATAAATACAGCGATTCGTTTTTCGGTGGTGATTGCACAAATGTATTTGATCTCTCCAAAGCTGACTTTATATACCTTATTACCTTTACCAATTTTGTCGTATGCAATCTATAAAATTAGTAAAGAAGTCAGTTTAAGAGGAAAATTGTTTCAGGAGCAATTGTCTAAGTTATCCAGTTTATCACAAGAGCTTTTTTCAGGAATAAGGGTCATAAAAGCCTATGGAATAGAAACGCATAATAAATACGTAGTCGAATCTGTTTCGGATGAAATGAAAGATAAAAATTTGGCATTAGCACGAGTTAATGCATTTTTTGCTCCGTTAATGATTTTGCTAATTGGATCAAGTAGTTTATTGGTGATTTATGTAGGCGGTCAAATGTATATCAATGGATCAATCGATTCAGTAGGAGTGATTGCCGAGTTTATAATATATGTGAATATGTTAACATGGCCAGTAGCTTCGATAGGTTGGGTAACTTCTTTAATAAAAGAAGCCGAGGTATCACAAGCGCGCATCAATGAGTTTTTAGATGTTCCATCTGATATAAAAAACAACAACTCCATTCCGTCAATTATTGAAGGTGAAATAGTTTTTAATCATGTTAAGTTGCAGTATGATGATACGGGTATTGTGGCGTTAAATGATATTTCTTTTTCAGTTAAAAAAGGACAAAAAATAGTAATATTAGGAAATACTGGTTCGGGTAAATCAACAGTTCTTACTTTGTTAAGTCGGTTATATGACGTCACAGAAGGTCAGATATTGATAGATGGTCAACCTATTCAAGATTTAAATTTAAAAAGTTTAAGAAACGCAATAGGAGTGGTGCCTCAAGATGCTTTTTTATTTTCGGATTCGATTAAGAATAATATCCGATTTGGAAATCCAAATGCGACAGAAGAAGATGTAATTGAAGCTGCAAAGAGCGCCAATATTCATGATGATATAATGGAGTTTACACAACAGTATAATACGATTTTAGGAGAACGAGGTTTGACCTTATCAGGAGGGCAAAAACAACGGTTGTCTATCGCTCGAGCTCTGATTAAAAAAGAAGTAAACATGTTGTTGTTTGATGATAGTTTGTCTGCTGTAGATACCGAAACAGAAAAAATAATATTAGGTAATTTGTTTTTGAGTTGTAAAGATAAAACTACATTTATTGTTAGCCATCGTGTTTCGACCGCAAAATATGCGGATAAGATACTTGTGTTGGAGGAAGGAAAAATAATACAAGAAGGAACGCACAAAGAATTATCACAAACAGACGGTTATTACAAAGAATTATGCGTTAAACAGAAAAATAAAAAAGTTTAAGGATAAAACCTTGTTTACTAAAACTTTTTTTTAGATTTTTGATTTAGATAAATTATATAAAAAATAAATAATTAAAGAGGGAGATTATGAGCGATCATGAATTGACAGACAAAGAAGAAATTTTCTCAAAGGTGTTGAGAGCAGGCAGAAGAACTTATTTTTTTGACGTACGTGCTACAAAAGCCGACGATTATTACTTAACTATTACCGAAAGTAAAAAATTTACGGAACCAGACGGTTCATTTCACTTCAAAAAGCACAAAATTTATTTATACAAAGAAGATTTTGCAGAATTTACAACTATCTTAGAAGAAATGACCTCATATGTTTTGGATCAAAAAGGAGACGAAGTGATTTCAGAGCGTCATCAAAAAGACTTCAAAAAAGAATCATATGATGATTCAAGTTCTGAAAGTTCTGAAGGAACTAATAAATTTACGGATATTAGTTTTGATGATATTTAGTTCGAAATAATTTAAAAATATTAGAAAAAGACTGCGATGAGTAGTCTTTTTTTATGCCTTACAAATTTTATGAGATTCTCTTTTTTAAATCGTAAAAACACGGTGCAATTTGTGTCTTTACGAGCCGTTTTTTTATTGTCGTTATCTGGTTTGCTGATAGGTTTTTTGCACGATTTGGATTGGGTTGTAGCTTTAATATGTTTGATTAGAATAGCTTATTTTGTGGGTTTTAGCTCTAAAAAGACAATTGATAAAGATACCGTTAAAGTCGTTTATGCAGGGATGTTTATCACGATGGTGTTGGGTGCAATATCAGAGGTGTTGGGAATATTTTTCGGCTTTTGGGAATATCATGATTTGCCAAATGGAAGAAATTTTCCATATTGGTTGCCTTTGGCTTGGGCATTGTCGTTTTTATTTTTATTTCGGTTTGAGTCGCGATTAATTAACGTACTCCAGATATCAAGTTTTAAGCAAAAGTTATTTATCACAGCGATAGCATCAGCAATATTTCCTACAATTGGAGAGATTATAACCATTAATTTAGGTGTTTGGACGTATTATAATATGGGGCCAAAATTATTAGGAGTACCTTATTTGGCAATGTTTTTATTAATGATGTTGCACACGGCTATTTATACATTTTTGTGCTATGTATGTCAAAAAAGACAAATAAAAACACGATTTTTTAAATTCTAAAAAACGAGTATAGATTAAATATTTTTTTCTATTTTTGAGACTAAATTTCAACCATAAAAAAATGAACAATAACAAACTATATATTAATCACTTTTATTATACGTTTAGCAGATAATAAAAGGATTGTTTTGTTGTTAAGTTTGTAATTAAATAATAAACAATCCCGATTTAATTCGGGATTTTTTTTGCTGAAAAACAACTATGATAATAGGGATACAAGGAATTAAGGGGTCGTACCATCATCAAGCAGCTTTAGAGTATTTTAATAAAGATATCGAGGTTGACGAGTGTATGGCTTTTGATGATTTGGTTCAGCGTTTACTAGATGGTAAGTCGGATTGCGTAATAATGGCAATCGAAAACTCAATTGTAGGCTCTATAATTCCTAATTATGCATTGATTGATAAGTATAATTTAACCATAGTAGGCGAACAATATGTAAATATTCACCATCATTTGATGGGGCTAAAAGGACAAAAGATAGAGGATATTAAAGAGGTGCATTCGCATCCTATGGCGTTGTTACAATGTAAAGAATTTTTTAAAAAATACCCGCACATTCGTTTGGTTGAAGATGTTGATACCGCTGAGACCGCCAGAAGAATTAAAGAAGAAAATTTAGCAGGAATTGCGGCTATCGCCAGTAAAGTCGCGTCAGAGATGTATGATTTGGACGTGTTAAGTGCGCAAATTCAAACGGTAGAAATAAACATGACTCGATTTGTAGTATTATCAAAAGACGATCGATTTAAAATCCCGAGAGAAGATGTTGATAAAGCATCTTTAAAATTTGAATTGAGTCACAAAAGAGGCAGTTTAGCTTCGTTTTTAAATGTGATGAGTGACTGTCGACTAAATTTAACCAAAATTCAATCATTGCCTAAAGCAGATACACCTTGGAAATATTCATTTTTTGTGGCTTTAACATTTGAAAATTACGATAATTTCGCCAAAGCAAAAACAATATTAAGTATTATGGCAGAGCACTTTAAGGTGTTGGGCGAATATAAAAATGGCAGAGTATGATACAAACTGCAAATCGATTACAAACTGTACAAGAATATTATTTTTCCGTAAAATTAAGAGAAGTTAAAGAGCTAATTTCGCAAGGAAAACCGATCATCAGCATGGGAATTGGAAGTCCTGATTTGGCACCGGGTCAAAGCGTGTTGACTGCGCTAACAAATTCGCTTTCAGATCGTTTGGCTCATCAATACCAAAGTTATCAGGGATTACCCGAGTTACGAAATGGTTTTGCCAATTTTTACAAAGAACATTATAATGTGGCATTGTCGCCCGATAATGAAATTTTACCTCTGATGGGGTCTAAAGAAGGAATCATGCACGTGTCGTTGGCTTTTTTAAACCCAGGAGATGAAGCACTAATACCTAATCCTGGTTATCCAACTTACACATCGGTCACTAATTTAGTAGGAGCTGTACCGCGATTTTATGATTTAACCGAAGATAATGGTTGGTTTCCTGATTTGGAAGCCTTACAAAAAACAGATCTATCTAAAGTTAAGATCATGTGGGTTAATTATCCACACATGCCGACTGGTACTGATGGAACATACGATTTGTTTGAAATATTAGTTAATTTTTGCATACAACATTCAATATTGTTGGTAAATGACAATCCATACAGTTTTGTGTTGACCGAAAAACCTCAAAGTGTATTTCAAGTACCGCAAGCAAAACAAATTGCTTTGGAGTTAAACTCGTTAAGTAAATCTTTTAACATGGCAGGTTGGCGTGTAGGTATGATTGTAGGTGATGCAACCTTTATTAATGCTGTTTTAAAGGTAAAAAGCAATATGGATAGCGGTATGTTTTATGGGATACAAAAAGGCGCTGTTGAAGCACTAAAAAATAAAAAATCGTGGTTTGAAGGGTTAAATGATATTTACCGCAAACGCCGAAATTTAATATACAAATTAGCAGACAAATTAAATTTGACTTACGATACAAATGCGGTAGGACTTTTTGTTTGGGCAAAATTACCGATTGGAGTGACTTCTTCAGAACAATTTATTGATGCTGTTTTACATGAAAAAAATATATTTATTGTGCCAGGAACCGTTTTTGGAAGTAATGGAGAAGGTTATGTTCGTTTTTCATTGTGTATCGAAGAAGAAAAAATACAACAGGCTATCGATCGATTTAATTAATAATTAGGATGAAAGTTTACGTTGTTGGTATTGGATTAATCGGAGGCTCTTTAGCAAAAGACATCAAAAGGCACTATCCGAATGCACGTATTTATGGCGTCGATAAAAGTGAAAAGCACCTCAATATAGCCAAAGAATTAGGTATTATAGATGAAATTGCTAATTTTGACGATATTTCTCAAGCAGATGTCGTTATTGTATCGATACCTGTTAATGCATTGTTGAGTGTGTTGCCACAAATATTAGACTTGATTTCGGATCAAGCTATTGTTTTTGAAGTTGGATCTACCAAATTACCCGTTTGTAAAATAGTAGAAAACCATCCCAAGCGAAAAAATTATTTGTCAACACATCCTATTGCAGGAACAGAATTTTCGGGGCCACAAGCTGCCGAGTTGGGTTTGTTTGAAGGAAAAACAAATATAATTTGTGAGTTTGAGAAAACAGATCAAAAGTTAGGTGCTTTTGCCATTGAAATTTTTGAAAAAATAGGAATGCATATTCGGCACATGAAACCGAAATCACATGATAAACATATTGCATATGTTTCTCATTTGTCACACATAAGCTCCTTTATGTTAGGGAAAACGGTAGTTGAAAAAGAAAAAAATGAAAGTGATATTTTTGACATGGCAGGCAGTGGGTTTGAGAGTACGGTTCGATTGGCTAAAAGTTCACCCGCGATGTGGACACCAATTTTTGAACAAAATAAAAAATATGTGACAGAATCATTAAGTGAATATATTTCTAATTTGACACATTTTAAAGAATTATTAGAGAGTGATCAATATGAAGAAGTTTACAAAGAAATGGAATCCGTTAACCGAATAAAAACAATTTTAGAAGGAATAAAAACACCAAAATAATTTTTGAAAATGGAGAATAAGAAAGAAATGAGAAATTGGTTAGATAAAATGAATTTATCTCACCCTCTAGTTATAGCAGGACCATGTAGTGCTGAAACACAAGAACAAGTATTAAAAATAGCACACGAATTAAAAGATTCAGACGTTAATGTTTTTAGAGCAGGTATCTGGAAACCACGTACCCGTCCGGGAGGATTTGAAGGTGTAGGAGAAATCGGATTAAAATGGTTACAAAAAGCAAAAGCAGAAACAGGTTTGTTAATGGGTACAGAGGTAGCAACAGCTGCACACTGTAAATTAGCTTTGGATCATGATATCGATGTATTATGGGTAGGAGCTCGTACAACAGCTAATCCATTTGCAGTACAAGAGATCGCAGATTCATTAAAAGGAACAGATAAAATCGTTTTGATTAAAAATCCAGTAAATCCAGACATGGCTTTATGGTTAGGAGGAGTAGAGCGATTGTATATGGCGGGTATTAAAAATCTAGGAGTAATCCATAGAGGTTTTTCTACGTACCAAAAAACAAAATACCGTAATATTCCAGAATGGCAAATTGCGATCGAATTACAAAATAAATTTCCTGATTTACCATTAATTATTGATCCATCACATATCACAGGAAATCGTGACATGATTTTAGAAGTAACGCAAGAAGCGTTAGATCTAAACTACGACGGTATGATTATCGAAACACACACAGATCCAGATAATGCTTGGTCGGATGCAGCGCAACAAGTAACGCCTACTGTTTTGAAACAAATTTTCAAAGATTTGAAAGTAAGAAAAGTAACTGGCGATAGTGATTTTGATCAAAAAATCACCAAATTAAGAGCTAATATCGATGTATTAGATGCTAATTTATTAGAGTTATTAGGTAAAAGAATGAAAGTGGCTGATGAGATTGGTCAAGTTAAAAAAGACAATAACGTAGCTGTATTACAAAATTCTCGATGGAACGAAATATTAGATAAAATGGTTGCAATTGGAAAAGAGAAAGGATTGTCTGCAGAATTTACTGAAAAGTTATTTAAAGCAATTCATCAAGAGTCAATCAATCACCAAGAAAGTATCATTAATAAATAATCCATTAATAGCAAAAATAGTCTATGACAGGATTGGTCTATAAATCAACAGGAAGCTGGTATACCGTAAAAACAGCAAATGGATTGATTTATGAATGTAGGATAAAAGGAAAATTTAGACTTAAAGGGATTAAAAGTACCAATCCCATATCTGTAGGCGATTATGTAGATTTTGAGTTAGATACCACAACAGATCAAACCAAAGGATTAATTTTTAATATCCATGATAGAGAAAATTATATCGTACGTAAGTCGGTTAATTTATCTAAACAAACACATGTAATAGCCTCTAACATAGATTTGGTTTTTTTATTGGTAACCATAAATAACCCGCCTACTTTGGCGGGTTTTATAGATCGATTTTTAGTAACTGCCGAAGCCTATAGGATTGAGGCAGTTTTGCTTTTTAATAAAATCGACACCTATGATCAAGAAGCCCGTGACGAACAAGCTTATCTCGAGTATGTGTATTCTAAAATTGGATACCAGTGTTTACAAGTTTCGTCTGTTGATGGAACTAATATCGAACAACTCAAACAGTTGATGAAACATAAAGTATCTATGTTTTCAGGGCACTCTGGCGTAGGGAAATCAACTTTAATAAATACATTAGAACCTGGTTTTGTACTCAAAACAACAGCTATTTCAGAAACTCATCAACAAGGACAACATACCACTACATTTGCTGAGATGTTTGATTTATCATTTGATGCCAAAATCATAGATACACCAGGGATAAGAGGTTTTGGTGTTTTTGATATCGACAATGCTGATTTGGATAATTATTTTCCAGAGTTTTTTAAGCTTAAAAATCAGTGTAAGTTTAACAATTGTTTACACAAAGATGAGCCACATTGTGCCGTAAAAGAAGCCTTAGATAAAGATGAAATCGCTTGGTCACGATACAATAGTTATCTAAAAATGATAGAGGGAGACGATACACATTATCGTAAAGATATCCACAGCGTTGATAAACCATGAAAATTGTAATTCAACGCGTAACCGAAGCAAGTGTGACCGTAGATCAACAACTCATAGGTCAGATAAAAACAGGATTGTTAGTGTTGGTAGGGATCGAACACGATGATACCACACAAGACGTCGATTGGTTGGTGGCTAAAATCATCAACATGCGCATATTTGATGATGCCTATAACGTGATGAATTTATCGGTGAAAGATGTTAATGGCGATATATTGCTGATTAGTCAATTTACACTACAAGCAAGTACCAAAAAAGGCAATCGCCCGTCATACATCAAAGCAGCAAAACCTGAAATTGCCGTTCCGTTATACGAGTACATGATTCAAAAAATAAATATCGATTTAGGAAAGTCGATACAAACAGGTAGGTTTGGTGCAGATATGAAAGTTGCATTATTAAACGATGGTCCGGTAACGATATTAGTAGATAGTAAAAATAAAGAGTAATTAGGTCTATCAAAATAGCGTAGCAATGAAATCGATAAATAACACGTATTTTTTTCTGTTTTTAATAGCACAAATAAGCTTTTTAAATGCCCAAAAAATAGAATATTCCGTATTTTCTATACCCGAAAATTTAAAAGAAAATGCCAATTCGGTAGTTCGGATGCGTCAAACAAATATCGAAATTGAAAGTAAAAAAAGTATGACAATCAAAACAATAAGAGCTGTTACAGTGCTTAATGAGTTGGGATTCCATGCTTTAAACGAAACTTTTTATTACGATAAAAACACCAAAATAAAAACATTAGAAGGAGAAATCTATGATCCGTTGGGTTTTAGGCTAACGAAGATAAAACAGAATAATTTTAAAGACACAAGTGTCAATGATGGTTATTCTGTATTTAATGATAATAGAATATTGACACTAAATTACACACCTATAGACTATCCATTTACGATTGTTTTAGAGTCAGAAATACATACATCAAATACCGCATTTATACCTATGTGGTTATTGATTGATAATTATTTTGAAAGTGTCGAAAACATCAATTTATCGATTAAATACCATCCCGAATTAGGTTTTAAATGGAATGAAGTCAATTTTACGGATAGCTATTTGATAGAGAAAACAGAAGATTTAAATAGCATTCATTATACCGCTAAAAATATTTCTGCGATTAAAAAAGAAGAGGCATCACCAACTTTGTCTAAATTAGTTCCGAAAATAATTTTCACATTAGAAAAATTTCATTTAGAAGGCGTTGATGGCTCTTCTAAAGATTGGATAGAATTTGGAAAATGGTACAACGATTCTTTATTAAAAGGTACCAACGAACTAACTGAAGAGACTAAAATTAAAATCCAGAAATTAGTAGAAAATACGCCAACCTCAATCGAGAAAGCCAAATTGATTTATCAATACGTACAAAACAAAACCCGTTATGTGAGCATACAAGTGGGTATTGGCGGTTGGAAACCGATGAGCGCCAAAGATGTAGATCGACTCGGTTATGGCGATTGTAAAGCCCTCGTAAATTACACAAAATCATTATTAAGTGTCGTTGGATTGCCCTCGTATTTCACCTTAGTTTATGCCGACGCGGATGAGAAAAAAGATATCCAATCTGAATTTGTGTGTATGCAAGGCAATCATGCCATTTTAAATTTACCTATTGGATCCGAAAATTATTGGTTGGAATGCACCAGCCAAACAAGTCCATTTATGTATCAAAATTCATCTACCGATGGACGAAGTGTATTGGTCATAAAACCAAACGGTGGCGAAATAATTAAAACAAAATCATACGCCGTCGCAGAAAATAAAAAAGAAATTACAGGCGAATATACCCTTTCTGAAAATGGAGATATTACAGGCAAAGTACGCATCGTATCGACAGGATTAAAATACGATGACATCTATTCGATAGAAAGGCTGTCGAGTGAAAAACAGATGAAGTATTATAAAACACATTTTGGAAACTTACACGAATTAAAAATAAATCAACTTACGTACGATAATAACAAGGAATTGTTTCAGTTTTCAGAAGAGTTAGAATTAGAAGCAAAAAGATACGGAGTAGCGAACAAAAACAAACTATTGGTAATATTAAACGCATTTGATCAAAATGATATTTCATTTAAGAAATATAGAAAAAGAGAAAATGACTTTGAAATTTTAAGAGGTAGCCTATCGGTTGATGATATTACACTACATCTGCCAGATGATTTTAAAATAGAGCACATGCCGACAGGCAATGAAGTCACTACAAAATATGGCGTTTATAAAACGGAAATAGTAGCTGTTTCAGAAAAAACAATTTCATACAAAAGAGAATTGACTTTAAACGAAGGTTTTTATACCAATACGGAGTATGATGATTTTCTATTTTTTTTAGAACAAGTAACCCGTAATGACGCTTCAAAAATAATTTTGACAAAAAAATGAGAAATCTGATTTTAAATAAAATAACTATTTCATTTTTCATGTTGATTACAGGAGTTGTTTCTTCACAAGAATATGAATTAGGAAAAGTTACGATTAAAGAGCTACAAGAAAAAGTTCATCCCATAGATTCATCTGCTTCAGCCGCAATTTTGTTTAAAAAAGGAGAGGTGAAAATTGTATATGATAAAGAAAAAGGGTTTGTGCTTAAGAAGTCAGTAATTAAGCGTGTCAAAATTTATAAAAAAGAAGGTTACGATTACGCTAACCAAATTGTTTCGTACGAATCGGATGATAATTTAAAAATTATAAATGCTTTTACATATAATATAGTTAATGAAAAAATAGAAAAAACAAAATTGGAAAAAGAGGGCGTTTTCGATGAGAAAGTAAATAAATATATGCAGCGAAAAAAGATAATATTTCCTAATATTAAACTCGGGTCTATAATTGAATTTGAATTCTTATTAGAATCTGACAGAATAGGAAATATAAGTGAATGGTACTTTCAATCTAAAATACCAGTTAATTTTTCAGAATATAAAACATATATACCAGAGTATTTTATATATAAACCATATTATAAAGGTAGTATAACTCCTCATATTTCTTCATTTTCCAAACAGAAAACTTTAACAATTGTTAATAAGCAAAATCACCCAGCAATAGGCACGTTTACATTACAGATGAGCCCAAATCAAGAAACATCTCGCCGAGCTTCTATTTATCAAGAAACAGTAACTACTTATGAAGTGAAAAATGTACCAGCTTTAAAAGAGGAGTTATATATTAACAACTTGGAGAATTATACGTCAGGTATTTCACATGAATTGTCAATAGTGAAATATCCAAATTCGGTTCCAAAAAGTTACAGTACGGATTGGGAGTCAGTGGTTAATACAATCTATAAGTTTGAAGATTTTGGAAATGAATTGGATAAAACGAATTATTTTCAAGACGATGTAAGGCTTCTTACAATAAATTTAAAGGAAAATAGAGCTAAAGTTTTAGCAGTACTTGATTATGTTAAAACAAAAGTGAAATGGAACGAATATTACGGTTATTGGTGTAATGATGGTGTGAAAAAAGCATATGAAGATAATTTAGGAAATGTAGGTGAAATTAATTTAATGCTCACATCAATGCTTCGCTATTTAGGTTTAAATGCGAATCCTATTTTGGTCAGTACTCGCTCAAATGGAATTACAATTTTACCTAGTTATTCAGCGTATGATTATGTTATTTCAGGCGTTGAATTAGATGGTGAAATTGTACTTTTGGATGCGACAGACAAAAATTCTTTTCTAAATATATTGCCAATACGAGATTTAAATTGGCATGGTCAACTTATTAAAAAAGATGGTTCTTCTCTTCCCGTAGACTTAATGCCTAAAACAAATTCGAGGGACTACGTAACCATGATGGCAACGATTGATGCCGAAGGAGTTGTAAAAGGTCAAGTTCGCAGGCAATTAACCGATTATAACGCATTCAATTATAGAAGTAATTATAAGGGAGTAAAGACCGATTTAATTGCAGAAAAAACCGAAAATGAAAAAGGAGGTATTGATATCACTGATTTTATAAACGAAAATCAAGAAATTTTAGACAAACCAGTGTTAGAGAGTTACGCTTTTAAAGATGATAAACATAGCGATGTTATTGGCGACAGAATTTATTTTTCGCCCTTATTATTTGATGTTTTGACAGAAAACCCATTCAAACAACCCCAAAGAGAATATCCCATAGATTTCAGTTTTCCGTTTACAGACAAATATATTATGTCATATCAAATTCCAGAAGGCTACGAAATAGAGTCACTACCCGAATCGATAAATTTACAGTTTGGAGAAAATATCGGTGCTTTTAAATTTAACATCAATAAATCACAAGATAAGATACAGTTGATTGTACAATTTGATATCAATACACCAATAGTCCCTGCTGAATATTATGACGGCATCAAATCGTTTTACCAACAGATGATTGAAAAACAACGTGAAAAAATTGTCTTAAAAAAAATATAAAATGAACCTAAAACACGCACAACTAGACGTAGATACGTGGATTAAAGAACACGGTGTTCGGTATTTTAATGAGTTGACCAATATGGCGCAACTGACCGAAGAGGTAGGTGAGGTGGCACGCATTATTGCCCGCAGATACGGCGAACAGTCGGAGAAAGAAAGTGATAAAAATAAAGATTTAGGCGAAGAGTTAGCTGATGTAGTTTTTGTAGTTTTGTGCCTTGCCAATCAAACAGGCATCGATTTACAAGCGGCATTTGATAAAAAGATGGATTTAAAATCAAAAAGAGATCATGATCGCCATCATAATAACGAAAAATTAAAATAATTCAGATGAATGTAAGAGTTACAGTACCTGAACCGATTCAGAATTCAGAGATCAAAATCACAGGGTCTAAAAGTGAAACCAATAGATTATTGTTGCTACAAGCACTTTTTTCTGATTTAGAAATACAAAATGTATCCAATTCCGACGATAGCGTTTTGATGACCAAAGCCTTATCAGGAAACGAGTCGGTTGTTGATATACACCATGCCGGTACAGCGATGCGTTTCTTAACGGCCTATTTTTCGGTTCAAGAAGGGCGAACCGTGATCTTGACAGGTTCACAACGAATGAAAGAAAGACCGATTAAAATTTTAGTCGATGCCCTCCGACAATTAGGCGCTGAGATTACGTATGAAGAAAATGAAGGTTTTCCTCCGATAAAAATAGTAGGTCAAAAAATCACTAAAAATAAAATCACGATATCAGCGGATGTAAGCAGTCAGTATATTTCGGCATTGCTGTTAATTGCCGCAACATTAGAAAATGGTATGGAAGTTCATTTGGAAGGCAAAATTACTTCCGTGCCTTATATCAAAATGACTTTAGCCTTGTTGGAAGAAATTGGAGTAAAAACCAATTTTGAAGGTAATAAAATACAAGTTTCAGCGATTACAGCCGATTTTAAACCAAATAAAAATCAATTAGTAGTTGAATCCGATTGGAGTTCGGCATCTTATTTTTATTCGATTGTTGCATTAGCAAAAGCTGAAACTACGATTTTGTTGTCGAGTTATAAATCGAATAGTCTTCAGGGTGATAGCGCTTTAGTTCATATATATGAGCAAATGGGTGTGAAATCTGTTTTTGAAGGAACGACGGTAAGATTGACAAAAGCAGATAATTTTTCTCAAAAAAAGGTGCAATTTGATTTAAACAAAACACCAGATATTGCGCAAACTATAGCAGTGACGTGTTTTGGATTAGGAGTAGCGTGCGAATTAACAGGATTACACACGCTTAAAATAAAAGAAACCGATCGTTTAGAAGCGTTACAAGTAGAATTAACCAAATTAGGTGCGGCAATTCGGGTAACGGATGATGCCTTGTTTTTAGAATCTCGCACCAAAATAAATCCAGAAGTTCGTATTGCAACCTATAATGATCACCGTATGGCAATGGCATTTGCGCCGTTAGCAATTGTGGCTCCGATTATTATTGATAATGCGGAGGTGGTTTCAAAATCATATCCCGATTATTGGAAAGACCTAAAGAAATCAGGGTTCTTGACCGAAACCATAAAATAATAATAAAATAGTAGTTGATTTACTTGACAACGCCTATTTTGAGATAGTATATTTGCAATCTAAAAAAATAAGAGCACCGTATGAAATTATCACATTTTCAATTCGATTTACCCGATGAATTATTAGCAGAACATCCAGCAGAACATAGGGATGAATCACGATTAATGGTTATAGATAGAAAAACGGGAACAATCGAGCATAAGTTATTTAAGGATTTAATAGATTATTTCGACGATGGTGATGTAATGGTGTTGAATAACACCAAAGTATTTCCGGCTCGTTTATACGGTAACAAAGAAAAAACAGGCGCACGTATCGAGGTTTTTTTATTACGTGAGTTAAACGAAGAGCAACGTCTTTGGGATGTATTGGTCGATCCTGCACGTAAAATTCGAATTGGAAACAAATTATATTTTGGAGAAGATGATTCTTTGGTGGCAGAGGTAATCGATAACACCACATCAAGAGGCCGAACTTTACGCTTTTTATACGATCGTTCTTATGAAGAATTTAGAGAAAAACTGAATGAATTGGGAGAAACTCCAATTCCTAAATACATCAACAGAGAAGTAACTGCCGACGATACCGAGCGTTATCAAACCATATATGCTAAAGTTGAAGGGGCTGTAGCTGCCCCAACAGCAGGTTTACATTTTTCAAAACATTTAATGAAAAGGTTGGAAATCAAAGGAGTTGATTTTCCAGAAATTACATTACATGTAGGTCTAGGAACATTTAACCCGGTAGAGGTAGAAGATTTATCTAAACACAAAATGGATTCAGAACAATTACATATCAATGAAGAAACTTGTGAGAGAATCAATAGGGCGAAATTAGAGAAGAAAAAAATCTGTTGCGTTGGTACAACATCAATGCGCGCATTAGAGAGCAGTGTATCTTCCAACAGAACATTAAACCCTTTTGAAGGTTGGACTAATAAATTTATATTTCCTCCGTATGATTTTAGAATAGCAAATTGTATGATAACCAATTTTCACACACCAAAATCAACTTTGTTAATGATGATTTCAGCGTTTATGGGACATGATTTAATGAAAAAAGCCTACGCAGAAGCTGTTAAAGAAAAGTATCGTTTTTATACTTATGGAGATGCGATGTTGATTTTATAATCAAGATAAACAAATTCAATAAAAACCCAACGATTAGTTGGGTTTTTTTATGCCTAAAATTAAATTACTTTTGCTATATGCAATCAAATAAAAAAGATATTCGATTATTATCAAAAGCTTCCCTACGTGATTTTTTTGTGAGCCAAGGAGATAAGGCTTTTCGAGGGAATCAAGTATACGAATGGTTGTGGAGCAAAGGAGCGTCAAGTTTTGAGGCAATGACCAACCTATCTAAACCAACACGCGAGCTTTTAGAAGCTAATTTTGTGATCAATTACGCAGAGGTTGACCAAATGCAACGGAGTTCGGATGGTACGATTAAAAATGCGGTGAAGCTACATGATGGACTGGTGGTCGAGTCGGTGTTGATACCAACCAATACACGTACAACAGCTTGTGTATCGAGTCAAGTAGGTTGTAGTTTGGATTGCGAGTTTTGTGCAACAGCACGATTAAAACGGATGCGAAATCTTAATCCTGACGAAATTTACGATCAGGTAATCGCCATCAACAACGAAAGCAAAACATACCACAACCGACCGTTATCAAATATTGTTTTTATGGGTATGGGCGAACCGCTCATGAATTACAACAACGTAATTAAAGCAATAGATAAAATAACGTCTGACGAAGGTTTGGGTATGTCGCCTAAACGAATCACCGTTTCGACTTCGGGGTTGCCTAAAATGATTGTGAAATTAGCCGATGACGAGGTTAAATTTAAATTAGCGGTATCGTTACATTCCGCACGGGAAGAAGTTCGGAATAAAATCATGCCGTTTACCGTAAACTTTCCGTTGACAGAATTACGAAAATCTTTAGAATATTGGTACGCCAAAACAAAAAGTAAAATAACCTACGAATACGTAGTTTGGAAAGGGATTAACGACGCTCAAGAAGATATTGATGCATTGGTGCGTTTTTGCCGTCATGTGCCGTGTAAAGTGAATTTGATCGAATACAATCCGATTGATGATGGGATGTTTCAACAAGCATCAGAACAAGCAACCGCAAATTATGTTTCTGCTCTTGAAAAAGATAATATCGTAGTTAAAGTACGAAAGAGTAGAGGCAAGGATATTGATGCCGCTTGCGGTCAATTAGCCAACAAGAATGTATAAAAAAACCAGCCGATAGGCTGGTTTTTTTTATATATGTAATATAATTGAAAATTATTTACGTTCAATTTCGAATGTTTTACCATTTCGTGTAATTGTCCATTTAGCAGAGCATGAATCGTTTCCGAAATCAACAGATCCAGTATTTAAATTTCTAACAAAAGAAATAGTACCAGATTTGTGTTTTTTAATGGTACACGCCATTTCGGTAACTAATTTTTTAGTAATAGTAACAACATTTGTTGTTTTGTTAGGGAATGTAGTTTTCCAGCTTCCAGTAGTTTCAAAAATATCATCGGTGTAGTCATTTTTAGTATCATAACCTTGAGTGTACAAACGAGTGATCGTACCTTCTCTTTTAAATTCACCAATTGCAGGAACTGTTAGAGTTACATTTTGAGTGTTTTTAATAGAAGAATTTGTTTTTAAAATTTCAACAGTTCCGTTTGTAACGATGTTATTTACGCTATAGTTTGTAAATTGAAATATTACAGGATGGTCTTTCTTATAGTAAAATTTCAACATTCCTTTAATAGTAGCTCCTTTTTCATTTGTACAACCAGCAGTACCATAATTGTAGGTAGCCGATATATAGGTCTCATTGTTATAAGTGTCATTTGCATTTGTAACGGGTTCTACAGTACAATTGCCATTTTGTTGAACAGTAGGAGTTACTTCTGTTCCTCTTCCTGCGAATGAATTTTGGAAAACAGAAAAAGCAGCATCAGTTGATTCGTTTAATGCCAAATCATTTTTGATGTCAGCTTCTAAATCAGCATCAGTAATAGTTGGTATAGGCACAACAGGGGTTGCTACAGGTTCGTCTTTACTACAGCTTGTAATTGAAATAGCTATAGCTAGTAAGCTAATGTTTAATAAATGTTTTTTCATAATTGTAGAGGTTTAAAATGTTTACTTCCCTCAAATATAATATAAAAATATTTAAATTCTTAATCTTATATTTGACATCTATGAAAATAGTTGAGCAAATAAAACAGCCGATTCGGGAAGAAATGGAACTTTTTGAGAAAAAATTCCATGATTCGATGTCCTCTAAAGTCGCTTTGTTAAATCGAATAACCTATTATATCGTTAATAGTAAAGGGAAACAAATGCGGCCGATGTTTGTTTTTTTGACCGCTAAAATGATTTCTAACGGAAGTGTAAACGAGCGAACGTATCGAGGCGCTTCTGTAATCGAGTTAATACATACCGCAACCTTAGTGCATGATGATGTGGTGGATGATAGTAATCGACGTCGTGGTTTTTTCTCCATTAATGCGTTATGGAAAAATAAAATAGCCGTATTAGTTGGGGATTATTTATTGTCAAAAGGGTTGTTGTTGTCGATTGATAATAACGATTTTGATTTGCTTAAAATTATATCGGTTGCCGTTCGGGAAATGAGCGAGGGCGAATTGTTACAAATCGAAAAAGCCAGAAGATTAGATATCACCGAAGAAATTTATTTCGAAATCATACGCCAAAAAACAGCAACACTCATAGCTGCTTGTTGTGCTTTGGGTGCGCAGTCGGTTACGGACTCGCAGGAAGAAGTCAAAACAATGCACAAGTTTGGTGAGTTGATAGGGATTGCTTTTCAGATTAAAGATGATTTGTTTGATTATACCGATGATGCTATTGGTAAACCTACGGGTATTGATATTAAGGAGCAAAAAATGACATTGCCGTTGATTTATGCGCTTAATAATTGTTCTTCTAAAGAAAAAAGTTGGGTGATCAATTCAGTTAAAAATCATAACAAAGACAAAAAAAGGGTTAAAGAAGTGATTGCTTTTGTAAAAGAAAAAGGAGGATTAACTTACGCAGAACAAAAAATGGTCGATTACCAACAAGAGGCGTTAGAATTACTTCAAAAATATCCAGACTCTCCCTATAAGCAATCGTTAGAAATAATGGTGAATTACGTTATCGAACGTAAAAAATAACTTCAAAAAACAATGATTTCCAAAGATACGATTGATAAAGTATATGACGCCGTTCGTGTAGAAGAGGTGATTGGAGATTATGTACAATTAAAAAAATCAGGAAGTAACTTAAAGGGTTTGAGCCCTTTTTCGAATGAAAAATCACCTTCGTTTATGGTTTCGCCCGTAAAACAGATTTGGAAAGATTTTAGTTCAGGAAAAGGAGGGAATAGTATTGCTTTTTTAATGGAATACGAGCATTTTACGTATCCTGAAGCGATTCGGCATTTGGCAAAAAAATACAATATCGAAATTGAAGAAACGGTTCAGACCGACGAGTTAAAAGCCGAAATTGACGAGCGTGAAAGTTTGTTTTTAGTTTCGGAATTTGCCAAAAAATATTTTCAAGATACCTTAATCAATTCTGAAGAAGGTAAAGCCATTGGACTGAGTTATTTTAAAGAAAGAGGATTTACTCTTGAAACCATTAAAAAGTTCGAATTAGGGTATTCTCCCGATAAATGGGATGCTTTTTCTAAAGAAGCCTTGGGCAAAGGATACAAATTAGACTTTTTAGATAAAACGGGATTAACGATCGTTAAAGACGATAAACAATTTGATCGTTTTAAGGGGCGTGTCATGTTTCCGATAGTAAGTGTGTCGGGACGGGTTTTGGGTTTTGGAGGGCGGATTTTACAAGCAGATAAAAAAGCGGCAAAATACCTGAATTCGCCCGAGAGTGCGATTTATCACAAAAGCAAAGTTTTATACGGGATTTATCACGCCAAACAGGCAATTGCCAAACAAGATAATTGTTATTTGGTCGAAGGATATACCGATGTGATTCAGTTTCATCAAGCAGGAGTTGAAAATGTGGTGTCGTCATCAGGTACTGCATTAACCCCAGATCAAATACGGTTGATCAATCGATTGACCAAAAATATAACCGTACTTTTTGATGGTGATGCCGCAGGATTACGTGCATCGTTACGTGGGATAGATTTGATTTTGGCAGAAGGGATGAATGTGCGGGTATGTGCTTTTCCTGACGGAGAAGATCCCGATAGCTTTGCTAAATCTCATACGTATGAAGAGCTAACAGCTTATTTATCCGAAAACGCAAAAGACTTTATACAATTTAAGGCGTCGTTATTGGTTGACGAGGCGGCAAATGACCCAATAAAAAAAGCCGATACCATACGCGATATGGTAACCAGTATTTCAAAAATACCGGATCGTATTCAGCGCGAAGTTTATATACAAGAGTGTGCTAAGATCATGCAAATTTCGGAAGATGTTTTGTTTAATACCTTAGCACAACAACTCAATAAAAGAAATGCCGAAGAACGCAAAATAAACCAAGTGCAAACACCACCAATGCATCTGGTTAAAGAAGTACAAGCGACTGAAAAAGTAGATCCCTTATATGTAATCGAACGTAAAATCATTGAATTGTTATTGTTGTACGGACATCTCGAAGATCGATTTGAAGATATTTCAATGACAACCAACGAAGAAGGTGAAATCGTAAACATATCCGAGTGGAATGTTTATAAGGTGAGTAGTCGGATATATTTAAGTTTACAGGAGGATGAAATAGAGTTTTCCAATTCAACGTTTCGTGATGTGTACACCAATTTAATAACGTATTATAATGAAAACGAAACTTTTGAAATAGAAAAGTTTTTAATGCAACTACCACAAGAAATGCACCAAGAAGTGATTGATATTTTGATGGTAGATGAGAGAGATATTTTACATAAGTGGGAAGAAAAACAAATTGTTGTCAAGCAAAAAAACGAGTCAGTAGCTCAAAACGTCACAGAAACCATTTTAACCTTACGGTGGTATTTGGTTCATAAAATAGTACAAGCACTAATTAGTCAATTATCGTCAGATCCAGGGGTTGATAATTCGGCTTTAATGGAAAATGCCAAAGATTATAATAGTTTAATTAAGATTTTCTCGAATAAATTAGGACGTGTATTAAGTCGATTTTAATTTTTTTGGTATTTCACAAACAGGGATAGGACGCATCTTATGCTGGTTGGCGGTATTTAGTTTTTTATAGATGTCAAAAACTATTTTTTCTCTTCCAGAAAAATCAGTGGATATTTTTCCTTTTTCGTTTTCGGACATTGCCCATTCCAATTCGTCATAACTCGCGCCGATTTGATCTTCATCAGAGCGGTCGTCGCCAAACAAACCATCGGTAGGAGCCGCGGTTAATATAGATGCGGGTACATTCAAAAACTTCCCTAAAGCATATACTTCAGACTTCACTAAATCGGCTATTGGGCTTAAATCCACACCGCCATCTCCGTATTTGGTGTAAAAACCAACGCCAAAATCTTCTACTTTATTACCCGTGCCAGCAACTAATAATCCGTTGATGCCTCCCAAATAATATAAGGTTGTCATTCGGATTCGGGCTCGGGTATTGGCTAATGAAAGATTTAATTTGGCTTCATTATCGGATTGTGGGACAGCTTTTTTAAACGTCTCGAACGATTCGGTCAAATCAACGGTAACAGCTGATACATTATCAAAACGTTTTTTTAACTGGTTGATGTGTTCCCAAGCTCGGTTAACGTGACTTTGTGCTTGATGGATAGGCATTTCAACACATAAAGTAATAAGTCCTGTTTGGGCACATAGAGTCGAAGTTACAGCAGAGTCAATACCACCCGAAATTCCTACAACAAAACCATTAACCCCCGCTTTGGTAGCGTATTCTTTTAACCAAGTAACAATATGGTTGTTGATTTCTTTCGCTTGAAAATGTATATTTGTAGAAGTCATAATTGTAGAAGTTTTGAAAACAGAAATGTAACTATTGTTAAATTTGATAAACGGATTCGTAAAAATATTAAATTTATAAGTAAATCAAGACTTTTTTAAATTTCAAGTTATACTCAAATAAAATTCATAATGCCATTATATAAAACAAAAACATTATTGGATGGAAGTTTTCTGTTGGTTTGGAAAGTAACCGAATCATACGAAGATTTGTATGCCGCTGTAACGTTAACGGAAGAGAGCGAATTTCGATTACAAGCGATGAAATCTTCTTCTCATCGAAAAGCTTTTTTAGCCGTTCGAAAACTATTGCAGACGTTAAATTATACCGATTTTGATTTGTTTTATGAAGTAGACGGGAAACCCTATTTGTTAGACGATCATCATGTTTCAATAACCCATTCGTTTGATTTTGTGGCGGTTATTATTTCAGAGTATCCCTGCGGGATTGATATGGAGATGGCGAGAGATAAAATTATACGTATCGCAGATAAATTTATCAATGAGGAAAAAGAAGTAATAGAAGCCCAAAGTATAAAAGAACATATTCAAAAATTAACCTTGATTTGGGCTGTTAAAGAATCGGTCTATAAATTAGCAGGGCAACCAGGTTTGAGTTTTAAAGACGATATTGTTGTAGCGATATTTTCCTTGAATCAAGAAAAAATTACAGTTGAAGCAAAAATTAACGGACAATTAAAGCAATTTAAAAGTGATTTTGAATTAATAGAATCGTTTGTGCTAACATATATAATAGCAGTAATATGATCTATTCTCAAATAAAACAAGCACAACAAAAAAATCAAAAGTTATTAGCGATACTAATTGATCCTGATAAAGTCATTTTTGATGAAATACATATTCTAATACAAAAAATTAATACTACCACACCCGCAACGCATATTTTGGTAGGGGGCAGTCTGTTACAACAAAATCATTTAACTGAATTTGTTGTTGAAATTAAAAAACATACAACACTTCCTGTTGTATTATTTCCAGGAAATGCAGCGCAAGTAACAGGTACAGCAGATGCTGTTTTGTTTTTATCGTTAGTATCAGGGCGAAATCCCGAATATTTAATCGGACAACACATCCATGCAGCGCCAATCATTAAACAATTGCAATTGGAGGCTATAGCTACTGCTTATGTTTTGATTGATAGTGGTGCCCAAACATCCGTGTCGTACATTAGTAATACCACACCTATACCAAGAGATAAAGAAGATATTGCTGTTGCCACATGCCAAGCCTCAGAATTGTTAGGGATGCAAATGATTTATTTAGAAGGAGGTAGTGGTGCTTTAATGTCGGTTCCGTTGACTGTGGTTGAAAAAGTATACCAACAGACCAGTTTGCCAATCATTGTTGGAGGTGGGATTAAAAATATTCAGAAAATAAAAGAAATGCACAAAGCTGGAGCAACGATGGTTGTGATTGGGACCGCTTTTGAAAACGACACTTCTTTTTTTGTGTAATGTTGTTGTAAAGCATTAAAATTTATACCTATTTTTATCGTCCAATTATACCCAATGCAAGAAGATATTAAACTTTTCGATTTTGTTTATACCAATAAATTAAAAAAATGGGGCTTTACTGAGGCTGATTTTTTTCAAATTTTGGCACATGGAGTGCCGTTAGAGCTTGTAGAACAACAAGTCGTTTTTTTAAGAAAAGGAGTTAAAAAGCAAGAAGTATATAGAGCAGCTCGTAAATCAGATGGGATTAGAGTGCTTTCAAAACCCGAATTAATTTCATATATAGGTAAATTTGAAACAGGGCGGTCACAAAAAAAAATAATGAAATTTGTTCCTGCTTCGGGTGCCGCAAGCCGAATGTTTCGTTTTTTGAGTCACTTTTTATTAGAATTTGATATCGAAAAAGACACAATTAATTCCTATATCAATAAAAAAAATGATACGGCTTTACAAATATTTATTGCTGGATTAGAGAAATTTCCATTTTATAAAGAAGTAAAAACCAAATTAAAATCAAACTACGGAAGTATAAATGCGTTAACTAAAGAAGAACGTATATATTATTTTATTAAAATAATATTAGAGTCAGAAGAATTTAATTATATCAACAAACCCAAAGCTGTCTTACCATTTCATTTATATGAGAACAGAACAATAACACCAATTGAAGAGCACTTAAAAGAAGCGGCCTTGTATGCCAATTCGGACGGGTTTTCGGAGATACATTTTACCATATCACCTAACCATCAATTGTATTTTGATGCTATTTTGAGTCAAGTAAAACGTAAAATAGAGGAAGATTACGCGATACAAATAGAAATATCATTCTCTGTTCAAGAATCAAAAACAGATTCGATAGCGTTACAAGAAAATAATATGCCTTTTCGTACCGAAACAGAGCAGTTATTATTTCGACCTGGTGGGCACGGCGCGTTACTTCAAAATTTAAATGCATTAGATGCGGATCTTATTTTTATAAAAAATATAGATAATGTGACCAATGGAGAGTCTAAAAAATTAGTAGCTTATAAAAAAGGATTGGCAGGTTTGCTACTTTCTTTGCAACAAAAAACGTTTGAGTATTTAGCGTTAATAGAGAAGAATGATATTTCATGTTCTATTTTAGAAGAAATATTTCGTTTTGTAAAAGAGGATTTAAATATTTGTTTTCCAGATTATTTTGAACAATTTAAAGAAGACAATCAAATAACATATATTCAAAAATTATTAAACCGTCCGATTCGAGTTTGTGGAATGGTAAAAAATGAAGGAGAACCTGGCGGAGGTCCTTTTTGGGTGGTAGATAATAAAGGTTGGGCGAGTTTACGAATTGTAGAATCTTCACAAATTGATAAAGAGGATGTGGAACAAGTTAATATTCTTAAATCAGCCACACATTTTAACCCTGTTGATATCGTTTGTGGTGTTAAAGATTATAAGGGAAATAAATTTGATTTAATGCAATTTGTAGATGGTAATAGTGGTTTTGTAGTTACTAAAAATCACAAAGGTCAAACACTTAAATCGTATGAATTACCAGGTCTTTGGAATGGAGGAATGGGAGATTGGATTTCAGTTTTTGTTGAGGTGCCTCTAAGTACATTTAATCCCGTAAAAACTATCAACGATTTGTTGAATTCGTCGCATATGGACGAGTAGTAAAATAAGTCAGTTAATTAAATACTCGGATGTTATTGCCTGTAACCTCCACTCGATATGCTTTCATTGTATAGGGTTGTCCTGCTTTGGTACCAGAATATAAATCATATTCAAGATCATCACAAGGGCATTTTGCTAAAATTCCTTTTAATACCATTCGTGAACAATCTGAAAGATAGTGATTAGGGCAATTTGCATCAAATGCCGTATACCCACTCCCCGTATTAAAAACAATAATCCCGTTTGCGCCAACGCCAGGATAAGTAATTAGTTTTGCATTACTCGGGAATTTGAGTTCGTTAAATTCGGGTAAATCTAAATTGATATCAAAAACAAAAGAGTAATTAGGGATGTATGGATTGGCATTGTTGATTTTGTCTTTCGAGCAATTGGTTGTTGAGAAAAGAACTAAGGCTATAAGAAATATTTTTTTCATTATTCTTTTAATAAATCAGGTCTTCTGTTTTTAGTGTGTTCGAGCGCTTGGTCTTCTCGCCATTCTTCAATTTTAGCAAAATGACCACTTAGCAAAATATCAGGAACTTTGTGACCGTTATAATCTGCTGGTCTGGTGTATATTGGAGGAGCTAATAAATTATCCTGAAATGAATCGGTCAAGGCTGAGGTTTCATTATTTAAAACACCAGGTATCAAACGGATAACAGCATCAGCGATGATGGCAGCTCCTAATTCACCACCAGATAATACATAATCCCCAACGGAAATTTCTTTTGTAATAAATAAATCGCGCGCACGTTGGTCGACACCCTTGTAGTGCCCACACAAAATGATAATATTTTTATATAGCGACAATTGATTGGCCATTTTTTGATTAAATGTTTCTCCATCAGGAGTCATATAAATGATTTCATCATAATCGCGTTCGCTTTTTAAATAAGTGATACAGGCATCAATGGGTTGTACCATAAGTACCATACCTGCACCTCCGCCAAATTGATAATCATCCACACTTCGTTGGCGTTGTGTAGTATAGTCTCTGAGATTGTGTAAATGAACTTCGACAAGTTCTTTTTCAATTGCTCTTTTTAAAATAGAAGCATTAAAAGGACTTTCTAACAATTCAGGTACAACACTAATGATGTCAATTCTCATGGATAAGTTCGGTTTCAAAAGTTCAAAGTTACAAAGCTATGTGGTTTTTTTTGTAGTTTTGCGGTTCATTTAAATATAAAAAATCATGCAAGACGGAATTTACGCAAAATTCAACACCAATAAAGGGGCTATTTTAGTCAAATTGACACACGACAAAACACCAGGCACAGTTGGAAACTTTGTCGGATTAGCAGAAGGAAATTTAGAAAATAAAATAAAACCACAAGGTAAACCATATTATGACGGGTTAAAATTTCATCGAGTGATTCCGGATTTTATGATACAAGGTGGTTGTCCTTCTGGCACAGGGACTGGAGGACCAGGGTATAATTTTGACGACGAATTTCATCCAGAGTTAAAACATTCTGGCCCTGGGGTTTTATCAATGGCAAATGCGGGTCCAGGAACTAATGGATCGCAGTTTTTTATCACACATATTGAAACATCGTGGTTAGACGGTAAGCATACTGTTTTCGGTCATGTGGTTGAAGGACAAGATGTTGTGGATGCAATTGGTCAAAATGATTTGTTGGAGAAATTAGAAATTATCAGGATAGGATCGGAAGCAGCAGCTTGGAATGCAATAGAAGCATTTCGTACTTTTGAAGGAAGTCGCGCAAAAAAAATTGCCGAAGCTAAAAAAGCAGCTGAAGCAGAAATGGATAAATTAGCAGCAGGTTTTGAGCAAACAGAAACTGGTTTGCGTTACCAACTAATTCAACAAGGATCAGGAAAATCTGCTCAAAGCGGTAAAATGGTTTCTGTACATTATAAAGGTCAATTAGCGAGTGGAAAAGTATTTGATTCTTCATACGATAGAAAACAACCTATCGAATTTCAATTAGGAGTAGGTCAAGTAATTCCAGGATGGGATGAAGGTGTCTCGTTGTTAAAAGTAGGAGACAAAGCACGATTTGTGATTCCTTCTGATTTAGCATACGGATCAGCAGGAGCAGGAGGGGTAATTCCACCTAATGCAACATTGATTTTTGATGTAGAATTAATGGACGTAAAATAATAGCCGAAAATATTTTTTCTAAAAATAAAAATCCCATTAGTAATTATTTGCTAGTGGGTTTTTTTATGCGATTTATTTAACGCGAGTACAAACAAAAAGAGAGAATCAATTTGATCCTCTCTTTTTGTTATAAGCTAATTAAATGCTTATGCTTCAAACGGTTCGATTGAAACGTAAGATTTGTTATCTGCTTTTTTTCTAAATTTCACAACACCATCAACTCTAGCGTGTAATGTATGGTCTTTTCCCATATATACATTTTCACCTGGATTGTGTTTTGAACCTCTTTGTCTTACTAAAATGTTCCCTGCGATAGCAGCTTGTCCACCAAAAATCTTAACGCCTAAACGTTTTGATTCTGATTCTCTACCATTCTTAGAACTACCGACACCTTTTTTGTGAGCCATGTTGTTTTATTTTAAATGTTATTATTTAGCTGTAATACCTTCGATTACAATTTGAGTTAAAGATTGACGGTGACCATTTTTCTTTTGGTACCCTTTTCTACGTTTCTTTTTGAAAACGATTACTTTATCTCCTTTTAAGTGTTGTAACACTTTGGCCTCTACAGAAGCTCCTTTTATAGCTGGGGCGCCCAAAGTAATTTGCCCACCGTTGTCAACCAACAAAACTTTATCAAAAGAAACGGCGTCTCCTTCATTTTGTGGTAAACGATGAACATAAACCTTTAGGTCTTTGCTAACTTTAAACTGTTGCCCTGCTATCTCTACGATTGCATACATAACAAATGGTTTTATTTTTAATGTTTGCAAATATACATTATTTTGTGATATTAAAAATAAGAACTTTATTTTTTTACCAATCAGTTGTAAAACATTAGGTTTTCTAGATTTATTAAAAGTAAATTTGTGCTGTTTTGAAATAATTTTAGGTTTTTATGAAAAAGGTTTTAATCACTATTTTTAGTGGCGTAATAATGAGTACAATGGGTTTTTCTCAAAAAATAGAAATAGAAGAATATGATTTGCCCAATGGGTTGCATGTTATATTGCATCAAGATAAATCGGCACCAGTAGTCGTTACTTCGGTGATGTATCATGTAGGTTCTAAAGATGAAACTCCTGATCGTACAGGATTTGCACATTTTTTTGAACACTTACTTTTTGAAGGAACCAAAAATATCGGGAGAGGCGATTGGTTTAAAATCGTAACATCAAACGGTGGAACAAACAATGCCAATACATCGGATGATAGGACCTATTATTATGAAGTGTTTCCGTCAAACAATTTGCAATTGGCTTTATGGATGGAATCTGAACGAATGTTACATCCTGTAATCAATCAAATTGGTGTTGATACCCAAAACGAGGTGGTAAAAGAAGAAAAAAGGCAAAATGTAGACACACGTCCTTATGGAAATGTAATTAAAGCCGTTAAAGAGAATATGTTTTTCAAACATCCGTATCGTTGGACAACCATTGGCGAAATGGAACATTTAGACGCAGCTACATTAGCGGAATTTCAGGCTTTTAATAAAAAGTATTACATACCCAATAACGCCGTGCTTGTAGTGGCGGGTGATTTAGATAAAGAACAAACCAAAAAATGGGTCGCGGATTATTTTGGTGCAATTCCTAAAGGAACTCCTATTACCAGAAAACAGTATGTTGAAGACGAAATTGTAGTAACCAAAAAAGCAAAGTACACCGATTCAAACATACAAATACCAATGATGGTAGCCTCTTATAGAACACCATCCATGAAATCCCGCGATGCACGAGTTTTGGATATGATTTCGTCATTATTAAGCGACGGAAAAAGTTCGATGTTGTATAAAAGTTTAGTTGATCAAAAAAAGATGGCACTACAAATGGGGTCTTTTAACTTCAGTCAAGAAGATTATGGTATGTATATCATCTACGGTTTGCCAATGACAGGATTCACCAACGAAAAATTAATTGAAGAAGTTGATGTTGCCATAAAAAAATTACAAACCGAATTAATTTCAGAAAGAGACTTTCAGAAATTACAAAATGTTTTTGAAAACAAATATGTAAACAGTAACGCCTCTCTTGAAGGAGTAGCAAGCAACTTAGCGACCTATCATTTATTGTATGGCGATGTTCAGTTAATCAATACAGAGGTTGAGATATACCGTTCCATCACAAGAGAAGAAATAAAATCAGTAGCTCAAAAATATTTAAAATCAAATCAACGCTTGTTGTTGGATTACTTACCAACACCAGAAAAATAATAAATGATGAAATCCGTAAGACAATTCCTTGTATTGATTAGTATATTTCTAATATCCATAACACAAATGAACGCACAAATAGACAGGAGCCAACCCAAACCAGGACCAGCACCTCAAATCACGATAAAAGAACCCGTTCAGTTTGTATTAAAAAATGGATTAAAAGTATTGGTAGTAGAAGATCATAAACTACCCAAAGTAACATTCAATTTAACATTAGATAACACTCCAGATACCGAGGGAGAATTAGTCGGTGTAGACGATCTTTTGGGCAGTATGTTAGGTAATGGAACACAAAAAATACCGAAAGATAAATTTATTGAAGAAATAGATTTTTTGGGCGCCGAAATAGATTTTTATTCTGCAGGAGCATCAGCACATTGTTTATCAAAATATAGCGCTCGAGTATTAGAGTTGTTGTCTCAAGGCGCCTTAGAGCCTTTGTTAACACAAGAAGAATTTGATAAAGAAAAAGCAAAACATATCGAAGGATTAAAAGCGGGAGATAAAAACATTAAAGGTATTGCTGATCGTGTTCAAAACGCATTATTGTACGGCAAAAAACACCCTTTCGGAGAATTTACGACCGAAGAATCGATTAATAAAGTAAAATTACAAGATGTTTTGGCTCATTATAAAAGATATTTTGTTCCAGAAAATGCGTATTTGATAGTTGTAGGAGATGTTGATGTCGATCAAATAAAAAAACAAGCCAATCAATTGTTTGATACTTGGGCTAAAAAGCCAATAACGGTTTCAGCTTACAAAACACCTAAAAATGTAACAAAATCGGAAATCAACATTATAGATGTACCCCACGCTGTTCAATCCGAAATAGCCGTACTTAATTGCGTCGAACTACCCATGAGTAGCCCCGATTATTTTGCAGGATTATTGGCAAATCAAATCTTAGGTGGCGGTGGCGAAGGTCGTTTGTTTTTAAATTTAAGAGAAAAACACGGATGGACGTACGGTGCCTATTCGGGATTACACGCAAGTAAATATGTTTCAAAGTTTAAAGCTTCCACATCTGTTAGAAATACAGTAACCGATAGCGCTGTTGTCGAAATTTTAAATGAAATCAAAAAAATTCGTTTAGAAAAAGTAAGCGAAGAAGATTTAAAAAATGCAAAAGCAAAATACATCGGAAATTTTGTAATGGGCATTGAAAAACCCGAAACAGTAGCGCGTCACGCTTTAAATGTTGCTTCACAAAGTTTGCCTAAAGATTTTTATGTTGATTATATCAAAAATATTGAGCGCGTTACTCCTGAACAAATTCAAGCAGTAGCACAAAAATATTTTATGATTGATAATTTACGAATAACAGTTACAGGTAAAGCTTCAGATATTTCCGAAGGGTTAGAAAAATTAAACCTACCTGTTACCTATTTTGATAAATATGCCAATCAAACGGTTAAACCGGAGAAAAAAGTAGTGTCAAATGACATAAGTGTAGCAACAGTGTTTCAAAAATATTTTGATGCCATTGGCGGAAAAACAAAGTTAGAAGCCATACATAATGTAAAAACAGTATCAAGTAGCACGATACAAGGAATGGCAGTCACCCTTAAAACGATCGTAACATCCAAAAATCAAATGGTAGTTGATTTGCAAATGATGGGCAATTCGATGATGAAACAAGTATACAATGATGGTACAGGTTTTATTTCACAGCAAGGAAAAAAGGATGTTTTATACGGAGATATGCTTGAAGAGATGAAAGAATCAGCATATCCATTTCCAGAATTAAACTATGAAGATACAGAATGGACATTAAAAGGAATAGAATCTTTTGAAGGAAAAGAAGTATATGTTTTAGATAAAAAAGGAGCCTCAATGTATTTTGATCGTACCACAGGATTAAAATTAGGAGAAAAAAAGACCCAAGAGATAGAAGGTCAAACCGTAGAGCAATTAACCGTTTTGGATGATTACAGAGATGTAAAAGGGGTTAAATACCCGTTTAAGAAAACCATGAATGTCGGAATCGAAATGGTGTTAGAAACCAAAACAATCGAGGTAAATACAGAAGTTCTGGCTAAGGATTTTGAATAAGCTATTCCGTCTTAATAGAATTAAGTCCTGATACAAGTGTATAATTTTAGAAATATAGTTAAGAACTGATCGCGATACCTATTAGAAATTGGGGAATTATTTTAGATAAGTGTTTTTTATCAAAATATCTTAGCAAAATATTTCAGGTATTGACTTAGCAATTAAATTTAATGTTTTATTTAAATTAATTATAGTGTTTCATTCAGAAAGTAATTTACCCGACGGTTACATAGTTAAATAATTGTTAACCCTATTATTTGTTAGGGTTTTATAATTATAGTATCATT
>CAYQSQ010000020.1:0-36324 GCA_964420215.1 uncultured Flavobacterium sp. | reverse complement strand
TTCCATCGGTTACATTTTCGGTTTGTGAGTACACAAAGTTTCCTAACATATCATAAATCACTAAATCAACTATTGAATTTGTTGTTCCTTGGTAGTTGATGTTTACGCTTTCTGATGCCGGATTCGGGCTAACTATTAATACTTTTTCAGTAGCTTCTTCTGTTTCAACAGTCGATTTGTTGTGAACTTCATTTGAAACTTCTTCTAAAGAAGCACCTATTTTTCTGATGGTTCCGTCTGAATTTAAAACTACAAAAACATCTTCTGTATAATATTTAACATCTGGGCTTTGTGTAGTGCCATATCTAAACAATGCTCCAATTCTATTAGCGGTTACGGTGTATTTGAACCACCTTGTTGAACTACCATCAGCACGAATCATGTCTGGTAATTGCTTTGGCCATTCCTTATCAATAGTAATCGGAACATCTGTCCCTGTTTCATTTTTCCATACATGGATTTTAGGCACTGCAAGATCCTGTCTTTTTACTACATAAATGGTAATGGTTTTTTGAGCAGTTACTGTAATGGCAGTAGTGGCTGTAAATGAACCGTCTACTGTAGTAGCTGTAATAGTAGCGTTACCTATTGCAACGGCCGTTACAACACCCGAAGTACTAACCGTGGCCACAGCAGTATTGCTTGATGACCAAGTTATATTTTTATTAGTGGCATTACTAGGAGATATTGATGTAGCAATAGCTTGTGTAACACCAATTGCCATTGACATTGATACAGGGTTTACACTTACACTTTGAACAGGGATATTTTCTTGATTACAATTTATCCATGTTTTAGTGTTTCCGTCAAAGCATCCTCCAGTTATGTTAGTCAAATCAGCAGTTTTATACCCAGCGTTATCGTGGAATAGCATATTGGAGCTACTAGCATTTGCAATAGTAAACTTATACCAATCCGCTCCTTTGCTTATGTCTTGCGTCATTAATTCACCTGGCCATGTTGAACTGGCTTGTGTAGGTACTGCATTCCAATAATGAATTCTTGGCGCTTGTGTGTTAGCTGGTTTTTTAAACCAAACGGTTACCCCTGTCACTTGATTAAACGTATATTTAAAAGTTTGAGGTATGCTAACATGGTCTTTGCTATCTTTAGTAATTACTCTTAAAGTAGTTGGTGTGCTGATAGTTATTGTACCTGTTTTTACAAAGCTTAAATTTGATGGAAAATTACCACTATCATCTAAATTATAATAAATGATTGGATTAGGGTCTTTATCGTCTGTAGCGGTAAGAGTTACAGTTATTGGACTTGTAAAGTTTCCTCCTGCGGGTGAAACAGTTAACAAAGGTGCATCGTCTTGATCACAGTTTATCCATGTTTTTGTGCTTCCATCAAAACATCCCCCAGAAATATTTAATAAATCAGCAGTTTTGTATCCTGCATTGTCATGAAACAACAAATTGGTACTTGTAGCAGTTGGTAATGTAAATTTATACCAATCGGTTCCTTTAGTTAAATCTTGTGTCATTAAAACGCCTGGCCAAGATGAACTAGTTTGTGCTGGAACAACATTCCAATAATGGATGCGTGGTACTTGTGTATTGGCTGGTTTTTTAAACCATACAGTTACCCCACTAGGTGCTACCATTTCTTTTCCATAAAACTCAATTTCTGCTACGTTACCTATTCCGCCAGAGGCACATATATAACGTACATACTTATAAGATGAATTGTTATTTACCGTAATACAATTCCATTCTAAAGTTGGCTCTATGGTAATGGTGGCTAAATCTTCTACTCCAGAACTAAAATCAGCGGTGTTACTTCCTTGGAATTTTCCACCAATCATTCTGCCTGTAAATTCTTTTCTTGGGAAAAAATTAATACCTGTGATATTATATGTTTTATCTAAACTTAAGCCTGTCCAAGCAATATCGGTTGGTGCATCAAAATAAGTGTTAGTATCTCCATCAAAAGCTTTATCACGCGTATTTCCACCATTATTCCATGAACCCGTGGTACCAATTACGGTTCCTGTTAATTTAGGTGTGCTAAACACACAAGGTACTTTTATTTTTACTGGTATAGATGTGGTAACTGCTCCTTGATTATCCGTGGCCTTTGCAAGAATATTGTACTTACCACCACCTACATTTGTCCAAACAAAACTATATGGAGCTGTGGTATCTGTTCCTAATAATTGTGTACCATTATAAAAATCTACTTTGGTGATATTTCCATTACTATCTGATGCATTAGCTGTAATGGTGATTGCTGATGAATCTGAAATTACCGAATTATTTAATGGAGAAGTAATATTTACTACTGGTGATGGATTAGTTGTTGTAACTACCACACTATCATAAATCGCTTTACTTGGATACGTTCCAAAAAACCCAGTACTTATGACTCCAACATAAACAGCCTTGCCTAAATTCATGTTTTCCGTTGAAATGTCAACCCATGTGATTCCATCTCTGGAACAAGATTGTGTGATTTGATTCCCAACTCTTGTAATTTTAAACCAATTGTGTAAACTGTATATATGTAGTGATGGTTTTTTACTCGGACATGGCACATTATTCATTCCACTTGCAGACCTCATTTCAGCAGTTATTCCAGAATGAGGATACTGCGCAATCATGGTAAAAGCGGCATTGGAATCTAAAGATTCACGCAACATAATTCCTGTTCTTTGATTATACGAAGCCATATTACTTGATGCTACTCGGGCAACTATACTACCATCTCCATTTAAAGTTTGAAATATATATCCAAAATTATCCGTAGTACCACCTATATTAGAACCATAAGACTCAACATAGAATCTTCCTGATTCTTGAGTAGCCAAACCAGCGCTACCAAAAGTACCCACCTCTATTTTTTGCCATGGACTTGATAAAGGAGTGATTACTGCCTTTTTCTTGAAAGAAGCCGTTAATGTTCTATTCCCAGTTATTGAAGTTAAGTTAAATGTGTTATTAGTAACTGTTACAGGAACTCCATTTACCTTAACTACATCCAATTCATAACCTGGATTGGGTAAAAAAACAAACATTTTACTTTGACCTGTAGGCACACTAATAGTCCCTTTAGGGGAAAGTGTTCCGTTCTCATCTGAATTAGCGATAACTGTACTCGGTCTGGCATTTACAGTAAAAGACATCGTAGCTCCTGGCGCACTAATATTACTGATTGAAATCCCAAATTCACCTCCGTCTTTCCAACGGAATGGAGTATTATTAGGAAAAGTATTCGAAATATTATCGTACAAATCATTTAAATCTCCTCGAACGTCTGACTGAATTGGAGTGAATTCATCGTGCATTTCGTCTACATTATCAGCCTGTATTAATCGAATAAAATATTGATTATCTACACCTGCTTTATCAAACTTACAATCTTCGTCTACATACCAAATGGCTAATCCTTCATCTAATGGCTTTCCTCCGTCTAAAGCGGACTGATAATACCCTCCGTGTTTTAAGGCATGAAATAATAAGTACTCTTTGGGATTATTGGGATTTGTATATTTATGAATTTGAGAATAACTATTCGATGTTAAAGTGTAAGTAGCAGTAACATCTCCTGGAATATTTACCACATTGTCAATCCATTTTTTTTGTAATCTTAAACCTGGGTTTATAGGCATAGGCGCTTTAGAGGTTCCTGCACTCGCCATTACATCATAATCTCCTAAATTACAAAAAGCGGTACGATAATAATCTGTCCAGCTCATTACAGAATGACCCGCTTCATGACAAATGGTATTAATTCCTAATTGGTCTGTTGCTCCAAAAAAGGTAATATGTCCTCTTTTGATTTCTAGCGGTGCTCCATTATTTTTAATGAATTTACCTCCGAATCCAAAAGCATATCCGCCACCAGGATACTTCGTTAATAAGTTAAAGTACCAAAGTCCTCCTTGTCCTGGGTATTCAGACAAATTAGTAAACCCATTTGGAAATTGAAGATTAATTTGGTCGATGATGTCTCCGACCATATCTCCTTGAGCTCCTTGAGCATGATAAGAGGCAGAAGGCAAAGGCAATTTCACTTTTACGACCTGACTATTTAAAGATACTTTTCCGTTGGTTTGGGTAAAAAAGTAATCTTTTACCGAACCCATAGAACCAAAACCGGTAAATCCTGTTTGATTCATCATGGCAGACACGGATTCAACAGAATTTCCGAAAGGTAAATCTGGATACTCAATCATAACCGTGATTCCATTAATGGTGGTTGTTTGCCCAAAGGTGGACAAACACGTCGTGACCAGCATGATGCTAAGCCATAGTAGTTTTTTCATTTCTGTTTAAATTTTAACAATTAAAAATATAAGGTGATTTTTAACGCGAAACTATTAAGATAGTGGGCAAGAATTTGTACTTTTTATTAAATGGTAACGTTTTAAGGATAAGTGGTCACTATTGAAGAGAAAATAATATTTTAAGTAATAAATAATTATCATTCAATAGTATTTGTATTCCTTTGATTTGACGGAATAAATCAATTTAAATCGAAAAAAATTAAATTTTACGATGATATTGAATCAAAAACTACTTTTTCCGATTGGCTTGTTCTTCAAATGCAGTGTCGTAGTTTGTATTCATCGTACCCATAATTCTGTCCCAAAAGGTAAAGTATAGTCCGTAACTGTTTTCAAAATACTTATGATGTAAATTGTGATTTACAGATGTATTGATCCATTTACCAAGCCAATGTTTATGGAAGTTTTGAGGATATAATTCATAGCCTAAGTGCCCATAAACATTATAAATAATTGAAAATAAAAAAAACAAACCAAAAACAGCAATATGTATAGGGAAAGCAAAAGCTAAAATAGGTAAGATACTTGCTTCTAAAAATGATTCAAAGGGATGGAACGAGTAAGCTGCCCAAGGTGATGGATTAGTTGATTTATGATGAATTAGGTGTGTAGCTTTAAATAATCTAGGATGGTGTAACGTGCGATGCATCCAGTAAAAATAAGTGTCGTGAAGGATTAACATTAAAATAAATGTTAACGGGTAATACCACAACGGCATATCATCAAATTCAAAATAAATTTGAGAATATTGTGTAATTGGAGATTTAAATATAATTAATGACATTAGGGCAAATTGAATTACGGTAGTTACAGAATAGAATATTTCTCTGAAATAATCTTTGGATTTTGGAAATTGTAACTGAATTTTTTTGAATCCTCTTTTATTTTTTAGAAGAACATAAAATATTATATAAGCGATTAACGCCACAATAAAATACCGAACAAATATAATTTGATACGAGGTTAAATAAAATTCAAGGTATTCATTCATAATAGTTTAAAATAAAAAAACCTGTGAAGAGATAATCCTCACAGGTTTTGTATAAAATAGTATAAGTAGTGAGACTAACCTCTAACTTCTTTAATTCTAGCTTTTTTACCAGTAAGGTTTCTGAAGTAGAAAATACGAGCTCTTCGAACTTTACCTTTTTTGTTCATTTCAATTTTTTGTAATGAAGGTAAGTTTACTGGGAAAATACGTTCCACACCTACAGTACCTGACATTTTACGTATTGTAAAAGTTTCTGTGCTACCAGAACCTTTTCTTTGGATAACAACACCTTTAAAAAACTGAGTTCTTGTTTTTTCACCCTCTTTAATTTCATAATAAACTGTGATGGTATCACCAGCACTGAAATCAGGAAAATCTTTTTTTGCTACAAATTCGTTTTGAACGAACTTTAATAAATCTGACATAATTAAATGTTTAAAAAATGAACATTAGCCAACATGTACGTACTTCGCTAGAGGTTGACTAATTTGATGCAAATATAATTGAATTTTATTACCAAATAAAAAATTATAACTCTTTTTAAGGATGTTATTTAAGCATTTAACATAACAGGCATAACAAGCATGGTGACAATTTCTCCTTCTTCAAGCCCATCTACGGCAGTTAATATACCGGCGCGATTGGGTAAAGACATTTCTAACATTACATTATCACATTGTAGATTGTTTAACATTTCTGTTAAAAAACGTGAATTAAATCCAATTTGCATATCATCTCCTTGGTATTCGCAAGTCAATCTTTCTTCAGCTTTGTTAGAGTAATCTAAATCTTCCGCAGAAATATTAAGTTCCGTACCTGCAATTTTTAAACGAATTTGGTGTGTTGTTTTATTGGAGAAAATAGATACACGACGTACAGAATTTAAAAATAAAGCACGATCAATAATTAATCTATTTGGATTTTCTTTCGGGATAACCGCTTCATAATTAGGGTATTTTCCGTCGATTAATTGACATTTTAATATGTAATTATCGAAAGAAAAAGAAGCGTTGTGATCGTTGTATTCAATAGTAACATCTGTTGCAGTTGTACCTAAAATTCCTTTTAAAATATTTAAAGGTTTTTTGGGCATAATAAACTCGGTTACTTGACTTGCTTGTACATCGTTACGCTCATATTTTACTAATTTGTGCGCATCAGTTGCAACAAAACGTAAGTTTTCGGGAGATAATTGAAAAAATACACCTGACATTACAGGCCGTAAATCATCGTTACCTGTTGCGAAAATAGTTTTTTGTATAGCTGTGCCTAAAATTTCTGATGGCACAACGGTTGATGTCGCTTCTTCAAGATTAACAGCTTTCGGAAATTCATCTCCATTAGCATAGGCTAATGCGTATTTACCTGAGTTTGAGCTTATTTCAATAGTGTTGTTATCTTGTACTGAAAACGTTAAAGGTTGTTCGGGAAAAGATTTAAGGGTGTCTAATAATAATTTTGCGGGTATTGCAACATTTCCCACGCTTGTTGAATCGATCTCTAAAGTTGATGACATTGTAGATTCAAGATCTGACGCAGTAACTCGAAGTGTTTGGTGGTCTAATTCAAACAGAAAGTTATCTAATATAGGTAAAGTATTGTTACTATTAATAACACTTCCTAATACTTGTAATTGTTTTAGTAGGTAAGAACTTGAAATTATAAAATTCATAACGGTATTTTCTTAAAAATTGGTTTAATACTAAGGTTGCAAATATATCTTTTATGAGCCGAATAATAGTATTTATTTATCAACAATTAACGGGTAAATTTTCGTTTACGAAGCCAGTTATAAAGGAATCCGAAGATTATTAAAAGTAAAATTGGAATTCCGACAGTGATGATTTGAATGGTTGTGTATTGCTCATACACTTTTTCTTTGTCTAATATGGGGATTTCAACTTTTTTGCTTCGGATGTTGATTAATCCATTTTCGTCTAACAAATAATTAATACTATTAAGGATAAAATCTTTATTGCCAAAAGTTAAATTAGTCCATTTGTCAAAACCCAATTCAAGTGGTTTAAAGTTTTGATCCAATTGATTTTTGATAATATCTCCATCTGATATAACAATCATTTTTGTTGATTTACCATTTTCTTGAAATGATTTTTCTTTAAAAGGTAAAATTCGATTTTTGAAAACAGAGGTAAAAGTACCTTCTAACAAAACTCCAAATGGAACGCTGCCGCTGGTAAAATCTTCTTGTTTGGGTCTTTCGTTAACCATCGTTAAAGCGACTTCGGCAGGTGTTCCGACTATTTTGGTGTATGGTGAACTTTGTAATAAAACTGTTTTTTTAATATCATTTTTTAAAATATCAATCGGATTGGCAAAACTTAATTTTACGGTTTCGATATTTGTAATAACAGGATGATTGCTTGTTGGATAAACCAAAGGAGCGTACATCCATGGAAATTGAGCATATTGGGTATCGTTACCACGTTGACCTGTGGCGAGTGATATAGGGGCACACATCACATCTTTTACCATTGAGGGATTAATCCGAATACCATATTTGAAAAAGAAATCTTTTAAATTTAAATCTCGCGGATACGCTAACGAACTACCTGTAGCATTATATAAACTATCCATATCGATACTAACTTGATCAATCAACCAAAGTGATTTTCCGCCATTAATTACGTATTGGTCTAAAACGAATTTTTCGGAGTCAGAAAAAGCGATGGTTGGTTTCGCTACGATAATTAAGTCAAATTCTTGCAGTTGTTGTAATGTTTTATTTGGGGAGGTTGCTACAGAATCTAACGTGAAAGGCGCTAAAAAGTAGCTGTCTTTAATTGTTTTAAGTGCATCGGCAATAAAAACATCAGGTAACTCTCCATTTCCTCTGAGTACAGCAACTTTTTTTTGTTTGGGTTGTGTGAGGTTATAAAATGCTTTTGAAAAAACATATTCCAAATTTTGAACAGATTGGATTACATTTTCTTCTGTAGATGCACCTAATTTTGTTTTTAGTAACGGGATTTTAATACTCGTATTGTTGTAAGTAGCGACCGCCCAAGGAAAAATAATTTCTTGAATTTGTTTTCCTTTATCCTGCAATGTGATTGTGAGTGGTGTAATACCTTCTTTGGTAAGCGCTTGAATAATAAATTCACTGTTTTTAGGATCTTCTGTAGGATTTATAAAACGGTATGAGATATTGGGGTTTTTCGCCCTAAATTCATCTAATAATTGTTTGGTTTCGTCTTGAAGTCGGATTAATTCGGTCGGAAACTCGCCTTCGAGATAAATGTCAATAATTAATGGACTGGTAATTTGTTTGGTTATTGTATTTGAAGTTTCGGATAGTGTATAACGTTGATCGTGCGTTAAATCAAACCGTTGAAAGGCGAAATATCCCAAAAAGTTAATACCTACAACAAAAAGTAGTGTGATTACCGTGGCTTTAAAACCTGATTTTTTGAATAGAGTTACCATTGTAATGATTTAATTCGGATAGAGGTTAATTGTAAAAACAAAACAGATATACTCATAAAATAAATTACATCACGTGTATCAATTACCCCACGGCTAATACTTTTATAATGGTAATCCATACCTAAATAGGCTATAATCGGGTTGTAACTTTCGGTAGAACTAATTTTAGAAATTCCCTCAAACCCATAATAAAAGCTAAAGCAGATAAACACAGCGCTGATAAATGCTACAATTTGATTATCGGTTAACGAAGAGGTAAAAGTGCCGATTGCAGAATAAGTTAAAATCAAGAAAAACAATCCAAAATACGAGCCTAAAGTAACGCCCATATCAAGATTGCCTATTGGATATCCCAAATCATACAAAACCTTTACATAGATTAAAGTAGGAATTACAGCAATTGTGGTGAGCAATGCCGAAGCAGTAAACTTACCTAAAACAATTTGTGTAATACTAATCGGTTTGGTTAATAAAAGTTCGATGGTGCCTTGTTTGATTTCGTCAGAAAAACTACGCATTGTAATTGCCGGAATCAGAAAAAGTAAAATCCAAGGTGAGAGTATGAAAAAACCTTTAAGATCGGTAAATCCATTATTAAGGATGTTTAATTCGCCGTCAAAAATCCATAAAAATAAGCCGTTTAGGATTAAAAATAATCCTATAACCAAATAGGCTATTGGCGAACCAAAAAATGAATTGATTTCTTTTAAAATAATTGCTTTCATTTATTTTATTCAAAAGTGATTAAAATGCTATCTCTATATTTAACACCTAATAAAGAGGAGGCGCTACCAGTTGCGTAATGATTGCTTTTATACATGCCGATTTCTAATAAATCACTTTCGTTAAAAATTGCGACTTTAATGCCTTCATAAGCAGATAGGTCACTGTTAGAGTCCGAAACCAAATCAGCATACCGATTATAAATATCCTTAAATTTGTATCCTCTTACATTGAGTTCAAAAGCACGGTTTTTTCCAAATTCTAAAAATGTTTTTTTAGAAACATCTGTTACAATGTTTCCAAAATGATCAATATAAATAACATTACCACGGATTGTTTTATTGTCCGAACTAAATTCGGGTTTAACAGATTTGATTTCTTTAAGTGTATGAATTTCTTTACCAACCACATTTAAAGATCCGCCTTTAGCCAAATGATTGGCCACGGTAACAAAAACATCCATTGTTTTTAATTGTTGAGGAGTTCGATCATGAATATTAATTTGCACAATCTTTTGAGGCTTAATCCGTTGTGATAGTAAGCTTAAGATTCCGTTATCGGCACAAATAAAATAATGATCGTCCCATAACATTGCTATATGTTGTGATTGTTGCGTTAAAGCCGCGTCAACACCAATAATATGTACAGTGCCTTTTGGAAAAGAATCATAACAAGAAGAAATAATATAACTAGCTTCCGTAACATTAAATAAGTCCACATGGTGCGAAATATCAATAATATGCGCACCAGGATTATCAGAAACAATTTTTCCTTTAAGCGCGCCCACATAATGGTCCGTAGTTCCGAAATCCGTAGTAAGCGTAATAATTGACATAAAAAAAGTTGTAAATAACGAAAAGCTTCGTTATATTTAACAGAAGCTTATTGCTCGACAAATTTAGTAATTTTAGTCTTTAAATTTAATTTAATACCTGCCGATTTTGAACGAAATAACTCTAGAATTAACGGACATCACTCCAAAAGATTTTTGGGGCGCAAATAATCTAAATTTAGATATACTAAAAAAGCTATATCCCAAGCTAAAATTAGTCTCCAGAGGAACATTTCTTAAAGCCTATGGAGACGACGAGGCTTTAGATGAATTTGAGAAAAAATTTGAACGAATCACCAATCATTTTACCAAGTATAACGCCATCAATGAAAATGTTATCGAACGTATTGTGATGGATGAGTCGATCAAAGCGAATGCCGAAACGCCTTTAGACGATGTTTTACTACACGGAATAGGAGGAAAATTAATTAAACCAATCACACCAAATCAGAAAAAATTAGTTGATTTTTTAATTAAAGACGATATGGTTTTTGCCGTTGGACCAGCGGGTACAGGAAAAACCTATGTAGGAGTAGCAATGGCAGTAAAAGCTCTGAAAAATAAAGAAGTAAAACGTATCATTTTAACACGTCCAGCGGTAGAAGCTGGTGAAAATTTAGGTTTTTTACCAGGAGATATGAAAGACAAGTTAGATCCTTATATGCAACCCTTGTATGATGCGTTACGCGATATGTTACCTTCGGAAAAGTTAGATGAATATATGCAAAAAGGTATCATTCAAATTGCCCCTATGGCATTTATGCGAGGGCGTACCTTAGACAATGCCTTTGTAATTTTGGACGAAGCACAAAATACCACACGCTCTCAAATGAAAATGTTTTTGAGCCGAATGGGTAAAAATGCAAAATTTATGATAACAGGTGATCCCGCACAAGTTGATTTACCTAGAAGAACCGTATCGGGGTTAAAAGAAGCTTTATTAATCTTAAAAAATATAGATGGCATAAGTATTATTTATCTTGATGATAAAGATATCGTGCGCCACCGATTGGTTCGAAAAGTATTAGAAGCTTATAAAAGTATTGAAAATACGGATTAAGTGTTTGTGTTTTTGTATAAATTATTCTTACGACAATATATCAATAAGTGGTTGAAACTCAATTATACCTAACGGGTAATGACAATAAGAGAAGGTTTGATTTCATCATCATAAAAACGTTTCAGTAATTTTTCACGAAAAAAAACAATATAAAGTGATTTAAACATGACTTTATATTGTTTGATAAAAAACATTCTTATTTTTACGGTTCTTTACGTTTAATTACCATAGAACACATGACTAAGCAAGAATACTTTGACGAAATAAACAAACTGAAAAAAGAGAAAAACGCCATCATATTAGCCCATTATTATCAGTTTCCAGAGATACAAGATATTGCGGATTATGTAGGCGATAGTTTGGGATTGTCACAAGAGGCAGCAAAGGTTGAGGCAGATATGATTGTTTTTGCAGGAGTACATTTTATGGCAGAAACCGCTAAAATCATTAATCCAAGCAAAAAAGTAGTTATTCCAGATTTTGCAGCAGGTTGTTCGTTGGCGGATTCGTGCCCAGCAGATAAATTACAAACCTTAAAAGACCAATATCCCGACCATATTGTAATTACCTATATCAACGCTTCCGCAGAAGTAAAAGCGATTAGTGATTTGGTTTGTACATCATCTAACGCTATTAAAATTGTAAACTCCGTTCCCAAAGACAAAAAAATAATATTTGCTCCCGATAAAAATTTAGGTAAATACATCATCAGCCAAACCGGACGTGATATGATCTTGTGGGATGGTGCTTGTATTGTGCACGAAGCTTTTTCAATCGAAAAATTATTAGCGCTACACAAACAACATCCAAATGCAAAAATCATTGCGCACCCCGAGTCTGAAACACATATTTTGGATACTGCAAGCTACATCGGATCTACTTCAGGAATGATCAGTTATGTAAAAAGTAATCCAACTCAAGAGTTTATTGTAGCGACTGAAGCAGGTATTTTACACGAAATGAAAAAAGAAGTACCAGAAGCCACTTTAATCCCAGCACCATCTAAAGAAGATAATACCTGTGCGTGTAGCGAATGTGGATTTATGCGTGTAAATACTTTAGAAAAATTATATCAATGTATGAAAAACGAAGCGCCAGAAGTATTTGTTTCTGACGAAATTCGTAAAAAAGCCTTGCTTCCGATTGAAAGAATGTTAGAAATATCAAAATAAAACATGGCATATTCATCCGATCTACTCATTATAGGTTCAGGTATTGCAGGATTAACCACAGCGATTAAATATGCAGAGGCTAAACCCGATCATTCGGTCATTATTTTAACCAAAGCTGATGCTAACGAGTCTAATACCAAGTACGCACAGGGTGGAATAGCTGTCGTTACTGATAAAGAAGATTCGTTTGATAAACACGTACAGGATACGCTTTTTGCAGGTGATGGGCTTTGTGATGAAGATGTGGTAAAAGTAGTTGTCAGTGAAGGACCTGCACGATTACAAGAAATTATCAATTGGGGTACTAATTTTGACAAAGACTCCCATGGTAATTATGAATTAGGTTTAGAAGGCGGACATACAGAAAATCGGGTGTTACACCACAAAGACATTACAGGTTTTGAAATCGAGCGTTCTTTATTAAAACGTGTGCAAGAATTAAAAAACATCATATTAAAACCCCATTGTTTTGTGATTGACTTAATTACAGAACATCAGATCCATAAACAAAAAATAACCATTGACTCTAAAATCAGATGCTACGGTGCATATGCTTTAGATAATAAATCAGGTAAAATAGAAACGTATATTTCTAACAATACGTTGTTAGCAACAGGTGGAGCAGGGCAGGTCTACGCCTATACCACAAATCCAACGATTGCTACAGGAGATGGGATTGCTGTAGCTATAAGAGCCAAAGCAAAAGTTAAAAACATGCAATTTGTACAATTTCATCCTACAGCTTTGTATGAACCTCACCAAAGTCCATCTTTTTTAATTACGGAAGCCATCAGAGGGTTTGGTGCTTATTTAAGAAATAAAAAAGGCGAACGCTTTATGTTTTCTTATGATGAAAGAGGCGAAATGGCTTCACGTGACATTGTATCACAAGCAATTGATAAAGAGTTAAAAATGAGTGGTGATGAGTTTGTATATCTAGATTGTAATCATTTGGATAAAGAAAAATTTTATGCTCATTTTCCAAATATTTATGACAAGTGTTTAACCAAAGGAATCAAGATTACAGAAGATTGGATTCCGATTGTACCTGCAGCGCATTATTTGTGTGGTGGTATTGAGGTGGATTTAGCAGGAAGAACAAATATTGAAAATCTATATGCTAACGGCGAATGTGCTTGTACAGGATTGCATGGAGCCAACCGATTAGCTTCGAATTCGCTATTAGAAGCATTAGTGTACTCACACCGTATATTTTTGGATTTAAAAGATAAAAAATCTCCCGAAAAAATAGATGTTGATTTAATCCCAGATTGGGATGATAAAGGAACTAGTTCAGCAAAAGAATTGGTTGTTTTAACACACAATCGAAAAGAATTGCAACAAGTAATGAGTGATTATTTGGCTATTTTTAGATCCAATGAGTTGATTGAAAAAGCTTTAATTCGATTAAATATTTTATATGAAGAAACCGATAAAATATACAAAAAAACTCGAATTTCTCCTCAACTTTACGAGCTTCGGAATTTGATCACCGTCGGGCATCTAATCGCGGAGCAGTCTTTAAGTCAAAAAGAAAATCGAGGCACTTATTTTAATATTGATAATGAGTAGGTAAGGATAATAATTATTGGTTGGGGTAGGTAAGTATTATCTCTTGTTATGAGTTGATTTGTATAGCTTTTGTTTGCTTTGCTTTACACTTACAGCATTTATTCAGTTTTACAGCCTTGTTTCCAAAAAGCGTTATGTTTCTCACTGTTTTCCAATTGTGAGTACATAGTATCTGTTTTGCTTTTAGTGCTACAAAAAGAAATGTTTTAGGCATTCTTATTGTTGTTGTTTCGTGTGCTACTTCCTGATAATTTAGTGTAAGTCCCATAAGTAAAAGTTTTTAGCCGTAAATGTTATTAGTTGTTAGATAAATCAATGCGATGTAAATTAATAATGCCACTAAAATAACTACTGAAATTAAAAAATTTCTAACCGTGTTGTCTTTCTTTTTATACTTAGATCTTGTTCTTTTTTTCATAAAAAAATCCATAAATGATACTATTTAGCCGTGTATTGGAGAGAACATTAATACTATTGATTGGGAATTATTAATGGACTCAAATTAGTTGGGCGAAGTTATTAAAATTTAATAATACTACTGAGACACTCCCTCCAATATTTTAGCTATTTGTTAAAGAACGTTTTCTATAATGCTAAATTACTGTTAAAGTTAAGTATCTGTACCCCCCAATATGGGTAGTTTTGATGTTAAAAGTTAATTTTTTCTTAAATCAATCGTTCTTCGTTGCCTTTTTTGATGGCATCCGCCTTGTTATTGACCTGAAGTTTGATGTAAATGTTTTTAATATGGTATTTAACGGTTTCTTTAGAGATGTATAATTGATCGGCAATTGCTGTATGGCTTTTGCCTTCGGATATTTGGGATAAAATTTCCGTTTCTCTTTCAGTTAAAGGAGAGTTGTTGTTTTTTTGAAAGGATTGTACTACTAGCCGAGCAATTTTACTACTCATAGGCGCACCTCCATTGATGACTTCATCAATAGCATTGATTAATTTGTGTTGATCGCTGTTTTTAGTCAAATAACCCGAAGCACCTGCACACAAGGCATCAAATACCGTTTTTCCGTTTTCAAATACTGTAATAATTAATATATCTGCTTTAGGTCGGGTGCGTTTGATGATTTTCGTTCCTTCGATACCACTAATACCTGGGAGATCAATATCCATCAATACAATGTCTGGTTTATCTACTTTTAATTGGTCAATAGCATCTTCACAATTGGTATAAGTATTAACAACTACAAAATCATCGCGTAACTCTAATAATAAAGTAAAGGCTTCACTAATTTGAATGTTGTCTTCAATAATTATGATACGTTTGGTCATGATTAGATACTTTGTTTGTTGTTTTGAATTTTTTTAGATAATGAAATACAAGTTCCTTTACTTTCAGTATTTGATTTTATTTCTAGAGAAAAACCTATTATCGCGGCTCTTTTTTTGATGGAAGTCATTCCTTTACATGATTTAGATTCGTTAGGATTAAATCCAATCCCATTATCTGTTATTTTTATCGTAAATAAATCTCCTGTCAAATCAAAAGAAAGTGTTACAGTATTACACTTGGAATGTTTGGCGGCATTGGTTAAAATTTCGGTACATATTAAAATGATATGCCTGCCCGAATACATGGGAAGTTTTACATGCTCTAAAATAATTTGGTTGGTTGATTCGGGTAAAAAATGAATGGATAGGGATTGAAATAAATCTTCTCCAAAATCACGTATATATAAGTAAATTTCGTCCAGTTTGTCACTTTTAGAATCGATAGACCAAATAAAATCGCGGGAGTTTTGATACAATGATTTAGAGGTTTCCTGAATTTTGTTTAAAATAGCCGTTAACTCGGTATCGTCTTTTGTCTTGATTGATAATACATTCGCATTTAGTGTGATGGCGGCAAGTTTATTGCCTATTTCATCATGAAAATCATTGGCGATTTGTTCACGTAATTCATTGATTCTTTTGTTTTCGAGAACTGAAGCGGTAACATCTCTGGCTAAAGAAATAAACCGATCTCCTTTACCGATTTCATCGTAGATTTTATTCATAGTAATTTCCAACCATACTTTTCGACCGGTTTTAGTGGTGCATTCTTGCAAAAAAGGAAGGTTGTATTCGGTTGACTCTATACCAAATAACGAGCGACAGTTTACACCTATTAATTCTTCAGGATCGTATTCCAAAATGGTTTTTACAGAAGGCGAAATATAAGTTACTTCAATATTTTTGTTATGCAACGAAATAATTTCGGTAGCGTTTTCAATAATATATTGAAATTTAGAATCGATACTGCGTAATTCTTTATCTCTTAAAGCGGCTAATTGGTGTTTTATTTTTTGTGATCCCGAAACGAAAAAAACAGTAATCATCGAGGAAAATATCAAAATCGCAATAAGGTTATAAAATTCATAGTTGATACCAATCGTAATATTATCAAGTCTAAAATTTCGATAATTATGAACCTCCATATAATAAAAGTATATGAATATAAGTAGCGACATTGTTAAGATAACGTAACCTGCTTTTCGGTTGTTATACATAAATGTAAACATCGGAATGATAATAATCCAAAATAAATCAACCGAATAAATTCCTCCAGAATAGTATGCGGTAATGGATATTAACATTAAAAACATAAACATATGAATGTACATTGATGCGACTAATGTACCGCGCCATTTTATTAGTAAAAGTGTTGAAATACAAGCAATTACACCAATGTAGTTACAAGTAAGTTTTATAACGGTTAGATTTTTGTCTAAAATTTCAAAAATGGTAACGTAGGAAATGATAAAAAAAGACGAAAGTAGGTATGCTTTGACAGATGTTTTGGATTGTTCGTACAGTTCAAGGTTGTTTTTGAGACGCGGATGTATGAAATAGTCGACTAAATCATCAATAAATTCTTTCATTATAATAAAATTAGATTCAAAAATAGTTTTTTTTAACAAATAATTAAGGATTATTATAAACGATTGATTGTTGAAAAAAGAAGATAAAATTAAGAGAGACTAGACTAAAGAATTCCTAAATTTGGGAGTTCTATTAAAAAAAGTATCATTTTGGGAAGAGGATTTTTTAAATTACCGACATATAAAAAGTTTAATTACACGCCTCGCTATTATCAAGGGAAAGAGAATAATCAAAATTTATATGATTTTGACTCTGCTATACGCAGAGATCGCGAAACCCATAGCTACAATGATTTTAGAGCCCAGTGGAGCGAAGCAAGACATGATAGCCGCCATCGTGGAAATAGAGAAATAAACAAGCGACTTTTGATCATTATAGGCGTTTTGATTCTTATTTTTTTATTCATTATAGATTTTGATATTACTTTATTTAAACGTCAGTAATGTCAGGGATAATTCAATTACTTCCGGATCATGTTGCTAATCAAATTGCTGCTGGAGAAGTGGTGCAACGACCTGCGTCTGTTGTAAAAGAATTGCTTGAAAACGCCATTGATGCCAAAGCAACACATATTGTGTTAAATTGTAAAGAAGCAGGAAAAACATTGATACAAGTCATAGATGATGGTGTTGGGATGACCGAAATGGATGCAAAATTGAGTTTTGTGCGTCATGCAACTTCTAAAATTAAATGTACTGAGGATATATTTACAATACAAACCAAAGGATTTAGGGGAGAAGCTTTAGCCTCAATAGTTGCGGTGGCTCATGTAAGTTTAAAAACAAAAACAGCACATGAAGAGTTTGGAACCCAAATCACAATGGAAGGTAGTGTTTTTGTAGATCAAGAAGTGGTTATTGCACCTAAAGGAACTTCTTTTTCGGTCAAAAATTTATTTTTTAATATTCCTGCCAGAAGAAATTTTTTAAAATCAAATACCATAGAATACCGCCATATCGTGGATGAATTTCAACGATTGGTATTAGCGCATCCACAGGTTTCGTTTATTTTTTACCATAACGATTCTGAAATTTACAACTTACCTAAAAGCAATTTAAAACAACGAATTGTAGCTGTTTTTGGGACCAAAACCAACGAAAAACTTGTTCCTATACAAGAGCAAACCGAAATAGTCGAATTGTACGGCTATGTGGGAAAGCCTGAGTTTTCTAAAAAGAAAAAGGGAGAACAATTCTTTTTTGTAAATAATAGATTTATTAAAAGCGGTTATCTGCATCACGCTGTGATGAGTGCTTACGAAGGTTTATTGCGCGACGGGATGCAACCATGTTATTACATTTATTTAAATGTAAATCCCGCAACGATAGATATTAATATCCATCCCACAAAAACAGAAATTAAATTTGATGACGAACACGCTTTGTACTCGATGTTGCGAGCTACGATAAAACACAGTTTGGGGCAGTTTAATGTGGCACCTGTTTTAGATTTTAACAGAGATTCAACATTGGATATGCCTTATCAAAACAGAAATAAAGAAGTTCGGATACCGACCATTGACGTTGACGAGGCTTTTAATCCTTTTGAATCATCAAACACATCAAAAAAAATATATCCGTCTTATCACAAAACCAATACAGAACATTGGGATAGTTTGTATGTTGGTTTAAAAGATGCTTACCAAACTGCCCCCGCTTCTTACGAAAGTAAATCAACAAAAGAATCTAATTTTTTGTTTGAAACAAAAGATATTGAGCAACCTATTTTCCGTACGTATCAAATTCATAAAAAATATATTGTTAGCCCCATTAAAACAGGGATGTTAGTTGTTGATCAGCAGAGGGCTCACCAACGTATATTATACGAACAATTTTTAATGAATATTACAGTAAGTAAAGGTAATAGCCAACAGTTATTATTTCCGTTAGAGCTGTATTATTCTCCTTCAGAAATTAATAGCATAAAAGAAATAGAGGAATCTTTGGTAAACACGGGTTTTGTTTTTGAAAAAATTGAAAAAGAAAAAATTATCATTTCAGGATTGCCAATCCCTATTGCTGAGAGTGAGGCTTCGATAGTTATAGATCAATTGCTTTCAGATATTGAAAACGACTCCCAAACAAATTCATTTAGTTTAAATGATAAAGTTTCCTTATCTATGGCAAAAAGTTTGGCAATCAAAACAGGAACTTATTTATCTGAAACCGAGCAAGAATCGTTAATAAATAGTCTTTTTAATTGCAAAGACGCTGCGATGTCTCCTTTTGGAAAACCGACTTACATAAATTTAAGTGTTGAAGAATTAGATAAAAAATTTACCATATGATGAACAACATGACCGAAATGGTCAAACAACTGATAATCTTAAATGCTATATTTTTTATAGGATCATTACTTGTAGGATCTGATATCGCTAACAAATATTTAGCTTTATTTTATTTTGAAAACAGCAATTTTGGTTATTGGCAACTGGTTTCGTATATGTTTATGCACGGTGGTTGGATGCATATTATCTTTAATATGTATGGGTTGTTCGCTTTTGGGACAGCGCTTGAGCAAATGTGGGGGAGTCATAAGTTTTTGTTTTTTTATATTTCATGTGGTTTAGGAGCGGCGATAATACATACAGGAGTTAATTATTATGTGTTTGAACAAGGTGTTCAGTTTTTGCAAACCAATGGATTTACACCGAGTGATATCAAAATGTTGATTACAGAGAGTAGGTATAACACGATGTATCAAGATGTTGTATACAATCCTGTGGTGCAAGAAATGATACAGGTTTTGAATACACCTACCGTTGGAGCATCAGGTGCGATATACGGAATATTAGTTGCGTTTGCTTTTTCATTTCCAAATGCAGAGTTAATGATGTTATTTGTACCGTTTCCGATAAAAGCAAAATATTTTGTGCCTGGTTTGTTATTAATGGATTTGTTTTCAGGAGTGACAGGATATGCTATATTTGGTGGCGGAATCGCTCATTTTGCCCACATCGGCGGGGCTTTGTTTGGGTTTTTAATTATGTGGTATTGGAAAAATAATCAATTTGATGCGCATCGTTGGGATTCGTAATTCGTGTATAAAATCATAATTATGTTTGAGGACTTAAAATCACAATACAAATACGGAGGGGTTGTTACTCAAATCATTTATTGGAATGTTTTTTTGTTTCTATTGCCATTGGTTTTAAAAGGAGTTTTAGCTCTTTTTAAAATCGATTTCATGTATCTCGATTGGTTTAGTTTGTCATCAAATTTTCAATACTTGTTAACAAAACCATGGTCGTTAGTATCGTATGGTTTTTTTCATTTCGATTTTATACACCTTTTGTTTAACATGATTGGCTTGTATTATTTTGGAATTTTATTTCAAACTTTTTTTACCCAAAAACAATTTGTTGCCGTTTATTTTTTTGGAATCATTTTCTCAGGCATATTTTATTTAGGAAGTTATTTGATTTTTCCGATGTTGTTTGAGACGGTAGTTCCTATGGTTGGCGCATCAGGTGCAATCATGTCAATCTTGATAGCCACATCGACATACGCACCTCAAATGGTAATTCGGTTACCATTAATTGGTCATGTTAAATTGTGGCAAATCGCGTTGGTTTTTGTGGCTTTAGATTTTGTACAATTACCTTATCAAAATACAGGCGGACATATCGCACATTTAGGAGGTGCATTATTTGGCTTTTTGTATGTAAAACAACTTCATAATGGAAACGACTTATCGGTGTATTTTTATGTCGTTTGGGATAAAATAGTTGCTATATTTAGCTCCAAAAAGAAAAGTCCATTTGTAAAAGTGCATCGTAACGAAAGCAAAACAGTATTTACACCCAAAAACAATAAAACCAAAAATCAACAACAAATCGATGAGATTTTGGATAAAATTAGTAAATCGGGATACGATAGTTTAACAAAAGAAGAAAAAGAATTTTTGTTTAAAGCAGGTAAATAAGACGGTAATTAAGATAAATGAAAAAACTTTCATGGTTTAATAAAATGATTTATGTACTCAATATTGTCTTGACAATATTGACGTTTGTAGGTTATGTTTTACCATTTTTAGCTCCAAAATTATTCCCTTTTTTATCCATTTTAACGTTAGCTCTGCCGATATTATTGATTTTAAATTTCTTGTTTTTATTTTATTGGTTGCTTCAAATAAAAAAACAAGTATTTCTATCAAGTATCATACTTATAATAGGTATTTCATTTATAAGTAAACTATATAAATTTCCTCAAGAACAAATCCCAGTAGCGCCAGAAGATTTTACGGTTATGAGTTTTAATGTTCATTATTTTAATTTATACAAATGGTTAGATAAAGATGTGCATACAAATATTTCTCAATTTATTAAAAAAGAGGCGCCGGATGTAATTTGTATACAAGAGTTTCATTCCAAAAACAACATTGATTTTTCAGCTTATTCGTATCAATATGTTTATATTAAAAATTATTTTGCTGGACATGCAATTTTGTCAAAATATCCGATAATAAACAAAGGAGATATTGCATTTGAAGATTCGAATAATAATTTATTGTTTGCCGATATTATAAAAAATAAAGATACAATACGGGTGTATAGTATGCACTTAGAATCACTTAAGATAAGTGATGATATTGAGAAGAAAATTGATCAAAAAAAATCAGAAGTTTTATTAAAACGAATAGGAACAGCTTTTAAAAGGCAACAACTTCAATCGGATTTGATTAAAGAACACAAAAAACAGTGTAACTACCCAATTATTATTTGCGGTGATATGAACAACAGTGCTTTTTCTTTCGTTTACCGAAATATTAAAGGAGATTTACTGGATTGTTTTGAAGAGCGAGGATCAGGATTTGGTCGAACTTATCATTTTAAATACTTTCCAGCACGAATTGACTATATTTTTGCGGATAAGCGTTTTAAGATTAAAGATTTTATCACCTTTAGTGATTTTATTAATTCGGATCATTTCCCAATAATGACACGTCTTTCTATAAAAGATAAGAAATAATTATTTTTTTTTATCCGCCCAATGTTTGGCTAATTCTTCTAAATCAACAGGTTGATGAGGTGCTTGGTATTGAATTACTCCAGTTCGGAATCCTCTATACAAAATTTGCTCAATAATATAATCTTCAGAAATTTCTTTAGGATTGTATTTTTGCATGATGTCGATATCATATAGTCGTCCAATTTTTTTATACCAAAATGCCGTCCAACTGCTTTTATAAGTATCTAATAAATCAAAAGTAGTTGTACCTGTTTGTCTATAGATTAATTTGACTAATATTTGACCTTCTTTACGTGAAAATCGTTTCAGACGGTCTTCATATTCTTCTTCAATATATTTTTCGACTAATTTGAGGTATCTTTTTTGATCTCTTTTGGATTTTAACCTTTCTAAATCGAATTTTAATTGGTTTAATTTTTCAGAAGTAACTTTGGCATATGGATACACTTTGTATACCCGACGTATTAATAATTGAATTTGTCTTTTTTTTTCTTCAGAAAGATTGTCTTTAGGGGCTACTACTGTAACTTCTTCTAAACCAACGGTCTGTATTAGTGTGTCGTTAAGTGTTTCGTATAACAAATCATTTTGACCGAAGCCAAAAAACGAGGTTAAAAGCAATAAAAAATAAATGAAAGCGCTACGCACCATAGATTGTAATAATTTTGATAAAATTAAATAAATATTGATGAAGTACTCTTATTTCAAATTTATATTTTAGCAAAAAAAATACATTATGAAAAAGGATACCATTTTAGACGACGCGTCATTACAATTTTTAAAAGAATATTTAAATAATCCAGCACCAACAGGTTATGAAGCTGAAGGTCAAAAAATTTGGATGAATTATTTAAAACCTTATGTAGATACATTTATAACCGATACTTATGGCACTGCGGTAGCTGTAATTAATCCAGAAGCAAAATACAAAGTTGTTATAGAAGGTCATTCGGATGAAATATCTTGGTATGTAAATTACATCACAGACGAAGGATTAATTTATGTTATCAGAAACGGAGGTTCAGATCATCAAATAGCTCCATCTAAAAGAGTTAATATACATACCGATAAAGGAATAGTTAAAGGTGTATTTGGTTGGCCAGCTATTCACACTCGTAACAGAAGCACTGAAGATACACCAAAATTAGATAATATTTTTATCGATATAGGTTGTAGTACAAAAGACGAAGTTATAGCTTTAGGTGTGCATGTAGGTTGCGTAATTACGTATCCTGATGAGTTTATGATTTTAAATGAAAACAAATTTGTTTGTCGTGCGATAGATAACCGAATGGGCGGTTTTATGATTGCCCAAGTCGCTCGATTACTGCATGAAAATAAAAAGAAACTACCTTTTGGATTGTACATTACAAATTCTGTACAAGAAGAAGTAGGTTTGCGAGGTGCGCAAATGATTACTGAAACAATTAAACCTAACGCAGCAATTATAACGGATGTTTGTCATGACACCACAACTCCTATGATTAATAAAAAAATCGAAGGGGAAACAAAAATAGGAGCAGGACCTGTTATCACCTATGCACCAGCAGTGCAACAAAAATTACGTGAATTGATTATTAATACGGCTATTGAAAAAGAGATTCCGTTTCAGCGTTTGGCATCTTCGCGTGTCACAGGAACCGATACCGATGCTTTTGCATACAGTAATGGAGGTGTGGCTTCTGCTTTAATATCACTACCATTGCGATATATGCATACTACAGTAGAGATGGTTCATCGAGAGGATGTCGAAAATGTAATTCGAATAATATACGAATCGCTATTAAATATGAAAAATGAAGATAATTATTCGTATTTCTCTTAGCTTGATTTTCTTAATTTAATAAAATTAGTTTCCATATTATTAATGTTCGATTATCTTTGTCGCTATTGATTAAATTAATTTTATGCATAAATACGTATTTTCTATAGTTGTTATTGTTCTTTTAATGACATCATGTATATCTCGAAAACAGATCATTTATTTACAAGAAAAAAATGGAGAAGTTCGTGATTCTACAATGATAATGAGTAAAATCAATATTAAACCCTATCGAGTACAGTCTTTAGATATATTAAGTATTATATTAAAAGCACCTGACGAAAGTTTAGTGGCAATGTTTAAAACGAGTAATGGAAAAGCTGCTGAGTCACAAGAATCATTGTATTTTAATGGGTTTACTGTAGATGATAGAGGATTTATACGCGTACCTGTTTTAGGTGAGATATACGTGTTAGGTATGACTTTGAACGAGATACGATTGGAGGTTGAACGCCTGTTATTAAAGGATTATTTTAATGAAGAAGCAAATATTTTTGTAGACGTTAAGCTACCTGGGGTCTCTTATACAATAAATGGAGAAGTTGGTTCTACAGGTGTTAAAGTCATATTTAAAGATCGAGCGACCATTTTGGAGGCTATAGCCAATGCGGGTGATATTTCAATTACAGGAGATCGAAAAGATGTTATGATTTTAAGGCAGTATCCCCATGGAGCTGAAATACACACGATTGATTTGACTTCTATAGATGTAATGAATTCTCCTTATTATTATATACAGTCGAATGATTACATTTATGTAAAGCCCTTAAAAGAAAAAACATGGGGTACTGGAGTTACAGGAGTTTCAACTTTGACATCTGTATTTCAGGTTTTTACAATTGCAACAACAGTGTTACTATTGTTAGTAAATATTAAATAAATATAGAGATTATGTTAAATCAAAGTGATTTTAATTTTTTAGAGAATACAAATTTTGATTTTCAAACATACCTCAATAAATTATTAAGTTATTGGAAATGGTTATTGGTCGTATTTGTTATCACTTTCACTATAGCTTATCAAGTTAATATCCGTAAACAAAAAATATATGGACTGACAACTGTATTTACAGTTAAAGAAGAAAACAATCCTTTTTTTACGAATAATACAAGTTTAGTTTTTAATTGGGGTGGTGGGTCAAATAAAATAAATTCAATATTAAATATTTTAAAATCTAGATCTTATAATGAGTTATTGGTAAATAAACTAGAATTTTATATTCAGTATTTGCGTCAAGATAAATATTTTATGAGTGATGTATATGGCCAGACTCCATATGAAGTAAAAATAGATAAGACAAAAGGGCAATTAGCAGGACAATTAATTAAAATAATTGTTTTAAATGAAAATGAATTTCAGTTCAGTACAACTTTTTCTTCAGATATGGTAACGTTATATCGTTACTCCGACCAAAAAGATTTAAGCGTTAGAGTTATTAATGGTGATTTTAAAAACACCTATAGGTTTAACGAACCAATTACTCTGCCTTTTTTCAACGGTATGATAGTTCCAAAAATGGACTATGTAGATCACATAAATAAAGAATATTTTATACGATTTGATGATTTTAATAGTACAGTAAGCTCTTATATGGGAGGGGTTAGTTCGGAAACAGATGAAAAAGGAGGTTCAATTATTACATTAGGATTTACGGGTACTAACAAAAATAGAATTGTTGATTATTTAAATGAATCCGTAAAATATTTATCAGATACTCAGTTGGAACAAAAGAACCTTTTTGCGACAAATACGATACGTTTTATTGATAGTACTTTAGTACAAATGGAAAAAGAAATTAAACTAGCAGAAAAAGATTTGAATGTGTTTCTAAAAGGTAAAAACATGTTGGAAATAGAATCTGGAGGTGGATTGGTTTATGAAAAGATAATAGAATTAGAGAAAACAAAAGAAGAGATAAAAAGGAAGATAGAATATTATAATACACTTCAATCGTATTTGGTGAGAAGTAAAGATTTCTCAAAATTACCAGCTCCGTCAGTAGCGGGTATTGATGATCCTAATATATTAGGAAATATAACAAGTTTAATTAATTTATCAATAAATCGTTCTAAGCTGAGCTTTTCGGTCAAAAATGAGTATGTTTTTAAAGAGTTTGATAGTGAGATGGAAGCTACAAAAAAGGTGTTGTTGGAAAATATTAAATCTGTAAAACCTGTAATTTTATATGATTTAGAGTTAATTAATAAAAAAATTCAAATCGAAGAGCAAAAGGTAGGTTATTTGCCTCAGCAACAACAAGAATTAATTAAAATAAGAAGAAAATACGATATTAACGATCAGGCTTATTTAATGTTTTTACAAAAAAGAAGTGAGGCTAATATCGTAAAAGCAGCTAATGTTTCAGATATAAAAGTAATAGATGTAGCAAAAGATATTGGTGGGGGGTTAATCGGTCCTAATACTAGAATTAATTATATGTTAGCTTTTACATCTGGTTTAGCAATAGTATTTGTTTTTGCAACTATACGAATTCTATTGGATTCAAGATTATCAAAAACAGAAGAATTAACTAGATTAACCACAATTCCTTTAATAGGTGTTGTTGGGAAGAAAAGAAGTAAAAATAATTTAGCTGTTTTTGAAAGTCAAAAATCGGCAATGGCAGAATCGTTTCGAACCATACGATCATCCTTACATTTTTTATATAAGAAAAGTAATAAAGATGAAGCAAAAACGTTAATGATAACTTCGTCAGTTTCTGGAGAAGGGAAAACGTTTTGTTCTATAAATTTAGCCACAATTTTTGCATTAAGTGAAAAAAGAACAGTTTTAATTGGTTTAGATTTAAGAAAACCAAAAATTTTCGAAGATTTTAATATTAATAATACTATAGGTGCAGTAAATTATATTGTAGGTGATTGTGAAATTTCAGAAATAATTCAGCAAACTAAAATTCCTTTTCTAGATGTTATTGTTTCGGGTCCTATTCCACCAAATCCAGCGGAATTATTAATGTCTGAACGATTAGATGATTTAATCTTGTCTTTAAAAAAGCAATATGATTATATAATTGTAGATACTCCACCAGTTGGCTTGGTTTCGGATGCAATGGAATTACTTCGATATGCGGATACTACATTATATGTGGTGAGGCAAGGTGTAACAGATAAAAATATGATTTCAAATTTAGAACGAAAATTTAAAAATGGAGATATTAAAAATATAAGTATCGTAGCAAATGGATTTGAAGCTTTGCGTAAATACGGTTATAGTTACGGTTATGGTTACGGTTATGGTTACGGTTATGGTTACGGTTACGGAGATAAGTCTGGATATTATATAGAAAGCAAAGATGACTTATCGTTATTAGGAAAATTAAAGCAAAAAATAGGGTTTAAAGCTTAAAAGTGTTTAATAATGAAATTATCTAAAATTTGTTGTATTGGCGCTGGTTATGTAGGAGGTCCCACGATGGCGGTTATAGCTTTAAAATGCCCAAATATTCAGGTTACTGTAGTTGATTTAAATACAGAAAGAATTAATTACTGGAATGATTCGGATTTGTCAAAACTCCCAATTTATGAACCAGGTTTAAAAGAAATTATTTGTGAAGCTAGAGGACGTAATTTGTTTTTTTCAACTGATGTAGAAAAGGCGATTGACGAAGCTGAGATGATTTTTATTTCAGTTAATACGCCCACAAAAACGTATGGTGCAGGGAAAGGGATGGCTGCAGATTTGAAGTATGTAGAGTTATGTGCACGTCAAATAGCTAAAGTAGCTACAACCAATAAAATTGTTGTCGAAAAATCGACTTTACCTATTCGAACAGCGGAAGCAATTAAAAACATATTAGATCATACGGGTAATGGTGTTCAATTTCAAATATTATCTAATCCAGAATTTTTAGCGGAAGGTACAGCTATTGAGGATTTGTATGTTCCAGATAGGGTGTTGATAGGAGGAGATAGTACAGAGGCAGGTCAAAAAGCCATAGATACACTAGTTGCTATTTATGCTAATTGGGTACCTAAAGAACGCATATTAACAACAAATTTATGGTCTTCTGAGTTATCAAAGTTAGCTGCAAATGCGTTTTTAGCACAACGTGTATCTTCTATTAATGCCATTTCCGAATTATGTGAGCATACAGGTGCAGAGGTAAAAGAAGTAGCTCGTGCGATTGGTATGGATAAACGAATCGGAGCTAAATTTTTACAAGCATCAGTTGGTTTTGGAGGTTCGTGTTTCCAAAAAGACATCTTAAATTTGGTGTATATCTCCAAGTCTTATGGATTAAATGAAGTAGCTGATTATTGGGAACAAGTTATCATTATGAATGACCACCAAAAAAGACGTTTTGCAAATAAAATAGTAAAAACATTATATAACACTGTTTCTGGTAAAAAAATTGGTTTTTTAGGGTGGGCGTTTAAAAAAGACACTAATGACACTCGAGAATCTGCAGCGATTTATGTTGCGGATAGCTTAATCAATGAACAAGCTTTAATTGCTGTTTATGATCCGCAAGTAATACCTATTCAAATTTATTCTGATTTAGAACAACTAGAGAATCGAACAATTCAAGAAATAGAAAACCATGTTGTTGTTCATGAAAATCCTTATAAAACGTTAGAAAATGCACATGCAGTAGCTGTTTTAACAGAATGGGATGAGTTTCGAACGTATGATTGGCAAAAAATTTACGATTCAATGCTAAAACCAGCCTTTATTTTTGATGGACGAAACATATTGGATAAGGGGCAATTAGAAGCGATAGGTTTTATATATCAAAATATAGGATCTTAATGAAGTATGCAGTAACAAATGTAATTTTGACAGGAGGCGTCGGCAGTCGTTTGTGGCCCTTATCTCGAAAATCAAAACCTAAACAATATTTGGATTTGTTTTCTGGATTTTCGTTGTTTGAAAATACGATAAAAAGGAATCTAAAAATTGCTAATAAGTTGATTGTTGTTGGTAATGTCGATAATAAAATGTTGTCTCAGAGTATAATAAATAAGTTATATATTGAAGAAAATACAACTACAATTATAGAAAGCACACCAAGAAATACAGCAGCAGCGATAGCTTTTGCTGCATTCAAATCCAATCCTAACGATATATTAATTGTTACACCATCAGATCATATAATTATAGGGGAAGAGAAATATAAAAATGCAGTAAATAAAGCCATACACTTGGCAAAAGAAGGTTTTTTGGTTACATTTGGAATTAAACCCACACGTGCTGAAACAGGTTTTGGTTATATTGAATATAAGGGAGATGATGTACTATCGTTTAGAGAAAAACCTACGTTAGATGTTGCTGAGTCTTTTCTTGAAAAAGGTAATTTTTGTTGGAATAGTGGTATGTTTTGTTTCAAATCGGGAGTCTTTTTAGACGAGTTGCAGTTACACGAACCAGAAGTTTATGCTACATCTAAAGCCGCTTTTGAAAAGCAAGAAGATGAAATAATCGACTATCAGTTGTCAACCGATATACCCTCTATAAGTGTTGATTATGCGGTTATGGAGAAAAGTAAGAGGATAAAAGTAGTAGCTTCCGAATTCGAATGGTCAGATTTAGGATCTTTTGAATCGCTGTACGAATACCTTGTTAAATTAGGTAAACAAGTCGATAAAAATGGCAACATGGTGATAGGTACAGAAATCAATACTTCTTTTGTAGGTCTCAAAAATTGTATTTTAGTTCATACTAAAGATGCTATTTTGGTTTTGAATAAAGCGAATTCACAAGAAGTGAAAAATATTTATCAAGAATTAGAAAAAAACAATTCAAATTTATTATAAATTAAGATGGAGCACGATATCAGACCTTGGGGAGAGTATTGGGTTTTAGAAGATACCCAAACACATAAAGTAAAACGGGTATTAGTAAATTCAAAAGGAAGATTGTCGTATCAATATCATAATTATAGAGCTGAAGTTTGGACGGTAGTTTCAGGTAAAGCAAGAGTGGTTTTAAATGGATTAGAAAAAGATTATGGCGTAGGAGAAACCGCATTAATACCATTAGGAGCAAAACATCGCGTAGGCAATCCGTTTGATGAACCGTTGGTTTTTATAGAGGTTCAGTACGGGACATATTTTGGAGAAGATGATATTATTAGAATTGAAGATGATTATGAAAGAAAATAACTATTGTTAAATAGAAGTTAATTATATATTTGTTACTTTTGCAAAAAAGATATCTAACACAATAAATATAATATAGTATGCAGACCAAGATTACAAACAAAACAATTTTAATAACTGGAGGTGCTGGTTTTATAGGGTCTAACCTTTGTCAATTTTTTATAGATAACAACAATAAAGTTGTCTGTTTAGATAATTTTGCAACAGGTCACAAACATAATATATCTCATTTGTTTGAAAATGAAAATTTTAAATTAATAGAAGGAGATATTAGAAATTTAGAAGATTGTAAAAAAGCAACTCAAGGTGTTGATTATGTATTGCACCAAGCAGCATTAGGAAGTGTGCCGAGATCAATCAATGATCCTATCACATCAAATGATGTGAATGTTTCGGGTTTTTTAAATATGTTAGTAGCTTCTCGTGATGCAGGTGTGAAACGTTTTGTTTATGCGGCGAGTTCATCTACTTACGGAGATTCACAAGGATTGCCAAAAGTAGAAGATGTTATCGGAAAACCTTTATCTCCCTATGCTATTACAAAATATGTAAACGAATTATACGCGGATATTTTTAGTAAAACATACGGGTTAGAAACTATTGGATTGCGTTATTTTAATGTTTTTGGAAGAAAGCAAGATCCTAAAGGTGCTTACGCTGCAGTAATACCTAAATTTGTAATGCAATTTAAAAACTATGAAAGTCCTGTAATTAATGGTGATGGTAATTATTCTCGTGATTTTACATACATTGATAATGTAGTTCAGATGAACGCATTAGCATTGGAGACTACAAATCCAGAAGCTATAAATACAGTTTATAATACTGCGTTTGGTGATCGAACCACACTAACACAATTAGTTGGTTATTTGAAAGAATATTTATCAGAATTAGATCCTAAAATAGCAGATATAAATGTAATTCACGGACCAAATCGCGCAGGAGATATTCCTCATTCTTTGGCAAGTATTGATAAAGCAAAAAAATTATTAGGATATGATCCTCAATTTTCAATAACCAAAGGTTTAAGAGAGGCTGTACAATGGTATTGGAAAAACCTATAATATAATTAGATTTTAAAAATTTATACTAATAAAAAAATAAAAATTATGAATGTAAAAGTTGCTGTCATTGGATTAGGTTATGTTGGTTTACCTTTAGCGCGATTGTTTGCTACTAAATTTCCAGTAATTGGTTTTGATATAAACGAAAGCAGAATAAAAGAATTAAATAAAGGAAAAGACGACACACTAGAGGTTGAAGAAAGTTTGTTACAATCGGTTTTAGTAACTAATGCTTCTATTTTGGCCACTCAAAATGGATTGTATTGTTCAAATCAATTGTCAGATATTGAAAGTAGTAACTATTACGTAGTAACCGTACCTACTCCTGTGGATAAATATAATAGCCCGGATTTAACCCCTTTATACAAAGCAAGTGAAACAGTTGGTAAGGTACTTAAAAAGGGTGATATTGTGATTTATGAATCAACAGTATACCCAGGAGCAACTGAAGAAGAATGTATACCTGTTTTAGAGCGAGTTAGTGGCTTAAAGTTTAATGTGGACTTTTTCGCAGGATATTCTCCAGAAAGAATAAACCCTGGCGACAAAGAGCATACAGTAGAAAAAATATTAAAAGTAACAGCAGGATCGACACCAGAAATTGGTCAAAAAGTAAATGAATTATACAAAAGTGTTATCACTGCAGGGACACATTTAGCGCCAACTATAAAAGTAGCTGAAGCGGCAAAAGTAATCGAAAACTCACAAAGAGATATTAATATTGCATTTGTTAATGAGTTAGCAAAGATTTTTAATTTATTAGAAATTGACACACACGCTGTGTTAGAAGCTGCTGGTACAAAATGGAATTTTTTACCATTTAAACCGGGATTAGTAGGTGGGCATTGTATCGGTGTAGACCCTTATTATTTAGCACAAAAGGCACAAGAGCACGGGTACCATCCTGAAATTATTTTAGCTGGACGTCGTTTAAATGATAGTATGGGAGAATATGTAGCATCTCAGGTTGTCAAAACAATGATTCAAAAAGATATAAAAATTAAAGGTGCTGAAGTTTTATTATTAGGGGTTACCTTTAAGGAAAATTGTCCAGATGTTCGTAATACAAAAATTGTAGATGTAATTAAGGCATTAGAAACCTACAGTATCAAAGTAACAGTTTATGATCCTTGGGCAAATCCTGATGAAGTAGCGCATGAATACAAATTAACAAGTACCAAATCAGTACCTTCAAATAAATTCGACGGAATTGTTTTAGGGGTAGCTCATAAAGAATTCTTAAATCTAGATTTGACTAATTTAAAAAAATCAAACTCAATAGTATTTGATGTAAAAGGTATTTTGAAAACTTCAGACGGAAGATTATAAAATAAATTAGCCTTTTAATTAATTGAACAATATTAATATGAAAAAAATATTGATTACAGGTGGCGCGGGTTTTATAGGTTCTCATGTCGTAAGACGATTTGTTACAAAATATCCTAATTATGAAATATATAATTTAGATAATTTAACCTACGCAGGCAATTTGGAAAATATATCCGATATTGAAAAAAACTCTAATTATAATTTCGTTAAAGGCGATATTGTTGACGAGTCATTTATTGATGAGTTGTTTTTAAAACATCAATTCGATGGAGTACTGCATTTGGCCGCGGAATCACATGTAGATCGTTCAATTGAAGATCCTTTAGCGTTTGTTAAGACAAATGTTATCGGTACAATGAACTTATTGAATGCGGCTCGTAAAATTTGGAAAGGAAGAGAATCAGGTAAACGTTTTTATCACATCAGTACCGATGAAGTGTACGGTTCACTAGGAGTGGACGGGTTGTTTACAGAAACCACATCATACGATCCAAATTCGCCATATTCTGCATCAAAAGCAAGTTCAGATCATTTTGTACGTGCGTATGGAGAAACATATGGTTTACCTTATGTTTTGACAAATTGTTCAAATAATTACGGTCCCAATCATTTTCCTGAAAAATTAATACCGTTATTTATAAACAACATCATAAATAATAAGCCATTACCTGTTTATGGCGATGGTAATTATACAAGAGATTGGTTGTTTGTAGAAGATCACGCAGTAGCGATTGATTTAGTTTTTCACGAAGGAAAAAACCATGACACCTATAATATTGGAGGTTTTAACGAATGGAAAAATATTGATTTGGTTAAGTTATTATGTTCTTTGATGGATGAAAAATTAGGTAGACCTAAAGGAACATCAGAAAAACTTATCACTTACGTTAAAGACAGACCAGGACATGATTTGCGTTATGCAATTGATGCAAGTAAAATAAATAAAGAGTTGGGATGGAAGCCCTCTGTGACTTTTGAACAAGGTTTAGAAAGAACCATCGATTGGTATTTATCTAATGAAAATTGGCTTAAAAATGTAACTTCAGGTGATTATATGAAGTATTACGAAAAACAATACAATTAAAAAATGAAAGGAATCATATTAGCAGGAGGTTCAGGAACTCGTTTATATCCGTTAACGCAAGTAGTTTCAAAGCAACTATTACCTGTTTACGATAAACCAATGATATATTATCCATTATCTGTATTAATGATGGCGGGTATTAAAGAAATATTAATTATATCAACGCCTAATGATTTGCCTAATTTTGAAAGGTTATTAGGTGATGGTAGTGCTTTGGGTATAAAATTATCGTATGCTGAACAACCTAATCCAGACGGTTTAGCACAAGCGTTTATTATTGGGGAAGAATTTATCGGTGATGATGATGTTAGTTTAGTGTTGGGGGATAATGTGTTTTATGGGGCAGGTTTACAGAAATTATTAAGAGATTCTGTTTCGATTGTTAAAGAAGAAAAAAAAGCAGTTGTTTTTGGGTATTATGTAGATGATCCCGAAAGATATGGTGTTGCTTCATTTGATAAAGAAGGTAACGTGTTAAGCATAGAAGAAAAACCTCAGAATCCTAAAAGTAATTATGCGGTTGTTGGACTGTATTTTTACCCAAATTCAGTAGTTAAAATTGCCAAAAATGTAAAACCATCAAATAGAGGAGAACTTGAAATAACATCAGTTAATCAAGAATATCTTTTAGATGGTAAGCTTAAAATGCAATTGATGGGTAGGGGATTTGCATGGTTAGACACGGGAACGCATGAAGCTTTGACTGAAGCAACAGAATTTGTGAAAGCAGTGGAAAAGCGCACAGGATTAAAAATAGCTTGTCTTGAAGAGATTGCTTATTCTTATGGATATATTTCAAAAGATCAAGTGTTACAATCTTCAGAAAAATATATGAAAAGTGCCTACGGAGCTTATATTAGAAAGTATGTAGAAAAATAATGAAAGCTAAAATCATTGATCTACCTAAAATCGCAGATTCAAGAGGGAGTTTGTCTTTTTTTGAAGCTCCGAATCAATTACCCTTTGAGATATTCAGAACTTACTGGATATACGGTGTACCAGGCGGAGAATTGAGAGGGGGGCATGCTTTTAAAGAACAACAAGAGTTTATAATCGCATTATCAGGAAGTTTTGATGTGGTTTTGTTTGATGGTAATAAAGAGATAAGATATCATTTAAATCGTTCCTATTTCGGATTATATGTGCCTAATATGATTTGGAGAAGAATGGAAAATTTTTCAACCAATTCCTTGGCTCTAATAGTGAGTGATAAAAAATATGATTCTGAGGATTATATTGTTAATATGGAAGAATTTAAGCAACTGAAAAATGAGTAGTTTAAATAATGTTTTTAATTGTTCCGTAATAGATTTAGGACAAATATCTTTTCCAGAAGGAGATTTAACGATTGTGGAAAATAATTCATCCTTTCCTTTTGATGTTAAGCGTATTTTTTACATTTATGATATATTAGCAGGAGAAGACAGGGGGGCGCATTCACACAAAGAATGTCATCAATTTTTGATTGCTGCAAGTGGGAGTTTTGAGGTATCCCTTGATGATGGTAAATATAAGCGACGAGTATTTTTAAATAGACCAAATTTAGGATTACATATTCCGCCAGGTATTTGGGCTTCGGAAATGAATTTTTCATCAGGAGCGATTTGTTTAGTTTTGGCATCTAATAAATATAGTGAATCTGACTACATAAGAGATTACGATGATTTTATAGCATACTCTAAGATGTTTAAAATTTAATTGTTGAAAATATTAAAATATCCCGTTTGGTGAAAAAATGATTTGGTATAATTGATTGTGATTTTAAACTGGTAGTATAGCTTTAAAATATAATTTCAATTCTTTTTTTAGTTTTCCTAAATATATATGACTGTGGTTTCTACTGTTATTGATTCTTTTTTTTTAGGAGTTTGCTTCTCCTGTTCGCCTACGGTTCGGGTTTAATCGGACATTAACGGTTTGAAATAAATCTAATTGAATACTTCAGATAAATAACCTTTGTCGCCAATTAGCACGCAATCGGTCTTTTGATCCTTAATATGTCTAACTAAATCCTATACTTAACAGGTTGATAGATGACTTTTTTTGTGTCAAAAAAGTCATCTTCAAACAAGTTGTTGATGTTAAATTCTACAGCGTTAGGAAAGTTTTCTAATTCTTCAGATAAATCACCTCCTTTAAGGCAAAAGATACCATTGTCGAAAGGGTGTGTGTTATCTTTTTTAGTCTTATTTTTTGTCCAAAGATGTAGTTCTGCCATTTTACAAACAGCTCTGCTAACAATAAAATCATATCTTAGAGGGACATTTTCTGCTCTGATTTGTTCTGCAGTAACATTTTTTAAACCAATTGCATCAACGATGCTTTGTACTACTTTAATTTTTTTACCAATAACGTCGATTAAGTGAAAATTTGTTTCGGGAAATAAAATCGCTAACGGAATACCTGGTAAACCTCCTCCAGTGCCAACATCTAAAACAGATGCGTTGGGGTTAAATTCAATGATTTTAGCAATACTTAATGAATGGAGCAAGTGGCGAGTGTTGAGTTGGTCAATGTCTTTTCGTGAAATGACATTGATTTTGGAATTCCAGTCAGCCAATAACTCGCTTAATTGATCGAGTTGTTTAATTTGTAATTCGGTAAGATTGGGGAAATATTTTTGGATAGAATTCATAAAATTGAAATTATTAGCAAAAATACTTAAAATATTAAGTGATATATCATCAATTCAATATTTAAGCAATAATTAATTATTTATATTTGTACCGAAATTTTTTCAACGGATTTTAAATAAAACGAATATATAAGATGAGCAAACTTTCGGATAGAATTAACAAATTAGCGACTTCTCAAACACTAGCTATGGCTGCTTTGGCCAGAGAATTAAAAGCACAAGGTAAAGACATTATCAGTTTAAGTTTGGGTGAACCAGATTTTAATACGCCTGAATTTATTAAGGAAGCGGCTATCCAAGCCATTCACGATAATTACAGTACTTATAGCCCTGTTGACG
>CAYQSQ010000019.1:0-38271 GCA_964420215.1 uncultured Flavobacterium sp. | reverse complement strand
TTTTCTCCTTCTTTAATTGGTATAATCAACATACTATAACACCTCCTTTCTTTAGTTCTTTTTTTTGTGGGGACAAACTTACGATAATTTATTGCTATTTTTGAAATAGTTTTATAATTTTTAAAAAATGTCTCAAAAAACAATAATCTCAACCGCTTTAAAACGAATTATCATCGCTTTCCCTTTGCTATTTATTGGACCTGTAATCATTCATAGCGCTTTTAAAAACCAATTACATCCTTTTTACATTCCTGTTTTAATCATCGGATGTATCGTGTGTTTGTCGGCTGTGTTGCTTTTGTTTTTTGGCATCAAACGATTAGTCGGCGATTTATTTGATAACGACCAAAAAATTTAACAATCTGGAAATATTTTACCTGGATTTAAAATTCCTTTGGGATCAAAAACCTGTTTAATACCCTTCATTAAATTTAATTGTACGTCGTTAAAAGCAATATCCATGTAGTTTTTTTGCACATAACCAATACCGTGTTCTCCCGAAAGAGTTCCTTTTAAACGCACGGTTAATTTAAAAATTTCACGAATTCCTTTGGGCACGTCATTTTGCCATTGCTCGTCGGTTAAATCTCCTTTGATAATATTGATATGTAAATTGCCATCGCCGGCGTGACCATAACACACCGACTGAAAGCCATATTTTTTACCTGCCGCTTTTACTCCTGCTAATAAAGCAGGTAACTCATAACGAGGCACAACTGTATCTTCTTCTTTATATATAGAATTTGCTTTTACGGCTTCTGCTACGCTTCGGCGTAATTTCCAAAGAGCATTTTTTTGATCTTCAGTATCGGCAAATAACACCTCATCGGTTTGAAAATGCTCTAAAACTTCAGCAATTTTTTCCGCTTCAGAAAACAACACGTCTTGATTGTTTCCATCTACCTCAATCAACAAATGAGCTTGTATTTCATCTTTGACCTGTACGTTGATGTCGGGTATCATTTTTAATGTCCAATCAATCGCATCACGTTCCATAAACTCCAAAGCACTTGGTACAATACCTGCCCTAAAAATAGCAGAAACAGCTTCGCAAGCCTGATTTGCCTTGTAAAAAGGCACCAACATTAATACGGTATAATTGGTTTTCGGAACTAATCTTAAAACTATTTTAGTGATGATCCCCAAAGTACCTTCGCTACCTATCATTAATTGTGTTAAATTATAACCTGTTGAGTTTTTAAGGGTATTGGCACCTGTCCAAATGATTTCTCCGTTTGCCAAAACCACTTGTAAATTCAGCACATAATCTTTGGTTACGCCGTATTTTACAGCACGTGCTCCTCCTGAATTTTCAGAGACATTACCCCCAATAAAACAAGACCCTTTACTGCTTGGATCCGGCGGATAACTCAATCCTTTTTCTAATACGGCATCTTGTAATACTTGGGTAATTACTCCCGGTTCAACCGTAACTTGTAAATTATTTTCGTCTATTTCAATTATTTTATGAAACTTCTCCATAGAAAGTCCAATCCCTTGATGGATACTCAAGGCTCCCCCACTCAATCCTGTTCGAGCACCGATAGCGGTTACTGGAATTTCAAGTGCATTGGCCATTTTTAAGACTTCGGAAACTTGTTCAGTCGTACTGGGTTTTACAACTACTGAGGGCGGAAATACGTAATCTTCGGTTTCGTCATGTCCGTATTCGTTGCGAGTAGGCTCATCGGTGAAAATAAATTCTTTTCCGACAATAGCACTTAATTTTTGGATAATTTCTGAAGAAATAGAGACCGTCATTACTTTTGTATTTAAAACACAAAAATACGCTTTTGAATGATTTTTAAACGGTTTGAAAAAGCAAAAACCATAAAAAAACGGTGATTAGCGAAATCGGTATTCCAAAACCAACCATCATACTACTTAATTTGGGTTTTAATCCGTACGTGGTGGCTAAAATAGCACCAGAAATCATTGGTGCCATCGCGGCTTCAACCAAAGAAACTTGTACGGCTAACCCACTCCCTTTTAAAACCAACACATATAAAATGTAAAACAATAAAGGCGTAATCATCAATTTATACAACAAACCAATTCCTAAAAAGCCCCAATGTTTGCTTTGTTTATTAAATTGCAATTGCATCCCAACAGAAACTAAAGATACAGGCGTAACCGTATTGCCTATTTTTTGAAAAACAGATTGAAACATTTCTGAAAAGTGAAGTTGAAATAAATTCATCGTAATCGCAATCATAAAAAAAATAAAAGGAGGAAAAGTGAAAATCTTTTTAAACAAATCACTCGTATTGGATATTGCTTTAGAATATTTAGAAGCGACCAAAACACCAACGGTTGAAAACACTACGAAAGTACCAGGCTGATCTACAACGATGGCTGTTTTTAATCCTTCCGTTCCAAATAAAGCTTCGACAATTGGGAAACCCACAAATGAAGTGTTTCCTAATCCTGCGGTCAACACCAAACATCCAATAATACGTTTAGGCCAACCCAACCATTTGCCAAGGGCGTTAAAAAATACATACGATCCTAAAAACCCCAACCAAGCAACGCCTAACGGATATAAAAGCTGTGTTGTAATTTTAATTTCAGGTATAAAATATAAACCCAAAGCGGGCAACGAAACAAAAATCACATAGTAATTTAGAACTTTGTAGCTGAGCATCGGAAACTCTTTGGCACGTTGCAAAACAAGTCCGATCAATAAACACAAAAATACCAGTACAATGTTATCCAAACCTGATGGTTAAACTGTTTTTTTTATCGCTACCAAGCCTAAAAAAGTTAGTAGTCCGTTGACTATCAAAATTTCAAAACCAAAAGCGAAACCAAACCAAACTTCGCTATATACATTTAAAATGATCGAAAGTACAACTGCAGAAATCGCCACAAACGGAACCAACTGATCTTTTACTTGCCATTTCGTTCCTAAACCAAACACATACAATCCCAACAACGGGCCGTAAGTGAATCCTGCAAATTTTAATACTTTATCAATCACACTGGCATCTTGTACAAAATATTTAAATCCTATAATCACAAATATGGACAACACCACAAACATCATGTGAATCCGTTTTCGAATCATAACTTGTTTGAGTTTGTCGTATTTTTTTTCAATTTCTAAAATATCAATACTAAACGAAGTTGTTAATGAAGTTAACGCACTATCCGCACTGGAATAGGCTGCAGCGATAATTCCTAAAATAAAAAAGAAAGCAACTCCCACTCCTAAATACTCATTCGCTAATACAGGAAACAATTGATCTTTGTGTGCATCTATACCGAATTTAATTGCGTATTCGGTAAATAATAATCCCATAACAAGGAATAAAAAGTTTACAAAAGTTAAGACGATGGTAAACCAAAACATATTTTTTTGTGCATCTTTTAAGCTGCGGCAGGTTAGATTTTTTTGCATCATATCTTGATCCAATCCAGTCATTACGATAGCGATAAATGTTCCGGATAAAAATTGTTTCCAGAAATATTGAGGCGAACTAAAATCTTCAAAAAAGAAAGTTTTAGAAAAATCACTCTCAGCAATAAAACCTGAGATGTTCGAAATATTCAACCCTAAATCTTGAGACACAATCACAATGCAAAAACCAACCGAAACTAACATAAACAACGTTTGTAAGCTGTCGGTCCAGATAATGGTTTTAATACCCGATCGAAAGGTGTATACCCAAATTAAAAATATAGTAACCGATACCGTAATCCAATACGGAATATCAAACTTATCAAAAACCAAAGTTTGTAACACATCTGCGACTAACATCAATCGTAAATTAGAACCTACAATTCGTGATAGAATAAAAAACCAAGCGCCAGTTTTGTATGAATACGCTCCAAAACGATCGCCTAAATAGGTATAAATGGACGTTAAATTAAGTCGGTAATACAACGGCAATAGTACCGCGCCTATCACAAAATAACCCAAAATGTAACCCAACACCAATTGAAAGTATACAAACTGTGAAGCTTCGACTTTACCCGGCACGGATATAAAAGTCACTCCCGAAAGCGAAGAACCAATCATCCCAAAAGCCACCAAATACCATGGGGAATTTTTATTTGCTTTAAAGAAAGAATCGTTGTCGTCTGACTTTTTGGATGTCAAAAGTGACACACCAATAAGCACTGCAAAATAGCATATAATTAAGAGTAAAATAGATAGTGGTTGCATTTGTTATTCTTTATAAGTTAATACGAAAGTACTAAAAAGAATCTTTTAACTACTTAAAGAGGTAAACTCATAAAAAACGTCTGTAAAAATTGACCTAGAGTTTTATTAATAAAAGTACTTTTGCTTTAATTATTTTTTTGATGAAATCTATTATTACGACATTTTTCTTAGCTTTTTACATTTTAAGTTTCGGTCAAACTGAAAACAACAAATCAATCGTTACAGGGTTTATTTTAGAAAAAGGCACAAACCTACCTTTAGAATACGCAACGATTTCATTTCAGGATGTGACAAAAAAAAGCTTTTTAACAGGGACTATCACCAACGAAAAAGGAGCGTTTTCCATTGAAATCCCTGCGGGAACTTATCTAATTACTGCAGAGTTTATTTCGTTTAAGAGTATTTCTTCTGAAAAAAAAATAAATAGCAATACTACTTTATCTACATTTTATCTTGAGCTCGACACCCAACAACTTAATGAGGTTGAAATAGTTGCCGAACGTTCTTCTGTTGAAATTAAATTAGATAAAAAAGTATATAATGTGGGATCGGATATGATTGTTAAAGGAGGTACTATTAATGATGTGTTAGATAATGTACCTTCGGTTGCGGTTGATGCCGACGGAAGTGTGACGTTACGAGGCAACGAAAACGTACGTATTTTGATTGACGGAAAACCTTCGGGTTTGGCTGGGATTAATATTTCAGATGCACTTAAATCCTTACCCGCTGATTCGGTCGAAAAAGTAGAAGTAATCACCAATCCATCGGCAAGATATGATGCCGAAGGCGGTGGCGGTATTATCAACATTATTTTAAAAAAAGGTAAAAACAAAGGTATTAACGGAAGTGTTTTGGTAACTACTGGTATCCCAGACAATCATACTTTTTCGGCAAATATGAATTATAAAACGGAAGTTTATAATTTATTTACCACACAAGGGTATGGTGTTCGCAACACACCTGGTGATTTTGTTATGAATAGTGAATACTTGAATAACAACGGTGAAACCTTAAATTTCACAAACGAAAAAAGAATCATTAACCGCAATAACAACGGATACAACGGAACTTTAGGTATTGAATTATACACTACAAAAAGTACTTCTTGGACACATGTTTTAAATTATCGTAGTAATGACAACAAATCACCCGAAGAAGCAACTTATATGGATTTTGATGCTTTTAGAAATCTAACTTCACAACGATCGCGATATAACGATCAAAACGCTAACAGTAACAACATCCAATATGCGAGTAATTTTGTCAAAAAATTCACCAAAGAAGATCACAAACTTACAGCTGATTTTTCCTATTCAAAAAATAAAGACGACAAAAACAGTATTATCACAGAACGTTCGTTAACCTCATCTACCCCTGATATTGTAGATCGTACGTCAAATAATCAAAATCAAAACCAACTATTTTTCCAAACGGATTATGTGTTACCAATTAACAATGATAGTCGTTTTGAATTTGGATATCGTGCCAATTACAACGAGCTCCTAACGGATTATGGTGTAGGAACCATCCAAAACGGTACGTATACTCCGAACCTAAACTTCACCAATTCATTAGACTATAAAGAAAAAATTAATGCATTATACAGCCAGTTTGGAAGTAAGATTAAAAAATTTTCTTACTTAGTTGGCTTGCGTTGGGAAGATTCTAATATTGATATTAACCAACTCACCTCTCAGCAGTTTAATAAAAAACGATATAACAACTTCTTCCCGAGTGGTTTTATTACCTATGAATTTTCGGAAACGAGTAATTTGTCTGTTAACTATAGCCGTCGTATCTCACGACCGCGTGATCGACAAATCAATCCTTTTTCGGAGTACACCAGTAACATCAATTACTTTCAGGGAAATCCCGATTTAAATCCTGCCATATCTAATGTGTATGAAGTGGGCTATCTAAAACGGTGGAAAAAACTAACCTTCAATACCTCTTTGTACTATAATAACATCAATAATTCTTTTCAATACATCAAAAGAGAATCGGGTGAATTTATTACCACTGTTGTAGTAGGTGGTACAGATTTTATGACTCCTGTAATTGTTACAACACCTGTAAATATCGGATTTACCGACAAAATTGGTTTTGAATTCACACTAAATTACACGCCGATTAAATGGTGGAAACTAAATAGTAATTTTAATTTTTTCAGAAACCAAACTCATGGTTCCTTTTCGTATGTAAATTCAATTACGAACGAAACGGTAACACAACGTTTTGATAATTTAGCTTTTAGTTGGTTTACACGGATTAACTCAAAAATAGCCCTACCTAAAGGCATTGATTTTCAGACCAACGCCACCTACAACGCACCCATGACAACCGCGCAAGGTAATCTTAGGGCTGTCATCAGTGGTAATTTAGCCTTAAGTAAAGATGTTTTAAAGGAGAAAGCAACTATAGCTTTAAATGTGAGTGACATTTTTAATTCTCGTAAACGAAAACAAGATGTGCACATTCCTAATCTGGTAAATTCTCGACAAGAATTACAATTCCGAACCCGTCAAATCACCTTATCGTTTACCTATCGTTTTAATAAAAAGAAAAACGAAAGGGATAAACAACCAAACGGTAGTAGTGCTAGTGGAGGTGGAGAGGAGTTTTAACAAACACTTCTTGAGTTTTTTTATTTAAATTATTCTCCGTATTTTAATATTTACTTAACACCCAAAATCAAGTAATTATGAAAAAACAACTATTCGTAATCGGATTAACGTTTATCGGATTATACTCCAAAGCACAAGAAAAGGTATTAATGTTTGTCTCGAATGAAGACACTTATTACTCAGAATATATTGTTATGAAACGAGGATTAGAGGCCTCTGGTTATGAAGTTGATGTTCGTAATGCCAGTGGTATGGAGAGCTCCACTTACATGATCCCCACAAACACAACAATTAACGAAACTGCAAATACATTATCTGGTAGTTCATATACTCAATTCACCTCTCAATTTTTGGATTTTTTTGGGAAAAATTGGAACCGTAACGATAATGCTACTCCAAATTTCATTCCCGTTAACGGTAAATTACAAGACATAGCAGATTTATCCGCATACAAAGCTCTAATAATCGTTGGAGGTACAGGTGCTTTAGCATATCGAGTAGATGGAATTTACGAATCTCAAGGAACAGCAAACCGTTTAATAAATGCTACAACCATACAAACTGTAGCTGAAAAACTAAATACCCTAGCTTTAGAGGCGTTAACCAATGGAAAACCAATTATGGCACAATGTCATGGAGCAAGTTTAGCTCCTTATTGGCGCGTATCGCTACAAAATGGATTGGGAGATAGTTTACTAAAAGGACAATACGCTACAGGTTTCCCTGAGCCAGAAACCGCGACTTATCTACAAAGCTTAGGTGTCAACTTTCGAACCAACGACCGCGTAACAATTTCAAGTCCTAACAATGTTTTTAGCGGTGCTACCACGGGCGCTTTTAAAATCATTACTACTCGCGACTGGTATCCGCAAACGGTAGCTCATGCTGCCCGAAGCATCTTAAATATCTTAGAAACATATCCAAAAACAACAGCCTTTAATAACTCAACAAAAGTGTTGGTGTTACACGGAGGAGCTGTTGATCCAAACAACTGTGGTGCTGGTAATCGTACCAACGATGTGCCCTGTAATTACGGAGGAGGCACCAACTTACCTGCTGACTACAGCCATATTGTAGATCTTTTACAAAATAAGTCCGCCAACGATAATTTTAATTTTTCGATTGAAAACATAAACATTACTTCGTCTAACTTACCATTTACAGCTAACAATAAAAATAGTATTGAAAATTATTTGAACCAGTACGATGCGATTGTGTTTTTCAAACATTGGAATACAGGACTTACTACCGAATTGCAACAAGCGTTAGTTTCTTATGTTGATAATGGTGGTGGCATAATCGCTTTACACCATGGATTATACAACGACACCAATGGTTCTGTTAATAAAAATATTTTAACACAACAACTTTTTGGTGCAGAATCCCATACCAATAATTGGTCTGCAAACAGAACCAATTATACGGTTTACAACACCAATTACGGTCATTTTGTTTCTACCTACGGAATCAACACTTCCTTAGACTCTGATGTTGCACCCGCATCATGGACTAACAATTCATTATTACAAGGGAGTAACTCCAGTTTTTCGTACTACCAAAGATTTACTGTTTTTGATGAAATTTATAACAATATGACATTTTTAAACGGACAAACTTTTGGGAGAAACACCAATCAAATTACACCTTTATTTTCTAACAATCAAATACCTAATAATCAAACACACACGACAGGATTTGTTAAAAAATTTAACGCTTCTGACGACTCAACAATAGGACGTGTTGCTTATTTTGAAATCGGAGAAACCATCGCTAACTTTAACAATTTGCACCCGTATGGTCAAGTAATTAGAAATGCTATAACCTGGTCAGCTCACAATAAAGTTGGCAGCAATCCTACTTTAAGTGTTTTAAGAAACAAGAACATAGAAATTCCTATTGCAATTTACCCTAACCCGTTTCAAGATTTTATAATTCTGCACGGCATATCCGATCCGCAAAACATCCAAATGTACGACACCGTAGGACAGAAAATTATTTTTGTAACTACTCGCATTTCTGAAACCGAATTTAAGATAAACACTCCAAATCTCAACAAAGGATTTTATATTATTAAGTATAAGTCTAATTTTTATAAAATTCTGAAAAATTAAATTTCCCTTTTATTTTTATAAAAGTATTCAAACGCAAAAGCCAAAAGGCAACGATTTTTAATTGTTACCTTTTGGCTTTTGCTTGGTATCTTATTTAAGATAATATATTCCTTTATTCTAAAGTCGCTAAAAATTCTTTTTCAAGCATAAGTAATTTTTTACCTCGTCTCATAAATTTTGTTGCTGGATTTCCTTTGTACATAAAAAATTCGTCACAATTTTCGTAAACTAAACTCAAAGCACCGATTACAACGCCTGTATTTATAGTTATTCCTGGTAACAAAACAGCTCCACATCCGATCAATACATGTTTGCATATTAACACATCTGCATGTGTTACACCTGTATATTTAGATGGTACGGTTGGATTAGACATAAATTCTCCAAAATAATCATCATTACTCGAATAAATAGATACTCTCGATGAAATGCCAGAAAAATCTTGTAATGTGATTTTCCCTTCACCTTGTAATGATGCAAAAATTGCAATATGAATATAATTACCGATTTCTATCCCACCTTTACCCGCTGATAGAACACAAAAATCATCAATCCGCACGTTGTTGCCAATTGAAATTCTTGAGGTTCCGTAAAAACTAGTTTTTCTACTAATTAAAACATTCTGACCAATCGATTTGAATCCTAACGTACTTAGTTCTTCCTCACTATAAAATGATGTCATGATATTCTATTTTTATACTGTTCCGTTATCAACATGTATGTTCTGCCCTGTAATAGATTTTGCATCATCTGAAAGTAAAAATCGTATTGTTTCGGCTACAGAACCTACATCAACGGCTTGTTTCATTGATGTTCTTTTATAAATTCTATTTTTTTGACTTTCAGAAAGAGATGAACTCATTTCTGTTTCCATAAAACCTGCTACTAAACAGTTTGAACGAACTCCTATTTCGCCCCATTCACGAGCTGTGTTTTTTGAAAATGCTTCTAAAGCACCTTTTGTAGACGCATACATTGATAATCCTTTATAACCTGTATGAACGCTTATTGACGATACATGCACAATACTACCTTTTATATGGTGCAGTAACATTTGTCTTATAATAAACTTGGTTATTACCATTGGCGTAAACACATTTACTTTGTACATTTTCTCAAGAGAATCTATATTTAGATTCGTAATAATATCATCGTACGCCATAGCAGCATTATTAACAAAACCATGAATCGGAGTATTTAGACCTATCCAATCTTTAAAAATTATTTGTCGTACTTTTTCGGCTTCTCCCAAATCGTATTCTAACCATTTAATATGATTTGGATATTGAAGTAATAATTCACTTAATTCTTTTGTCTTACTTCGACTTATTCCGTAAACCGTACAATCATTCTTTAATAATGATTCTGCTATTTTTAAACCTAGCCCTTTTGAGATGCCCGTAATTAATACATTCATAATCAATTTCTTTTTATTTTTCCAGTTCTTGTTGTTGATAATTCATCTACAAAACGTATAATTCTTGGGATTTTGAATTCTTGGATTTTAGATTGTAGAAATGTTCGTATTGATGATTCACTTATTTCAATATCAACACATACAATGTCACAACAAATAATGTTCCCCAACACAGAATTACTTTTGGGATAAACTCGTACATTTTTAACCCCTAATATAGTAAGAATTGTCTCTTCTACTTCTATTGGATTAACTTTATAGCCACCTACATTTATCATATCACTTTTTCGAGAAACGAAACGAAACTTCAATGGTTTTTCTGTAATTATATCAATTAAATCTCCTGTATTATACCATTCTTCAATATTCATTTCTGAGCTCCCCATTAAACTACTATGAATTAAAAGCTCATCATTCACAACTCGAATCAAATGTTCGTATTCTGGTTTAATACTAAAAACATCATTATCAGATGCGAAAAGAGTTCCTGCTTCTGTTGATGCATACACATTGGTTATTTTTGCATTTGGAAAAACACCTTTTAGTTGTGATATTGTTTTTTCATTAAATTTTTCTCCTCCAGATGTTATTCTTTCTACAGATTGAAATACATCTTCGCATGGAAGTAAAAGCCTATAAAACGTTGGGGTTGCAGAAATATGTGTTATGCCATTTTCTTTTATTTCACGATGAATTTTATTTGGATCCAATCCAAAAAGTCGTACAATTGAATTTCCGTTTAATAATGCTTGTAAATAAACCTGAATACCTGCCATATGTGTAGGATTATAAGCAAATCCCCAAATACTATTGTTTTTTCGTTCAGCTATTTTTACAAATCTTGTAATTGACTTAAAATCATGTGTGATTTTTTTAGGAATACCTGTTGTTCCAGAAGTAAACAATGTTATTTTCCAATCACTAGATGTGTTTTTTAATTTGTCAAGTAAATTTTCTTTATCCGATAACAACGGAAATTTTTTTTTATCTATTAATTGTGTTAATTCATCGTATTGAGATCGTCCTGTAAGATTTACTAATTCAGAATCAGTAAAATCAGAATCCAATAAAATAATTTCTTCACCAATAACCATGGATATTACGATGTGCTTAAACACATGGTAGTAATTATTTGACTTACAATAAGGATTATAGGTCGATACGTTATTAATATCATTAATCAAGAAGTCCCATGTTATAGGCGCTTCAAATTCGAGATCTTTTAAAAAAAAGCCCATTATTTATTATTCAATTTCGCTAATATTTCGCTTACAGTATTCACTATACCATCCTCAAATATATCAATATCGTATTCAGCCTCTATACGTACTGTTAATTCTGCCAAATCAAGCGAATCAAATCCAATATCATTTCTTAAATGCATATCAGGACTTAGGTTTGTTAATTTCTCCTTAGTCCTATTATCAAGAACTGTGTTCATTATTTCAAGAATCTTTACTTCCATTTTATTTGTTTTAAATTGTATTTTTGATGTGTGGTGTTATTTATTAGCCTTGTGTAAAACAACAAAACCAATCTTAGGTAGTCGCGGCGTAAAATTAATAATTTTTATTGTGGTTCGCAAATGTGAGAGATTTTCAATCTTAATACAGTTCAAAACCTAACTCATAAATTTAGGTTTTCATTAACAATTTCAGACCAAAAGTTATTCTACTTTTGCCAAAAAATTACCTTATGAAAAATATCCTAAAAATTGCTCTTATTACATCTATTTCTGTATCATTGACGAGTTGTGCTACTATGTTTGGTGGCTGTAAATATTACGCAACGGTACAAGTGCCGAATCACCCAACAGCAAAAATAGAATACAAGAAAGAAATTAAAGGAGTTGGCGAAGCAACGTTTAAAGTACCCAGAAAAGAAGCTGGAAAATTCAGTGTAACCATAACTGAAGAAGGATGTAAACCGATAGAAAAAAACTTTATACGCAAAACTTTTCGTGGTTGGGCATTTGTAGGTAGCGTAGTCGGATGGACCGGTCTTTTTAACGGCATCCCCTTACCTTGGGGTGTAATTGTTGATGCTGCAACAGGTGCTTGGTGGAAACCAAATATAAATGAGGAAGGCGTCTCTAAAAGAAATTTTAAACATTATAATTATACAATCAATTATCAACAATGCGAAAAATTGATAAATAAAGATTCTTTAAAATAATATTCCATTTTATTTGACAAATTAATATAGAGCACTGCTTTTAAACCAAAAGTTGTACCCTTTATGTGTTTTTAATCACAAAAAAACAGACCACAATTGAGTTTAAAACATAGTTTATAAGTACTTTTGCACCAGTTTTCATATAACGAAATTTCTGAAATGAAAAATAAACTATTCTCAATACTTTTCTCTACCCGATTAATGGCTTTTTTATTTGTTCTTTTTGCCGCAGCAATGGGAATTGGCACATTTATCGAAAGTGAATACAATACCGATACCGCGCGTGTTTTTATCTATAATGCATGGTGGTTCGAGACGATTATGGTGTTTTTTGTGATTAACTTTATGGGTAATATCAAACGCTATCAATTGTTACAACGTAAAAATTGGGCAACCCTACTACTCCATTTATCTTTTATATTAATTATAATTGGAGCTTTTATAACTCGATATATAAGTTACGAAGGGATGATGCCCATTCGTGAAGGCGCAACAGAAAATAGTGTTTATTCTGATAAAATTCATTTAACGGCATTTGTAGATGGTAATTATAAAGGTGAAATGAGACGTCGAACATTCGAAAAACCTTTAATTTTATCTCCTATTGCCTCCAACAAACACACCTTAGAAGGTGCTTTTGACCAAACTCCTTTTGAAATTGAAACGGTTAAATACATCATGGGAGCTACCGAGAAAATTACAGAAAAGCCTGACGGATCTTGGTATATTAAAATGGTAGAAGCAGGTGATGGTGGCCGTCACGATCATTTTTTGAAGGCAGGCGAAGTACAAAACATTCACAATGTTTTATTTGCTTTTGACAAAGAAACACCTGGCGCAATTAACATTACCAAAACAGAAACGGGTTATCAAATACGCTCTCCTTTTGAGGGTGAATTTATGCGAATGGCAGATCGTTTTCAGGGTAAAGTAACAAAAGACTCGTTACAAGAATTACAATTACGATCGTTATATAACATTGGAGGCAGTCAATTTGTATTTCCTGAACCTGCGATTAAAGGAGTAATCACGTTTGATTCTAATGGCGATTACAAAAGTAAATCAGACGATGCACTCGTAGTTTCTATCAAATCAGGTAACGAACAAAAAAAAATCACCTTAACAGGGTCTAAAGGTAAAATGGGTAAGCCCGAATCCTTCAAATTAGGTGATTTAGAATTTACCTTGTTTTTTGGAAGCAAGGTTTACACGCTTCCTTTTAAAGTGAAGTTGAATGATTTTATTGCTAAAAAATACCCCGGTACCGAAAAGCGATTTGCGGCCTTCGAAAGCAAAGTGACCATAATTGATCCTGCCGAAACATTTGACGCGCACATTTTCATGAATAACATCTTAGATTATAAAGGTTATCGATTATTTCAAGCTTCGTTTGACGAAGATGAAAAAGGAACCGTCCTTTCGGTTAACCATGATTACTGGGGTACGTTGATTACGTATATAGGTTATTTCTTATTGTACTTTGGATTAATGGCTATTTTGTTTGACAAAAACAGTCGTTTTGGGGATTTAAAACGAAAAATAAATGCTGTAAAATTGAAAAAAGCCGTTTTATTCATTTTACTTTTTTTAGGTTGTTTCGCACAAGCTCAAAACCACCAACACGAACCTCCAATCTCTAAAATAAATCCAAAAAAATTAGATTCATTAGTCAAAACATTAATCTCCACACCCGAACACGCTGCACAATTTGGACGTTTAATCATCCAGGATGACGGCGGACGAATGAAACCAATCAATACTTTTGCTTCTGAATTGATTCGGAAAGTGAGCAAACAAGACCATTATAATGATTTTAATGCCGATCAAGTTTTTTTATCAATTACAGAAAATCCTCAAGTATGGCATACTGTTCCTTTAATTTATTTAAAACGAGGAAATGATAGTATTCGGAAATTAATAGGCGTTGAAAAATCTGCAAAATACGCTTCATTACTGGATTTTTTTGACCATCAAGGCAATTACAAATTAAGCCAACACTTAGATGAAGCGCACCGCGCTGCTGTTCCTAATCAATTTCAAAAAGATTATATCGAAACAGATAAAAAAGTAAACCTACTTTACTCCGCCTTAACAGGAAGTGTTTTGAAAATATTCCCCATACCTTTTGACGAGAACAACAAATGGGTCGCCTATGCCGAACTCGGTCAAAGCAATATCAAAGGAATCGATTCTTTGTATATAAAAAACATCATCCCAATATATCTTACTAATTTAAAAAAAGCGCGGTACGATGGAAATTACAAAACCGTTAACGAAATTGTAGAAAGTATTAATGGCTATCAAAAAAAGTACGGTAGCTCCGTTAGACCAAGTGATGATAAAATCACCTCTGAAATTTTGTATAACAAATATGACATTTTCAAGCGATTATACTACTTATATATGTTAGTCGGTGTTTTAATGTTTGTATTTATTATTATCAAAATATTTAACTCCAATACTATATTACGAAAAATAGTAACTACTCATCATTACCTGATTGGCTTTCTATTTGTATTACACACCGCTGGATTAATTGCTCGTTGGTACATCTCGGGGCACGCTCCCTGGAGTGACGCCTACGAGTCGATGATATATGTTGCTTGGGCAACCATGTTATTTGGTATTTTGTACGGTCGAAAATCAGAGTTAACCGTAGCATCAACCGCCTTTGTTACTTCAATGATTTTAATGATTGCACATTGGAATTGGATGGATCCTGCCATTGCCAACTTACAACCTGTTTTAAACTCGTATTGGTTAATGATACACGTTGCAGTTATTGTTGCCAGTTATGGTCCCTTTACCTTAGGTATGATTTTGGGTATTGTAGCATTATTTTTAATCTTAGTCACAAACGAAAAAAACAAACACAAAATCAACCTACACCTACAGGAGATAACATACATCAATGAATCATCACTTACAGTTGGTTTGGTGATGCTAACCATCGGAAACTTTTTGGGCGGACAATGGGCTAACGAAAGTTGGGGGCGTTATTGGGGTTGGGATCCTAAAGAAACGTGGGCATTAATTAGTATCATGGTTTATGCATTTGTCATACACATGCGTCTGGTACCCGGATTACGCGGAAAATGGATTTTCAATTTAATGACTGTATTGGCTTTTTCATCTATTATGATGACTTATTTTGGAGTTAATTTTTACCTCACAGGATTACACTCTTATGCTAGTGGTGACAAAGTCGTAACACCTAGTTTTATCTATTATTCTTTAGCTTTTGTATCTCTTTTAGGGTTGCTTTCGTATTTTAAATACAAAAAATTTTATTCTAAATAATTATATCCTATGAATCCTTTAAAAATTTTATTTTCGCTTACTATTATTACATTATTAACAAGTTGTGCTGCTGGCTACAAACCTGTAAACCCCGCAAACACGACCTATTATAGTACAAATGTAATCCCTGAAGCGACTATCTCTTACAAACATGATATCCTAAAAGGAAAATACTCTCGAAAAGAAGATCGTAAAAACATTCGGTTAGTTGCTGTGAAAATCACAAACACCAGCACCAATGACTTGGTATTTGGTAAAGATCTTTTATTAACTAATGAAGAAGGTAAAACCCTTTCTGTTTTAGATCCAGATAGTGTTTACAAATCGCTAAAACAACTACCAGGCACCCATTTCTTATATCTTTTACTAACCCCGATTAATTTTTATACGTACGACACAGACCGATACGGAAATCAAATAGTAACCAGCTCTACTCCTATTGGTTACGTTATTGGACCGGGATTAAGTTTAGGCAACTTTTTAGTCGCTCGAAAAACTAACATAAAATTTAAACAACATTTATCAGAAAATTATCTTGATAATCGAACGATAAAACCAGGGGAAACCATTCATGGATTCGTTGGCATAAAAGCTATTAAAAAAGAAATTTTGACTTTAAAACGAAATTAACTTTTTTATTAAATACTAAAGAAAATCCCTTTTTAAGAAAGTTTTTTTAAAAAGGGATTTTCTTTTGATTTTTTATTACATTGCCCCCCTAAAACAAAGTAAAAAACCACAGTTGTATTTTATAGATAAATGAAAAGATTTATCCATTCAAGACCAAGAAAAAAAAATAGGTCAATTACTCCATTCTCTTTAAAAATAAGAAGTCAAATTCTTAGATTAATAGCATCCGTACGTTATTTTAGAAACCAATTGCACTATATCAATTTTAAACCTGTAACGGTATTTGAAATACGAATCTGATTTTATACTTCAACTCAATTGTCGTAACACGACAAACACGAACTTGACTTACTTTTTAAAAATCAGCATCACAACAGTTACATGAAAACCAAATACATCGATTTAATAGAACAAACTTTTTATTTTCCTAAAGACGAGTTTGACTTAAAAGACAACCAATTGTCTTTCCATGGCATTGACCTAATGGCTTTAATCAAGCAATATGGCGCACCACTAAAATTCACCTATTTACCCAAAATATCAGAGAACATCCATCTTGCTAAAGGTTGGTTTAAAAACGCGATGGAGTTACATAATTACAAAGGAGATTATAACTATTGCTATTGCACCAAAAGTTCTCATTTTCAACATGTATTACACGAAGCATTAAAAAATGATATCCATATCGAAACATCTTCCGCTTTTGATATTAACATCGTTGAAAACCTTAAAGCCCAAGGAAAAATTGATCACGATACCTATGTAATTTGTAACGGTTTTAAACGCGACCAATACATATACAACATCGGACGATTAGTCAATAACGGGCACCGAAACTGTATTCCTATCATTGATAATTTTGAAGAATTAGCATTACTTCAAAATGTTACCAACAAAAAATTACAAGTTGGTATCCGAATTGCTTCTGAAGAAGAACCTAAATTTGAATTTTACACCTCTCGATTAGGTATAGGTTACAAAAACATCGTTCCTTTTTATAACAATACCATTAAAGAAAACCCAAATGTTGATCTTAAAATGTTACATTTTTTTATCAATACAGGTATTCGAGATACGGCCTACTATTGGAATGAGTTGTTAAAATGTATGAAAGTATACGTGAGTCTAAAAAAAATATGCCCTACATTAGATAGTTTAAATATTGGTGGAGGTTTTCCGATCAAAAACTCCTTAGCTTTTGAATACGATTATCAATATATGGTAAATGAAATTATTAATCAAATCAAAGTTTCGTGTGACGATGCTGGAGTTGATGTACCACATATATTTACTGAATTTGGAAGTTTTACCGTAGGCGAAAGTGGCGGTGCGATTTACGAAGTTTTGTATCAAAAACAACAAAACGATAGAGAAAAATGGAACATGATTAATTCATCTTTTATTACCACCATGCCAGATACTTGGGCAATCAATAAACGATTTGTTATGCTTGCTATCAATCGATGGAATGCTACATACGAACGCGTTTTATTAGGGGGATTAACGTGCGACAGCGATGATTATTATAATTCCGAACAACACATGAATGGGATTTATCTGCCAAAATATAATAAAGACGAACCTTTGTATATTGGTTTTTTTAACACAGGGGCTTATCAAGAAACCATCGGTGGCTTTGGCGGATTACAACATTGTTTAATCCCACAACCAAAAAACATTTTAATTGATCGTGATACCGAAGGCAATATTATTACGTCTGTCTTTGCAGAACAACAAACATCAGAACAATTATTATCCATACTTGGATACCAAAATATTTAATTTTTTTATTTTTAAAATCAACATACTTTTGAATTTATTACTATTTTAATTGCTTGAAAAACAACAAATGAATACCTCTAAAAACTACGCTGGAATAACTGATAATTACGCAGATCCCAGCACCGCTAAGATCACATTAATCCCCGTTTCTTTTAACGAAAATGGAGTTGCTGCAAACGCATTTTTAGAAGCTGCTAATGCAATAGAATTATATGATATTGAAACCGATAGCGAAGCATATAAAAACGGTATTCATCTCGCCGAAACCATACGCGAACAAGATGCCAATGCAATGGTAAATACCGTACATGAAACGGCAAAAAAATACTTTAAGCGCAACAAACTTGTCACGTTAATAGGCGGTGATCGTGCCATTAGTATCGGAGCAATCAGAGCGGCAAATGAATGTTTTAAAGACATTTCAGTATTACAAATTGATGCACATACCAACTTAAAAAAACAAGTTAACGGAACAAATATTCACGCTAAATGTGCCTTGTCTGAAGCAAACCAAAACACCAATTTAATCCAAGTAGGCATCCGCAGTATGGATAGCACCGAAAAAACAATCATCAACAACAGCAACGTTTTTTATGCTCATGAAATGATTTCGGACGATTTTTGGGTCGATAATGTCATTGATTTAATCAAAGAAGATGTTTTTATAACCTTTGATTTAAACGCATTAGACCCGTCTATACTACCCTCCGTTTACCGACCTGAACCGGGCGGATTATTATGGTACGAAACGTTGGATTTTTTAAAAACCGTATTTGCAGAAAAAAATGTAATCGGTTTTGACATCGTAGGATTAGCACCAAACGAAAAAGAGTTATCATCCAATATCTTAGCTGCAAAATTATATTATAAAATGTTAACATATAAATTCGAAAACAACAACGAATCACAAACAAATGAGTAACAAAGGAGCAATATCACAATTTATTGAAAAATATTATTTACACTTTAACGCCGCAACTGTTGTAGATGCAGCTAAGGCGTATGAAAAACAATTAAACGACGGATCTAAAATGTTAGTCTCTTTGGCAGGTGCGATGAGTACTGCTGAATTGGGTAAAATTTTTGCAGAAATAATTCGCAAAGACAAAGTTCAAATTATCTCTTGTACAGGTGCCAACCTCGAAGAAGACATTATGAATTTAGTCGCACACTCACACTATAAAAGAGTACCAAACTACAGAGATTTAACCCCAGAACAAGAATGGGAATTATTAGAACAAGGATTAAATCGCGTAACCGACACCTGTATCCCTGAAGAAGAGGCATTCAGACGTTTACAACAACACATACACAAAATTTGGAAAGATGCAGATGACAAAGGCGAGCGTTATTTTCCGCATGAATTCATGTACAAACTATTACTCTCAGGTGTATTAGAACAATATTATGAAATCGACATCAAAGATTCTTGGATGTACGCTGCCGCCAAGGCTAACTTACCAATGGTAGTACCAGGTTGGGAAGACAGCACTATGGGTAACATCTTTGCTAGTTATGTTTTAAAGGGGGAATTGAAAGCTAGCACCATGAAGTCTGGTATTGAATACATGACATTTTTAGCAGATTGGTATACCGAAAATTCTAAAAATGGTATTGGATTTTTTCAAATCGGAGGAGGTATCGCAGGAGATTTCCCAATTTGTGTAGTACCCATGTTGTATCAAGATATGGAACGTACAGATACACCTTTCTGGAACTATTTTTGTCAAATTTCAGACTCCACAACCAGCTACGGAAGTTACTCTGGAGCTGTACCTAACGAAAAAATAACTTGGGGAAAATTAGACATTAACACTCCTAAATTTATCATTGAATCCGATGCTACCATCGTAGCACCATTAATATTCGCTTATTTATTAGATTTATAATATGAAAAAAGTAATTGTTGATTTTAAAAAATTAAACGACGAGATTTTAGAATTATTAGTCGCTAAATATCCTGAAGGATATGATGAAGGAGACATCATCACTTTTCGAAACGCACAAAATGAAGTTGTAGAATGTGTTGAAGTCAGAACCGAAGACACCATGTATTTGGTAAAAATTAGCAAACGATTAATCGCTGCTATGGAAGACTTTGAAATTGACGACGACAACGATAGGGATCCAGACGACAACGACGATATCTTAATGGCTGAAGAAAGCACCGAAGACGATGACTAAGTCATTGACTATTGCTTTCTTATTTTTAAATATAGGAATTATTTTCAGTCAAAAAGAAGATACCATTACTGCAACCTTTGACGGTTGGGATGACAATTCGTATTATTTTATAGATAACTCTAACGAAGTAATTGATTTTGATACCATAGATGTTGTTGTTCTTAAAAAATATGATTTAAGAAACGATTCGTATGTTGGTGAAAAATTTAATATCATTTTTAAAAAAGAAGTCAAAAACAATTTATACGATTCTATTGAAATTCGACGAATTACCACACTTGAATTAATTAAATAAAAAACAATTGGACGTTAAACGTCCAATTGTTTTTTACAATTATTTTTACTTTAAAAAAAACGACTTTGAAAACAGACAAACTTACTCTCATTGGTTCGGAAGAATGGTGTTCTTTTAACGACATGGATATTCCAGCTATCAAAGCTCGAGTAGATTCGGGAGCTAAAACCTCATCAATACAAGCTACCAATGTGAAAATTTTTCAAAAAGATTTAGAAGATTGGGTAAAATTTGAAGTAAATCCCTTACAAGAAAGCCGAAGTGTTTCTATCAATTGTCAGGCTAAAATTTTCGATCGTCGCACCGTACGAAGCTCATCTGGTATTGCCGAAGAACGGATCGTTATCAAAAAAAAAGTGACTATTGGCGAAGAAACTTTCGAGATCGAATTAACGCTTGCCAATCGCGACACGATGGAATACCGCATGCTTTTAGGACGCGAAGCCTTAATGAATCGATACATTGTTAATCCTTCTGAAGGATTTTTAGCAGGCAATTATACCAAAGATGAATTAGCTCAAAAATACGGGACTTTTACTAAAGAAAAAACGGGGTTAAAAATTGCATTATTAGCCAGTAACCCCGAGTTGTACAGCAACAAACGCATCATGGAAGAAGGTGCTGCACGAGGGCATAAAATGGTGTTTTTAAATGTCGAACAAGTTTATATGAAACTCGACGCCAAAGAACCTGAAATTCGATACCGAGGCGGTAATATCATCAGTGAGTTTGATGCCGTAATCCCTCGAATCAAACCCTCTGTAACTTTTTATGGTTGCGCAATAATTAGACAATTTGATTCGATGGGAGTATATTGTTTAAATTCGGACGAGGCAATTGCCAGTTCCCGAGACAAACTATTAGCATCGCAGCTTTTTGCTAAAAATGACATACATATCCCAATTACAGGATTTGCCAAATCTCCTTTAGAGACAAAAGATTTAATCAAAATGGTTAACGGAGCGCCATTAATCATCAAATTATTAGAAAGTACTCAAGGACGAGGCGTTGTTTTAGCCGAAACCAACAAAGCGGCAGAAAGTGTGATTAATGCCTTCAAAAGTGTGCAAACAAATATTTTGGTCCAAGAGTTTATAAAAGAAGCCAACGGACAAGACATCCGATGTTTTGTAGTCAACGGCAAAGTTGTTGCTTCTATGCAACGGCAAGCCACCAAAGGCGAGTTTAGAGCAAACATTCACCAAGGAGGAAAAGCTTCAAAAATTAGAATCACCAGTGAAGAGCGTAAATTAGCCATCAAAGCAGCTAAAATACTAAACCTGCCCGTTGCAGGAGTAGATATTATTCGATCTAACAAAGGACCATTATTATTAGAAGTAAACTCCTCCCCTGGATTAGAAGGCATCGAAAATGCAACAGGACAAAACATTGCCAATTATTTAATTGAAGCTATCGAAAAAAAAATAAAAGCATAAAGATCATGACTGTAATTGAATATATCAAAGCTAAAATCGCCGCTACCAATAGCCAAATTAACGCAACACTTCAATTACTAAACGACGATCATACGATTCCTTTTATTGCCCGTTACCGCAAAGACAGTACGGGCAATTTAGATGAAATCGCTATCGAACAAATCGCTCAATTTCAAAAAGAGTACCTCGAAATTGACAAACGTAAAGAAGCCATCTTAAAAGCTATTACAGCACAAGATGCTTTATCCGCAGAGTTGGAAACTAAAATCAAAAACAGTTACACCCTAACAGAACTCGAAGATTTATACCTTCCTTATAAAAAATCAAAAAAATCAAAAGCGGCTATCGCCCTAGAAAATGGTTTGGAACCTTTGGCCAAAATCATTATGGCACAAAACCACGATGCCATCACAAATGTAACATCCCGTTATTTTTGTAGTGAATTTCCAGATCACGAAAGCGTTATCACAGGCGCACAACATATCATTGCTGAGTGGATTAACGAAAACATTAGTATTCGTAATCAATTGCGTCAAATTTTTAAGCGGCAAGCCACACTTGATTGCAAAGTAGTCAAAAGTAAAAAAGACGACGAAAAAGCACTCAAATTCAAAAATTATTTTGAATGGTCTGAGAATTTGGTTCGTATGCCATCACACCGTTTGTTAGCCATCTTACGCGCAACCAACGAAGGCTATATTAAATCTAAAATAGTTATTGAAGAATCGGTTATTTTAGAAAAAATAGAACGTATTTATATCAAAAACAATTCAGCTACTGCATCCCTTATCACAGAAGCCATCAAAGACAGTTATAAACGGTTGTTGTATCCATCAATTAGCAACGAGATTTTACAAGAATGTAAAGCTAATGCAGATGAAAAATCAATACAAGTTTTTGCTTCTAATTTAAATCAATTATTACTCGAGCCACCTTTGGGTGAAAAACGAATTTTAGCTATTGATCCGGGTTATAAAAGTGGTTGTAAAATTGTTTGTTTGGATGAAAAAGGCGATTTACTTCATAACGAAACCATATACCCACACGCGCCACAAAATGAAACGACTTTAGCTATCAAAAAAATAAGTTCGTTAGTCAACGCGTATAAAATTGAAGCGATATCCATAGGTAACGGAACCGCATCACGCGAAACCGAAACTTTTATCAAACGAATTATTTTTGATCGAAGCATTCAGGTTTTTATGGTAAATGAAAATGGCGCTTCGGTATATTCGGCATCTAAAATCGCTCGTGCTGAATTTCCTACTTATGACGTTACCGTACGCGGTGCTGTTTCCATCGGAAGGCGTTTGGCAGATCCATTAGCCGAATTGGTTAAAATAGACCCCAAAGCTATCGGTGTAGGGCAATACCAGCACGATGTAAATCAAACTGCACTAAAAGATTCGTTAGACAATGTAGTTATTAGATGTGTAAATACTGTTGGGGTGAACATCAATACCGCCAGTGCTTATTTACTAAATTACGTTTCGGGAATTGGCGAAAAATTATCTGAAAAAATCACCACCTACCGTACCGAAAACGGTCCTTTTACTTCTCGAGAAGAATTGTTAAACGTACCCGGATTAGGTAAAAAAGCCTACCAACAATGCGCTGCTTTTATACGCATAACCGACGCCAAAAATCCATTAGATAACTCAGCTGTACATCCAGAATCGTATGCTATCGTTAAAAAAATGGCTAAAAACCTTGGGATTTCCGTTGATGATTTGATCGGGAATTCGTCTAAAATAGAACAAATAAAACTTCAGGACTACGTAAGCGATACAATTGGGTTATTGAGTTTACAAGATATTGTTAAAGAATTACACAAACCCGGTTTAGATCCTCGTAAATCGGTTCGGATTTTTGAATTTGATAAAAACATAAAATCCATCAACGATTTATCCATTGGCATGCAATTACCCGGCATTGTAAACAACATCACCAATTTTGGTTGTTTTGTTGATATCGGACTTAAAGAAAGTGGACTCATACACATCTCACAACTCCGAGAAGGCTTTGTAAGCGATGTAAACGAAGTCGTTAACCTCAATCAGCAAATCCAAGTAAAAGTTGTTGATATCGACGCTGAACGCAAACGAATTCAATTGAGTATGATTTTGTAAAATAACAAATTGATTTCTACTATAATTAAAACGACAACAAAGCCAATTCATAACTTTGCATACCAAAGCCTAAAATAACGCCTCGTGCATTAGCAGAAATATAGGATTGATGGCGGATTTCTTCTCTGGAAAAAGTATTGGAAATATGCACCTCGACTACGGGTGTTTTGATTCCTTTAACCGCGTCTCCGATCGCTACCGAAGTATGCGTATAAGCCCCTGCATTAAGAATAATACCATCGTATGTAAATCCCACTTCATGTAATTTATTAATCAACTCACCCTCTATATTGCTCTGGTAATACTCCAATTGAAACTGAGGGAATTTAGCTTTTAAAAGCTCGAAAACATCCTCAAATGTTTGAGTACCGTAGATTTCGGGTTCGCGTTTTCCTAAAAGATTAAGATTAGGTCCGTTGATGATTAATAACTTTTTCATAGAATTACGATTTCTAAATGTACATTTATACCCTGATTGAAAACCCAAATATAAATAATTCAAACAACGAATGTCGAAGCGTTTTAGAGATAATCAAAAAATAGGTGATATCATCAAAGATATTGTAACCAACACGCCTTTAGAAAACGGTATAAATCAAGTCTTAATCGAAGAAACTTGGTATGCTGTTATGGGAAATGGGATTAAAAACTACACCACTAATGTTACCCTAAAAAAAGACAAACTAACGATTTCTCTTTCTTCATCTGTTGTTCGGGAAGAATTGAGTTATGGTAAAACCAAAATCATACAATTGTTAAACGAATCGTTACAAAAAGAAATCGTTACCGAATTAATTTTGAGGTAACTTATTGTTCCTTAATCACTTTGTGATAATAATCCGCTATCCGAATTTCTAAATACTCAATAATTTCATTTTCAGGCGTTCCTGCTTCTGCCATCTCAAAGGCTTTTAATTTGTATTGATCTTTTATAATTTTAAAATCGCCTTGAGCATCTTCTACTTTTTTCAAATCTAAATCCCAACTCTTAAGAGCTGTTATCATTTTTTTGTGGGCGTAATACTTTTTATCGACAACCTCAACATGTTTTAAATCTAACGGATTCGGATTCGTTGTACTATTTATTTTAGCATGTAAATTTAAATGTTCAGCTTTTAGCTTACTATTTACATTTTCGGCCTCAAACAATAATTTATTGTAGGATTGAAAAAGCAATACGTTGTATTGATCGTTAAAATCTTTATAATCACTCAAGGATTTCAAATATAATTCTGCAACACTTTTATACACGCGTTTGTCTTTATCTTGAGTCGCTATGAGTTGTTTTTCAATTTCTTGTAATTCTTCTTTTTTCTTTTGAGTCAAGTATTGAAATGATCCATTTTTAATGATACGGACTATTTTAGGAGTTAACTCTGTTGGTTCTCCTTCAAAATAATATTGCTTGTATGCGACCACAATTGTATCGGATTGAATTTTTGGTTTTCTTTTTGGAATTGACAAACTTGGTTTTTTTTCACCAAACGAATAAGAATAACCCAACGTTGCCGTTGTTTCTTGTAAGGGTGATTTAGCCGTTGTTTTTCTAAATAATTGAATCACACTAAAATTAAAATTATGTTGCTTTTTTAACACGTATTGCAAAGAGGCTCTTACGTTTGTGATGTCTGTTTTGCTGGATATACTATTTGATTTTGAATAAGATACGGCATAACTGGTTTGTAATGTTTTTTCAAAATATTTTTTATTTAAACTAATTATGGGACCCCAAGTTGTCGATTGTATCACCCCCATTACATTATAGGTTGCATTGATTGATGGAGTGATACTTAAATCTCGCTCTATAAAATCAAAACTATAACTTGTATTTATGTTATGAAAATGCGATGCATCGTTAGTATTAACGCCGCCTTGTTTACTTGCTGTCGTATTTAAAGCATAATTAGCCGTAATATTTTTCCTTAATTTTTCGGTGTTGCTTACCGCATAATTAGCGGTTACGGTTGCGTTTTGTGATAATTGTTTATAATCCAGCGCTTCTAATTCTTGATCGGTCAAATCGCTGTCGTTGATTATATCAAATTGATTTAATTTTGTATTGGTATAGGTTGAAAAATTAGAATATGTAGCCGCTAAGTTCAACTTTTCATTCACAAATAAATTTGCAGAAAAAGATCCTATTGCTCGGTTGGTACTGTTCGCTTTTTTGTTATCCAAATTATCTTTTTGATAGCCTATATCAAACGTTAATATTAATTTATCTTTAAAAAAACCGTTGGATGCGTTTAGCGTAATATTTTCAAAATCATTATTAAAAAAATAAGCGCCGAGTGTTTTATATCCTGGATCAATATGTTCAAAACCAACACCTAACGCAATCCGATTCACTTGATAATTCAAACTTGTTTTATACGCTTTATAATGCTCAACGGTGGCATTTGGTATTCCGTTTTCAGATACTCGAGTATCTTTTGTTATTGCAGAAGTAGCGTACTCTCCTTTCACACTAAATTCCGAATTTATTTTAAACTCGCCGTCCACACTCATCACGGTGTTTTCTTGTGGTAAAACACCTTTTTTTTCAGGGATTGAATCAATTGAAGTTATATCGTCTTTGGCATAAAAACCAATGAGTCCAACGGCAAATCTTTTGCGTTTTACCCCCGCTTTAGCCCCATAACCCATCCGCTCAAAAGCAGGTATTGTTCTGGGATCATTTGTGTCATTCGTCGCTTTTAACAACCGCCCTCCCATTGCGCTAAAACTAAAACCATTTGATGGCGTTAAATCCAAACCTCCCCCCGTAAATTGATGTCCGTTTAAAGTATAAGGCGAAAAACTCATGGTTACATTACCAATGTGCCCTGTGATCCATTTATATTTAGGATGTAAACTAATTCGATTAAAATTAAATGGCAATTGATACCCAAAATTATCTCCTTGGTTGGAATAACTGTACGATATCGGAATTGAAAAACTATATATTGATACATTAAGCGTGCCTTGCAAAAAGTACGTAAACGGCAATCTACTATTGTTTTGATTGGAATCGTATCCTACAGCATTTGCAGATACAACACCACTGACCTTAAGAGGTTTACTACCAACTATAGACTCATAATCCAAAGTCTGGGCACATACCACTGAGGTAATCATTAACGCGAAAAAAGAACTAATTTGCTTCAATAAACTCGATTTACTAATAAAAATTACAGTAAATGAGCTTCAAACTATGGTGCAAATGAACATCATTTTTTGAATTGTCACAAATTAAAAAATGCTGTTTTTATGTTAAATAATTTTAACATCTACTTTTAACATAATTTATTTTTTAGCTTGTTTTTAAATCTTTAGTTTTGCGTTCAAATAGTTTGAAGCTCATTTACATTGATGTTTAATCTTGTAAATCGAGTTTGTTGAAGCAAATTAAATTATTACCCCCGTATAGCCTAAAGGCTAAATTATCAAGATGTATATTTTTGTACACTCTTGCTTTTTTGTTTGTTAGTCTCAATTTATCTTTTGGTTCAAATGATAAAGACACTATAGCAAACACAGCGCCTCCTATTGAAAAAAAATCTAATTCAGCTACTTATTTTAAATCAACGCATACCTCTTCTGAATTTACTTTTGATAAAATCATAAATGAATTCGGACTTCCTACTTCCAAAATCATCGATGATCGCAATCAAGCATCAGCAACATTTAAAAAAATTGAAGCCGACGGTAAATGGGTAAGCACTTTCAAAAGTGATGATATAAAATCATTACCTGTAGGTGTAAAACACATTATTAACGAAATTGAATATCAATTGGGTTTTTATGAGGCTAAATTTGAAAAGAACAAAACTACCCTTACTGTTTTTGCCCGAATTATTTTACCGCAAACAGATGAGAAAGGCAACCCGATAGAACTTTTTTTTGGAGCCAATAATATTACACTTACAAGTGAAGGTGGTATATCTGGAACTGCCAACCTCGTATTACTCGGTGATTTTCAAATTCCTTTTAACGGAGGATCGTGGTTATTAGCTATCAAAGGCGGTTCTAATTTAAAAACTGCTGATATTCAAAATAAAACCTACGTTACCATTGATTGTGACGGAGTAAAAGAAATGGGCATTGAGGGCGAGGTACAATTTTCCAGAGAAATGATTATCCCTGTAAAACCCAACGGAGAAGCCTTACCGAAAGACATCAGCGTCAAAAACAATCAAGGTGACGATGTAACGGTTCCTAATCGAGTAAAAGGTCATTTTAATGCTGTCGCTTCTGACTGGAATGATCTTATTGTTAAGATCGATCTCGATCCTTTTGTCCTTACCAAAAAACCCGATAAATTTTTATTTTCGGTCAATACCGCCATTTTTGATTTTAGTGACATCCGTAACGAAAATGTTACATTTCCTCAATACTATCACGATAACAATCTTCTGAGACCCAGTATTGAATCTTGGCGAGGGGTTTATATTAAATCGGTACAAATCAGTCTTCCTAAAGAATTCAAAACAAAAGAGAGTATCTCCAAAAAATCACGCGTAAATTTTGAAGCCGCGGACATGATTATTGATAAAAATGGAATTTCGGGTCACTTTAGTGCTGAAAATATTATTCCGATAGAATCTGGCCGTACCTCTGATGCTAATGCGTGGTCTTATTCCGTAGATAAAATAGGCATTAACATTGCGGCAAACAACCTTATAGGTGCTGATTTTGAAGGACAAATTGTACTCCCCATCGGAGATTCTAAAAGCAAAGGATTAAAATATTTTGGACTAATTAGTGAGGATGAATATCTGATGCGTGTGGCAAATATTGACACGCTTAATTTTAGTATTTGGAAAGCACAAGCTGAACTACTCCCCAACTCTTCGATCGAATTTACTGTAAAGGATAATAATTTCAGACCAAAAGCAATACTGCATGGACGAATGGCAATATCTGCCAATCAAAAAGAATCCTTAACCCCAAAAGACAACAACACAATTGAATTTAAAGGAATCGAATTTCAGGATTTGGTGTTACAAACCGAATCACCTGTATTTAGTGTAGGATATTTTGGATATAAAGACGAGGTTCAACTCATGAATTTTCCTGCTTCAATCGCGAATATCGCATTAACCACCAACGGTAATCAAGCTGTGCTTGGTTTTGATCTCAAAATAAATTTAATGGATAAAGGATTTGCCGCTGATAGCCGATTAGAAATCCTTAGTGAATTTAAAGAAGAAGACAGTAAACAACGTTGGTCGTATAAAGAGCTCAAGCTCCGAAAAGTTTACCTCGAGGCCGATATGGGAGGATTCAAGATGAACGGTGATTTATTACTGATGGAAAATGATGCCGAATATGGGAATGGATTTTCAGCGCGTTTAGATGTCGAAATGGCCTCCATGGAAGGTATAAAAGTCGGAGCTAAGGCGATATTTGGCAAAACAACTTTTAGATATTGGTATTTTGATGTTATGGTAGACGACCTACCAACAGGTAATTCACCCACAGGGATTACGCTAAAAGGTTTTGGTGGCGGAGCCTTTTACCACATGGAACGCACAGGATTTAGTTCTGCTTTTTCTCCCTCAGGGCTAGCTTACAAACCTAATGAAAATAGAGGTTTAGGATTAAAGGCGATGGTCTTATTTGGCGTCGTAAATCCCGATGCAATACATGGAGGAGCCGGTTTTGAAATCCTGTTCAATACTAATGGTGGGATCAACAAAATGGGATTTTATGGAGAGGGACATGTGATGCAAACTTTTAACATCCCCAATCCCGCTGCTGCTGTTACAGGCAAAATGAAAGAGCTGGCTAGCGCCGTAGGTATTGATGATCTCTCTAACAACAAATTAACGAAACAATTTGTTGATCGGGCCGAAAAAGAATATCCAGCTACAATATCAGGTGAGGCAGGACTTAATGCCTATATAGGTATTGAACATGATTTCGAAAACAAAACCTTACACGGTGAATTTGACATGTATGTTAATGTCGCTGGAAATATAATAAAAGGAAGAGCCTCTGGAGGTCGAGCTGGATGGGCGGTTATGCACCTGTCGGAAGAAGAATGGTATTTACACATGGGTACACCAACAGATCGATTAGGATTGATCTTTAAATTAGGCGCTTCGATTGAAGCTGGAGGATATTTTATGATTGGAGATCACATCCCTGGTAGCCCACCTCCTCCACAAGAAGTTGCAGATATATTAGGTGTAGACTCTAACAGTTTAAATTATATGAGAGACGAAAATGCTCTTAAAAGCGGAAAGGGTTTTGCTTTCGGGCAAGACTTTAAAGTCGATACAGGAGATATTAAATTCTTAATCTTATATGCCCGATTACAAGCTGGCGGAGGATACGATGTCATGCTCAAAAATTATGGTGAAGCAGAATGTAGCAATACGGGGGATCAAGTGGGTATTAACGGTTGGTATGCCAACGGACAAGGATATGCTTACATACAAGGCAAAATCGGTGTGAAAATTAAATTGTTTTTCAAAAAGAAACGAATTGATATTTTTAAAGGAGGCGGGGCAGTTTTATTACAGACCAAAGCACCCAACCCGATATGGATGAAAGGATATTTTGGAGGAAAATACAGCGTTTTAGGAGGTTTAATAAAAGGTCGTTTTAGACTTAAAGTTACCCTTGGTGAAGAATGTAAGTTTGAAGATGCGTCTCCGATTAATGATATGATGATGATTACAGATATCAGCCCGAACAACGGTGCTAAAGAAGCTGATGTATTTACCTCTCCGCAAGTATCATTTAGCATGAAAATCAACGAAGAAATCGTAATACCCGAGGATAGCGGGGATAAATACTACAAAGTACTTTTAGATAAATTAGTCGTCACCGACAAAAATAACAATGCTATCAAAGGTAAAATTGAATGGAGCGAATTTCAAGATCGAGTGACATTTGTACCCGATGATATATTGCCTCCTTCCTCGGATTTAAAAGTGATTGTCGAAGTTAGTTTTCAGGAAAAAATCAACGGAGTTTTTGAAACAATTGTAGAAGACGGCAAAAAATCAGTCGAAACTAAAGAGGTATCGTTTACAACTGGTGGTGCTCCCCAAACCATTCCTTTACAAAATATACTATACTGTTATCCGATTATCGATCAAAAAAATTATTATCGAAAAGAAACTCCTAAGGGATACATTAAATTAAAAAAAGGGCAAGATTATCTTTTTGACAGCTCCCTTTGGAAAACTGAAATCAATTATATGGAAGATGAAAACAAAAACTACTCTTCTGTTTTTCAATATAACGATACCGACAATACAATCTCATTTCCTTTAGATCAGGTCGAAAAAGAAAAAAATTATACTATTTCAATTGTTAGTTCAAGTACGAATCAAAAAACAAAAACAGTTTCAGATAAAAAAACCAAGACTATCACTCATGATTTAGACGCAGATAACACCGTTGAAATACAACAAAATTTATCAGAAACCGTTTTAAAAGAAGGAGATTTAAAAATCGACAGACTTAATTATTCTTTCCGATCTAGTAAATACGATACGTTTAAGGATAAAATAAAATCAATCGATGTTGACTCGCATTTAAGAGGTAAGATATCTGATGAATCCTGTTATTTAACCTCGTCCATTAAAAAGCAAGAACCGTTTGAATTAGTCGAGCTTTTAGGCAACCAATACACCAACAATAAACCTTTAATACATCCATCCGCAACGTTAGATGATTTGTACTACATCAATGAAATCAAACCAAAAATGTATAATACCTACCCATTATACAATCGATTTTATTTAACTCGTGACACCAATACATTAGGTTTTGAACCCGTAAAAGCACTCCATTTATCCGTTTCTTATATCGAGCGAATAAAATTATCTTCCGATAAACAGGAAGTATACTTTCCGTACAATTATTATTTAGCAGAAACGTATGAAAATGATTTTTATGATTTAAAAAAGCAAATTCAACATCAATTTATTGATAAACAAATTAGCCCAAGCCACCCATCTCTAAAATTTTTAGACTTTCAATTTCCTCGTATGTTCAAAGGAAATTATAACATTAACTTGATTTACAGCCTACCTGGCAATATCAAAAATGACAATACAATATACACTTTCAAGAACCTTTCTGACTTATAATGAAGAAGCATCTTATACATCTTATTCTATTTTTACCTCTATTTTTAATTGGTCAAACGGACTTACCTAACAATACTAATTCTGTTAAAGCTTTAGTCCGTTATCAAAATAATAAGATTTCATTACGTTGGGCGTGTAGCACTCCTACGGCGTGGGCAAAAGCAAACACGCATGGTTTTATTATTGAACGACACACGGTATCGCGTAACAACATCCGCCTCTCTCAACCCGAAAAAAAACAAATCAACACCACTCCTATTAAACCGGAACCTCTTAAAAATTGGGAAGAATTAGTAGAAACGAACAATTACGCGGCTATTATCGCACAAGCTCTATATGGCGAAAGTTTTATCACAGATGGTAATGATGATGAGCATAGCAGCGTGTTACAAATTGTAAATCAAGCGACTGAAATCGAACAACGTTTCTCTTTTTCATTATTTGCCGCTGACATGGATTTTACCGCAGCACAAAAAGCAGGTTGGGGATATATAGATACCGACATTAAGCCCAATGAAGAATATTTATATATCATAAAAACACTTGTACCAGACGACATTTTAAAAATCGAACCTGGTATTGTTTTGATAAAAACAGATCATATAAAAATGCTCCCTCCTCCTTTTGATTTATTTGCCGCAGGTGACGACAAAAAAATCAATCTCAGTTGGGAGTATAACGCCCTAAAAAACACCTATACTTCATATCATATTGAACGTTCAGAAGATGCCATCAATTTTAAACGTTTAGGAAGTGAACCTTACGTAAACTTAAACGACAATGGTGCTACTTTTAAAAAAAATAGCTATACCGATACCATAGCACAAAACAATAAATTATACCATTATAGAATTGTCGGAATATCGCCTTTCGGAGAAGAAAGCACCCCATCTAAAACCGTTAGCGCAAAAGGAATATCAGCACAAACAGCCACTCCTCATATTACAGATTTTAAATTAAATGATAACGGTAGTGTAGACTTATATTGGGAATTCCCTAAAGAAGCCGAAGAAAACATTACTGGATTTGAATTAAATCGTTCGTCAAAAGCTACTGGCATTTTTAATGTTGTAACTCAAAAAATACCTACTCACCAACGCCAAATTAATTTTGAAAATTTAGAACCGTCTAATTACTTCAAAATATCCGCTATAGGCAAAGATCGAAGTACAAAAGCATCAATGATTAAATTTGTTCAAACGATTGACTCTATTGCACCTTCAGCTCCTATTTTATTACAAGGTACAATCGACACATTGGGCATCGTAAAACTTAAATGGAAACCAAATACCGAAAACGATATTTTAGGTTATCGCGTATTTAGAGGTAATTCCATTCAAGAAGAATTTGCTCCAATCACGGTTTCTCCCATTTTGGATTCGGAAATTACAGATACCATTGCTGTCAAATTTTTAAATAAAAATGTTTTTTATAAAGTTGTCGCTGTTGACAAACGTTTTAATATGTCTGATTATTCCGATGTGTTGAAATTAAAAAAGCCCGACGTAATCCCTCCTTCTGCTCCAGTCATAAAAACTTATAAAGTTACCTCAAAAGGAATTTTGATTGAGTGGATCAACAGTTCAAGCGATGATGTAAAATCACATCAAGTACTTCGTAAAAACAAAACTCAAAACGAAAAAGACTGGACCACACTTTTTTCAAGCTCAAAAGAAACCAGTTTTATAGATAAAGAGGTAATCAATAACAATCAATATACATACGCTCTGATTTCTGAAGATGAGAGTGGCTTACTTTCAATCCCAAGTAATCCTATTACAATAACATGGGCTACTTCCGAAAAACAAGAAGTCATCAAACAATTCAGAAGCATCAGTGATCGGATTAATCAACAAATTATATTGTCTTGGAAAAAGATGCCTTCTAACGTGAGTGAAATTTTATTGTACAAAAATAAAAAAGGAGAAAAACCAATCCTCATCAAACAATATCCACCAACTATTGACGGATTTACCGATTCAAAAGTCAACCCTAATTCAATTTACGAATACCATCTTAATGTGTTATTACAGGATGGCGCTCCTACAGAAATTCAAACTATCGAAGTTATTTACTAAAAATCACTTATGAAAAAATTATTGTGTTTACTATTTACTTGTTTGTTATTTTGCAACTTTCTAACGGCACAAATCCTTGTCAGAGGAGAAAGTTATTATGAGTTTATTATAACCGGAAACAAAAAAGATGTTGGTTGTGGTAAAGCAATGGGACTTCGAGAAATAAACATTCGATATAAAGACCAAACTGTTCAGAACATCTTACCAGACCCTATACGTGAAGGAAAAGTTAATTTAAAAATAAAAGTAAGCATTAACAATCCTATTGAAAATATTCAATTTTATACAAAAGTAGCTCACCGAAATTTCGGGGTATGTGGTAGTACAAAACATCATTACAAAAACTACAAAGTCGACAATACCTGCTTTTATCAATTCATTGAGGACGTTAATGACGGATTAACAAACGTAACACTTATAGGGAGACCAAGAGTTGATCTTAATATTCCAGAAAACACATCTGCTCTTGTGTTATCAGATGAGGATCCGCTACTTGTTGCCTTAACAGGAGGTGGCGTAAACGCTTCTGACATCAATTGGAAATATTTAGTTGGAAAACGTACGAAAACAATTAAACTACCCTTTTCTAATCTTACAATTACAGTACCTGATATTAAAAGTATCCCCGAGCGTTTTAATCACAATAACGAACTAAATATTTTAGGAAAAGATTTTTTAACCGATACAGACAATAATGAAATAATTTCTGTTTGGAATACAACCTCCTGTACTTCTATTGAGGATGATGTTGCTAAAAGCGAAGCCCGAATATTGGCTGCTGAAAAAGCGGAATCACAACGAAAAGAAATTGAAGCAATCGTTACTCAAGAATGCACTAGGACTTATGATCCTTCTTGTTTTGGATCTATCACTCAAAAAACAGATGAAAGAATTCAAAAGCTGATAACTGAGTACACCTCTGAAATCCTAACTGAAAAATTTAAACTTGATAGTAATGTTTCAGATTCAGAAAAAATAACCTTTATATACCGAAAATCAGCTCCTAAACTAAAAGATCTAAAATTCGTAACTCCTGCATGTTATGATGAACTTGCCGAACTCAAAGTTATTTTTGATAGAAACTTATTACCTAACGAGGTATTTACTGAGATATTTTTATACACTATTGACGCCAACGGCAACAAAGAAATTGCTAAAAATGCCTCTTCAATAAAAACACCAATAACATCAACCGATTTAGTTAAAGAAAGTGATGGTTCTGGATGGAGTTATACTTTTAACGGAATTAAACCCCTTACCTATTCCGTTGAATATTTAGCTAAATATAATGGTGGCACTTCTCACGCTACTGGACCAAACTATACCAAAACCAAAACATATAATCCTACTATTACTCCTGTTGCATTCAATAGTGTTCCATCAGAAAAAACGTGGCATCCGACTTGTTATTCTGACACAAATGGTGGTGGCATTCAGATCTATGCGAAAGGCGGAATAGAAGGATACGAGTATCTAATCAAAAAAGTAAACCAAAGTTGGAATGATGTTAATTGGATTAAATTTAGCAAACCTACTGTAACCGAAATCAGAAACTTATCCGAAGGTAAGTACCAAATAAAACTACGTGATAAAAACGGTTGTGTTGCTAAAAAACAAGTTGTACAAAATGGTAAAATCATACTTACAGATGATATCATTGAAGAAACTACAATTGTTTTACCTACCAAAGTTTCAATTAAAAAAGTATCAGATACTGGCGCTTTTCATGAGCCTACTCAAAAAGGAGCTGCTGATGGATACATCACTTTATTAATCGAAGGAGGTACGATTATTGAAAATTTGAAATACAATTTTACCTTGACTTTAAATAACTCTCCATTTTCAATAAAAACGTTTACCGAAAAGATTGTCAATAAAAGTCTGATCGTAAAATTCACTGAGCTTAAAGCTGGTAATTATACTATTCGTGTAGAAGATAACAACAACTGCTCCGAAACCTACACCTTCACACTTAACGAACCTGAAAAATTAACCCTCTCAATCGATAGCAATCCATTGTTATGTACTACCGAAAATATTCGATCGAATAATCATCCATCTAAAAAATTAACTGCCAACGCCTCAGGAGGAGTTCCTTTTAAGGATTTTGAAAATGGCGGTTTACCTTATAAATACAAATGGTACCAATTAAACAATGGCATTTGGACTGAATTATTAGGCAGTACTAAAAGTACCTTAACAGGATTAGAAAACGGTAAATATAGTGTTAGTATTGAAGATGCAAACGGCATCTCAATAGGTAACGACCACAGTATAACTGGCGAAATCAACATCCCAACACCTATTAAAATTGAAACAAAAACAGTAGATAATCTACATTGTTATCAATATCAAAATGGATTTATCTATTTTACAGTTACGGGTGGTGCCGGTGGATATACCTACTCATGGGAAGATGACAAAACAATTAATTCCTCCTCTAGAAGAGATTTATCTCCTGGTAATTACACCGTAACCATTACCGATAAAAACGGATGCAGCATCAACGAAACTTTTAACATATTACCCCCGCAATACCCCGAATTAAAAATAGAATTCACTTCTAATATTAAACATCCTAGTTCGCCCACTGCAACGGACGGGTGGATCGAAGCTAAAGTATGGGGAGGAATCCCTATTAACGGAAACAAGTACGATTATACAATTAGTAACTGGGGCGGTTACGCTGGCTCTTTTAAAGTTGCTGAAAGTCAAATTGAAACCCGTTATGATTCGGCTAAAAAAGAATACTTTATCAAAATCAACAACATCGGTGAGTCGGAATATTCTATATCTATTTCAGATGAAAAAATTAACGATGGCAGACGGTATTGTGTAGCCAATGCTAATTTTTATTTACAACCTGCACTTTCTTTAAACTTAGTTACTGTAACTAAAAATGACATCAAAACATGCTACAACGACAATACAGGAAGCATAACTGTTGAAACCACAGGAGGAACTCCTTTTAAAGACGGTAAGTACAAGTACTCTTGGTATAAAAAAGACGAAACCAATAATCTTACGCCTTTAAATAATACGGAAGCTACAATCAATAACCTCTCACCTGGTGATTACGAAGTTAATGTTACCGATTCGAATGGAATTACTCTTTCTCAAAATAAAAAATATACAATAATAGCCCCTTCTGTTATCACTTCCGAAGCAATTATTCCGAATATAAAGTGTAACAACATTAAAGGTGGCGAAGCAACAATTTCTGTGTCAGGAGGAACACCTCCTTATACTATTGAGTGGGATGACAACAGCAGTATTAACTCCTTTACCAGAACAGGCTTAGCTCCTAACACGTATATCTATACTGTCACTGATGCTTTAAATTGCAGTCATTTGGGATATTTTGATATTAAAGAATCCAAAGCTCCTTTGGTTATTGATATTATAGATAAGGTTATTCCTTCTACTGCTGGTGCAGATGATGGTATGGTAAGATTTCTCGTTTCGGGGGGAACGCCTGATTTTGTCTTTGAGGTTAGTAATGCTAGTGATGGTAAAATTTTATCTAACGAGGTGACTGACTTTACGGTAAAGGGGTTGGCTAAAGGGGCGTATGTTATTAATGTGACTGATCGGAATGGTTGTTCTGCTGCTATCAATTTTGATCTCGATGCGCCGGAGGTAGTGACTATAAGTAAGATCGTTTCTGAGGATGTCTCTTGTTTTGGTCTTGCTGATGGAAAGGCGAATGTTTCGGCTTCGGGGGGTGTGGGTGTGTTGTCTTTTAACTGGATTGCTGTTGATGGTGATGGGGTGAAAAAACCGATTGATAACTTTAATAGTAATGCTATTGATGGGCTGGCGCCTGGGGATTATTTGGTCTCGGCGGTG